>DAISYQ010000004.1:0-142589 GCA_036825195.1 Syntrophales bacterium
CCGACACCCCAGTCGTTGTTGATATAGGTCAGGACCACTTCCTTATATCCCAGTGATTTGGCAAGCTCCGCCACACCTATTCCCTGCAGGAGGTCCGACGGAAACACGCGGAAAACGTAGGAACCGCATTTCGTAATATCGGCGGCTGCGCTCTCCGCACCGATCAGGATCGTTTTGTTCTGCTGGGCAATGGGACATACCGCTAGGAAATTCGAACTCGCCGCGGGACCGAAAATCACGGGGAGTTTATCGATGGTAATCAGTTTCTGAATGGCCGACACAGACCCCTTTGATGTGGAGTTGTTATCCTCAAAGACGATCTTCATGGGCATCCCGTTGATGCCGCCCTCGGCATTGACTTCATCCAGCGCCAGATTCATGGCCTTCTGAAACCCTTCACCGTACACGGCAAGTTTACCCGTCAGCGGCGTCACCGCCCCGACCACTGCATCGCCTGCGGATGCCGCTGTCGCAACCGCCATCGATGCAATAATGCATACACACACTGTAACCAGAATCTTTTTCACGCTACCCTCCCCCTTCTCTGATAATATATATTCCGGATTTGTGTCTCAATAAGATGTCATTCTGGGTAAAGCCCCACAGGATTTGATACGGTGGGGGGTTGACGCCGAGATGACCGCGCATCGAAACTGATACTGATTAAACTGTCACCGATTCTTTTGTCAAGGGATTTATTAAAAGTACCGCATATATTTATTCAGCCTTTTCCCGGCATTCACGTTTGATAAATCATCGCTGATTTGACCTTGTGGACACTCGTAACTGCATTGAGAGATCAGCCAGTTTTTTTGAAGTCTTGTTTTTGGGGAAATGCTTTTGTGTGGCAGCTTCCGAATGGTGCTGCGCATGGGTGATCACAGAAAAAAATGAAATGCGTCGATTATGTTGGCTACCTACCTAATCCTCAAAATCATTTCAGAAAGCGGCTGTATTCACCACGCGTCAACTCAAAATCGAATCAATTCCCTGAGATTATATAGTTACGCTGGCTTCACCGTAATTTCGGATTGACGCGTATTCACTCCCTGAGACAAACATACATCGAATTTGCCTGTTCGTTTGAGAAGACAAGCAGCAATCATTAACACACGTCAACCCTCAACCCGATCCCTTGTGACGCCCGTAAAATGAAACCGGGGAAATGTTATCCATAGGGATACATGCCTTTTTTGATAGTAGATAAGTTTTCGAGGATATGGTTGTGTTTCTCTTCATCGACAAGCAGATAATCAATGAGGTATTCCTGAACAACCATCTTTTTCCCCTGTAATGCGACTTTCGCCTCATTCGCTAATTCGACGGTTCTCTTTTCCAGTTTTATATGCCTTTCAATCATGTTCCATACACCGGCGAGTTCCTGAGGTTCTAAAGAAACGGCTTTGCTTTCAAGGCTTTCGGTAATAAACTCCTGAATACGATAGTGCGTCTGTGAGTCCCGTTGGATAATCTCCATAATAAGGCGAATAATCGAGTTGTCCGTCTTTTCGATTACCTGGCCTGTTGAAGACACCGACGCATTTTCAATCTTTTGCCATTCCCGCATGGTTTCAATGAGTTTACTCTGAATCTCTTTGGTAGTCATTTATCTTTCCTCCTTTTTTTGCATAGGGCAATGCCCGTTTTTTGTTACATACGAAGATTTTTTCCGTATGCCCCTTCTGTGGGACAAAATGGCACCGGAGGAGGTAGCGGTAGTGGAAATAGTATAACGAGATCGAACAGAGGATACATGAATTTTCATCATGAACCCGGTGGTATTCCTGTTCGGCGGATACTGAGGAAACACTTTATTTTTACTATATATCAATAGAATATATATAGCCAGCATATTGGTATATCAGGCTGCAATGCAGACACGCAATATGGAGTATTTTAGAGACGGCGGTTGGTGCCTATGTTCTGATTCAAGAGGTTCACAGCGAATAGTAGTCTCTATCTCAAGGGATTCAGTCTGGTCGGTCCGGGCGGTACCGGAAGGTATGATGGAATTTACATTGTTGGAAAGACCAATATTAAGACCAGAAACGGTATGGTACGGAATTTTCAACAGCGTGGTATTCATGGGTATGGAAATTATTTCCTTTTCCCGAGGGTTTCAACCGTGAACAGGTAGAAAATGGCGGTGATCCCCAGACAGACGGCACAGAAGAGAAAAGCAACGATAAATGCCGCATTGCCCAGTGAGTCTCCAGGATACAGATACTGCATCATACTACCCAGGCCCTGCAAAAATACGGCGCTTCCGATCATGGTGAAAAAATTGATGCCAGTCATGGCAGCACCCGCGCTTTCAGGGGGCATCCGCTCCTTGATATGGGCATACATGATCCCTCCCGTACTGGAGGAAAAGCCAAAGAAAAAGAAGAGAATACCCCAAACGGTCATACCGGCCCCGGACGGTAACTGCGTCAGACCAATCAGAATGATGCCCATCGCCATCAATCCGGTGGTGATAACTCCCTTCCGATTCCGCAATCCCGTATCGGAAAGCCAGCCGGATATGGGACTGCCGATGACAATGCCAATGCTCATCAATATCAGCAGATTTCCTGCGGATACCGCCGAAAGGCCGATCGTGTGGATCAAGAAAGGACCGGCCCAAAGAGATTGAACGGCGGCATAGATGCCGTATCGACAAAAGGTGCCGAGTGAGATGATCCAGTAATCCTTCTCTTTGATCAGGTGGCGGAGGCTGTGCCCGATTTCTCTGAGCTGCGTGGATGCCGCCCGGGGAACATCGGGAACAATCGATTCTCGGGGACGATCCCTGGTAATAAGGTAAAAAAGGAACACCAGGCACAGATTGATTGCGCCAATCACCAAAAATGAATTTCGCCATCCCATGGATTGAGCCATCAGCACCAGTGGAGTCGCGGCAATCAGATTGCCAACGGTGCCTATCGAAACTACAAATGCAGACAGTGTGGCAAAATGTCTGGGTGTAAACCAGAGGGTGATGATCTTCAGGGGTCCCATCAGATTGCATGCCATGCCGATTCCCATTAAAACCCGGCCAGTCACCAGTGCGGGGACCGAATGACCAAAGGAAAACACGATTGCACCGATTACGGCTATCAGAGAGAGGACAGTCATGGATATGCGCGGTCCGATACCGTCCAGATACATGGTGATGGGAATCTGCATGAGAGCAAAGGCGTAAAAAAAGGCAGCCGAAATCAGGCTGAGCTGGCGCGTGTCGATGGCCAACTCCTGAATCAGGTCCGGAGAGATCACCGCCACCGACGCACGATAAAACTGCGAGAGTACAAATAGCTGGCAGGCAAGGATAAATATCAGCCAGCGTCTCACTCTGTCCGGCATTATTTGATGATTTTCAGGTAAACCGATCATTCTTCTCCGCTCGTAAGCTTCAGACAAAATAGGCACCGAGTCACGGTGCGCTCAACGCATCGTTCCACTGAATTTGACGGTGATCAGCCGGTTATGTCCGTCTTCCGAATGCACTTCCGTTTGTCGAAATCCGTGTCGCTTCAGGAAAAAACATAGATTTTAATATACACCCTTTGCCACCTTTATGACAGAATTACTCGCTGATACGAATCGGGGCCAGGCGTTTCCATCCAAGGTGATTGCTTACTGATTTTATATAGAAACCGATATTGCTTCGATGGCTGCGTAGGGCCCTCGTGTTGCACATGGGACCGCCGGAATGATCCTTCCTGTACTCATACTTTTACATTACTATGCCAAAACAACTATTGATACCGTACTTGATAAAATTTCATTAAAAATTCTTGACCAATCTATAACTGTTAGATTAATAATTCTGTAGCTGAATATCGAACGATATAGTCCTTTCAGCCCATTTCTTAAGAATCAGTAAAGATCGAAGATTGAGACTGATCATTTTAAATATATTACCACATTTCGTAGATTATTTGAGGAGACAAGGCATGAAAACGGTTCAGAGTTTTTTATGTATATTGATATTCTTGTTCGTCACTGCATCCGGCGCCGCAACTGCTTCTTCCGGACGAAACGAAATTCTCTTCATTGATGCCGCCGTCCATGATGCTCAGACCCTCACGAACACCGTACAATCAGAGGTAGAAGTGGTATGGCTCGATACTGGCAAAGACGGCATGGAGCAAATCGCTGCCGTACTGAATGGGCGGAGCGACATTGACACCATTCACCTCATATCACACGGCAGTTCCGGGCAACTGCACCTGGGAACAGCCACGCTGACCCTGAACAGCCTGGCACGATATTCGCCGGAATTGGCAGTGATCAGAAAAGCCTCAAAACGCACGGCGGATATCCTCCTGTATGGCTGTTCCGTGGCCGAGGGGAGCATAGGTAAGGCATTTGTCCGCGCCCTGGCGGAAGCAACCGGGACGACGGTCGCCGCTTCAACGGACAAAACCGGCGCTGCCGACCACGGCGGCAACACCACGCTGGAATTCTCCACCAATGCGGTCACAAGCAAGGTCCTTGTTGGCTTGGGTCATTACAAGGGCGTACTGGAATCTATCACCTATACGTTTGATTCCAATACGCAGGGCTGGACAGGAGACTTCTCCTACTGGAGTGGAGCGATTTATGTCGGCACCAATGCGTCGTCAGCGAACGCCTACCCCCCCAGTGCCCGCTATATCCAGACCCTGGACGTTCACAGCTACCTGACCAACGGAGCCAGTTTCACCATAAGTGCCTATTACCTAGGGAGTTCGGTCTACAGTACAACCATCAGCAGCAGCCAGTCATCGTATATAACTCTTACAATCAATAAGAATGCCGACCGACTGCGGTTTGTAAATCTGGGAGGCGGCAATGGCTGGATGTATCCGGAGATCGATAATGTGGTCACAGAGGATGCGGTGCCGAATGCCGCTCCCACCGTGACCGGGTCTCAAACGACAACGATCAACGATCAGCAGACCGCCACGCCTTTCAGTATACTGACTGTCGCCGATGCCAACGGAGATAACGTCACGCTGACCATTACCTATACGGCTGCCAATGGCACATTGAGCGGCACCGGGCTGAGCGGCAGCGCGGGAAGTTACACCATGAGTTCGACCTCGCCGGCCACTGCCACCAGCCGGCTGCGTGCCCTGGTGTTTGCACCGACCAACAACCAGATCACGCCGGGCAGCAGCGTAACCACCACCTTTTCCGTCACGCCTGCAGACCCTTCAGTCTCCGGCTCCACGAACACGGGCAGTCAAGCGACGGTGACTTCTCTGAACGATACCCCTACCGCCATCGCAATCAGCGGCGATGTCATTTACAAGACTGCGGGGGTGAATGCGGTTGTAGGCACCCTGACCAGTACCGATGTGGATGCCGGTGATTCCCATACCTATTCGCTCGTCTCGGGAGAGGGGGACACGAATAACGCACTGTTCAACATCAGCGGCGATGTTTTGCGCGCCAATGACACCGCGGCGATGGATGAAGGCTCCTATTCTGTCCGCGTTCAGACCACTGACAGCCAGGGCGCTTCCTACAGCCGACAGATAACGATCACTGTTTATTTTTATCCTCCCATCACCATCAATAACCCAACAAACAATCTATATGCCTACATAACCCGGGTTCAAATCGGTACGATCGATAATGCATCGACCTATACGAGTACAGACAACGAAAACGGCTATTCCGACTATACGGCCCAAAGCACGGAACTGCCGCTTGGCTCTACCCAGACGATCTCCATCACCATTGGCGGCTCCGATGTATCGGGAGAGACAATAGCGGCCTTCTTTGACTGGAACCAAGACGGCGATTTCACGGACACGGACGAGACCGTCACGGTATTGAGCGCGGCTTCCGGAGGAGCGTCCTCCTCGACCAGTTACGGACCATATACCGCCGACTTCACCGTACCCGTGGGGGCGACACTCGGTACAACCCGTATGCGGGTCATGGCGGACTTGCAGAACGATCCCAGTGCGAGCGGTACTATCGATTACGGTGAGGCCGAAGACTACTCGATCGAGTGTACGTCCGCAGAACCGGAAATCAATATCAAGGGCAACGGCACATCGATTACCGACGGTGACACGAGTCCAAGCGTTGATGACGACACGGATTTCGGCAGTGTCACTATCGCTTCAGGGACCAATGCCAATGCCTTTACGATTGAAAACACCGGCGGGGAGACGCTGAGTCTGACGGGTGCTTCACCGTATGTGGTAATCACCGGCCACACTTCGGACTTTACGTTGACCTCGACTCCGTCGAACTCCATATCGGCCGGGGGTTCGACGACATTTGAGATCACCTTTACTCCCACCGCCGGAGGCACGAGGTCGGCATCGATCAGCATCGCCAATGACGACAGCAATGAGAA
Source organism: Syntrophales bacterium (assembly GCA_036825195.1). Classification (GTDB taxonomy): domain Bacteria; phylum Desulfobacterota; class Syntrophia; order Syntrophales; family UBA2210; genus UBA2210. Next base: position 6,344 of record DAISYQ010000004.1, read on the forward strand.
CCCCTATAATTTTAACATACAGGGGACCGGCGTGTATGCCGCACCGGCGACGCAGGCCCATACCATAACCTTCTCAAACGTTGAAGCCTCAGCGATGACGATCGGGTGGACAAACGGTGGCGGGACCGGCCGGGCCGTATTCCTCTACCGGGGAAGTTCCGGCAGTGCTGCTCCCGTCGGAGGCACGACTTACACGGCAGACTCCATATTCGGCCAGGGGACCCAGATCGGCACCACCGGCTGGTACTGCGTTTATAACGGAACGGGTACGTCGGTTGCGGTGACCGGGTTAATGCCCGGAGCTGTGTACCGAGCCATGGTGTGTGAATACAATGGAACGGCGGGATACGAGGCGTATGATACCGATACCACATCGGACAACCCGGCGAATCAGACGATGGACGGGATCATGATCAACGAGGTTGACGCCGACACACCCGGCACCGACACCCTGGAGTTCATCGAACTGTACGACGGCGGAACCGGCGCCGTCAGCCTGACCGGCCTGGTGCTGGTATTTTATGACGGCACGACCGATCTTTCATACACCGCCATCGACCTCGACGGACACGCGACCGACGCGAACGGGTACTTCGTCATCGGCAATGCCGGTGTCTCCGGCGTGGATGTAACCTTTCCGAACAATACCCTGCAGGACGGGGCGGATGCCGTTGCCCTGTACGTCGGGAACGGATCGGACTTCCCGAACGGTACCGCCGTAACGACAGCAAACCTGATCGACGCCCTCGTGTATGATACCGACGACGCGGATGATGCGGGGCTGCTCACATTGCTAATATCGGGAGGACAGGTAAACGAGAACGGGAGAGGAGACAGTGCGGGAGATTCGAACCAGCGCATACCGAACGGCACCGGCTCTCTGAGGAGTACCACTGCCTATGACCAGCAACCCCCAACACCGGGCGCGCAGAACTATGCCTACCCGGAGATCATATCGGCGACCTATGACTACACGACCAATCACCTGGTCGTCACCGGGGCATACCTTGTGGCCGCTGCCGGGACGGACAACGACGTCGATGTATCCTTGCTGACCGTTACCGGAGAGGGAGGCAGCACCTATACCCTGACCAGCACGAGCGATGTGGAGATCACCTCCGACACCCAGTTCAGCATCACCCTGAGCGGAGTCGACATACAGCAGGTCGAGTCCCTTCTGAACAAAAACGGGACGAATTCATACGGAGGAACCACCTACAACCTCGCCGCGGCCGACAACTGGATGCCCGGAGCACCGGCGGCCGACGACATCGCCGATACCACCTGCGGCATCACGGTCAGCAGCTATGCCGTCCCGGTCATAACTTCGAGTGCCTACGATGCCACCACCAGTCAGTTGGTCGCCACGGGGACGAACTTTGTCGTCAATCCCGGAGCGTCAAACGACATCGACGCGTCGCTGTTCACGTTTACCGGCCAGGGAGGCAGCACCTATACCCTGACCAGCACGAGCGATGTGGAGATCACCTCCGACACCCAGTTCAGCATCACCCTGAGTTCGGCGGACAGGCCCCAGGTGAACGGGCTGCTCAACAAGGCAGGAACACAATCATCGGATGTCGTGACGTATAACCTCGCCGCTGCCGACAACTGGATGCCCGGGGCTCCGTCGGGGAACAACATCGCGGATGCGACCACCGGGATAACCGTCAGCAATGTACCGGTACCCGCCATAAGCTCCGCCACCTATGATTACGCTACAAACGTGCTGACGGTAACCGGTACGGACTTCATGGCCGATCCGGGTGCGGCGAACGATGTTGACGTGACGAAACTGACGGTGACGGGTGAAGGGGGAGGAACCTATACGCTGACAAGTTTGAGCAGTGTGGAGATCACCTCTTCGACCCAGTTCAGTGTACCCATAACGGGATCGGACGCACCGAACGTGGAATCGCTGCTGAACAAAGACGGAACGATTTCATACGGAGGGACCGCGTACAACCTCGGGGCGGCGGAAGACTGGATGGCGGGAGCCGATCCGTCGGCAGCCATAGCGGATACCACCGGTAACGGTATCACCGTAAGCGGCTATGCCATCCCCCAGGTAACATCAGCCACCTATGATGCAGGCACGGGGCAGCTGGTCGTTTCCGGAACAAACCTGGTCGTCAGGAGCGGAGCGGCGAACGATATCGACGCATCCCAATTCACCATTACCGGCGAGGGAGGCAGCACGTATCAGTTGACCGATACCCCCGATGTCGACATCACCTCCGACACGGCATGCACCCTCATCGTGAGCGCCGCAGACCAGGTACATATCAACGGATTGCTCAACAAGAACGGGACCGCCTCGGCGGGCGGGACGACGTACAACCTTGCCGCGGCGGACAACTGGGTGACCGGTGCGCCGGCAGCCAATGCCATCGAAGACCTTACCGGCAATATGATAACGGTCAGCAACGTCCAGATCCCGACCATCACCTCCGCCACCTATGACGCCGACAGCGGGGTATTCTCGGTGACGGGAACGAACCTCTTCGGGAAGACCGGCGCCGCGAACGACATCGATGTGCAGAAGCTGACCGTTACGGGAGAGGGAGGGAGCTATACGATCTCGGCAGCCATTGCCGATGTGGAGATCACATCGACCACCGAGTTTACCTTCTCCGTCACGGGAATAGATAAGACACAGGTTGATGCCAAACTTGATCTTTTTGGAACCCAATCGAGCGGCGGAACTACGTATAATCTGGCCGCGGCCGAAGACTGGCTGACCGCCGCCGATCCGGCCGCCGCTATCGCCGATCTCACCGGTAACGGGATTACCGTAATCGTTAATCCGAAAATAACCGGCGCAACATATAACGCAACAACGGGAGCACTTGTTGTAACAGGAACAAATATCCAGGCGAATGCCGGGGGGGCGGACATCGATGCTTCCACCTGTACGATCACCGGTGAAGGCGGTGACACCTATACCCTTACCGACACTCCTGATGTGGAGAGGACCAGCTTCTCCGAATTTACCCTAACCTTATCTGCCACCGACAAGGCCGCCGTCAACCTGATCATGAACAGGAACGGAATCGCCTCGACAGGCGGAACGACCTATAACCTCGCCGCAGCCGACGACTGGTGCACCAATGTAACCGACGGCAACACAGCCGATCCGACCGGCAACGGCATAACCGTCAGTAACGTGCCTGCACCGTCCATCACTTCGGCCACGTACAACGCAGGGACGGGCGTATTGGTCGCGACCGGCACCGACCTGGTGAAGCGAGACGGCGCGGCAAACGATATCGATGTATCCCAGTTCACCATTACCGGTGAAGGCGATGAAACGTACCAACTGACCGACACACCTGATGTTGAGATTACCTCGGGCACACAGTTTTCGGTCACATTAAGCACGGCGGACAAAGCAGCCGTCAATCAGATCATCAACAAGAACGGAACCTCCTCCACGTCGGGTACGACCTACAACCTCGCAGCGGCGGAAGACTGGGCAACCGGTGCCGACCCCGCCGTAGCCGTTGCCGACTTAACGGGCAATCCGATCACGGCATCCAACGTGGCGGTACCCGTGATCACGTCGGCATCGTACCACTGGAGTAACGGGATACTGACCGCGACCGGTACGGGTTTCGTGAAAAAGACCGGCACGGCGAACGATATCGATGCCTCGACATTGACATTCAGAGGTGAAGGAGGGGCGACCTACACCCTCGTCGGCAGCGCGGATGTCGACATTACCTCGGCTACCGGATTCTCGATCACCCTCGATGCCACGGACAAAGCCGCCGTGAATCTGCTGCTGAACAAACCGGGAACGGTATCCACCGACAACACGGTCTACAACCTCGCCGCGGCGGAAGACTGGGCGGCAGGTGTCGATCCGGCCATGAATGTCGCCGATACAACCTCGCCGATTACCATGACGGGATTCAGTGCCGTCATCTCGGGTACCGTTACCGACGGCACCAGCCCCATCCAGGGGGTGACCATCACCTTCTCCCATGACGGGCATACGGAAACCACCGGCGCCGACGGAACTTACGCCTATACCGTATCCGGCGGCATCACAACGACGGTGAGCCCCGCTCATCCGGGCTACAGCGGCTGGAATCCTGCGAGTCGAACCCTGACGGACATCTCTTCCGACCAGCCTGGCCAGGACTTCCAGGGAACGATCAACACCTATACCGTCTCGGGCACCGTCACCGACGGCACCAATCCCATCGAGGGGGTGACCATCACCTTCTCCCATGACGGGCATACGGAAACGACCATCGCTGACGGAACCTTCAGCTATGCGGTGAACTACAATACCACCACGATCATCACCCCGAGCCATGCCGGCTACGCCACCTGGGACCCGGCGAATCGGACCGTCACCGCCATAACCGCAGACCAGCCCGGACAGGATTTTACCTCCACCTCCGACACCGACGGAGTTTCTTCGGCAGAGGAGAGCGGACCGGACGGGACAGATCCCGACTATGACGGAAACGGGGACGGAACACCCGACAGGATTCAGCCCAACGTTGCCTCCCTCCACACGGCGGACGGGAACAACTACGTCACTCTCGCGGCACCCGAAGGCACCTGGTTCTCAGGCGTTCAGGCCATCCCGGTACCGGCACCCGGAACGTTTCCGATTGAAGTCTCCTTCCCCTACGGGCTGTTCAGATTCAGCGTCAACGGCGTAACGCCGGGCGGTTCGGTTCAGGTACGCCTGATCCTTCCCGCGGGCGCCGCGGCTACCTCCTACTGGAAATACGGCAGGGAGCCCGGCGATACCACCATCCACCCCTATGCGTTCATGCTCGACGGGGGAACGGGTGCCCAGATCGCGGGGAACATCATTACGCTGCACTTTATCGACGGTCAGCGGGGTGACGACGATCTCACCGGATACGGAACCGTTACCGACGACGGAGGGCCTACCGCCCGCACCCGCGGCATCCCCGCCCTCTCAGGGGAAGGTATGATTGTCTTTGTGTTACTGCTCGCCATGGTCGCCTGCTGGATGATGCGAAGAAGGAAATTGTCAGCGTAAGCGTAATGGGGTCGGGGAAAGTGCCGAGCGAGAAGTTCTCGTCAGGCTTCGGCCCCATACTGTTTTGGTTTCCTTATCGGGCACGATTCAGAACTTCCCTCTGCTCGTGCGGCCGATTGCCGGTTGCAATCTTCATGAAACAGGTATGCCCGATCCAAACGATACAGGGAGACTACGATCATGGTGCTGGTACAACAGGAAGGGCAAATTGCAACAATCACGATCAATCAACCGGAGAAGCTCAACATCCTTACCCGGGAACTTATCACGCACCTTACCGAGGCATTCCGCACCATTGAAAAAGAAAAAGAGGTGCGCGTTATTGTTCTCACTGCCGCCGGAGACAGGGCCTTCGTGGGCGGCGTGGATGTCCACGTCTTTGCTGATTTGGATGCCACCGGCGCGAAGGATTTTATCACCGATCTCCATCGGTGCTGTCTGGCAATCCGCGAATCGGACAAGATTGTCATCGCCGCGATCAACGGACACGCCCTCGGGGGAGGACTGGAGATAGTAGCATCCTGTGATCTGCGTGTGGCGTCGGAAAATGCCGGATTCGGCATGCCCGAGGTCAAGGTCGGTCTGCCTTCCGTTATCGAAGCGGCCTACCTGCCGCGGCTGATCGGACTGGGCCGGGCGGCGGAATTGATCTATATCGGCGACACGATCGGCGCGCAGGAGGCACAGAGGATCGGCCTGGTCAACCGCGTTGTCCCCCACGACCAGTTGCAACAAGCCACGCTGGACCTGGCACGGAAAATTCTGGAGAACGGGCCGACGGCCATGAAACTGCAGAAGAAGCTTGTGAGACAGTGGATGAACCTGCCGCTCGACGACTCCATAGAGGCAGGTATCACGGCATTTCGCGACTGTTTTGAAACCGCCGAACCGTGTGAAGGGGCCATGGCATTTCTGAAAAAAAGAAAACCGTCCTGGGAGTAGCGTTACGGGAAAACTTATTATTACCGGTTGAAAAATCTGCCTTATATATTTCTTGACATAGTTTCATAATGGAGTTAGTGAGTTGCTAATTTTCGGATCTTGAACGCTTTATCTGAACACTTGAACAGCTGTAACCAAGAGGAGGATTATGGTCTGATCATCCAAAGCCCTGTTTCTCACAATGAGAGATGGGGCTTTTGTTTTTGATCATACAGGAATTGTCCGGACAGAAAATGGGGTTATACGCATTTGTATAACATCCCGATTGAAAGAGAAAGAGTAGAGTATTTTAATTGCTTTTTCAGTGTTATCAAAAATCGGTTCTGATACCTAACAGGGGGAAAATGAAAAAGATAATCAATATCATAAGTTTCATTACAATTTGTGCCTTGACGATTTATTGCTGGCCTCCGTCTGGTGAGTTTCTCAAAACGGCATCTATTATGGGAGTGACGGAAGCCGAGGCGCAGGAGGTGGGGACTTTGCATGTGGTTATTGCCCCCCAGCAGGCTGTTGATGACGGTGCTCAGTGGAGAGTGGACGGCGGTGTTTGGCAAAATTCCGGGGTATATCTAGGGCTTGAGGTTGGAAACCACACAGTCAACTTCAAGGTGATTCCGAGCTTGGATGCTCCTCCTGATAATATTGTTGATATAATCGAGGGTCAGACAACAGAAATAACGGGGACTTATTCGAAGGAAACAGGATCTTTGGGGGCAACAATCACGCCTCAAGGTGCTGTGGATGTAGGCGCTCTGTGGAACGTTGATGGTGGAGATTGGCAGGATAGCGGAGCAATAGTATCCGGTCTTTCCCCTGGTGATCATACAGTAAATTATATGGCTGTTGAAGGGTGGAACGCACCTCCCAGTGATACCGTTACCATAGCCAGGGGCGTGATTACAGAGATAACAGGGACATATACACAACAATTTGGATCTTTGATGGTACTTATCGTCCCGCAAAGCGCTATCGATGAAGGTGCGAAATGGAGAATTGAAAGTGGAGGGCCATGGCACGAAAGTGGCAATGTTGTCTCCGGTCTGAGTGTTGGCGAGCAGAAAGTCATCTTTAACGGGGTATTTAGATGGAGTTGTCCTGACGATCAGTTAGTTGCTGTATATGAAAATCAGGTTACAGAAACAACAATCGCTTACACCGAGATTATGGAGGGAAATACTCTTCGTGTCCCTGCAGACTATACAACTATTCAAGCTGCTATCAATGCAGCCTCTGACGCCGATATTGTGCTCGTCGCTGATGGAACATACGCAGGTTTATGGAACACAGGTATAGATTTTAACGGTAAAGCCATAAAGGTCTCGTCTGAAAATGGCCCTGAGGGTTGCATTATTGACGGTGGGGGACAGCCGGGCGGCTTCTACTTTACCAAAGGGGAGAGAGGGGATTCCGTAGTGTCCGGCTTCACTATCACAAATGTGCATGATGATGAATTCTGTGATGGTGGCATTGTTGTGATGAACACCTCCCCGACTATCACCAACTGCATTATCTCTGGAAATTCGGTTCAAAGAGGCGGTGGAATCTATTCAGATGGCGGCTCCCCGACTATCACCAATTGTACTATTTCAGAGAATAGTGCTTGGAGTTCTGGCGGTGGAATCTGTTTGCATGGCGGTTTTCCGTTTATCACCAACTGTACCATCTCCGATAATTGGGGTGAGGGAGGCGGTGGAATTTATTGCAGTAATGGCTCCCCAATTATGACCAACTGTACCATCTCGGGAAATGAGGCAATTGAATACGGTGGAATTTACTGCCGTAGTAGCTCCCCAATTATGACCAATTGTACCATCTCGGGAAATGAGACAAGAGATGCATACGCTGAAATTGGTTTATTTAATGGTGCACCGACTATAGGCAATTGTATTATATGGAACGATTCAATTTCTTTCTCGGATGCTGCTATCACTATCACATATTCTGACATCCAGGGTGGATATACAGGTGAAGGCAATATAGACGCTGATCCACTATTTGCAGACCCGGATAATAGCGATTACCGTCTGACTGCATCATCTCCCTGTATAAACATGGGCAATAACAATGCAGCGAATATTCCTGAAACCGATAAGGACGGCAATCCTCGTATAATGGACGGTGTAGTGGATATGGGAGCCTACGAATATATTCCATCCATCCCCATGGTCCCCACAGTCAGCACATGTGCAGCAAGTTCCGTGACTTTAAGTTCAGCCGTCTTGAACGGAACAGTGAACCCGAATAGCGCTTCGACCGAGGTTGTCTTTGAGTATGGCATGACGACGAGTTACGGAAACACGGTACCAGCGACCCAGAGCCCTGTTACCGGATCGGGGAGCCAGTCTGTGAACAGGGAGATTACCGATCTTTCATCCAACACCACCTATCATGTCAGGGCATCTGCCACAAATAGCGTGGGAACAAGCTATGGAAGTGATCTGACATTCACAACTTCCACAATGCCCCTAACAGTGACAACAGCATCAATATCTGCAGTAACCTCCGTCAGTGCATCAAGTGGAGGGAGTGTTATCGGTGATAGCGGGCCCTCCGTAACAGCAAGGGGAGTCTGCTGGAGTACATCTGCCGATCCGACAACCAATGACAGCAAAACATCAGATGGCGTAGGCACCGGTAGTTTTACAAGCTCAATAACGGGCTTGAGCCCGGGAACTACCTATCATGTCAGGGCATATGCGACAAATATTACAGGGACAATCTATGGAAATAATGTGACATTCACTACTTCCAAAACGTCCCATTCCTCTTCTGACGATGGTGGCGGTGGATGCTTTATTTCAACAGTAAGACCGTGAAGAGGATGCACTTGGGGGATTTTATAAAAAATCCTGGTGTCACAATGCTCAATTATTAACAAGACAAGGTGGGATGAGCGTTGCAATTACCTATTGATTACCATTTGAAGGCAATATTCCTTAACAAGATATCACAATGGTGTTAGTTGGTTAATGTATTTTGTTGATCTTGAATGTGTAATATGTTTTATCGAACAACTCTAACCAAGGAGGGGTATGATCTGATCATCTAAAGCACTTTTTCTCAAAATGAGGTGTTGAGTTTTTACGGTTTATGGTAGATAGAAACCCTTCGTGGTACATTGTATGTATACGGACAAAACAACGGACAAAACAATCGATTCACAAATGTGAAACGCAATAACATATTGAGGAGAAGGATATGACAATACCGCGCACGGGGAATAAACTGAATCTGAACTGCGGCGCATTGTTCCGATTCGGTCTTTTAATAATTATATTGTTTGCCGTTCTGTTTCCTGCCGTATCTCATAGTACCGAGAGCCTGATCGCGGCTGTGGATTTTAAATCCATGATTCAAAACAGTGTGAAGATAAGTCCGGACTGCAGGCATGTGGCGTATGTGGTCAAGAAGGACGAAAAGCAGACCGTGGTGGTGGATGGCAAAGAAGATAAACTATACGACGGCATCGGTTCCGGGTTCCTTGTCTTCAGTCCCGACAGCAGGCATGTGGCGTATGCGGCCTTGACGGGAAATAAACAGTCCGTAGTAGCGCATGGTAAAGAGGGAAAGCAATACGACGGCATCGGTACAGGGTCGCTTGTTTTCAGTCCCGACAGCAGGCATGTGGCGTATGCGGCTATGATGAGCGACAAGTGGGGTATGGTGGTGGACGGGAAAGAGCAGAAGAGGTACGATGCCATCGGTACGGCCCCCGTCTTCAGTCCCGACAGTACACGGGTCGCCTACGCGGCTAAGGTGGGGAATAAGCAGATTGTAGTGGTGGACGGCAAAGAGCAGGAACAGTACGATGTCATCGGTTCGGAATCTCTCGTCTTCAGCCTCGATAGTAAACGGGTCGCGTACGTGGCCATGATGGGTAACAGGCAGTTCGTGGTGGTGGATGGCAGGGAGCAGAAACAATACGATGTCATCGGTTCAGGGTCCCTTGTCTTCAGTCCCGACAGCACACGGGTCGCCTATACGGCCAAGATGGGTAATACGTGGTTCGCGGTGGTGGATGGCAAAGAGGAAAAACCATACGATATTATCGGTTCAGGGTCCCTTGTCTTCAGTCCCGACAGCAAACAAGTCGCGTACATAGCAAAGACGCGAAATATGTGGCTCGTGGTGGCGAACGGGAAAGAGGGCAAGCAATACGAGGTCATCGGCTCAGGATCGCTTATTTTCAGCCCCAACAGTAAACAAGTCGCGTACACGGCCAAGACGGGTAATACATGGCTCGTGGTGGTGGACGGCAAAGAGGGCAAACCATGCGATGGTATCGGTTCGAGATCGCTTGTCTTCAGTCCCGACGGCACACGCATGGCGTATGCGGCCAAGGCGGGAAATACATGGCTCGTGGTAGTGAACGGCAAAGAGGGCAAACCGTACGATGTCATAATTGAGGGCTCGCTCGTCTTCAGTCCCGACAGCACACGGATCGCTTATGGGGCAATGATGGAGAAAAAACAGTTCGTGGTGGTGGATAACAAAGAACAGAAACCCTACGATGTCATCGGTTCGAGGTCGCTTGTCTTCAGTTCGGACAGCAGGCACGTGGCGTATGCCGCGAAGCTGAACAAACTGCATTTCGCGGTGGTGGACGGCGAAGAGGGAAAGCAACACAACATAATAGTAAGAGGGAAAATTGTCTTTGACTCCGACAAAACCCTCCACTACCTCGCCTTGAACGGCAATCGGATATTTTTGGAGGAAATGGAATTACCGTAAACATAATCAACGAGTAACGAAAGAAAGGTCGGTACATCTTTACCAGATACAGCCCCCTCCGCGTATGAAAAACGAGAATATGAGCAGCAGACAGTTGAAAAACAAGGTGCTGGAGCTTCTTCAGTCCGACGATTTCGCGCAAGGCCTCGATGTGATTCTCCGGCTTCCGCTCAAGCAGGTCGTCAATCCTCTCTTCTCTTTCCTGTGCAGCGTGGATGAGCGGGTCAAGTGGCGGGCCATATCGGCGCTGGGGAGTGTCGTATCGGATATTGCCGCCTCAGATCCGGAATCGGCCAGGGTGATCATGCGCCGCTTCATCTGGCAGTTGAACGACGAGTCCGGAGGAATCGGCTGGGGATGTCCCGAATCGATGGCAGAGGTCATGGCCCGGAATGAAACCCTGGCAAAGGAATACGTACATATCCTTATTTCCTACATCGACCCGGACGGCAACTATCTCGATCATCCCCTCCTGCAGCAGGGGGCACTCTGGGGAGTCGGTCGGCTGGCCCACAGTCGCCCAATCTACGTCCGCGACGCGGCGGCTCTTCTCAATCCGTATATGGAATCCGAAGACCCGATCCTGAGAGGCCTGGCCGCCTGGGCCGCGGGTCCCATCGCGAGAGAGGGGACTGTGCCTCACCTCAAAAAGCTTACTTCCGATCAGGCCATCCTGACCCTGTATCACGACGACCGGTTTATCGAATATTCCGTCGGCACACTGGCGCAGGAGGCCCTGGCAACAGTTGAAGGGCAATAAAAACTAACGATTGATGTCGGAGATTTCTACGATTTGACCGGTGATGGGTTCATCTGTGCGACGCTCTCCCGGCAAGGGCTTTCTTTCACACCTTTTTTATCAGCGTATAATAGAGTTCCGCGGCTTTGCAGATCTGGTCGAATGCGATGGATTCGTCGGCGGTGTGGGCCTGATCGAGACTGCCCGGCCCGAGTATGACCGGTTTCAGGCCGCTTTCCCAGAGACTGTTGGCATCGGAATGGCTCCTGAATGAACCGGGTTTCCAGGGAAGTTCCTCTTCCTTGTAGGCATTTTTGAGCGATGTGATGAGGCTCCCCTTTTCGGGAATCTCATACCCCGTCTGAATGGTATGGAACCGCATGGTGAGATCGAGGTGGCTCTGCCCCTGTTGAAATCGGTCGATAAATTCCTCCAGATCCCAAGTGATCTCACCCGTGGGCGCGTCGGGTGGATGATGAAGATCGATCCAGACATCGCACCGTTCGGGAACGGCGAAACCGGCCCTAGAGCTGAAGAGGTCGCGAATATTGTAGATAAGGTCGGGGTACCGTTCTTCGAAATAGGTGGAAAGGTCCAGCAGAAAACGGAGCAGGGCATCGACGGGGTTGAGTTCCTTGTCCGCCAGCGAGGCGTGACGCCGTTTGCCCCGCGATGATATCTGAAATTCCAGGTATCCGTAATGACTGAGGCAGGGGTTCAGTTCCGTGGGCTCGCCGATAACGGCCCAGGGGAAATGGTAATCCTTGACGAACGCCTCGGCGCCGTCACCGGTCTCCTCCTCGCCCACCACGAGGGCCAATGCCGCCGGCGTCTTTCTGCCCATCTCACTCCAGGCGGCGATATAGGCCTCTATCATGGCGGCACAGCCGCCCTTCATGTCGGCGCTTCCCAGCCCGGAAACGGTATTTCCTTTTCTGACGAAACCGTAGTGGTCGAGATCGTAGGCCGTAACGGTATCGAGATGACCCACCAGAACAAGCTGGGGGTCCACATCGGGGGGAACGACAACGATGTTATAGCGGCTCTCATCGACCTCCTGTTTAATAGCGGGGATATGCTCCTTCGTCAGATACCGGTAGACGAAATCGAGGACTTCCTCTTCCTTGCCCGAGGGGCTGTATATGTCGATGATTCCCTGCAACAGATGGCGGATTTTCTGTTTTCTAATGGCGACCATTCTTTTTGTGTTTTTTATTTCCGTTCTTTTTTCTCGATTCCCGGAGTTTGTCGTCCACGTTCAGCGAGAGGTAGAGATGCTCCTCCGGTTTCCCGAAACCCATGCGGGAGAAGAATTTGAGGGCATCGGTGTTGTCCGCTTCGGTGTCGATAAAAACGATCCTGACGCCTTCTTCCAGCATGGCGTCACGAATTTCCCTGAAAAGCTTGGTGGCGATGCCGAAGCGGTGTAGTTCAGGCTCCACGCCGAGCCAGACGAGATAGCCGTACTTCCAGGCCGAATTTCGTTTCGTTACGATGTAGCCTAGGGTAAATCCCACGATATCGCCGTCCAGTTCGGCAACGTAGGCATAGCTCGTATCGCTGCTGAAAAAATCGACGACTTCGTATTCATCCCAGGTGCGGTACAGGTTAGGTACCTCACGGGCCTTAAAGAGTTTCTCTCCCAGATTAAAGACGGCCGCAAGGTCCTCTATCTCCATCTCCCGTATCTCGATATCGGGTTTCTTGTGCTTACCGTCGGGGTCCTCGCTGTCCTGTGATTTCATAAATGATTCTTTCTCTCCATCAATAATAAAGTAGGTTATACTATAATCACTGCTCACCCGAATGTAAAGTCGATACAGTGGGTAACAACCAAATTTATTCCGCTCGAACGCACCTTTCTCTCGTTAACATATCCCATGCAATGAAACGCCGGATGTGGTATGTATAAAGAAACTGAGACTTCGGACAGTAATTTCCAGGAACCAGATCACCCGGCACCGATAGATGCCCCACCCGGAGGATTCGTATGAATCGCAGGGACTTTATCAAGACTACCGTTATGGCAGGGCTGAGCGTATCCCTTCCCGTCAACCTCGATCTTCTTATCGGTAATCTCCATGCCTTAGAAACCGTGGATATAGCGGTTGCCCAGGGGCCGTCACCCGCGATAATTACGACGGCCGCAATTAACGCAATCGGCGGGATAGGCCGTTTCATCTCCAGAGGCGATATCGTTGTCGTCAAGCCGAATATAGGCTGGGACAGGACGCCGGAGCAGGCGGCTACCACAAACCCGGAGGTTGTGGCTACCATTATACGGCTTTGTTACGAGGCGGGTGCCAAGACGGTCAAGGTCTTCGACAATCCGGTCAACGATGAGAGACGGTGTTACAAACAGAGCGGCATCGCCGATGCGGCGCGAAATGCCGGCGCAGATGTCAGTTTCATGGACAAACGAAAATTCAAGGATGTGAAACTGGGGGGGCTCTCCCTGAAAGAATGGCCGTTATACACGGACATTCTCGAAGCCGACAAGGTCATCAACGTGCCCATAGCAAAAACCCACGGACTTGCGACGCTTACACTGGGGATGAAAAACTGGATGGGCGTCATGGGAGGGTGGAGGTGGAGAATTCACCAGCGGCTGGATAAAAGCCTCGTCGATGTGGCTCAGGTTATCAAACCGACCCTGACCATCCTGGACGCCGTTCGCGTACTCACCGATAACGGCCCCCAGGGAGGAAGCCTGCAGGATGTCAAACGACTGGACACGGTGATCGCCGGTACGGACCAGGTGGCGATCGACTCCTTCGGCGCAACGCTTTTCGGTTTAACGGGGCACGACCTCGGATATGTCCGGATCGGCAATGAGGCGGGCCTCGGTGTGATGGATCTTTCACGACTCAACATCAAGAAAATCATACTGTAATATCGGCGGGTCATACCGGCAGGCGACCTGTACTGCCGTATCTGAATATAACACATTGCATATAAAAGATTATTATGAGAAATCTTAGACGAACAACCCAGGGTATATTTCTTCTGATCTTTCTGTTCCTCTTCGTCCAGACCGAATCGAAGGGCGGCGACGAACTCGGCTATCCGGTGAAGATCTGGCTCGATTTCGATCCCCTTATCTTCATATCGACGCTCCTGTCGTCACACTCCGTCACCAGAGCCCTCTTACTGTCACTGATTGTGGTCGTTGTGACGATCTTCCTGGGAAGAATCTTTTGCGGCTGGATCTGCCCTCTGGGCACGCTGAACACCATGACCGGCGCTCTCAAGAGGAAAGCCTCCGCACCCGTTCACCACACCTGGTACCGAACGAAGTACTATATACTGCTGATTGTTCTCGCATCCTCCCTTTTCACCGCGCAGCTTGCGGGGATCATGGATCCCATCTCCCTTCTGATTCGATCCCTCTCCCTGAGTATCTATCCGCTGGTCAACTATATGACCGTATCGTTCTTCGATACGATCTATGACCTGCACCCGCCCGGTGTCGTCGCTGTATCCGAATTGCTGTACACCCTTGCGAAGAAGACCTTTCTCGCCTTCAACCAGCCCCATTTCTTCCAGGGCATCTTCATCGGCCTTCTCTTCATCCTCATCCTGGGGCTGAATCTGATCGAACGAAGATTCTGGTGCAAGTACCTCTGCCCCCTCGGCGCACTGCTGGGCATTCTTTCCCGGTATTCGGTATTAAAGAGATCGATCAGCGAGGGATGCACATCATGCGGGATATGTGAAACCGCGTGCCCGGGTGGCGCCGTTATCGACAGGGACGGAACCTGGAAAAGCCAGGAATGCCTGTACTGCATGGATTGTGATGACCTGTGTCCCCGCAATGCGGTGAGCTTCGGATTTACCGGCAAGACGGAGGCGGTATCCTTAAATCTGGGAAGGAGAAATGTCATCACGTCGATCTGTGCTGGCATCCTTGCCGTACCGCTTTTACGCATCAGACCCCTCTCCGGGTCCGGATATTTTAACCGGAAACTGATCAGACCCCCCGGCTCTCTTGACGAACAAGCGTTTCTGCGCAGGTGTGTCCGGTGCGGCGAGTGCATGAAAGTCTGTATCACAAACGGTCTCCAGCCGACCCTTCTCGATGCGGGCGTGGAAGGACTATGGACACCCAAGCTCGTGCCTCGGGTCGGATACTGTGAATACCGCTGTACCCTCTGCGGACAGGTGTGCCCCACCGGGGCGATCAAACGGCTCACGCTGGAAGAAAAGGAAAAAACAAAGATCGGAATCGCAATGATCGACAAGGGACGATGTCTTCCCTATGCCTTCGGCACACCGTGTCTCGTCTGTGAGGAAGTCTGCCCCACACCCAGAAAGTCCATATGGCTGGAACAGGTGCCGGTGAGGGACCGAGACGGGAATGAGACGATGATACAACAGCCGAAGATCGACAGTACTCTCTGTGTGGGCTGCGGCATCTGTGAAACATTTTGTCCTGTCAGAGGCGAGCCGGCAATCTACGTGATCAGCACAAACGAATCTCGTTCGATGGACAACAAACTGGTGCTCGACTGATCGAAGAGCCGGACATAAGCCCATGTTCGGCACCCTCGACAGGTAGTATAATAGGTAACGTTTTTAAGCAGATAGACAAATGAGCGGGAGGATACCATGACAACTCATCCGGATGCGCTGTTCAGAAACACCTTTGGTCACGTACGACAACACCGCCTGGTCGGCGATATAATCAGCCAGTTTTCGGATAATCGATCCGATGTCTATGAAATGGCACTGGAAGGGCTGCATTTCAGCCGGCCGGTCAGAGTCCTCGATATCGGCTGCGGCTATGGACGGTTTACCAGTCATCTGAAAGGGTACGTTCCCGCCGGATCGAGGTGTACGGGACTGGATCTGCTTACGGAAAACCGGCAGCCTTTTCTCGATACGGCCCACCAGATCGATCCCGATGCTGAGTTCATCCCCGGACGCGCCGATCAGATCAGTGAATTAGCGGACAATTCGTATGAACTGATAATCATCGCCTATTCCCTGAATTTCTTCAGTTCCATCATTCCGGATCTGGCCCGGATTGTAACCCCGGACGGACAGGTGGTCATCATCAACCACGCCCGGCATTTTATGAAAGAAGTGATTGATGATATCATCCTGGCTCTGTCGAACTCGCCCATTGCCGATCATGCATGGCTTAACTACGAGCAGCTGACTCGTGATTTTAACGATGAAAACGGGACTCGTTTCCTGGCACCCCATTTTCAGTCCATAGAGTATATTGATTATCGGAACCGGCTGTCTTTTTCGCCCGGCGAACTGGATCGGCTGTTTATCTACCTCGATTTCAAGCTGCCCATGCTGGTTAGAACGAATCAATCGGGAATCGATCCCGATCTGGATCGATTCAGAAGGAAGCTGTTCACGATTATCCGGCTCGGATCACAGGCGTCTGGAGTGTATCGACTGAATAAAGACGACTGCATATTCCGTTGCCGCCAGCCTGTTAAGGAGAGGGAGGCGTCAACTGATGTCAAGTAAACGTAACTATTGTGCAGGCTGCGGAGGGACCATCACATCCAAAATAGTGGATGGTGTAAACCGTGAATATTGTCCAGAGTGCGATATTGTTTTTTATTATAATCCGCTCCCGGTCGTATCGTCGGTGGTGGTTAACAAAAACCGGGAAGTGTTGCTGGTCCTGCGGGACCGTGAACCGCAGCGGGCCCGCTGGTGCCTCCCGTCCGGCTTTGTGGAAATCCACGAATCAATCGAGGAGGCGGTGCTGCGTGAACTGCACGAGGAGACAGGCCTGACCGGCAAGGTGGTGCGCCTGCTGGACACGGTATCCTACCGGAACGAATTCTATGGCGACCTGATCTGGATCACATTCGAGGTTCAAAGGCTTGACGGTAAGCTGGTCGCCGGAGATGACGCCCGCGATGCCCGCTACTGGCCTATCACGAGCCCCCTCGATCTCGCTTTTCCTCCCAACGTCAGAGCGATCAACCGATACCGGGATTACTACCAGGGTCTATGGAAGATGCAGGATTCCTTCAGGCGCTTGGATAAAGGGCGTAAAATCGATCCGTCGGTCCCTTCTGACACTCTGTCCGAGCTCATTACCAGAGATGCCCATATACTCACCGAGAACTGGATCGCCGATGTGATGCAGAATCCCACCACGACCAGCTATGCCCGTTTCGATCATGACGATATTTATCCCCATGCCTACAAGGTGTTCGTACAGTTCGGCGAATGGCTGCTGACCCCCACCGAAGCCCTTCCGGCAGTGTGGGACTATTATATCGAGGTGGGCCGCACCCGGCAGAAAGAGGGGTACAAGCTGTCAGAAGTTCTGAGCGCCCTGAGTCTGACCAGGAAACATATCCTCACCCATGTGCTGGCCCGGAAAGGCGTCTGGAGTAAACAGTATGCCATGTATTCGGTGATGGAGTTCACATGGCGCATCAACCTGTTTTTCGACAAGGCGTCCTATAACATCACTCTCGGGTACGAAGAAGCGGCTGAGCAGTAAATCATCAGGGTTATACGTCAAAAGTTACACAAAGGATGAAACTGCCCATTGTGCGGCAGGGTTTCCAATTATCGAAACATCATCTACCGTATTGTCTCTATCTTCCGACAATTCCCGAAAAACCGATTCACTTCGTCGGAGAAGGAAGGGTGTAGACGAGATCGGGCTTCAATTCATATGTCCAGGGAGCCAGAGCGTTCTTCCATCCGTTACGCATTCGTTTCCCCAGATACGCACTCTGCTTGTCTTTGACCTTGTCGCCCTCGAAGCCATCGATGATCGTATAGACGTTCTGAAATCCGGCGGTGGCAAGCCGATTCACCGATTCGGAACTTCGTGATCCGGATCTGCACATCACCATCAGGAGATCCGTATTCTTGTACAATTGCTGGACCGTTTTCTCGAAAAGCGGATTGTCGTGAATCTCCAGTTTCCCCGTTATCGAATCCCACATACCAATCTTGGACGGTATGTTTCGGGCCATAGGCGCATGTCCCACATAGGCGTATTCCTCGGGAGTCCGGCAGTCAATGATATGAATCGCATCGGGGTCCTGATACCATCGAATATATGCTTCCTCGGCGGTTATGTATTTTTTGAGTACAGTCTGTTTCTCTTTCTGGTACGGTTCGGGTGCGTCCGCCATACAGAGGGGCACAGAGCTGAAAACCAGAATCATCAGGGCACAAACATGGGAAACAAGGCGCATTTTCATAGCAATCTCCGTCTATTACATATTCATGTCTGTTTGATATGTATTTTGTTTTTATAGATTACGTATAATATAAACGATAGAGAGAGTCAATGGAGTACGTCCGCAGGATGTTCGCCGCACCGTTACCGTATAGGTTCACCTTTATTATCACGCGTATGCCTGAAGGAGATATTTCCATCGCGCAACATGTATCTTTTCATCGGCCCAATTCATCTCTATGATCCGGCAGGTTTTATCATCCCAGTTTACGTCCTCGAGGAGTTCTCCGTATCCTTTGACCGCCAGGCTCTCCGTCCAGATACCTGTCCTCAGTATCATTCGTTTCCCGAAGATCTTTGAAAACAGTCCGAAACAGAAACCGACGATCCAGTACATCCATCGTATACAGCTCGGGTTCCATCCATATTCATAAAGCTTTACCTGAAAATCCTGATAGTGTGTCATTTCATTACACATGGCGGCAACGAGGTAACGGTCAAGTTCTGCATCGCTTCCGCCGATCTGAAACCGGTAGATCGTCTGTGCCATTAACTCAAGGGTGTGAAGTTTATGCAATCCCTTTCTGATCTTTTTCAGATCATCGAGCAACATCCCCTTGCCCCTCATTCTAACTTCATCCATTACCATCTCGGTCCGTACCACTTCTCTTATTGTCTCATCTATTTTACCCATGATTGAAACCTCCTTCGGTTTTGGAATACATGGCATCGACTTCTCTCCGTTGCTTTTTGATCCATGAAGAAGTAAGGATAAACTGATTGATATGACTATACTGACCGGTTATAGTAATTCAAAGGGAATGAGTATTTGTGTAGGGTAACAGGTTTTCATGCGGGCATGCAAATTCTTTTTAACCCTCCTGCAGATTGGAGCTGCGATCGAACAAGACATCGCCTTTCGACAACCGGAGATTTGAGATATGAGGCATCCCATATCATGTATGGTACTGATTCTTTTTTTTGTTTATTGCTTATGCCCCGGCTGCCATGCGGAAGAAGACATCGGAACCCTCCAGACACACAGGATTACGGTATATTTCGAAAAGCAGCTCGAAACCTCAGCCCGTGAAATCGTAGCGATCTATCCGGGAGTTCTGGCAGAGCTCGAAGACCTGTTAGGCTGGGATCTGGGATACAGGCCCACCGTGTTTCTGGACAACAATCGAGACAGATTTGAAAAGATGGCTGGCAGCGATCTCTTTGTCGCCATGGCTGTACCACAGAAGAAACTTATCATTATCGATCACTCACGGATGATCCACCCCTTTACCCTGCGGACAACATTGAAACACGAGTTGTGCCACCTCATTCTCCACCGGCACATCAGAGAGGCCACCCTGCCCCGATGGTTCGATGAGGGTATTGCGCAATGGACCAGCGACGGTCTGGCTGAAATAATTATGAAGAGCGACCGACTCGTTCTGAACAGGGCCGTATTGATGCATCACTATATCCGTTTGGAAGATCTGCACCGTTACTTTCCCCGAAACAAGAACGCCCTTCAACTCGCCTATGAGGAAAGCAAAAACATCGTCGAGTATATCATCAGAGACTACGGCGTCGGAAGGCTGCTCCGGATACTGTACGCTCTGGAAGGCGGTAAGGATATCGACACCGCCATCTCAGACAGTCTCTTCATTTCCCTGGACGAATTGGAAACCGAGTGGCTCAAACACCTGAGACAAAGAGTTTCCTGGGTCTTACTCCTTAATGCCTATTTGTATCAGATCCTCTTCTTTCTTGCCGCTCTCCTCCTTGCGATAGCGGGGTCCGTAAAGTTGCTGAAGCAGAGAAGGGCCCGCCTGCAAGAGTACGAGGATGACGATGAGGACAATCCTTCGGGATGGCAGTAGCGACAATGTCGCTGTCCGAACACGGAACAAAACCTGAACGAGAAGAGTAGTCTCCAGATTATTTGAACCGCCGTTGGTTAAACAGTTGCTTGTTCGCGCAATATTGTGCTATTAGGGAGGGTCAAATTTAAGACTATATCAGTCAGGGGATGGAAATGGACTACAAAGACACACTGAATCTGCCGAAAACCAACTTTTCAATGAAGGCGAATCTGGCCCAAAAAGAACCGGAGATGCTCGCACAATGGGAAAAGATAGACATCTACGGGAAAATCAGATCCGTATCAGCGGGGCGGGAAAAATATATTCTTCATGACGGCCCTCCCTATGCAAATGGTGATATCCATCTCGGAACGGCACTGAACAAGATTATCAAGGACATTGTCATAAAATCAAGAAATATGGTTGGCTTCGACTGTGCCTATGTCCCGGGGTGGGACTGTCACGGTCTCCCAATCGAGCACCAGGTGGACCAGGAACTGGGTGAAAAACAGCACACCATGCCGCAGGCGGAGAAGAGACGGCTCTGCCGCAGCTATGCCAACCGGTATCTTGACATTCAGCGAAAGGAGTTCAAACGGTTTGGCGTGTTCGGCGAGTGGGACAATCCCTATGTGACAATGGATTACGACTATGAGGCGACAACGGTTGCGGAATTCGGAAAGCTTCTCCTGAGCGGCGACGTCTACAAGGGAAAGAAACCGGTCTACTGGTGTGCCTCGTGCAATACGGCCCTCGCCGAAGCGGAGGTGGAATATGCAGATCATACCACACCATCCATATATGTAAAATTTCCGATGACGTCCGATATTTCGGGCGTGCTCCCCAAACTTGCGGGTGAAAAGGTCAATGTCGTGATCTGGACGACGACGCCTTGGACGATTCCGGCAAATCTCGCCATCGCCCTCCACGAGGATTTCGACTATGTGGCAATCAAGGTGGACGGGGAGGTCTTGATCTTCGCAAAGGAACTGCAGGACTACTGCCTGGACGCCTTCGGCTACCGGGAAAAGGAGTATGAGGTCCTGGATGAGTTCAAGGGCAGCGTTTTGGAGGGCCTGGTATGCCGGCACCCCTTTATCGACCGTGACAGCGTCCTGATACTCGCCCCCTTTGTGACCCTCGATGCCGGAACGGGATGTGTCCATATCGCTCCCGGTCACGGCCAGGAAGACTATGAAATCGGCCTTGAATACGGTTTGGATGTCTATGCACCGGTGGATGACGACGGCAGGTTTACTCCCGATGTGGACTTTTTCGCCGGCCAGTTCGTGTTTGACGCGAATGAAGCGGTGAATGAAAAGCTGAAAGAGGTGGGAGCCCTACTCAGTACCGTAGATATTGAGCACCAGTATCCGCACTGCTGGCGGTGTAAGAATCCCATTATCTTCAGGTCGACAGAGCAGTGGTTCATATCGATGGAGAACAACGGTCTTCGCGATAAGGCGCTGAAGGCCATCGACAGCGTGAACTGGTTTCCCTCATGGGGACGCGATCGTATATACGGCATGATACAAAACAGGCCCGACTGGTGCATATCCCGGCAGCGCTCGTGGGGAGTGCCCATTACGGTATTCTACTGCAAACAGTGCGGAAACTATCTGGCCACGAAAGAAATCCTGGACCACGTCGTCGCCCTGGTCAGGGAACATGGAGCCGATATATGGTTCGAGAAGGAGGCGAATGACCTCCTTCCTGACGGTGTCGTTTGCCCGACCTGCGGAGGGGCGGATTTCAAGAAGGAGACCAATATTCTCGATGTCTGGTTCGATTCCGGCGTGAGCCACGCTGCGGTACTCGAGAAGAGAGACGACCTAAAATCACCGTGTGACATGTACCTTGAGGGCAGTGACCAGCACAGGGGATGGTTCCATTCCTCCCTTCTGGAATCGGTGGGAACACGGGGAAGAGCCCCCTATAAGAATGTGCTTACCCACGGTTTCGTAGTGGACGGAGAGGGGAAAAAGATGTCCAAATCGCTGGGCAACTTCATCGACCCCCAGAAGATGGTCGATCAGTACGGAGCGGAGATACTGCGTCTGTGGGTTGCCGCCGAGGACTACACCGTCGATATCAGGATATCCGAGGAGATATTGAAGCGTCTCGTCGAGGCATACAGACGCATTCGCAACACGAGCAGATATATACTGGGTAACCTCTACGACTTTGACTGCAAGAAGGATATGGTTCCCGTGGAAGAGATGGAGGAGATGGACCGGTGGGCGCTCCACCGCCTCCAGGAGATCATCCGGAGGGTGCGCAACGCCTATGAAAATTTCCAGTTTCACGTTGTATACTACACACTGTACAATTTCTGCAGCGTCGATCTCAGCGCCCTCTACCTGGACGCCCTGAAAGACAGGCTGTATACCTCAAAGGCCGGGTCCCGAGAAAGGAGATCGGCTCAGAGCGCCATGTATCGCATCCTTGATGCCATGACACGGCTCCTTGCACCGGTGCTCGTCTTTACCGCCGAGGAAATATGGGCGAATATGCCGGAATATGACGGCAAAGAGGAAAGTGTGCACATGACGCAGTTTCCGGATGTGCAGGACCGCTACCTTGACGAAGAGGTGAGTCAGAAATGGGAGACCCTCATCGCCGTCAAGGGAGAGATATCAAGGGCCATAGAGATGGCCAGGCAGAAAAAGGTTGTGGGGCATTCCCTTGACAGTTGTGTCCATATTGAAGCGCCGGAGAAACTTACGACGTTGCTCGAGCAGTATCTCGACACCATGAAATCGCTCCTTATCGTGTCGCGAATGGATCTTGTTCCGGCGGGCACACTCTCCGATCCGTACAAAAGCACGGAGATTGAAGGACTGAAGGTAGAAGTTTCCAAGGCGCCGGGGATGAAGTGTGAGCGGTGCTGGAACTACAGCGAGGATGTCGGCAAGAATGCCGACCATCCGACTATATGCGCGAGGTGTGTCGCAAATCTATAAGGGGTACAGGTTTTGAACAGGAAACATGGCCTTTTCTTTGTGACATTGTTACTGGTTGTGGGATTGGATCAGATCTCCAAGATGTATGTGAGTTCTGTCATGTCTCTTCATGCCTCACATCCGGTCATAGACGGTTTCTTTAACATCACCTACGTGCGGAATCCGGGGGCCGCTTTCGGTTTCCTCTCGAATGCGGCCCCTGTGTTTCGATCGCTGTTCCTCATAGCCGTTTCTGCGGCGGCTGTTGTGATGATCCTCTACTTTCTTGCGAAAAACAGATCTGCGGCGATGCTCCTTACCTTTTCACTTTCTCTCATAGTGGGTGGCGCCGTGGGGAACTTGATAGACAGGATCCGATTCGGAAATGTCGTCGACTTCCTTGACTTTTACGTAGCATCCTATCACTGGCCCGCCTTCAACGCCGCCGATTCGGCCATATCGGTCGGGGCCGTATTGCTCATTCTGCAAATGTTTAAGAGAGAAACCAGGATCACTTCGGCAGTAGAATAGTTACCTTCAGATACTGTCTGCCCCACCGCAGGGCGTCATCGCGGTCGGGAAAGAACACATCTATGTGGTTCCCCGTTATGGCCCTTCCCCTGTCATGCACCTCGCCCCAGCCATATCCAGGAACATACATCCTGGTTCCGAAGGGATACAGTCTGGCGTCCGCCGCTATCGTTCCGTACTCCGCCTCTGTACCGTCGGCCGTGATACCGACCTCTTTTCTCTCACCCTTGTGGGGGCCGTAGGCGTAGACCGGTGGTCCGATACACCAGTATTTCCGTTCCCATCCGCATGATTCGGGGCCCGCATCATAGGCAGTGACCTCCATCTCACGCACCACTTCCCTGTATCCTGTATCCTTTGGAAAGAGGCAGCACCCCTGAAGAAAAAGTCCGATGAGAAGGGGGGTAAGCACTGCGCAGATCTTGGTTGGAGGTCTGGTCATGTCGGATGCCCTGTATGCTCCTGTATGATGGCTACAACACAGTGTCTATCACAAGAAAGCCGTATCTTTCAAGACCGAGACGTCCGATAGAATACAGGCCAGCCTCTTCTTAAGTCATGACGGGTCTCTTATCCCATCAAGCTGGGCAGGAACAGGGCGATCTGTGGAAAGGGGATGAGAAGGAGTGTACCAACAATCAACGCTACAAGAAAGGGGACCACTCCCTTGAAGATGACATGGAGAGGAACGTCTCTGGCCACGCCATTTACCACGTAGACATTTATTCCTACCGGCGGGGTTATGACGCCGATCTGAGTCACCAGCACAATGATCACGCCAAACCATATCGGGTCATAGTTCAGAAATAACACAACCGGATAAAAAATGGGGATAGTCAGCATAATAAGGGCCAGAGAATCGATGACGCATCCGCCGATCAGATACACCGCGACGATAATCAGCATGATGGCATAGCGGGGCAATTGTATTTCCGATACGGCCTGTGCAATGTCAAAGGGAATTCTGGTAACGGCAAGAAAGTGTCCGAATATGGTGGCCCCCGCCACGATTAAGAGGATCATGCAGGATATTCTCGTCGTATCGGACAGAGACGTGATAAATCCCTTCATGGTCAAGTTACGGCCGATAAGCGCCAGAATAAGCGTTCCGCAAGCGCCGATCGCCCCTGCCTCCGTGGGCGTGAAAAAGCCACAAAAAAGACCTCCCATTATCAGGACAAACAGTACAAAGGTCTCAATAAGCCCTGACAGCGATACCATCTTTTCTCTGAGAGAGGCCTTGGGTCCCTTCGGGCCCAGTTCCGGTCGCAGGGATGTCCAAATGAAGATGGTAATAATGAACAGGACGACAAGAACAACACCGGGCAACAGGCCGGCCATAAAGAGCCTGCCGATTGACTGCTCGGTCAGTATCCCGTAGACGATGAATATGACACTCGGAGGAATCAGGATACCGAGACTTCCGCCTGCGGCCACCACACCGGTTGCAAGTTCCGGTTTGTAGTCGTATCGTTTCATTTCGGGAAGGGTTGCCGCTCCCATGGTTGCGGCCGTGGCATTCGTTGAACCGCAGATGGCGGAAAAGGCCGCACATGCCCCCACGGTCGCAATAGCAAGCCCTCCCGGCCAGTGACCGATAAATTTGTAGGCGGCGTTGAAGAGCCTCTTGCTTATACCGGAATGATAGGCAAGCTGACCCATCAGTACGAAAAGGGGGATGACGGTAAGACTGTAGGAACCGAAGACGGAAAAAAGATCTTTCACAACCATGTTCATGGATGCGTCGAAAGAAACAATATACCCGAATCCCAGGAAACCCACCCCTGCCATGACAAATCCGACAGGCACCCTCAGAAATATCAGTATAAAAAGTGCTGCAATGCCAATGAGGCCTATTACCGTTGGGCTCACGTCATGATCCTCTTTAATGATTTATAAAAATCCGTTGCAAGAACGAGACATGTCAGCATACAGCCTATTGCGATACCGAAAACGAAGGGATAGACCGGTATCTCGACGGTGAGTGATACCTCTCCGGTTTGTTTCAGATCCATGGCATAGAGGATGCCCTGCCACGCCAGTATTCCAAACAGCACCGTACTGAAAAATTCGCCGACCGTGACAATCATCAATCGGGCCTTTTTCGGCATCTTGTCGGTCAAGAACTCCACCGTTATATGCCCCTTTTGTGCCGTAGTATATGCCAAGGCAAAGGAGACGCCGATCGTTCCCATCAGACCTACGATCTCATAGGTTCCGGGAATGGGATGACGAAAAATACGCAACAACACATCGGCACACGTGAGCGCCATCATGATCAGGATGGCGCCCGCCGCAAGCCAATTGAATGCATTACTGAGATTATCGAGTTGTTTCTTCAGCCGTACCATATGATTTCATTCTTCGGGGTTGAGGTTTTTGAATGTGATCCCCTCATCCCCTGCCCTTTACTTGCTGTATGTGCCTATCAGTTCTTTTACCTGCGCCACGGCTTTCTTTCCCGGCAACCCCTTTCCTTCGGCGGCAGCAATATAGTCTTCAATGATCGGTTGTACCGCCTCTTCCCATCTTTTATTCTCCTCCTCCGAGAGGGGGATAATCTCATTGCCCTTGCTTAAGGTAAACTCGCGCCCTTCATCATCGCTTTGATCCCAGGTTTTCCCATGCACCTCGACCCACTCCTCGCTTACCGCTTCAAGTATTGCCTGAAGATCTTTCGGCAGTGCGTTCCATTTTTTAAGATTCATTACGACGAACATGGCCGTTGTATAACCGATACCGGTGCATTGAGTCGTGTATTTGATAACCTCCGCCTGTCTCCACCCTTTGAGGGTCTCGATGGGGGTAAAGGTGCCTTCAACCACGCCCTTCTGTAGCGCTTCGTATGTGTCGCCCTGTGGCATTGCGACAGCCGCTCCGCCGAGTGCCTTCACGATCTGAGCGCTGAGTCCCGTGGAACGGATCTTCATGCCTTTGACATCTTCCAGGACCCTGACAGGTTTCTTCGTACTCAACAGGCCAGGACCGTGGGCGTGAATGTATAGAACTTTTACATCATTCAATTCTTTCGGCAGCATCTTTTTGTAGAATTCGGTGGCTACGCGAGTCGCCACACTACCGTTAGGATACCCGTGAGGAAGATCAACGGCTTCCATCACCGGGAAACGACCCCTCGTGTATGCGAAGCAGGACATCCCTATATCCGATATTCCATTTACTACCCCGTCGTAACACTGGTTTGCTTTTGTCAGCGTACCTCCGGGAAAGGTTGTGACCTTTATCCGTCCATCGGAACGCTTTTCTATCTCCTCGGCCCACGATACGGCCGCCTTGCATTGACTGTGAGTTGGCGGGAAGAATATGCTGTAGGTTAGATCTACCGGCTTTTCCTTTCCCTGCACTCCCGTTGTCAGCAGCAATGCTGCCACCCCTATCATAATAATTATAAGACCCTTTTTCATAACATTCTCCTTTCAAATAATGGTTAACCCCAAACAGTTCCCCCCCCTCCATAAAGGCAAATGGTACCTGTTCTGAATTGTAATGATGTAATAAAAGATACGAAATTGGATGGCCTGCTTTCCCGCTCCGTCAGGAGCAAGAAGCAGGCATTAATACTTGTAGTTCTTGCTGAAAAGATTGGTTGGTTGGAAAATTGAAGTTCTATTCTTCATAATTAATATGTGTACCGTTTTTTATAAACTTGCTTTTAGTTGTGTGCTGTAGCTGATTTATGCAAGCTTGTCAAATAGTATTTACACCCTCACCGGGGGATGTATAGTGTGGGCATGCTCTACACAACCCCCTGCTGTTGCCCGGATGAGAAACCAGCCCATTGTTTCCGGGCGTTTTTGCATGATTCTGCACCGCAGAATGTAGTATCGAGCAAGTTGTACGTATGAGGACAGAGATATTATTTTTTCTTTGGCGTTTTTGCTTTCTCAGCTTCCGCCTTATCATCCTCTGCTTTTTTATCAGCGGCTTTCGTTTTTTCCAATTCTGCCTTGTACTTTTCCGCCTCTGCCTTGGCCTTCTTCAGTTCTTCCTTGGCAGCGTCGAGGTCCGCCGCACTGGCTGCTTCTTCTTCTTTCGATTTCATCTGATCTTTCATCTCGTCGAAACCGACATATATGGCAAGAGCACCTCCCAGTAAGAGGATGATCGGAATTCCACCCGCAAGCAGAATGAAAAACTGTTCCCACCAGATTCCCAGGCCGATGAGCCCCAGAATCGCTGCTACGGCGCCGCCTATTAATACCTTCATGATCCTATAACCTCCCTCTATAAAGATTTTATAATATCCGTAATGGCTAAGACATGGCAATAAATGGCACCAATCAGAAACCGAGCTTCTTTTGCTAACACAAAAATGAAACACAGGCAAGTTCAAAATGGACAAAAAGAACTTGCCTAAACAGAAATATTACATTAGTTTTATGGGGCTTTTGATAGATTGATAATACGAAAGAACTCGGTCGATAAGGGGTCGAGGAAAGGATACGAATGGTAGAGCTTGATTTTGAAAAGGGAGATGGACTCATTCCTGTCGTGGCGCAGGATTATGAGACGAACGATGTGCTGATGCTTGCCTACATGAACAAAGAGGCATGGCTGAAAACAGTGGAGACCGGAAAGGCCACATACTGGAGCAGATCACGGAACACCCTCTGGATCAAGGGTGAAACATCGGGTAACGTTCAGACCGTGAGGGAAATCCTGGTGGATTGCGATCTGGACACGCTTGTACTTAAAGTGGATCAGGGAGGAGGCGCCGCGTGCCATATGGGGTATCGATCTTGTTTTTACCGAAGGGTGTCAGGCGGAGAAATGGAAATAATCGGTGAGCGGATATTCGATCCGGAGAAAGTGTATAAACGATGAAGAAATTGAAGCTGGGAATACCAAAAGGGAGTCTCGAATCCAAAACGATTGAACTCTTCAAAAGGGCGGGATGGAGCATAACCTACGATGCCAGGAGCTATTTTCCTGATATCGACGATGAAGATATTTCCTGCGCTCTTGTGAGGGCACAGGAAATGTCCCGGTATGTCGATGACGGAACCATCGATCTCGGCCTTACCGGGAAGGACTGGATCCTGGAAAACGAATCCGATGTCGTGGTGGTACAAGACCTCGTGTATTCAAAGGCGTCCATACGACAGGCTCGGTGGGTACTCGTGGTGAGGGAGGATTCTCCCATAAAGACCATTGAGGATATCGCCGGGAAAAGAATATCCACGGAACTGGTAAACTTTACCCGCAACTACCTCGAAGAGAGGGGGATAAAGGCACACATTGAGTTCTCATGGGGCGCAACGGAGGCCAAGGTGGTTGAGGGTCTCGTGGATGCGATCGTTGAGGTTACGGAAACGGGAAGCACCCTCAAAGCCAACAAATTAAAGATCATCCATGAACTCATGAAAACGAATACCCAGTTGATTGCCAATAGAAAGGCCTGGAATAATCCATGGAAAAAGAGGAAGATCGAACAGATCAGTGCACTTCTCCGGGGATCGCTTATGGCCATGGGCAAGGTCGGCCTCAAGATGAATGTGGGCAGGGAAAATCTCGGTGGCGTTGTGCTCTTGCTTCCCTCCCTCAAGGCGCCCACCATATCAGGGTTGTACGACGATAATTGGTTCGCCATCGAAACCGTTGTTGACAAGAGTATCGTCAGAGAGTTGATACCACTCCTCCAGGAGGCCGGGGCCGAAGGTATCATAGAATATCCCCTTAACAAGGTACTGTAGCAGGAGGTCTGATACGATGGCACGAAAGAAGACAATCACCAGAAAGACCACGGAGACGGACATCTCTGTCGAAATCAATCTGGATGGAGACGGTACGGGACAGATATCGACGACGATACCCTTTCTTGATCATATGCTTGTCCTTCTTGCACGACACGGTTTTATCGACCTGACTGTACAAGCAAGCGGTGATACGAACGTCGATTATCATCACCTTGTAGAGGATCTGGGCATATGCCTCGGGAGGGCGGTAAAGGGAGCGTTGGGAGACAAGAAAGGGATAGGCCGATACGGATCGGCCTTTGTACCCATGGATGAAACCCTGTGCCACGTCTGTATCGATATGTCCGGGAGACCCTATCTGGTTTTCATGGCCGACTTTGGTGGTAAAAAGATACGGGATTTTGATCCCATTCTCCTCGAGGAATTCTTTAAAGCATTTTCGGACCACGGGGGAATAACCTTGCACGTAAATGTGAAATATGGTAAGAATCCTCACCACATAGCCGAGGCCATCTTCAAGGCTTGTGCCCGTGCTTTGAAAGAGGCTGTCCGCATGGATGATAGAATCCAGGGCGTATTGTCAACGAAGGGGAGTCTGTAATGCCTGAACACGAGTTGTTCTTTTTCACAACCCTACCGTGTATTCTTTCGTAACGAGTCGGTCTTCTTCACGCAGGATCATTATGGGAGTTTGGTCATCTTCAGCCCGAATCCCGATACAGAAGGACTGAACCGCTCCCGTCTTTGACCGGATTATACAATGCCGGATGACAACATTGCGGTGGGAGATCGAAAGACCCTGAAAGGAGGTGATAATCATAAAAAGGAATCCTTATTCTTCTTACTTGCTTGTGTTTCTTTTTTGCGGGGTGATCGTTCCTACCCTGCTTGCCGGTTGTGTATCTCATGGCACCCGTAAGGCAACCACCTATCGCCAGGGAGATATTTCCGGATTACAGAAGATTGCCGTTACGCCCTTTCAGGCCATCATTCCCGGTGATCCTGCTGCAAAGGTTAGCCGATGTCCCATTTCGGGAGCAACCTTCAGGACGTGCGAATTTCCGGGGAATCCCGAGAAAAAGATCGAGGAGATCTTTGTCAATAGGCTCAATCTTTCCGGAAGATATACCGTCATACCCCCCCAAGAGGTCGAAGGTGTATATAAAAGGGTATTCACAGACTTCCCCAAAGATTCCCCTCTGAAGATACTGACAACGGTTGGGGAAAAGACCGGGGCCGATGGCGTTATTGCAGGGCACCTTTTCTACTACCGGGATAGAAAAGGATTCGACTATTCCGTGGAAGAACCCGCTTCAGTAGTTTTCTGCGTACACCTTATCCGGGTTAAGGACGGTGTGCCGGTATGGAAGGGGATCTTTGACAAAACCCAAAGTTCATTGATGGAAAATATCTTCGATCTCTTCCCCTTTATCCGAGGCGGCGGCAAGTGGATGACCGCTGATGAGTTATCACAGGAAGGTATCGAGGAGATAGTGAAGGATTTTCCAGGATTGAAAGGAAACTGATAATTGCTTGTTATACCTGCTATAGATTTGAAGGATGGAAAATGCGTGCGCCTTCTTCAGGGTGACTTCAACCTGTCTACCGTTTACTCGGCTCATCCCTCGGATATTGCCGTGAGATGGCAGGAAAAAGGGGCGCAACGGATACATGTGATAGACCTCGACGGTTCACGTGACGGACTGCCCCGCAACAGAGATGCGGTCAAAGAGATCGCAGGCGCTGTGGATGTGCCGCTGCAGGTCGGTGGCGGGATACGGGATATGAAAACCGTTGATGACTATATCAATATGGGTGTCAACTATGTTATACTTGGAACTGTCGCCCTGAAAGACAGGAATTTTGTTCTTGATGCGTGCGCAGCTTATGGTGGAAAAATTATTCTGGCCCTTGATGCCCGTGACGGCAAGGTTGCAATTGAGGGATGGACCGAAAGCACCGACCGGTCTCCCGCTCAGATTGCGTCGGAATATGAAGGGATAGGGCTTGACTCGATCATCTTCACGGATATACGGCGGGATGGGATGGAGGCGGGAGTGAACCTTGAATCTACAAGAATGCTCGCGAGATCCGTCCATATCCCTATCATAGCTTCCGGAGGAGTTGCGAATATCCATGATATCGAAAAGCTGCTCGAAGCAAGGGAATCGGGGATAATGGGTGTTATTACCGGCAAGGCCCTCTACACCGGTGCATTGAAGCTGGAGGATGCCATTGCCAAAGTTGCAGGGTTTGCATAGGAGGTTCTTGTAATGAAAGAGTGTATATTCTGTAAGATCATACAAGGTGAGATACCCGCGAATATTGTCTATGAGTCCGACGAAGCGCTGGCATTCGACGATATCAATCCGATGGCACCCGTTCATGTCGTTGTCGTGCCGAAGGCACACGTGGCGACCCTCATGGATCTCTCCGATGGCGGCATGATACAGGGTTTGATTGCTGCGGTACAGGAAGTTGCAAAAATCAAGGGGATTGGCGGGAAGGGCTTCAGGACCGTCATCAACTGTAATGAAGACGGCGGCCAGATAATCTTTCACCTTCATGTCCATGTCCTGGGCGGCAGAAAACTAAGTGATGATATGGGATAAACGATAAGGGAAAGGTATAGGCACAATGGATATCAATAAGAAAATATCGGATGCAATGGTCCGGGCTGCTAAAGAAAAAGATAAGGATACACTGTCCGCACTTCGTATGATCAAATCTGCTTTGCACAACAGAGAAATCGACCTCAAGGACCAATTCGGTGAAAAAGAAATCCTGCAGGTCTTGTCATCCATGGTAAAACAGAGGAAGGACTCCGTTGAACAATACAGAAACGGGGGAAGACCGGAACTTGCGGAAAAAGAAGAAAGGGAAATCGAAATAATCCGCGGATTCATGCCGGAGCAGATGTCCGATGAAGAAATAGGGGCGCAGATCGATCAGGCCATAGAAGAGGCTGGTGCGACGAGTATTCGGGACATGGGAAAGGTCATGAAGCTTCTGATGCCCAAGCTGACGGGAAAAGCCGATGGGAAAGCTGTCGGTGAAGCGGTTAAGGCGAAACTGTCCTGAGTCGCTGATCTTCACCGGTCTTCGTCTGAACATACAGAGGGTCATAGAGGTAACGGCAGGTTGAAGGGATATATTCCTCAGGAAACGATAGGAGAGATAAAGAGCAGGGTCAATATCGTGAATCTTATTTCCGAGTACATTACCCTGAAAAAGGCCGGCAGAAATTTTGTCGGCCTCTGTCCTTTTCACAAGGAAAAAACACCTTCTTTCAGCGTGAATCCTGAAAAGCAGATATTCTACTGTTTCGGTTGCGGAGAAGGCGGAGACATCTTCGCCTTTCTGATGAAGATAAACGGCACCAGTTTTGCGGAGTCGGCACAGTATCTGGCCAGTAAAGCAGGAATAACCATACCTGTCAGAACGATGACCAATACGGAAAGGACCGAGAAAAGCGAGAAGGAACAACTGCACAGAATAAACG
Source organism: Syntrophales bacterium (assembly GCA_036825195.1). Lineage (GTDB taxonomy): Bacteria > Desulfobacterota > Syntrophia > Syntrophales > UBA2210 > UBA2210. The sequence continues at coordinate 39,510 of DAISYQ010000004.1, forward strand.
CAATGGCGGCGGATTATTTTTCTTATCAACTCGCCTCGAACAACGGTCGGGTGGCGCGCGATTACTTGACAAAGAGAAAGATGGGGGCTGCCATAGCAGCCGAATTCCAGCTGGGATACGCACCCGGGGGGTGGGGCAACCTTGTCAACTATTTTGCAAGCAAGAGAGTTCCCCTCAGGCTCGTTGAAAAGACCGGTCTTATCATATCGAAAGACAAGAACAGGTTCTACGACCGATTTCGCGGAAGATTGATGTTCCCCATAGAAGATTTGAGCGGCAGAGTTGTGGCGTTCGGCGGGCGGGCTATCGGCGATGATATGCCCAAATACCTCAATTCTCCCGAGTCTCCCGTATATACAAAGGGCAAGGTTCTGTATGGTATGTACCGGACAAAGGAGAAGATCCGCACGAAGGATTATGGTATTATTGTGGAGGGATATGTCGATCTTCTTTCCCTTCGTGATGCGGGGGTGGACAACGTGGTGGCAACACTGGGCACCGCTCTGACCAGGGATCAGGTCGAACTGATCAGGCGATTCACGCAAAACGTTGCCGTCATCTTTGACCCCGATGAGGCGGGCAGGCATGCGGTGGAACGCAGTCTGAAGCTGTTCCTTGAGGAAAATATGCATGCCAGGATAGTCGTCCTCCCCGAGGGATACGATCCTGACGACTATGTTAAAAAATTCGGCCCTGAAGCCTTGTATGACGTTATCAGCCACTCCCCGATGATGGTGGACTATTATATAGATACCATGACGGGTACCGGAGATACCCTCGAAGACAATCTGGATGTGAGCAGGGATTCCATAGCGTTCATCAGCACCATCAGCGACCGGGTTGAACAAAACCTGTTCATAAAACGGGTATCCGAAAAACTTGGTATCGAACAGAGTCTTTTAAAAGACAAGATACGCAAGGCCTCTGCCGGGTCCAGGGCCACCGGTGAAACACCGTATCAGGAAAAGAAGGCGGGAACGGTTGACAAGGTGGAATTAAACCTTATTTATATGATGATAGAGTATCCTGAAAAAATCCCTGTGGTGGTTCGGGATGATATATTGAGTTGTCTTGCTTCAGAGACATTGAAAAAACTGGGAAAGTCAATAACCGAGGGGGTGGATGACACCATCGGTCTTGTCAGGGACATGGAAGATGGCCCTGCAAAGGAAAACCTCTTACAATTAATAATGGAGCGCCCTTTCTCCGATCAAGAGGTTGCCGACAGGGTCTTTGATGATAATCTTAAAAAGATACGAGACAAATGGTACAAGGGCAGGCATACGATACTGAAGCGAAAATTGATCAGGGCTCAGGAGACAAACGACAGGGAACTCAGCGACAGCCTGTTACGGGAAAGGGATAGATTGTTAAAGGAAGAGAGAGGACTATTCGAAAATGAAGAAAACAATCAGGTCGGATGAAGTAAATAAACTTATTTCACTGGGCCAGGGGAAGGGATTTCTTACGTATGATGACATCAACGATATGTTGCCGTCCGACATCATATTCTCAGATCAGATAGATGATATTTTGATATTATTTCATGAGAAAAATATCAAAGTTTTCGATGTCGACAAAGAAGGAAAGGTTATTGAGAGTCCGGATGATACAACCCTAGAGGAAACGGAACAAATAAAAACCGATGATATACAACCTCTCCCCATAGCTGCACTAGGTAAGACCGGAGACCCTGTGAAGCTGTATCTGCGGGAAATGGGCCAAGAGTCTCTGCTGAGCCGTGAAGAAGAGGTAATGATAGCAAAGAAGATCGAAAAGGGAGAAAAGAAGATCCTGGAAACCCTTTTCAGCCTGCCTGTTTTCGTAAAAGAGATTGTGGATATAGGAGAGAAACTCAGGAATAACGAAATACGGATAAAGACAGTCGTCGATAATCTTGAAGACGAGAGCGGTTTTACCGAAGAGGATGTATACCGGGAAAAGGTGCAGAAATTTACCGCCAAGGTGGCGAAACTGGATGAAAGAAATACCCAGCTGAGAACAGAGTTGAAAGACGAACAGTTAGACGACTCCGAGAGACAACAGAAGCAGAAGGAACTGGAAAAAAACTTCAAAAAGATCATCAAGCTCTGTAAGGATGCAAACCTCAATAAACGACGCATTAATGGGATGGTTACCGAACTCAAAAATGCCGTTACAGAACTCAACAAGGGTGAGGAGAGAATAGAGTCATGCAAGGACCGGTCGGGAATGTCACTCAACGCCCTGGATAAGATCTTCTCACGGATGAGAAACGGGGAAGAGATACAGGTCTCTGAAGAAAGCGGTATCCCCGTTAAAGAATTGAGGGAATATGAAAAGACAATCAGACAGGCCCGTAACGACAGGAAGAGAATCACGGGAAAAATCGGTGCTTCCGCTGAAACGCTGAAATCGGTGATCACAACCATAAAAGAGGGTGAGACGGAAGCGGACCTGGCAAAGAGAAAATTGATAAAGGCAAACCTCAGATTGGTCGTAAGCATTGCCAAGAAGTACACGAACAGAGGACTGCAATTCCTGGACCTTATTCAGGAAGGAAATATCGGGTTGATGAAGGCCGTAGAAAAGTTTGAATACCAGAGAGGATACAAATTTTCAACTTATGCGACCTGGTGGATACGGCAGGCCATCACAAGGGCCATAGCGGATCAGGCACGAACAATACGAATCCCCGTTCATATGATTGAGACGATAAACAAACTTATCAGAACTTCACGCTACCTGATCCAGGAACTGGGGAAAGAGCCAACCCCGGCAGAAGTGGCGGAAAAGATGGAATTCCCCCTGGATAAGGTACGGAAGGTATTGAAGATCGCCAAGGAACCGATATCTCTGGAAACACCCATCGGTGAGGAGGAAGACAGCTCACTCGGGGATTTTATTGAGGACAAGAAAATCATGTCTCCCTCTGACGCTACGATGAGTATGGATCTGGCCCAACAAACGAGAAAGATACTGGCCACTCTAACACCGAGGGAGGAGAAGGTGTTGAGGATGCGTTTCGGGATCAGCGAAAGGGCCGACGAGGGACTGAGTCAGAGGAAAAGCGCTGCATATCCGGAAGATACGATGGAACGGGCCAAGCAGATTGAAGATAATGTGCTGAAAAAGATGCGCGGGGCATCGCGAAGAAGGGAAATAAAGGGAGGAATCAAGTAGGTAATCAGCTTGCACGTCAACATATCAAGAGCGAGTGTATCCTCTTTTCGTGTAACCGGGTTTAATCGCAGATAGCAACGGCCTCAATCTCTATCGGGGAATCTCCGGGAAGACGGGCAACCTCCACACAGGATCGGGCCGGGCGGGATACTCCGAAATACTCTTCGTATATGCTGTTGAACTGTTTGAAACGGTTCATGTCTGTCAGGAAAATCCCAACCTTTGCCACGCGATTAAGGTCAGATCCTCCTGCCTCCAGTATTTCCTTGAGATTGTTCAGAACCGTACGTGCCTGGAGTTCAAAAGGCCCGTGCACTGGTTCTCCGTTTTTCGGATCAATGGGGATTTGGCCGGATATATACAACCAGCCTCCGGCTTTGACCGCCTGAGAATACGGGCCTACTGGCCGGGGAGCCTTATCGGTATGAATGATACTCTTATCCATGACACTCTCATCTCCTTTCAATGATTCACTTGACAACAAGACCGGAAAGATGTCAACAAAATAATAAGTGGATAGAGAGTATTGATAGACCGACTTTACAAAGAGGTATACCTGTTCACGTGGAATTTTTATGAAAGATGTATTGACGGTTACAGAACTGACCCGGGCCATAAAAAATTTTCTGGAATCCGGGTTTGACGTCATATGGGTCACCGGGGAAATTTCCAATCTTCGCCGTCCCGGCTCGGGCCATGTATATTTCACCCTCAAGGATGAGGACAGCCAGATACGAACGGTTGCTTTCAGGAGTGCCGCGGAACGGCTGGGCTTCGATCTAGAAGATGGGATGGAGATCGTTTGCAGGGGAAAATTGAATATTTACCCTGCACGGGGCGAATACCAACTCATCATTGATGCCGCAGAGCCGAAGGGTCTCGGAGCACTTCAGAAGGCCTTTGAACAGCTCAAGGAGCGTCTGGGGAAAGAGGGTCTGTTCGATCCTTCCCACAAACGGGAGATACCCTTTCTGCCGGAGATGATCGGGATCGTAACATCACCTTCGGGGGCGGCTATCAGGGATATATTGAATATCATCAGCAGGAGATTCCCATCCGTTGACATTATCATCGCTCCTGCCAGTGTTCAGGGAGCGGAAGCACCCCCGGAGATCTGTAATGCCATATCGGATCTGAACGCAATCGGTGTTGATGTCATTATTGTTACCAGGGGGGGCGGATCAATTGAGGACCTGTTCTGTTTTAACGATGAAAGGGTGGCACGGGCGATCTATGCTTCAAGAATTCCCGTCATATCGGCCGTCGGTCACGAAATTGATTTCACCATCGCCGATTTTGTGGCTGATCTCAGGGCACCGACCCCCTCTGCCGCCGCGGAACTTGTCGTCCCCGACAGAAAAAATCTGATTGAAATAACCGATAGATTAAGAGCGCGTCTACTCCATATCTGCAGTATGTCGTTGCAGAAATTACGAGACCGACTCGATGTCACCGTTGAGAGCTTGCGTGATCCGAGAGGAACCATTTCCGACCTGCGTATGGAACTGGATGACTGGTACGGCAGGCTATCTGGAGGAATGCGACGAATTCTTGAAATGGGTGCTCACAGTCACCGTTCCGCAAACAGGGTGATGATGGGCCTCACTCCCGGGACACGGATACTGGAGTTGCGCCGCGAGATTGAAAATCTGAAGAAAGAATTGTATGTAAGAAACGGATTTTATATGGGCAATCTGAAGAGTATCCTTCAGAAAGAGATGTCCGCACTGGATAATCTGAGTCCTCTTTCCGTGTTGAAGAGAGGGTTTGGAATCATACGGCTGCCTGCCGGAAGCATCGTCAGTGATGTGGCTGTGCTCGCGGCAGACGATTATGTCGATGTAACGGTTTCATCGGGAAGCTTCACGGCACGGGTACTGGAGATTTCACAGGAGCAAAAATATGACAGAGAAAAAATTTGAGAAGGCCCTGGAGAAGCTGGAAGGGATTGTCAGAAAGATGGAAGAGGGGAACATGTCCCTCGAAGAGTCGCTCAAGGCATTCGAAGAAGGAATCAAGCTTTCCCGGTTTTGCACCGAAAAACTGGATGAAGCGGAGAAACGAGTCAAACTTCTCCTGAGGGAGGGCGATGCACTCACCGTAAAACCGTTCGGAGAAAAGGACGAGGATCGTGAAGAACCGAATACCTTCTCTTGAAGAATATCTTGAGACAAAAAAGAATGTTGTCGACAGGGCCCTCGACGAGTACCTTCCGGAACTGATCGGATTTTCTGCTGAAATCTCCGATTCGATGAGATATACCCTGTTTGCCGGTGGAAAGAGGATACGGCCCGTGTTGTGTATGGCCTCGGCGGAAGCGGTCGGCGGCAGCCCAGAGTCCGTGATACCCGTTGCGTGCGCCATCGAGATGATCCATACCTATTCCCTGATCCATGACGACCTCCCATCGATGGACAACGATGACTACCGGAGGGGGAAACCCTCAAATCATAAGGCCTTCGGAGAAGGGGTGGCAGTTCTCGCGGGCGATGCCCTTCTCACCGAGGCCTTTTACCTTATGTCGGGGAAAAGCTCCCGGGGGATCTCTCCCGAAAAGAACCTTGCCATAATTCATGAGATATCGGAAGCGGCCGGATTCCGTGGGATGATAGGCGGCCAGGTGGCGGATCTCAGGGCCGAAGGCAAGAACGTGGATATGGAAACCGTTGATTACATACATACCCACAAAACACAGGCGTTGATAACCGTTTCCATAAGGGCGGGCGCCATAATAGCGGATGCCTGTGAAGACGACCTCAACGCACTCACGGAGTATGGTGAAAAAACGGGACTTGCCTTTCAAATAGCCGACGACATATTGGATATCGAAAGTTGCAGAACAATCCTCGGAAAAGACACCGGCAGTGACGAGGGACTCGGGAAGGCGACCTATCCGGCGCTGATCGGTCTGAAAGAATCCAAAGCGAGGATGCGAACACTCGTGGAAGATGCTTTAGACGCCATACGTCACTTCGATGAAAAGGCCGAACCTCTCAGAATGATAGCGAGGTTCATCGCCGAACGAAAGTCATAGGTTATTATAGACCCGGAGATTGTTTTTATGGATGACAAGGCAGGTATATTAGAGAAAATAAACGCTCCTGAAGACATCAGATGTCTGAGTATCGAAGATTTGGAAATCCTTGCCGGCGAAATCAGGCAGGAGATACTGGCGGTGGTTTCCAACAACGGCGGTCACCTCGCACCATCCCTGGGAGCGGTGGAACTCACTCTGGCCATTCATTACGTGTTTAACACACCGGTTGATAAGGTCATATGGGATGTCGGTCATCAGGCGTATGCGCACAAGATCATTACCGGCAGGAAAGCAGCGTTTCATACTCTCAGACAGATGGGGGGCATTAGCGGGTTTCCTAAACGGGAAGAGAGCATATACGATGTTTTCGGTGCCGGTCACAGCAGTACCTCCATATCCGCCGCTGCCGGCATCGCCGATGCGCGGTGTCTCGAAAACGGCACCTATAAAGTCATCGCCGTCATTGGGGACGGTTCAATGACCGCCGGCATGGCATTTGAAGGGCTTAACTGGTCCGGTGACAGAGAAAAGGACCTAATCGTCATCCTGAACGATAATGAGATGTCCATCTCCCCCAATGTGGGCGCCATGTCGTCGTACCTGAACCGTATCATGACGGGTCAGCAGATTATACGGCTGAGAACGAAAATCCACAGCTTTCTCAAAACGATACCCGGTATTGGAGAACATGTCATCAAATTTGCCAGGCAAACGGAAGAATCTCTCAAGGCATTTGTCGTTCCGGGTATGCTGTTCGAAGAGCTAGGGTTTAAGTATATCGGCCCGCTCGAAGGACACCGCCTCAATCATTTGATAAAGAATCTCCAGAATGTAAAGGCTATGGAACGGCCCGTTCTGGTTCATGTCATAACCAAGAAGGGAAAGGGCTATCGATTTGCCGAAAAGGAACCGTCCCGATTTCATGGCATAGGGGCGTTTGATATCGCTACGGGAGAATCTATTCAGCCGGACAGCGCCGGACCGTCGTACACGAAAATCTTCGGCCGCACCATGGTACACATGGCGCGTGAGAATCCTTCGATCGTTGCGATAACGGCCGCCATGGCAAGCGGGACAGGCCTCGACGAGTTCTCACGGGAATTTCCCGAACGGTTTTATGATGTCGGCATCGCCGAGCAGCATGGAGTGACGTTTGCCGCAGGTTTGGCCACGGAGGGATTTATACCGGTGGTCGCCATATATTCCACCTTTCTGCAGCGGGCATACGACCAGGTTCTCCATGATGTATGTCTTCAGAAGCTGCCCGTCGTTTTCGCCCTTGACAGGGGAGGCTTTGTGGGAGACGACGGTCCCACGCACCACGGACTGTTTGATTACTCCTACCTTCGATCCATCCCGAATATCGTTGTTATGGCCCCCAAAGATGAAAATGAACTCCAGCACATGCTCAAGACGGCAATTTTATGTAAAGGCCCCGCTTCGATACGGTATCCGCGGGGTGAAGGGACCGGTGTCCTTCTTGATGAAACCCCGGAAAGCATCGAGATCGGAAAGGCCGAAATTGTCCGCACCGGCGGGGATGTGGCCATAATCGCCATCGGTTCTACTGTATACCCTTCCATCGCAGCCGCCCAGATACTTGCCGGAAAGGGTATCGAAGCGACCGTCGTCAACAGTCGTTTCGTGAAACCCCTTGATACGGCTCTGTTATGCGACATAGCATCCTCCCACAAAAAGATGATCATCGTTGAAGAGAACGTCCTTATGGGCGGATTCGGCAGCGCTGTTCTCGAACTGTTTTCGGAGAAGGGAATCTCGGGAATTACCGTGAAACGGCTTGGCATCAGGGATGAATTCGTGGAGCATGCGACACAGGCCCAGTTGAGAAGAATGCACGGCATTGACGCGGACGGTATTGCACAGGCCGTTCAACATATTATGGGTGAATGAGCAAGCGAGGGCTTGGCCCACGGTGGCGATATGCTTCATCCGGCACGGCAGTACTTTGGCGATCCTTGAGGCTAACAATCCCCGACTTTTTACAAACCCGGAACTCGAAACGTGAAGTCAGAAAACCAAAAATCAAAAATCAGGCTGGACAAGCTTCTGGTTGACAGAGGCCTTGCGGCAACCCGCGAGAGGGCCAGAGCTCTTATTATGTCGGGCCTGGTTGTGGTTGGTGAGGAGAGGATTGACAAGGCGGGAACCCCTGTACGCCATGACGCAGTGATACGGATAAAGGGTGGCGAGAACCCCTATGTCAGCAGAGGAGGATTAAAACTCAAGGGAGCTCTGCAGCAGTTCGATGTCGATGTAGCGGGTATGGTGGCCCTGGATATCGGCGCCTCCACGGGTGGATTTACGGACTGTCTCATCCAGGAAGGTGCTCGAAAGGTCTATGCGATAGATGTGGGGTACGGTCAGCTCGACTGGAAGCTCAGAACGGACAGGAGGGTGATACTGTTTGAGAAAACCAACATCAGATACTTTTCAGGTGAAGGTATTGAAGACATCATAGATATGGCGGTGATCGATGTCTCCTTTATTTCCCTGAGGCTGGTATTGCCCGTCGTCGTCAGACTCATCGGCGAGCATGCCTTCATCCTCGCCCTGATCAAGCCGCAGTTTGAAGTTGGCAGAGATGAAGTCGGAAAAGGGGTTATCAGAGATTCCGGATTACACAGGAAAGTCGTTGATGAAATTGTAAAATTTTCGGAAGAACTGGGTCTCGAAACGATGGGAACCTGCGAGTCGCCGATTACCGGTCCTGCCGGAAACAGGGAATTTTTCCTGTATGCCGGAAAACATGTAGAAGATTGATACGGGAATGAACGATGGGAGTTAAACTAGCCGAGACGGCAGGCTTCTGCATGGGTGTGAAGAGGGCGGTAGACATCGTCCTCGATATAGCCTGTCATAAGGGGGGCAAAACGGTATACACATACGGCCCCCTCATACATAATCCTCAAACAGTCCAGCTTCTCAAGGAACGGGGGATTGTTCCGTTAGAGAGTATCGACCAAATTGAGGACGGCATCATAGTCATCAGGGCCCATGGAGTATCTCCTCTGGAAAGGGAGAGGATCAGAGAAAAGGGTGTAGAGATTGTAGACGCCACCTGCCCCAAGGTTGCGAGTGTCCAGGCAATAATCAAAAAGCATGCGGCACTGGGCTACACAATTATCATCGTCGGCGATAAAGAGCATCCGGAAGTTGCCAGCCTTCTGGGATATTCATCCGGGAGAGGGATAGTCATTAACGACAAAAAGGATGTTGCTCCCCTTCAGCAGCACGACAAGATCTGCGTCGTTGCCCAGACCACCCAGGATTCTGCGGCATACAAAGAGATTGCTCGAGAGATTACCCGTAAATTTCCCGGAGCCATGGTCTTTGATACCATCTGTAATTCGACCGAAATGAGACAGGCCGAAATCAAAAAGATGGCCGCTACCATGGATGGGATCATCATTGTAGGCGGGAAGGACAGCGCGAATACCCGCAGACTTGCCGCGATATCGCAAGACTGCGGAACGCGAACGGTCCATATCGAGACGGCAGAGGAACTGAACGGCACGGATCTCAGTGGGTTCAAAAACATAGGCGTCTCTGCCGGAGCGTCCACGCCGAACTGGATAACGGAAGGGGTAATCGATTACCTTACCCACAATCAAAGAGAAACCGTGCCGTGGAAACTGAGAGGTCTTTATAACCTCTGGATATTTCTCCTCAGAACAGATATCTCTTCCGCCATCGGTGCCGGATTCCTCTCCCTCGCCAGTATGTTTCTTCAGGGCCTTGGAGTGAGTGTATCAAATATTCTGATCGCCGCCTTATGTGTATTCGCGATACATACCATCAACAGACTGCAGGAAAGAAGCTTCGGAAGAATTCAAGGAAGCTTCAGAGAAGGGTCCTACCTACAACACAGGGGAAGCTATATGACCGCTGCCATAACCTCTCTTGTGCTTGCGTCCGTCCTTTCATTTTTAGAGGGCCCGGTGACTTTTATCCTGGTCGGGTTTATCTCACTTTCCGGTGTCCTCTATAATGCTACCGTGTGGGGGAAAAGGCTGGAGGATGTGCCCGGTTCAAAGAATATCTTTACCGCTCTGGGATGGGCCGTCGTGACTGCCGTCATTCCGCAGGTAAGTGTCAGCCTTGAGATAACATGTTCAATGGTGGTGGCCTTTCTGTTCGTGTTTGTCCTGGTCTTCTCAAAGTCCGTCCTCTCAGATACGATCGATATCCAGAGCGATCGACTGATCGGCCGTGAAACGATACCGGTTATTATGGGAGAAGGTCGAGCCAGGATTCTGCTGAAAGGAGTATCGATTCTTGCCGGGATCATGCTGATTGCCGCAATACCGGCAGGGTGTGTTCCTTCCATGAGCCTAGGATTGGCACTGCTGGTTCCGGTGTTTTATATATGGATTTGTATGGAGCTTTGTGATAGAAAAGTTCGATTTTCCAGGATGGAATTGGAGGGACTGCTGGGGATAAACTATATGATTGCAGGGTTGAGCGCCTGCTTATGGTTTATTGCAACGAAGATATGATGGCGTTGCTAGTCTTGATTCTTCAGGACTGTATTCCGATATATTTCTCCTTACTGCAACGTCTCATTGTACATATGCTCCAATCCCTATGGTCCGTACGTACTCCTCGTCGGTGGCACATGTCGAGGGAATGTGATACAACCGAACCACTCCTGACCTGGAAGAGACCCGGCTGGTGGTATGCTTCCGTGAGGAAATTGTAACGGTACCGTCTGGCTCCCGGTTTATTACAGCATGTCGGGAAAGAAGGAAAATTGTACATAAGGAAATTATCATTGTATTTGCATGTGAAAAAAACTCTCTTTTTTGTCTTGCTCTTTGTAACGCTTGCGGCCTGTGGAGAGATACGGTTTTCTCAGGTAACGCCGGGTACTGAGACCTTCCATCCTGATACGATATGCGTGCTTCCTGTCGAGACAGATGCTTTTCCGGATGCCAAGGGGGTGGTCGGCCCACTTATCGCTGATGCAGTGGGTAAAAAGGGATACTTTTCCGGTGTTGTTTCCCCGAAGGATACAAGAAAACTGATGGAGAATGATGACAAACTGGCAAAGGCAATGTCCGATTACCTTGAAAAGTTGAAAAAGGTGAGCTTTTCAGACTCTGATATAAGCAAATATATAGGCAAACGGTGTGATACGGATGCCATCCTTGTTGTGGAAGTGGATTTCTGGAATTATACGACACGGGGAGAAGATAAGCTTGCCAAGGTCGGATTCAGTATGGAGCTGATTGAGGCACAAACGGGAAAGATTATGTGGAGGGCAAAACATTACGATACGGAAGGCTACAAGTGGTTCAAACCGGATCTTGCCGATCTTGCAAACAAGGTTGCTGATAAGATGATTTCCCGTATGCCTCATTAGGAAAGAAGAGAAACAAAACCATAAGGAGATATTGAAATGGAAGAAGAGGTTCGAGCACTATTGAATGACGTCAGGCCCTCTCTACAGGCAGACGGCGGCGATGTCGAGTTCGTTGACGTCACCGAAGGCGGCATTGTAAAGGTACGACTCAAGGGAGCCTGCGGCAGTTGTCCCATGGCTCAGATGACGCTGAAGATGGGTATCGAAAGATACCTTAAGGAAAAAATTCCGGGAGTCGTTGAGGTTGTAGCAGTTTAAACGACAAACCCGTAAATCATATATGGAGGTTATAGTAGCATGGCATATGTAATCACAGATGAGTGTATTAGTTGTGGAAGTTGCGAGGATGAATGTCCTGTAAGTGCAATAAGTGAAGGGGACGACAGGTATGTAATCGACCCGGATGCATGCACCGATTGCGGTGCCTGTTCCGACGTCTGCCCGGTAGAAGCCATAGAACCCGGTGTAGAAAAAGGTAACTAGCATCCCGGCGTGTCGTGAGTTTTTAATCCAGTTTTGCAAGACCGGATGGTATGGGTGTATTCGTTACATTTGAGGGAATAGAAGGTTCCGGAAAGACGACCCAGATCAGGAAGGCCGGTGATTACCTGAGGGGAAAGAGAGTACCTTTTGTGATCACCGGTGAACCGGGTGGAACTCTCCTAGGGAACGAACTGAGAAAAATTCTGCTGGACAGGACTGCGCTTGCCCTGTCCGGTAGAACGGAATTGTTGCTCTTCGCAGCGGACAGGGCACAGCACGTTGAGGAGGTGATAGCACCTGCTCTGCAAAGGGGAGAAATCGTCCTGTGCGATCGCTTTTCTGACGCTACTGTTGCCTATCAGGGTTACGGAAGAAACGAGGATATCAAATCCGTTCGGGCACTGTGCGATTTTGCGTCTCAATCCCTAGTTCCTGATATGACGCTTCTTTTCGATATTCCGGCCGACCAGGGACTTGCAAGGGTAATAGATCGTGCTCAAAGGGCGGGACATGCTCCCCGTAAGGATCGCTTCGAGAGAGAACACCTGAGGTTTCACGAGACAATCAGAAGCGGGTATCTTGCACTGGCCGGAGAGAACCCCGATAGATTCAAGGTAATAGACGCTTCCAGAGATGTTTCTGAAGTGCACCGGGAAGTGTGCGTGTATCTGGAGGGATTGATTACGAGATAGGGCTTATGCCGTTCAGTGACATATATGGTCAGGACAAACAGGTAAGCGTTCTGCAGGGCGCCATCAAGAGCGATCGCGTCCCGCATGCGTATCTTTTTCACGGCATACAGGGTATCGGCAAGAAAACCACTGCCAAGATCCTTGCAAAGGCCCTGAATTGCGTAGAGAACAACGCCGATTCCTGTGACAGATGCCCTCCATGTTTAAAGATCGAACACGGCAGTCACCCCGATTTCGTTTTCATAGAGCCCGATGGCATCTTCATAAAGATTGAAAAGATCAGGGAACTGCAGGATCAAATAAAATTCCGACCATTCGAGGGCAGAAAGAGAGTTTTCATAATAACGAATGCGGACAGGATGAACGATGCGTCGGCAAACGCCCTTCTGAAAACCCTCGAAGAGCCGAAACCGTCAAATGTTCTGATACTGATAACACCCCGTATCCACAAGCTGCCTCAAACAATCATATCACGGTGTCAGAAGATCCGGTTTAATCCCGTACGCCCGGAGACAATCGCCTCTTATCTAACGGACAGACTGGCGATCGATGAACAGTCGGCAGCGGAGATTGCATCGTCGGCGGGGGGTAGTATCGGCAGGGCATTGGAGATACAAAAGGAATCGTTCTTTGACTTTAAACATGATCTCATAAAAAACTTTTCAACGGTCGACTCCATTCCCATGTATGCGTTCTTTCTTGCCGACTGCTTTGGGAATGACCGGGATGCCGCCCTGAAGAAACTCGACATATTCAGGGAATGGCACAGAGATATGGTAGTGTACCGGGAAACGCGCGATACCAACAGGCTGATTCACCGTGATATTGCCGATGCAACAAAAAAATGTTCAAAGAACATGACGGGAACTGATATCCTGGAAAATATAAAAATTATACGCGACGCATACAACGCCATTGACCGAAACGCCAACAGGCAATTGGCACTGGAATCCATGGTATTCCGTCTCCATGGCCTTTCATAACACACGGATTAAGCTTATGGAACAGGATCAGGATACGTTGAAAAATATTATCGGCATCAGATTTAAAGACAGGGGAAAAGTGTACTCCTTCGACGCTACGGACATCCCTTTAAAGGAAGGGGACATGGCTATTGTCGACACCGAATCGGGATCGGCCATGGGATTTGTTGTGAACGGGATTCGCGCCCTTCCCCAGGAAAAACTACCCCCAAATCTCCGGAAGGTCTTACGCCAAGCCACCGATGAGGATCTGAAGGTTCATGAAGAGAATCTGAAGACCGAAGAAGAGGCGCGGCAATTTTGCATTGAACGGATCACAAGGCGAAAAATCTCCATGAGACTGGTGAGCGTTGAAAGCCACTTTGACAAGACCAAACTGATCTTTTACTTTACTGCAGAAAACAGGGTTGATTTCCGGGAACTGGTAAAGGACCTTGTGCAGAAGTACAAAATGAGGATTGAACTAAGACAGATCTGGGTAAGGAGCAAGGCCCGCATTTGCGGAGGTATCGGCATGTGCGGCAGGGAACTCTGCTGCGCCAGCTTCCTCAACAATTTTGCCCCCGTATCGATCAAGATGGCCAAGGAGCAGAACATGCTCCTGAATCCGGAGAAGATCTCCGGGCTGTGCGGCAGACTCATGTGCTGTCTTGCCTTCGAGCATGAAACGTATGCGAAGGCGAAAAAAAATATGCCAAAATGCGGAAAGAATGTGGTCACCTCAGAAGGGAAAGGCAAGGTCATTAGACAGAATATACTTGAAGATACGGTCTTTGTGGATTTCGGGGATGGCAAGGAAGTGGAAATATCCGTAACCGAACTCCAGAAGAAAGAAAGAGACTACCGACATTAGATCAGCAATACATCACCGGAGAAAGAGATGAAGAATTTTTACATTACGACACCGATATATTATGTCAATGCATCCCCCCATATAGGCCACGCGTATACCACCATCGTGGCCGATGTCCTGGCCCGGTTCCACCGGATGGCCGGGGACCAGACCTATTTTCTGACCGGGACCGACGAACATGGTGACAAGGTAGCGGAGGCGGCAAGAGAAGCCGGAGTGGCTCCGCAGGAGTATACGGACAGGATAAGTGGACAGTTCAGGGACCTCTGGCCGAAGCTTTCCATAACCAACGATTATTTTGTCAGGACAACGGATCAGGATCACAAAGAGGTGGTCAGGTCGATACTGCAGAAGGTGTATGACGCTGGAGACATCTACTTCGGTGAGTATGAGGGGTATTACTGCGTGGGTTGTGAGCGCTTCTACCGGGAGAGCGAACTTGTGGACGGCATGTGCCCGGATCACCTCACCATCCCCGAAATCAGAAAGGAAAGCAACTACTTCTTCAGAATGAGCAAGTATCAGGACTGGCTGATTGATCATATACAGAATAATCCCGACTTTATCAGGCCTGAACGATACAAAAATGAGGCCCTCGCCTTTCTGAAGGAACCGCTCGAAGATCTCTGCATATCGAGACCCAAGACACGGCTGACCTGGGGGATCACCCTCCCCTTCGATGATCAGTATGTGACCTATGTGTGGTTTGACGCACTGATCAACTATCTGACGGGGATCGGCTATCCCGACAGCGAACGGTTTCAAACCTTCTGGCCCGTCTCACAACATCTGATAGCCAAGGATATCCTCAAACCACACGGTATCTACTGGCCTACCATGCTCAAAGGTGCCGGGATAGAGCCCTATCAGCACCTGAACGTCCACGGCTACTGGAATATTGACAGCAGTAAGATGTCGAAAAGCCGCGGAACCGTGGTGAAACCCCTTGATCTGAAAGACACGTACGGACTGGATGCGTTTCGCTATTTCCTCATGAGGGAGATGGTATTCGGGCTTGATTCGAATTTCAGTGAAGAGGCCTTTGTACAGAGAATAAACGCCGATCTGGCGAATGATCTGGGGAATCTGGTCAGCCGGTCCCTCTCCATGGCGGTAAAATACTGCGGCGGGACGGTGCCTGCCTTCAGCGATCACCCGGATGACGCACCCTTGATCACGAAAGCGGCGGGTCTTTTTTCCGAGGTGGAATCATCGTTTCAATCCATGATGTTTCATAAGGCTCTGATCGCCATCTGGGAATTTGTCAATATGACAAACCGGTACATCGTTGAGCGCGAACCCTGGAGTCTGGCCAAAGATCCTTCCGCCAATGCACGGCTGGATACCATCATCTACAACATACTGGAGTCACTCCGCGTGATAGCGGTTCTGATTACCCCCTTTATGCCCGATTCCGCCGTTGATATGCTGCGACGGCTCGGCATAGAAGATCCAACCTCTCAGGATTTCAGCACCATACGCACATGGGGCGGCCTTCCGGTGGGGAATGTCATTAACCGAGGAACATCCCTCTTCCCCCGTGTGGAATATCAAAAGCCGGACAAGGAACCAGTGGCCCTTACCGACGTCAAGGAAGAGATAACCTTCGATGATTTTCAGAAGATCGACTTGCGCGTTGCGCAGGTGATTGAGGCCAAGAGGGTAAAGAAATCTGACAAGCTGCTGGAGCTGAAGATCAATGTGGGTGAGGAACGGACCATCGTCGCCGGGATCGGCAAAGACTACCGGCCCGAAGAACTTGTGGGAAAGAAGATCGCCGTCATACTCAATCTGAAGCCGGTGAAGCTGATGGGGGTCGAGTCACATGGCATGCTTCTGGCGACGGAAACCGGTGAGACGGTTTCTCTGGTCTCCTTCGACAAAGATGCCGCTGTCGGCGCAAAGATCAGCTGACAGATCTGCCCGCCAGACATACCATCCCTTACCGTAGTTCGGGAATTATGGAGTCACGCAGTTTACCTGTAAGTCCTGTCATCGTTTTGTTCCTTGTCCTGTCTCTTCTGGCGGGGTGCGGTTCACGACAGATCTCTTCCCCGACCTGTCTCTCCGACGTACCGAAAAAGAGGGTGTCCCGGATGGGGTATACGATCCAGGTCGGCGCCTTTTCACAGGTTGAAAATGCCGCTCGGCTTGTCAACGCCCTGAACAGCGACAACCTGGACGCATACTATTTTCCCGACAAACAGGGACTGTACAAGGTCCGGTTCGGCAGTTTTGAATCGAGGGAAGATGCCTGCAGGGAGGCGGAGATCCTGAGGGCAATGGGCGTGATCGGTGAATTCTACGTTGTCCGTCCCGATGAGTATTTCATAGCACAGAGCCAGTACTATAATGAACCATATCTCAGGGATGAGGTGGTGAAGACGGCACGGGGCTTTATCGGCGTTCCCTACCGATGGGGCGGATCTTCCGCCGAGGAGGGATTTGACTGCAGCGGCCTCGCAATGGCCATCTATCGTTTGAACGGACTGAGACTCCCCCGCACGTCAGGAGAGCAGTACCGGACGGGCACCGAGATCGGTCGCAACGAACTGGAAAAGGGGGATCTGGTTTTCTTCGATACCCGCGGTGGCGGAGGGATCTCCCATGTGGGAATATATATCGGTGGGAATCAATTTATCCATGCACCGCGAACCGGCAAGACGGTGAGCACCTCTTCGCTCTCACAGGCATATTATAAAAAACGGTACGTAGGTGCCAGATCGTACCTCTGACGATCCGAAACACTCATTACTTTCTCAATGGCACGGGGACTTCCAAGGGGACATCAACAGGCTTTATGAACTGGTCCAGAACATCCCTTGTCCCGACCAGATTGAGCTTGTGGAAGAGGAATGAGAACTGGTCTTCCAGCTCCTCCCCGATCGCCTTCAGTATATCGGGCGAAAGATCCCACATATCCTTCTTGAAGTGGCCGAACCCCTTCTTTCTGGTCTTGTAGATAAATTGTTCTTCGGTATCGGCTTCCTTTTTCTCACCCTGTAGATCCGTGTTAAGGTACGCATATATCCTGCTTCGCAGTTCAGCGGGGAAGTTCCTGCTGTCGTATATGATGTTCTGGAATCCCGTCGCCAGGTGGATCTCCGAGGTACCTGTCTTAGGGAATTTGTCGAACGCCTCGTTCGGAAGGGTTGATGCCCCGTGCTGCACGGCGCCCGACAGGCCATAGCGGGATTGCGCCACGTCAGAGATTTTTTCCAGTGTGTCGAAGTCTATCTTGACCTTTGCTATCGATCCATTCGGCAGAGGGACGCCTCCGTGGGTGGTTCCCGTCTGGATGCTGATCTTGCTGATCCCCTTCAGATTGTCTCCCCTCTTCCGGAGTTCTTGGAGGTAGTGATCCATGAATACGGTAAATTCCTCCACGGTGGTGTTCTTGTCTCCTATCTCTCCGATCTCTCCCCCCACCGATACGGTGACGCCTTCCGGTTCTATCTCTCGTATCATGGCGGTAATATCCGCTGTTATCGAATAATTGCCCGCCTGCTGTTCTTCAATGGTGTTTTTGGATAAATCCACCACGGTGGAGGCATCGATGTCGATGTTATAGAATCCCGCCTCAATCGCCTCCCGTACGAGGGATTTTATCGCCTGCGTTTCGGCAGACGGATCTTCGCGATATTTCTTAGCGTTGATCTGGAAGTGGTCGCCCTGCAGGAAGAGAGGGCCGCGGTAGCCGGTTTTGATGGCCGCGGCGGTTATCACTGTGGCATACTCCGAAGGGCGCTGGTCGGTGTACCCGATCTCCGAACGGGCGATTTCAAAGATGCATGGTCCCACATCGTTCTTCAGGACCGAGCGGAATACCGACTGGGCGCAGTCATAGGTTATTCCCCGCAGATTGATGGCGGGTACCGTAAATCCGGAAACCGTTCCGCTCCCCATGGCGTCATAGAGTGACTGGATCGAGAAGGCCATACAACCCAATGCCGCACCGGCCCTTCGAATCAACCATCGCGCGGACGATCTGACGTCACCGTCAGGACTGAATATGGCCGAATAGATCAGGTCATCGATAAGAACGTCCCGCAGGCGCTCCTCGTTCGATATGACGATATTCCCCTCGTCAATTGTCAGTACATCGACAAGGTGGTGCTTCAACTGGTCAACGGTCTGGTACATCATGCCGGGCTCCTCTGTTACTGTGCTGAATGGTTATCGTGTCGTGTTGCCGGTCAGGAACTCCTTTGCCTTTTCTACCTCGTATCTGCTCCCGATGTATATGGGGCATCTCTGATCGAGCGTCTCCGGCTGTATTGAAAGGATATCCTGTTTTCCATTGGTGGCCATCCCGCCGGCCTGTTTCATAAGAAAGGCCATGGGCTGGAGTTCGAAGATGAGACGCAGTTTTCCGTTCGGATTTTTCTTCAGCGCTGGGTAGGTAAAGATCCCTCCCCTCTTTATCAGGATCTGGTTGATATCAGGCACAAAACCGCCACTGTACCGCAGTTTGTACCCCTCGTCTTCCAGTGATCGTATGTATTCGAGGTGGTTCGCCGTCCAATCCTTTCTCAACCCACCGATGCTGTATATGCTTCCCCGTTCTCCGAGGGTTATATTCTCTTCGGAAAGCACATATTCGCCCTCTCTGTTCAGGACAAACTCATGGGTTCCGTTTCCCGCCGAATAGATCATCGTAATCAACGGTCCGTATGTTATATACATGGCGGCTACGAGACTCTTCTCGCCCCCGCTCAGGATGGATTCCTTATGAATGCCGATAATGGTCCCGATGGCAAGATTGGTTTCCACCAGAGAAGATCCGTCGAGGGGGTCGGCGGTTACGATGTATTTTTCCCCTCCCCTGCCCACCGGGAGTATGGAATCTCGTTCTTCAGAAGCGTACTGGCTGACGAAGCCGGAGAACTCGAGCTGCCGCTTAATGATTTCGTCGGAACTCCTGTCCAGGGCAAGCTGCTCCTCTCCGTAAATATTTTCAAAACCGGCCAGCTTCCGATTGGATTCCTGGATTTTTGAGGATATATATTTTCCTGTTACGGCGATCTGCCAGATGAGTCTGCGCAGGTCTACCTCGATGCCGGCCATCCACATATGCCGTCTCAGATCAATAAACTGTTTAGTGGCGTCCGATATATTGTCCATACTATCTCTTTCCTATAAATTCTCTTGGAGTTTCTAACAGGGAGATTGATTTTATACAAGTGTTTTTTGATTTTGATAGGTGCGGCTACCCGATGTTCAAGGGGTAACCCGGAGACTGTGTCCACTTCTATTTCGTGTATTCGGGAGCATACACCCTTAAGGAACAACAATCGGTTGGTCCATCCGAGATAAACGCTCATGCAGGACATTCCCTGTGCGAGATGTTGGAAAGACCGGTATCACTTACATCTATCCCGATCATGACAGCATTCGATAATGCCGTTGATGTTTCAATACCCTTTTGATACAGTGAGCGTAACAGGTAACCGGTGAAGAATATTTGGCATACGGGCATTGTACCGAACAATACGGAAAGATGAGGACCGACAGGAGAGTCGGGCGAAGCAATGAATAGGACACCAATAAATTTCGACGAACTGTTCGCGCACTTACAAGACCTTCGGATTCCGGGTCTGTCGATCCGTGAAAAAGAGTTCTCCGAGATGCGGGACACCCTGTGTAAAGATATGGCGGTTTTCCTATACAAGCAACAAAGGCCCCTGATCTGGGCGGTCTTCACCGGCGGAACGGGGACAGGAAAGTCTAGTCTTTTCAACTCCTTGTGCGGTTCTTCCATCAGCAGGGTAGGCATGGAACGACCGACGACAGCCGCTCCGGTTGTGTATATCCATGAAAACAATTCTCTGGACGCATTTCCCCTTCCCGATTTCCGCATTGAGTATGCACCGGACGGAGAAGGTACTCAGACCAATGAAACCGACAACGGCAGACGGCTGATCGTCGTTACACATAATCGGGATGATCTGGAACATATCGTTCTGGTGGACAATCCCGATCTTGACAGTTTGGAGCACGAACATCGCCGGATCGCAGAAGATCTGGATCGCCTCTCCGACGTGATTATCTTCGTTGCCAGCCAAGAAAAGTACGCCGACGAAATCCCCTCCCGGACACTCGACCGTATCGACAGAGAGGGAAAACCATGCTTCTTCCTCTTCAATAAGGCAGATCCAGCCCATACATCCGAAGAGATCGTCGATTTCTTTCGACAGCGGGGGATCACGATCAACAGGGATCGTTTGTGGTTCATCCCCTATATTCCTACCCCTTCACTGCATTCGCTTAGCGGACAGAATGGATTCGCCCGCTTCTCGGAATGCTTCTTTGAGACCCTGCGGAAAGAAACCTCCGTGTCTCTTCTGATCGAACAGAAGAGACAAAGGCGTGCACATCTCAAACGTTCCATTGATTCCTTCCATGGGCTGGCGGAGCGTGAAAACAAAGCCGGAGAACGATGGCTTGGGCGGCTCGATCAACTCTTTAAAGAACAGGGCTCGAATCTGTTTGAACAGTTTGAAGCCCATTTCAAGCGGGACAGTCAGAATCACATCCAGCGGGAGATCAAAAACATCTATAACCGCTACGACATCCTTTCGAAACCCCGGCACTATCTGAAACAGCTGTTTCTTGTCCCCCTGCGCCTGCTGGGTCTGCGGGAGAACAATCCGGGCGGTACATCCCGGAAGGTTCTCTTAGCCGTAAAGAAACAGGCCGATATCACGCCGATCCTTTCGACGATGAGTGGACTGAACCGACTCGTTCTCGAAAACCTTTCCCCCGAAGACAACGATTCCTCATTATTCAGTGAACTGCACCGGCACGAACTACCCATCTCCGATCAGGAAGTTCGGGACAGGATCGGGCAATTGCAGGGACAACTTATGGGATGGCTTGAGGCGAGGTTTCGTGATCTCGCGCGGGGAATCCCGAAGCATAAGGAGGTAGGCATCTATTCGACCGCCATCCTGTGGGGAGGGCTGATCCTCTCCTTCGAGATCGTCCTCGGAGGAGGTATAACCTTTATCGAGATGGCGCTTGATTCGTTCCTGGCCCCGCTGGTTACGAAAAGTTCGGTGAATCTTTTCGCCTTTCACGAAATTCAGGGCATCGCCCGTGAACTCGACAAGAAATACAAAGAGGGAATCCTCAATATACTGGAAGAACAGAAAGGGCGGTACGTATCCTGCCTTGAGCCGTTTCTCATACCCGAAGAAACGATGGTATGGCTTAGCGGCCTGAAGGGCCGATTGGGAGATACACGATGAACGATTCCTCCATAAGACTTCGAAACAGCATCCTGGAGGCCCAGAAGATCGCCCGGACGGCTGATCTCGCAACCCTGTCACCGGAAGAGCGGCGGCGGATGGTGCAGGAGGCTCAGACGCTCCTCGACAAGCTCGATGTCGTGACACAACAGTACCTGGTTGTCGGACTGCTCGGCGGAACCGGCGTGGGGAAATCGACCCTCATGAACGTCCTTGCCGAAGCCTCCATCTCGTCGGCGAGCCACCGCCGGCCCCATACCGACGCGATCCTGCTCTATCACCATATCGATACCCCCCTGCCTGTGCAACCCGATCCGGGAACACCCTGGCGGGAATATACCCACACCAGCCGGACCGCTCAACAGATCGTCCTGTGCGATCTTCCCGATTTCGACAGCATCCAGCCTGAGCACCGGCGGCAGGTACTCGACTTTATCGAGCATGTCGATATCCTTGTGTGGTTGACCTCTCCGGCAAAGTACGGCGACGGCAGTTTCTACGAATTTCTGCAACTGGTACCGAAGTCAAAGCACAATTTTTATTTCGTCCTCAATAAATCAGACCTCTTTTTCGATGGCGGGAATTCCGGCGAAGGATTCAAGGAGATGCAACGTGTCCATGCCGACTTCCGGGGACATCTCAGAAAGGCCGACATCGCCGACCCGGTTATCTTTACCGTATCCGCCGAGGAAGCCCTTGACGGGCAGGCCCTCTCTCCCTGGAACCAGGCGCCCAGTCTGCGCCAGGAAATCTTCCGACAGAGAGATCTAAAAGAAATTAAAAACATCAAGACAGCAAACCTGGATCAGGAATATTCCCGCTATCTTTCCCTCTTTAAGAACGAACTGGTTCACCTGGAAACCATGCATGACATTCTCACCCACACCATAACGGCGATGGAGATCGCCGGAGCAGAGGAAGAAAGGATCGTCCGGGACAATATCTATGCGGCCCTGGACGAGAGCACTCGTGTAGAAATCCGTTTGAAACTGGAGAATACCGCCATACTGAAAGGGCCGGGCTACGGGATGGCCGCCCTCGTGGAACAGTGGCGATACGGGAGGTCAAAGGGCAGGATCGATGAGGAGCACGGTACGTTCGACCTTGCAAACCGGAGAATGGTTCAGGTCATTCAGAGACAACTCGAAAACATCACGAACAGGATCATGAGCGACATCATGAGAAGAGGGGCCCATCGTGTGATGGCCGGACGGGTTGAAGATATATTGAAACCTGAATATCGAACAAGAATCTTCGAAGAAAAACTCGATAAGCAGGCAAACAGCCGGCTTACTTCATCGCATAGCGACCGGCACATACTGTTTCAAACCGGTCAGTATATCGTCTATCTCTTCCTTCTCTCCGGGTTGATTGTCGCCCTTGCGGGGAAGACCGCCTGGCAGGACCTTTTTGCGAATCCATCGCTGAACCACATGCTGAACTTTATCTTCACCGCCTTTTTCAACCTTTTCAGTCCTGCCGGTCTTGCGGCGCTTGGTAGTTACGCACTGATAAACCTGCTGTTCGGTTTCTGGTTCTATCGGCGATACCGCCGTCTCGTCGAAAGAAAAACGAGCCGGATAATCAAGTCATTCGTAGAGAACACGGGCAGGCAGTGGCGGGAGTCGATCGGTCATACCAGCGCTGCTCTAAAAGAATACGATCAGGCTCTCGTGGCAACGGCACAATCCCTGAGGGAGCTGAAATGAATCGACACATCGGATTGCATGCGTAATGCATTCCGAAATCCGATAAAAAAAAAGATAATTTTTAAAGAAATTATGGTAGAAGTACAGTAACTATCTATATATAATAGTACTGTTATTGAGTGGCGATCCTGAATCGTCATTTTTCGAGAACTTCAATCATACACGATTGGCTATATACATCACACAAACATGCTCATAGAAGATCCGGATGCCTGGATCGAACTGTACGATATCACATGAAATAGCATGTATACAATCGGCTTACACCATCGTTGAACTTCATCACAATCGATTGTATAACATACTGAAACTACAAAAGGTATACATAGACTACCTACGTATCCTCATTGCGTTTCTTATCATAACCCTGCAGTTGGCACTGCACGTACTGAAAAGGAGGAGAAGGGAGGGGCCATACGGTGAATAAGGAAACGGGAGAGCCCATAAAGCAGAACGGCGACATGATAAAATTCCTCCTCGATTCAGAGGCGCAAGGGATGTATGCCATTGATCTTCAGGGTACCTGTACCTTTGTCGATCCGTCCTGCCTCAGACTGCTGGGCTATACGGACATGAATCAACTCCTCGGCAGGAACATGCATTATCTGATCCATCATTCACTCCCCGACGGCAGTCCTATCGCCATCGAAGCCTGCAGAATACACCAGGCCCTCAGCGAGGGTAAGGGCGTATATGTCTCCGATGAGGTATTATGGAGGGCCGACGGTTCTTACTTTCCCGCCGAATATTGGTCGTACCCCCAGATAGTCAACGGCGAGACATCCGGTGCGATCGTTGTATTTATTAATACCACCGAATACAGGGTGGCAAGAGATATTCTGAGTGAAAGCTGTTCTCGATTTCAGGGAGTGGTTGAAACGTTGTACGACTGTGTGTGGGAAATAGATCCACAGGGACATTTCACCTATATCAGCCCTCAGATTAAAAAGATTCTCGGTTACGATCCCCAAGAGATGATCGGTACAACACCCTTTGACCGGATGCCTCCGGAAGAATCGAAACGTATAACGGAAAGATTCAACGCCCTGGTTGCCGAACAGAGCCCTATTGTCGCATTCGAAAATATAAATCTCCATAAAGATGGTCATCCGGTCGTTCTGGAAACCAATGGCCTCCCCTTCTACGATGTCGATGGAAACCTCAAAGGGTACCGGGGCACCGACCGAGACATCACGAAGCGAAAACGGACTGAAGCGGCACTGATCGAAAGTGAAAAACGGTTTTCGATATTTATGGAACACCTGCCTGCCGGTGTTTTTATCAAGGATTCAACAGACCATCTCGTACTTGTCAACCGGTATCTTGATGAGCTGTTTGGATGGAAGGAATCCATCGGGAAAACCACCGAAGAACTTATGCATCATGAGATGGCCCAACGGATGATCGAAGATGATCGAAAGGTCCTGAGCAGAGGTCCGATGGTTATTCAGGAGAGAATCATAGACAAACATGGCAGGGAACGCTTTTTCGATACCTACAAATTCCCAATCCGGATTGAGGGCTCGGATCCCTTGCTGGCAGGCATAGCGGTTGACATCACCAAGCGTTTACAAGCAGAGAGAGAATCGGCCGATACCAAGCTTTTACTGCAATCTGCCTTCAGCCAAACACCCGTACCGATGATCCTGGTGAGTTCACCCGAAGGGATGATTCTCAACGTCAACCAGGCTCTTATCGACACATTGGGGCTCGAGGGTGAGGAAAATGACGCCGGGCACTATTACTTATCCGATATAGAGCATACATGGGAAAACTTCGATATGGAAGGGAACCGAATCCCCTGGGATGAACTCCCCCTGATGCTGGCTCTCAAGGGAATAACAACAAAGAACAGGGAAATGTGCATTCGGCTCAAAGACGGCACGAAACGCTGTGAGATCGTGAGCGCCGCTCCTATTTACAACAGCGATGGAGAGATGATTGCAGCATTCGCCGTCTTTCCAGATATCACCGACCGAAAGCGAATCGAAGAAGCACTCGAGAAACGTATTGTGGCATTGACACGACCCTTGGATGCTAGCGAAGGTGTCGCCTTCGAAGATCTGTTCAACATAGGTGAAATTCAGAACCTCCAGGATATGCTCGCCGATACCTGGGGAGCCGCCATCCTCCTCACGCGTCCCGACGGCACTCCCATCACTAAACCGAGCAACTTCACCTACTTCTGTAGTACGTTCGTCCGCCAGACCGAAAAGGGGGCCAGAAATTGCCAAAGATCCGATGCAATGCTCGGACGGCATAATCCATCAGGACCGATCATTCAGCCATGCCTGAGCGCCGGCCTATGGAGTGCAGGGGCCAGTATTACCGCCGGTGGATACCATATCGCCAACTGGCTGGTCGGCCAAGTTCGGAATAAAGCGCTGAGCGAAGAGAAAATAATGGAATACGCCCGTGAGATTGACATCGACGAAAAAGAGTTCCGCGAG
Organism: Syntrophales bacterium; assembly: GCA_036825195.1. GTDB lineage: Bacteria > Desulfobacterota > Syntrophia > Syntrophales > UBA2210 > UBA2210. The sequence continues at coordinate 65,512 of DAISYQ010000004.1, forward strand.
GCCTTTCTGAAGGTGCCTGTCATGTCAAAGGAAAAGTTCAATCACATCGCTCACACCCTTTTCGCTCTGGCCAATCAGCTTTCCATGATTGCATATCAAAACATCCAGCAGGCTCGGTCCATCACGGACCTCAAACAGACAGAGGAAGCGCTGAGTGAAAGCGAGAAAAAGCTTCTCGAAGCACAGAAGTTAGCTCAGTTAGGTTATTGGACATGGGACGTAAAGACAGGCGATGTTACATGGTCGGAAGAGATTTTTAATATATTCAGGCTCGACCCAAAATCCTTCACCCCTCATATTGATGCGATCCAAGATCTATCCCCGTGGCCAGAAGATCACAATCGCGACAAGGAACTGATTCAACGGGCGATTGAGTCACGTGAGAAAGGGAGCTTTGAACAACGGTTTCTCCGTCCGGATAAAAGTATCGGATACTACTTTTCAACCTTCCAGGGGAAATATGACGACAACGGCGATCTTCTGCAGATTATCGGAACCGTCCAGGATATCACCGAAAGAAAACGGGCGGAAAATGCCCTGATCGAAAGCGAGAAGCGGTTCAGGGCCATGACTGATACTTCTCCATTGGCGATCTACATGTCACACGGCATCGAACAGAAGGCCGAATATATCAATCCAACCTTCACCAAACTGTTCGGATATACCATCGAAGAGGTGCCTTCCGCATCCGCGTGGTTCCCCCTCGCCTATCCCGACGAGGCGTATCGCAACCAAGTAGAGAAGGCATGGAGCAACATGGTGAAATACGCCATTCAGACCAGGTCCAAAATCGAACCCATGGAATCAATCGTAACCTGTAAGGACGGAACAAAGAAACATATTTCATGGGGTTTCATTTCCGCAAGCGATCAAAATTGGGCATTCGGTCTGGATGTGACCGAAAGCAAGGAAGCGGAAAAGAAAATACGGCATATGGCAACCCACGACGGACTGACAGACCTTCCAACCTTGAGACTGGCCAGAGACCGCCTTGATATAGCCATGGGAGTGGCACGACGGAAAAAGATGATAGTCGCCGTCATGTTCGCCGATCTCGACGGTTTCAAGGAGGTCAATGATACGTACGGTCATGATGTCGGAGACGAGGTGCTCAGGGAAGCGGCACAACGATTTCGTTCCTCTGTGCGCGAGACGGATACGGTCGCCCGTATCGGAGGGGATGAGTTTCTGATTGTTATAACCGAACTGCAATCCCCGGGGAATGCGGCCCATATTGCGCAGAAGGTGATTCAGAGCATCTCACAACCTATAATAGTCAATGGGAAGCAGACATCGGTCGGCACCAGCATCGGTATTGCCCTCTACCCTCGCGATGGTTGCGACATCGACTCTCTGATCAAACTGGCCGATGAGGCAATGTATAGGGTCAAAAACTCCGGTAGGAACAATTATACCTTTGCAAACTGGGTGGGAGAATGATATCGGGCGTCGACCGTGCGACACGGAAAAGAAAAGGGGTCAGTTGTTTCCAACTAACCCCTTTTTGTTTTTATGGTGCCGAAGCCCGGACTTGAACCGGGACGGCCGTAAGCCACTACCCCCTCAAGATAGCGTGTCTACCATGTTCCACCACTTCGGCTTTATGTCGCATTCGGAAACTATTTTCTTTCCCTTCTTTTGTCAATACAAAAATCAATCGGCCTTTTCTTTAGCTGGCTCAGCGGGTACAGAGGCCGCGCCGTCGGATACGGGTTTATCACCCTGATCTACCGGTACGGTTCTTTCGACGCCGGGAGAGGATGAACCATCCATTATGGAACTGGTCTTATTGATCGAAGAATAGGCCAGCCACAGAGATGTCAGCATAAAGAAGATGGCCACAAAGGTGGTCATCTTCCCGAGGAAGGTCCCCGGCCCACTGCTTCCAAAAACCGTCTGACTGGAGCCGCCGAATGCGGCTCCCATGTCCGCTCCTTTACCGGTTTGCAGAAGAACGATTAAAATCATCGCTATACATATGATGATGTGAAAACTCACTATGGCTGCATGCACTTTTCGATAGTCTCCTTATCTCGTTAACATCTTAATGATACTCCCGAACGACCCGAAATTCAATGCCGCCCCTCCCACCAGCGCCCCGTTTATATCGGGCTGGTTCATCAGACTGCCTGCATTTTCAGGATTAACACTGCCTCCGTACATGATCACTGTTTCCGAGGCATGGGCATACGCAAGGTCGTCAGCTATCGTTTTCCTGATGAAGCTATGTACTTCCTGTGCTTGGACGGGAGTTGCCGTCTTTCCCGTGCCGATCGCCCAAACGGGTTCATACGCAAAAGCAACATGCCTTATATCATCAGAAGGTATATTATTCAATCCCTCTTTTATCTGTTTTTTAATGATATGGAATGTCGCCCCCGATTCCCGTTCCTCAAGGGTTTCTCCGATACAGAATATTGGTTTCAGTCCTGATTTCAGAGCCGCGCTTATCTTTCTGTTCAGTATCGTATCGGTTTCACCGAAGAGGGTACGTCGTTCGGAATGACCCACTATCACGAATTCGCAGCCAGCGTCAATAAGCATGGCAGCGGAGATTTCACCCGTGTAGGCACCCTTCTCTTCCCAGTGCATATTCTGAGCCGCCAGGTGAATGGAGGAATCTTTCAGTACGTCCGCTACGGGACGCAATGACGTAAAAGGCGGGGCGAGAACGATCTCCACATCGCCGGCTTCGGAGAATTCTTCCTTCAACCGTTTCGCAAACTCGACCGCCTCGGGAATGGTCTTGTGCATCTTCCAATTCGCGGCTATAACGGGTCGTACCATGATGATATCCGTTCTCCGGGATTCGGATCGGCTATAGCCTCTCCCCGATATAGATAGCAAGGTCCACCATTCTGCAGGCATACCCGCTTTCATTATCATACCACGAGAAAACCTTGACGAAATTATCGCCGATAACCTTCGTCAGGGGGGCGTCTACAATGGACGAATAAGAATCGCTGGTAAAATCCACGGAAACCAGCTCTTCTTCGCAGAATGCCATGATTCCCTTGAGTTTCCCTTCGCATGCGGATTTCAGTGCGGCGTTTATCTCGCCTATAGTCACCGTCTTCTCCACCTCGACCGTCAGATCCACGAGGGAGACATTTGGTGTGGGAACCCGCAGTGCCAGACCGTCCAGTTTCCCCTTAAGAGCGGGGATCACTTCGGCCACAGCCTTTGCCGCTCCCGTGGATGTGGGAACGATGGACATGGCAGCCGCCCTCCCCCTTCTCAGATCCTTGTGCGAACCGTCGAGAAGCCGCTGATCCATTGTGTACGAATGGATGGTCGTCATGAGCCCCTTTACGATAGAGAAGTTCTCCTGTAACACCATGGCGACCGGAGCAAGACAGTTCGTCGTGCACGAAGCGTTGGATATAACGTCATGCTTCGCCGGGTCATATGTCTCTTCGTTCACACCCATGACAAAGGTACCGTCAACGCCCTTCCCCGGGGCGGCGATGATGACCTTCTTCGCCCCGGCCTTGATGTGCGCACCCGCTTCGTCTTTTGTCCTGAATTTCCCGGTAGATTCCATGACGACATCAACGTTCAGTTCTTTCCACGGGAGATTCGCCATGTCACCGGTTACGGTTGTTACCCGTATCTTCTTTCCCCCAACGACAAGGAAGCCATCTTCCGCCGCAACATCTGCGTTGATCTTTCCGTGAACCGAATCGTATTTCAGGAGATGCAGAAGGGTTTTCACGTCTGCCCTCGTGTTAACCGCGACAATCTCTATATCGTCTCTTCCGAGGCAGGCCCGTACAAGAAATCTGCCTATCCGACCAAATCCATTTATAGCGACCTTAACACCCATGATGATCCTCCAATTCGTTGATAAGCGTTTATCAAATCCGCCTTCCTCCGTGCGGGGCAAGCGGATTGTATATGGACACCGGATGTTAGTCAACTTTTTTTCTGTCGATACCGGCCAAACGTCGGGCTTGACAGGGGAAATAATCGTTTATACAATGAACGAAACAATCAGAGTGATTGCCGTAAATTATGCATACGTTTGTCAAAACAATATCTTGTATAATCCTTGTCATTTCCCTTGTCTGTTCGATGTGGGCAAAGGTGGAAGGTGGAGAAATGGACAACGTCAGGAAGGCGGTTATAGCCGGTACGTGGTATCCGGGGGATTCGGCACGACTGAAAGCCGACATAGACAAATACCTCCGCAATGCCCGAGTCGCCGATATTAATGGAACCATATGCGGGTTAGTCGCCCCTCATGCCGGGTACGTCTATTCGGGACAGGTCGCCGCTCATGCGTACAAGGCCGTGCAGGGTAAGACCTTTGACGCGGTGATTCTCATAGGACCGAGCCACCGGGTTCCCTTCCGGGGGGCTTCCATATACAGTGGAGAGGGGTATGAGACCCCGCTGGGCGTTATGCCCGTTGATGCGACTCTGGCCAGAGAGATAACCTCTCATGGCAATGGCATGATTTCGCTTGCCTCAGAGGACCGTTCACCCGAGAATTCTCTTGAGATCCAGGTCCCGTTTCTGCAGACGATCTTCGGTACCACTCCCTTCGTTCCCATATTGATGGGAACACAGGACATGGCTACGTGCAGGACTTTGTCCCGTGCGATTATAGAGACCGTTGGAGATAAGAGCGTCTTGGTTATTGCCAGTTCCGATTTTTCTCACTACCACGGGTACGATAGGGCCGTCGAAATGGATTCGGCGGCGCTCGGATATATTGAAACGATGAATCAGGAAGGATTCCTGCGGGGTATCGAGAGCGGAAGATGTGAGGCGTGCGGCGCCGGGCCGATTATCGTGACCATGATGGTAGCCCGGGCGATGGGAGCCGACAAGGGCAAGATAATCGAATATATGAATTCCGGTGATATAACCGGAGATAAGAGCGGGGTCGTGGGATACGCCGCTGTTGTCTTTTATAGGGAAGCGGGAGATCCGATGGAAGAGCTGGAAATTGATAACGACGAACTGACAAAAGAGGAAAAGGAACTGCTGCTCACGATAGCGAGGAGGAGTATCGAATCCGGGCTTGCCGGAGGAGAGCCTCCACGTTTTGCAATAGAATCCGAAGCCCTGCGGAAGAACATGGGGGCCTTTGTAACACTCAAGAAAGAGGGACGATTACGGGGATGTATCGGACTGATTGAAGGCACGAAGCCCCTGTATGAGACCGTGGAACAGATGGCGCAGGCGGCTGCCTTCGAAGACCCGCGATTCCGCCCCGTTCGGAGCGATGAGCTTGAGGGGCTGGATATCGAGATATCCGCGTTGACACCCCTACGGCAGATTCAGGATGTCAGCGAGATCGAAGTGGGACGGCACGGGCTCTACATCGTAAAGGGCTATCATGCCGGTTTGCTGCTACCGCAGGTCGCCACGGAATATACCTGGGACAGGGATACCTTTCTGAGAGAAACCTGCATCAAAGCGAACCTGCCGCAGAATGCATGGAAAGATCCGGACACCAAGATATATATCTTTTCGGCAAGCGTCTTTAGTGAAGAGTAACGCATCCGTAGGCACGGATCGTTCCTCTTCATACAGGATTTTGGGGAGACCGGTAGGCTGGGGTCAGGTCTGTTTTTTCTTGACATATGCTCCCTATTCCACTATTAAGGCGCCGTTTGAAAGACACATAGCAATGTATTTAAGAGGTTAGTAATGAACGAGGATTTGCCGTTACCATGGCACGTCGTTTCGATATGCTGGCTGGCATTCATCATCGGAACGGCCGTGCTTTTGCTTATTCCCGGAATATTCCATCACTATCAACAGCTTCCACCCCCGGCAAGCACCGCAACACTTTCATCCGTCGTCCCGCAACCGCAGGAACCTACCTTGCCCCAACCCGCAGTACCCGAAAAGACAGAACCCAGTTTTCATTCAATCATACAAGAGGCATCGGATATATATCGAGTCGATCCGGAACTGATACGGGCCATCATCATGGCGGAGTCGAGCAACAATCCCAAGGCCATCTCCAGGAAGGGCGCACGCGGGCTCATGCAACTCATGCCTGCAACGGCAAAATCCCTCGGGGTGAAGGATATCTTTGACCCCAAACATAATATACACGGTGGTGTCAAGTACTTCAGGCAACTACTCGACAGATTCGATGGAGACATCAGACTGGCCCTTGCGGCGTATAACGCAGGAAGCAGCAAAGTCAGACAGTACCACGGGATACCGCCCTTCGAAACCACGCGTTATTATATCAAAAGGGTTTTCTCGTATTACAATCGTTACAAAGCCGAGTTGGAAAGTGCCTAACCGTATTCGGGAAGGGTCATGAAATCCATGCTCCTGTTTCCCCCGTTTCCTGCCGGTACCATACGGTTTTCCCTCTCCGGCACAGGGGATTCCTACCTCCATTACGTTATCTGAGGAAATAATATCCGTTCACCGAATCGGATGGAGGCGTATTACCCGAAACAGGGTCTCAAGGGGAGTATTATTCGCGCCCTCCGCCCAAAACCGCATACAATACCACCTGGTTGGCGAGCCTGGCCAGACGGAGCGAAATGAGCCCCTGCTGTGCCGCATAGAGTGATCGCTGCGCATCAAAAACACCCAAGTAGCTGTCAATTCCCTTGGTATAGCGCATATTTGAGAGGCGATAGGTTTCCGCAATGGCATTCACCAGAGATTCCTGTGCCTCTATTCGCTGATCCACCGTCCCTCGAACGGCAAGGGTATCGGCCACTTCCTTGAAGGCCGTTTGAATGGCCCTCTCGTATTGGGTTACGGTGATTTCCCTATCTACTTTTGTCACATCGTATGCCGCCTTCGTGCGGGCATCAAAGATCGGTAGGGTAATCTGCGGCATGAAACTCCACGTACCCGATCCGCCTTTAAAGAGCCCCGACAGATCGGCGCTCGCCGTTCCCACTGCGGTAGTCAGAGAAATCCGGGGAAAGAAGGCCGCTCTGGCGGCTCCAATATTTGCATAGGCACCTTTGAGCCGATACTCCGCGGCCATAATGTCCGGTCGGCTCAGCAGTATCTCGGAAGATAAAGCCGGTAAAACCTCTCTCGGAGGGGCGACATCATCCAGATTGACCGGCAGGAGTTCTTCAGGCACCGGAGAACCGGCAAGAAGGTTCAGGGTATTGCGGTCCTGCGCCACCAATTGCGTGTAGCGTGCGACATCTCCTCGAGCGGCATCCACCTGGGTTTGTGCCCGGCTCAGATCCAATTCCGTGGCGAGTCCGACGTCAAAGCGCCGCTTGATCAACGTATAGGCGGCTTTTTGAGTCTCGAGGGTGGATTGGGCCAGTTTAAAGTTTCCCTGATCCGCCGCAAATGTCAGATACGCATTGGCAACCGCAGATACCAGCGAAATCTGTGCGCTGCGAGATGCCTGTTCCGTGGCAAGGTATTCCTGCAGTGCCAGATCTTTCAGGTTGCGGATACGGCCGAAGAAGTCGATTTCCCAGGAACTGATACCGAGATTGACGCTGTATTGTTCGGCAGTCATCGCTCGCCCGGTACTCGAGAGATCGGCAGGCACGCGTTGTTTGCTTCCGCTGCCCGCTGCATAAACCGCAGGAAACAGTTCGGCCCGCTGAATGCCGTACAGTGCCTGTGCCCTCTCAACGTTCAAGGCGGCCAGTCGAAAATCGCGGTTGCTGTCAAGAGCCATCTCGATGACCCTTTGGAGGCGCTCGTCGATGAAAAACTCCCGCCACTTCAGCTCCGGGGCGACCGGGGCTCCGGGTGAAGCCGTGACGGTATTATCGGCAATAGTGCCCGACCAATCCGCAGGGATCGGTGCCTCAGGCCGTGTGTATTTCGGTGCAAGGGAACAACCGCTCAGTACCAATACCATTCCGATCAGGATATAGAGCAGACGTTTATTCATGGTATTGACCTCCCGATGGATTTTCACCCTCTATTGCAGCGAATGCACGTTTCTTTTTCCTACCGAACACCTTCTCAATCAGCACATAGAAGAGAGGAGCGAAAATAACCACCAGAACGGTGGCGGTTACCATCCCTCCCAAGACGCCGGTACCGATGGCGTTTTGCGCCCCCGCTCCGGCACCGGTGGTTACGACCAAGGGAAGGATCCCGAACCCGAAGGCCAGAGAAGTCATGATGATCGGACGAAAACGCAATTTTACCGCCTCCAGGGTTGCGTCGATCAACCCCATACCCTGTTCCAATCCGCTCTTGGCAAACTGGACGATCAGGATGGCGTTCTTGGTGGTCAACCCCAGCGTGGTTAAGAGAGCGATTTGAAAATAGACATCATTGGCCATCCCCCGCCAGCTCGACGCGATAATTCCGCCGATAACTCCGAGAGGCAGAACCAGCAGAACGGAGATGGGAATGGTCCAGCTTTCATAGAGCGCCGCCAGGCACAGGAATATGACGAAGATCGAAAAGGCATACAGCATGGGTGCCTGAGAACTGGACATCCGCTCCTGGTAGGAAAGACCGGTCCAGTCAAAACCGAATCCCTGAGGCAGCTGTGCAACCGCCTCTTCCATGGCCTGCATGGCCTCCCCTGAGCTCCTTCCCGGCGCCGGTTCTCCCCAGATATTAATGGAAGGAAATCCGTTAAAACGATTCAGCTGGGGAGAGCCCGAAGTCCAGTGTCCGGAGGCAAAGGAGGAGAATGGGACCATCTTTCCCTGGGTGTTTCGGACATAGAGTTTTTCCAAATCCTTGGGGAGCATGCGGTACGGAGCGTCCGCCTGAATGTATACCCTCTTCACCCTGCCGCCCTGTACAAAGTCGTTGACATAGGCACTGCCAAAGGCCGTCGAGAGTGTGGAGTGGATAGAGGTGATGGAAATCCCAAGGGCACCCGCCTTTTCCCAGTCCACATCTATGCGGTATTCAGGGACATCGCTTCTGCTGTTGGGCCGGACCTTGGTTACTCTCGGATCCTTGGATATAATTCCAAGGAGCTGGTTTTGCGCATCCATCAGGGCCTGATGACCGAGGCCGCCCCGGTCCAGCAACTGAAAGTCGAATCCCTTGGACATCCCCAGCTCGGGAACTGCCGGGGGCGTGAAGGCATATATCAGGGCGTTGCGTATGTTCGCAAAGGCCATCGTGGCCCGCAATGCAACGTTCGGTGCTTTTTGATCAGGTCTTTTTCGAAGATCCCAGTCCTTCAGTTTGCTAAACACCATTCCGTTGTTCTGTGACCGCCCAGAAAAACTGACACCGGTAAGGGTCATCACAGATTCCACCGAATCTGCTTCATTTTTCTTAAAATAATCGTCAATTTGATTGGAAATTTCCTGAGTCTGTTCCATCGTGGAGCCTGTCGGCATCATCACCTGGGCCAGCAATATCCCCTGGTCTTCATCGGGAAGGTAGGCGGTGGGCATGCGGAGAAACAGCATCCCCATGACGACGATAATCACCAGGAATACGGCGATGTAGCGCTTTGTTCTTGATAGGGAATACCCGACCAGTCGTACATACAGACGTCTGAAGCGGAAGAATATGCGGTTAAAACCTCTGAAAAACGGCCGCAGGAAAAAGATGGCATTCTCCGCCTCGCGCCCCGCGTGCACCGGTTTGAGAAGCGAGGCGCATAACACCGGTGTCAGGATCAGGGCAACGACTACCGACAGGAGCATGGAGGAAATAATGGTAACGGAAAACTGACGATAGATCACTCCCGTTGAACCGGGGAAGAAGATCATGGGTCCGAACACGGCCGACAGTACCAGGCCGATGCCGATGAGCGCACTCGTGATCTGTTCCATGGATTTGGCCGTAGCCTCCATGGGCGGAAGGCTCTCCTCGGCCATGATCCGTTCCACGTTTTCCACCACGACGATGGCGTCGTCAACCAGAAGACCGATGGCGAGAACCATGGCGAACATGGTCAGCATGTTGATGGAGAATCCGAAAAATCCCAGAACGGCGAACGTTCCCAGAAGCACCACCGGTACGGCGATCGTCGGTATCAGTGTGGCGCGCAGGTTGCCCAGGAAAAGCCACATAATCAGGAAGACCAGGAAAATGGCTATGATGAGGGTCTTTACCACCTCATTGATAGACACCTTGATGAAGGGTGTGGTGTCCATCGGGTAGGTAACTTTGATCCCCGAAGGAAAGTACCGGCTCATTTCCGCCATCTTGGCCTTGACGGCATCGGCCACATCCAGGGCGTTTGCGCCGGCTGCCTGACGGATGGCGATACCCACCGCCTCTTTCCCGTCAACAGAACCCTTAATGTCATAGACTTCGGTGCCCAGTTCGGTACGGGCCACATCTCCGATTCGAACGATAGATCCATCCGGATTGGTGCGCAGGGGGATATCGGCAAATTCGTCGGGAGTCGACAGCATGTTCTGAACAACAATAGGGGCGTTCAAACGCTGGCCTTTCACCGCCGGTGCCCCGCCGAACTGGCCGGCGGAGACTTCCACGTTGTAGGCCTTGAGGGCCGCCAGCACATCGGCTATGGTCAGGCGGTAATCTGTGAGCTTCTCGGGATTAACCCAGACGCGCATCGTATATCCGCCGCCGAAGATCTCCACTTCACCCACACCAGGTACACGCGCCAGGACCGATTCCAGATTGGTTGTGGCGTAGTCCGCCAGATCGATACGGTCCATGCGTCCGTCTTCCGAAACCAGCCCAACGACCACCAGATAATTGTGTGTGGACTTGCGGACCGAGACACCGCGATTCTGGACCACATCGGGGAGACTGGGCAGGATGGACTGGACCTTGTTCTGGACCTTGGACCAGGCGATATCCACATCCGTTCCCGGAGCGAAGGTCAGCTCCAAACGGGAGGCACCTGCCGAATCGCTGGAGGCAGACATGTAGATCAATCTGTCCAGGCCGGTCATCTTCTGTTCAATGCTCTGGGTAACGCTGTTCTCAACGGTCTGGGCCGAAGATCCCGGATATGAAGCAGAAACAGAGATAGAAGGCGGTGCCATTTCCGGATACTGAGAGATGGGCAGATTGTAGATCGCTATGATTCCCACCGCCATAATGACGATGGCAATGACCCAGGCAAAAACCGGTCGTTTCAGGAAAAATTTCGATAGCATTGGGTGCCTCCGTTACTTCGATTCTGAGGATTTCGGGGCTGAATTTTTTTGTTCGTCACCCTTTTCTTCGCTACCTGTCGCAAAGGGAACAACCTTTACGGAAGCACCGGGCCTGATCTTCTGTATCCCTTCAACAATCACCTGATCGCCGGGAGTCAACCCTGCCGATACGAGCCATCGGCTTTCAATGGCCCGATCAAGCGTGAGCATACGCTGCTGGACCTTTCCTTCGGCATCCACGATCAGGGCAATCGGATCCCCCTTCGGTGTACGTGAGACGGCCTGCTGGGGAATAAGGATAGCGTTTTTTTGAACGCCCTCCTGCACGATCGCCCGGACAAACATGCCCGGCAGAAGAATACCCTTCGGATTGGGAAAGACAATCCGTAGAATAACCGATCCGGTCGTCGGATCGACCGTGACATCACGAAATTGAAGGGTCCCCTCCATTGAATATGTGGTACCGTCATCCAGAATGAGACAGACCTTCTTCTGATTTGTTCCACTTTGATCCAGAAGGCCCTCTTCCAGGTTACGTCGCAACCGCAACACATCGGTCGTGGATTGAGACAAATCTACGTATATGGGATCCAGCCGTTGAATGGTTGCCAGAGCCACGGGTTGATACGCCGTCACCAGGGCGCCATCGGTCACGCTGGATTTCCCGATGCGCCCGGGAATTGGTGCTTTGATCCGGGTGTAATCCAGGTTTATACGGGCTGTTTTCACCATCGCTTTCCAATATTCAATGTCGGCTTCGGTCTGTTTTAAAGCGGCAGCCGCATCGTCATAATCCTGTTGGCTGACCGCTTTAGCGACAAGTAATTCTTCGAAGCGCTCGGATCTCGATCGAACCGCAGACAGACTGGCCTCAGCCCTACCGAGTGAAGCTCTTGTATTGTCGAGCGCCGCCTGAAAGGGAGCAGGATCGATCTGATAGAGGATCTGGCCCGCTTCGACGGAGGAGCCTTCCGTAAAGAGGCGTTTTTGTATGAGACCGCTGACTTGGGGTCGGATCTCCGCAATACGAAAGGCGGATGTGCGACCCGGTAATTCGGTGGTCAATACAACCTCTTGCGGTTGTACCGTTACGACGGCTACCTCCGGTTTCGGGCGCGGGGGTTGTTTCTGTTCCGCCCCGTTACACCCTCCGAGCAACAGTCCTCCCAGCAGGGCCACCGGCAATAGTTTCCACATCATCGATTTGCAACCAGTTCCATTGATCAACATTACATTCTCCTCTATGTCCATTACATCAAATACACCACTTAAAAAACATACGGGGGGTTATGGCGTATCAGCCCTTCGACTTTCGATACAGGGTAATAACCCTTGCCTGCTCCCCGTTACTTTCTGTTCCTTAATCCGTTTATGAAAATGTCCGTGATCTGCCGTGCGTCTCTCTCAACATCACCTGATATTCCGTCATAGATACGCTGCATTACCATTCCCATGTTGGCTTCAACAAACATGGCGGCAACCTTCTCCGATTCCAGAGGTGCAAAGAGGCTCTGCTGAACCCCCTTATCCAGGACGGCGGCTACATGTTTGATGGTATTTCGGTATCGGCTGTCGGTAAAGTGATTCCTATCGGAACGCATCCTTTCCCGATCATACATAAGTACACGGATCAACTCCCGGTGCTTATTGAAGAAGCGCAGGTTGCAGAGTGAAAATGCCTCCAGTTTTCTGTCGGGGGGATCGTCACCACTCAACAGAAGTGTCAACTCCTGTATCACGGGATCAAAACTCGCCTCAAGGGCCGCTTCCAGGATATCATCCTTGTTTGTGAAATAGACGTATAGTGTCCCTTTTGCCACACCGGCTTCTGCCGCCACCCGGTCCATCGTCAGACCCTGGATACCGTCATGCACCAACACACCGATAGCGGCATCTAGGATAGCCCGCCGTGTCAGTGCTTCCACGGCCTTTCTCCGCTTCTGTTTTTTGTCAACCCTCACGTAAAAAACCGCCCGGTCATTTTTTGAACTAAGCGGTCGGTTTATACCCTCTGTGGAGGATTGTCAAGAGAAATCTAACAAGGAACGCACCCCCCGTATCAGAACGATTATGCCACGGCACAACGGATCCCAATTTTACACTATGGCAAATTTCCCTTGTATGGTATAGTGCAGTACCTGCTCGTCACGGTTTTTCAACATCTTGATAATAAAGATATTTTTATTCCGTACCTGCTTTTGTACGCACAAAAACGGATGGATACGCAATTATATGGCGGGAGGCATATCGGAGTAAAAAGGAATAGCATAAATCGGCAGAAAGGAGAATAGGGTACCATGCGAAAATCGTTTGTTATCATATCGGGTATCGGTATTTTTTGTATCGCTCTGCTTGTACCGGGATTATATGCGGAAGCTACAGATACTGTTCTTACACTGGAGAGAGCAATCGAAGTCGCCGTCGCCAATAATTACCGGATCAAGGAGGCCACAGAATATCAAAACTCCTCCCGTCAAGAATATAAGAGTGCTCGGGCCGATTTTCTTCCCAAAACATCCGCCACCTATTCTTATATAGGGATCAAGGAAAAACCGTTCTCAAAGATGGGCCCGATCACCGTTCAGACAGCGGATAGAAACCAGTTCCACTGGGATATCTCTCTGATCCAGCCCCTCTTCACGGGATTCGCCCTCTCCTCAAAATACGACATGACCAAACTGCGCAGTGCAATTCGGGACGAAGAGAAACGGCAGGCCGTGCTTGATGTCGCCCGGAATGTCAAGTATGCCTACTTTAACCTATTGCTCTCCAAGAAAATGGTGTCCGTCGCCGATGATGAAGTGGCCGCTCTGACGGCACAGCAAAACGATGCCCAGAAATTTTTCGATCAGGGACTCATCCCCCGAAACGACCTCCTCCGGTCCCAGGTTGCACTGGCAAACGCCCTTCAGAGCCTTGAAAAGGCGATGTCCGATGAACGGCTTGCCCTGTCGAGATTGAATATTCTCCTGGTGCGAGAGATAGACCATCCGACAGTAATCAGTGATATCGAGACGCTTCCGGACCATTCGTATGAGCTGTCAGCCCTCATTGCGGAATCGATGCAACAAAGACCCGTTCTGCAGATCACCCGCCTGGGGATTGAAACCCTCGAAAAAAGCGTCGCCCTGGCGCGAAGCGCCTACTATCCCACGATATCGCTCGTGGGACGGTATGAAGAAAACGGCGACAACCTCGCAACATCGAATAACGACTTCAATAATCGTCACAACGCCAGCGTTCTGATCGAGGCACAGTGGACCTTTTTCGAGTGGGGCAAGACAAAGGCGGACGTTGCCAAGGCCGGGCATGATCAGTCAGCTCTGATCAACCGCCTGAAAGAGATCGAGGACAATGTGAAGCTTGAAATCAAACAGGCACTTCTGGCCCTTCGCGTTGCCCGTACGAATATCGAAACGGCACAAAAGGCACTTGAACAGGCACAGGAGAACTGGCGCATCACTCAGCTCCAGTACCTCCAGCAGATGGTGACGTCATCGGATGTCCTGGATGCGCGTTCCTACCTGACACAGGCCGATTCAAACTATTACCGAGCACGCTACGGATGCCTGATGTCTCTCGCCGAACTTGACAGGGCCGTCGGCAGAAAGTAGCTTCTATACCCTCCCGCAGGAGAGAATACGGGGAAATACGGGGGGAAAACCATAGGGTAGTCCTTCGATGCACAGATACAGAAACATATGGGTTCCTGCACTCCTCGTACTATTGCTACTCGCTCCAGGTATCCTTCCCCTGCGAGCCCATGCCGAAGATGATACCGCGCGGCGCATGAACACCCTTACCCTCTATATGGAGAATGATCTCTTCTATGATACAGACCGTCAATATACACACGGAACAAAGATTTCATGGATCTCGCCCGACCTTTCAGACTATCGGGACAACCCTCTCATCCCTCCGTGGAGCTATTCGCTCATCGAATGCCTGCCCTTTATAAACGAACCGGGTTATCAGCGTTCCGTATCCTTCTCAGTGGGTCAGAACATATATACACCGGAGGACACCAAACGTAGCGGCCTCATCAGCGATGACCGGCCCTATGCGGGGATCACATACCTGGCCCTCGGATTCCACAGTAAAAACAGCCTTCGTATGGACACCCTCGAATTTGATGTGGGGATAGTGGGACGTCATTCCTATGCCGAGGACTGCCAGAAATTCATCCATGAGTCGATCGATTCGGCCGATCCGAAAGGCTGGAAGAATCAGCTTCACGATGAACCGATATGCAACATCTTCTTCGAGCGCAAGTGGAGGTCGGTAGCATTGAGATGGAAGAACGGCCTCGGATTCGACTGCATTCCCCACATAGGCAGCGGTATTGGAAACGCCTTTACCGGCGTCAATGTTGGAGGGGAGATCAGGTATGGATGGAACCTCCCAAATGACTTCGGAACCTATATTATCAGGCCCGGGTCGGACAGCAATGCCCCCGTTGACGACACCGATCCGCGCTTCTTTCACTTTCTCCGTCGCTTCGGCATCCACTTTTTTCTTGCGGCTGACGGGGCTGCCGTGGCACACAATATTCTGCTTGACGGGAACACGTTCCGGGACAGCCACAGCGTCGATAAGGAACCCTTTGTTGCCTGCTTTGTTGGCGGAATCGGATGTATCGTTAATCGTTTCAAGATTACCTACTCCCATGTCTATCTGACAAAGGAGTTCAAAACCCAGGAGAAGGAACAGGAGTACGGTGCGATATCGGTATCCTACACCTTTTGAGCCCATACCGTTCCGGCTATTACCTTGCAACTAATCCCAAGGTCTGATAGTGTCCGCCCGTGTTACCTTACCGTGAGCTTTCACGGGTATTGAGAAAATTTCTCACAATAGGAGACAGCATATGGGATCAGGTCTGTACATTCCGAAGAACTATGAACCGCTGCTCGATCTGAGAGAAACAGAAAAGGCCATCGGTCAGATTAAAACCTTTTTCCAGACCAATCTGTCTTTCGAGCTGGATCTTATGCGGGTAACGGCCCCCCTCTTCGTAAAAGCGGGTACGGGGATCAATGACGATCTCAACGGAATTGAAAAACCGGTATCTTTCAACATAACGGGCGCCGGCAACATGGGTGTCGAGATGGTGCAGTCCCTCGCAAAATGGAAGAGGATGATGCTGGCCGATTACGGCGTTCAAAGGGGCCATGGCATCTGCGCCGACATGAACGCCATACGACCGGACGAAGTCCTGGACAACACCCATTCCATATATGTGGATCAGTGGGACTGGGAACGGGTCATATCGGAAGAGGACCGAACTCTTGAATTTCTGAAGTATATCGTGAAAAAGATATACGATGTCATACGACGCACGGAAAAATATATCTGTTACCGGCGCAACCTCGTCGAGCCGATCCTACCCGAAAAGATCACCTTTCTCCACAGCGAGGAGTTGGAGGACCGATATCCCGATCTGACACCCAAAGAGCGGGAGACTATGGCATGCAGGGAATATGGGGCTATCTTTCTCATAGGAATCGGCGGAGCATTGAAAAACGGCAAACCGCACGACGGCCGCGCCCCCGATTATGACGACTGGTCCACCCCCACGATAGGCGGATACAGGGGTCTCAACGGAGACATCCTCGTACACTATCCGATGTTCGACTGCGCCTATGAACTCTCCTCCATGGGGATCCGCGTCGATCCGGCAGCCCTTCTGAGACAACTGGAAATCACCGGCACCATGGAACGGCGGGATCTTCTCTTTCACCGGCGCCTTCTCGATGGCGAACTACCTCTCTCTATCGGGGGAGGAATCGGTCAGTCGCGGCTCTGCATGTTTTACCTGAGAAAGGCCCATATCGGCGAGATACAGGCAAGCATATGGCCGGCCAATATGGTTGAAGCATGCCGGAATAACAAGATTTTTCTTTTATAAGAGGATGAATATACCATGAAGCGTACAAAGATATTCGAGCTCCTGAAATCAGATTCTCCCGTTGACACGATCCTGATCAAGGGATGGGTGCGGACCAGACGTGATTCAAAGGAATTTTCCTTTCTTGAGATCAACGACGGATCGTGCCGCGCAAACATGCAGGTCATCGCAGGCAGCGGTCTGGCCAATTACGAAGAGATTCTCAAGGTATCAACCGGTTCCGCGGTGGCCGTCACCGGACGGATGATTGCCTCTCAGGGCAAGGGCCAGGCATGGGAGATACAGGCCGACGATGTCGAGATCATCAGCATTGCGCCGGAGTCATACCCCCTGCAGAAAAAACGCCACAGCGACGAGTTTCTCCGCACCATCGCCCACCTCAGACCACGAACGAACAAGTATGGCGCGGCCTTCCGCATCAGGTCGGAGCTGTCGTACGCCATCCACAAGTTTTTCAGGGAACGGGGCTTCACCTACATCCATACCCCTATCGTCACCGCGTCCGATTGTGAAGGGGCGGGTGAAATGTTCAGGGTTACCACACTCGACACGAACAATCCTCCGAAGACAGAAGGTCTGGTGGATTATTCCCAGGATTTTTTCGGAAAGCAGGCAAACCTGACCGTATCGGGCCAGCTCGAGGCGGAACTGCTTGCCCTGGCATTGGGCGATGTCTATACCTTCGGCCCCACCTTCAGAGCTGAAAATTCCAACACCAGGAGACATGCCGCCGAATTCTGGATGGTGGAACCGGAGATGGCCTTTTGCGATCTCGAGGGTGACATGGAGCTTGGCGAAGAGATGGTGAAATATCTGGTCGCCTACGTGATGGATGAATGCAGCAGCGACCTTGAACTCTTTGCACAGTTCGTGGATAAGGGCCTCATGGCAACCCTGGAAAATATCGCCGCATCGGACTTCATTCGGCTCCCCTACCGGGAGGCGGTTGATATCCTGAGTATGGTCAAAGACCGGTTCGACTATGACGTGGCCTTCGGGACGGATCTCCAGTCGGAACACGAGCACTACCTGACCGAACAGCACTTCAAGAAACCGGTCATTGTCTACGACTACCCCACCACGATCAAACCTTTTTACATGCGGGTCAATCCCGACGGGCAGACCGTCGCCGCCATGGATGTCCTTGTTCCGAGTATCGGCGAGATCATCGGGGGAAGCCAGCGCGAAGAACGTCTCCCTATCCTGGAGGCAAGGATGGAGGAAATGGGCTTGAGTCAAGACAATTACTGGTGGTACCTGGATTCCCGGAGATTCGGCAGCGTACCGCACAGCGGGTTCGGCCTGGGATTTGAACGGCTGATTATGCTCATCACCGGCATATCGAATATACGGGACGTCATCCCCTTCCCCCGGACACCGAACAGCATAGAATTTTGAGACAGAATCAGGAAAGGAATACAACATGATCAAGATTACCTGCATGGGGGCGGCAGGAACCGTTACCGGTTCAAATTACCTCATCGAAGACCCCCGTGGCAAAAAGATACTGGTGGACTGCGGTCTCTTCCAGGGAGGAAAACAGACCGAGTGGCGCAATGCGGCAGACTGGGGATTCGATCCCCGAGAGATAGGCACCCTGCTGCTGACCCACGCCCACATCGACCACAGCGGTAGAATCCCCAAACTGGTCAAAGACGGTTTTCAGGGACGGATCGTCACCTCCCCACCCACGGTACAGCTGTGCGAGGCGATGCTCCTCGATTCGGGACATGTCCAGGAAATGGATGCGGAATGGCAGACACGCAAGAACAAACGAAAGAGCAAAAAGGGAATTGAACCGCTCTACACCGTAACGGATGCAGAAAAAAGTCTTCAATTTTTCTCACCCGTTGAACGGGACCGGATTATCGACATCGAACCGGGAATGAAGGCGCGTTTTCTCAATGCGGGACACATCCTCGGATCTTCAATCATAGAGCTGTGGGTAGAAGACGGAGGCGGGGAAACAAAGATCGTCTTCTCGGGAGATATCGGCAAGAACAGCCAGTTGATCGTCAAGGATCCTGCCGAAGTTGCACAGGCGGACTATCTCTTTATCGAATCGACCTACGGCAACCGGCTGCACCGTTCCTTCACGGACAGTACGGCCGAACTGCTCGATGCGATCAACTATGCCGTTGCAAACAACGAAAAGGTCATCATTCCGGCATTTGCGGTAGAGCGGACTCAGGAGATACTCTATATCCTGGGAGAGTTTCAGCGTGATGGCTCCCTACCCGATATTCCGATCTACCTGGACAGCCCGCTGGCAATCAAGGCCACCGAGATCTTCAGGAAAAACAAGAAATATTACGATGAAGAGGCGATGGAGATCGTGAATAAGGGGTTTGATCCCTTCGATATGCCCAACCTGAAATTCACCCTCTCTACCGAAGAGTCCATCGAGATCAACAAACGGGCGGGCTCCGCCATCGTCATAGCGGGAAGCGGCATGTGCAATGCGGGGCGTATTAAACACCACCTCAAACACAACCTGTGGCGTAAGGGGGCCAGTGTCGTCATTGTTGGTTTCCAGGCCATGGGTACGACTGGGAGGAGAATCGTAGACGGAGAAAAGCGGATCAGGGTATTCGGGGAAGACGTTGCCGTAGCGGCGAAGGTCTTTACCATCGGCGGATTCTCGGCACACGCGGACCAGAAGGGACTTCTGGAATGGGCGGGTCACTTCGCCGAAGCACACCCCCGTGTTTTCGCCATACATGGTGAGGCAACCGCCAGCGAGACGCTCGCGGAGAAAATCAGGACGGATCTCAATCTGGAAGCCTATGTTCCCAAGCTGCGGGAATCCCTGATTCTTGAGGCCCAGACAATGACCCGAACCATGGCCCCCGAGGTTACGCCCGAAGAACCGCAACCGGATATGGCCGCCACCTTCACCGGTATCGAAAAAGAACTTGAGGCATTAAAGAGAAGACTCACCGAAAAAGACGGTCGGATTCAGGAAGCCGATATGGATCGATTGCGAAATATCGAGGAAGATCTGCGGACGATTCTGCCCGAATAGGGATATGACGGAGAAGTGACTTCTCTGGTACCGGCGCTGCCCTGAATAGATGAACGGCAGAGACGACCGAAGCCGTTTCTACCGGTATATGAAAATAATCAGAAAGCTCCACCCTGCATTCTTGACGGCACGGTGGAGCTTTTTGCATATCCATTTATTACGAATCACATAACTAATTGCTATACTCTCTCTCATGGTATAGTTTATTTGAATTTGACCAATCCGACGTTTTTCCGTAGTGTCCACCGGGAAAAGATTTTTTAACAGCCGGAAAACACCGGGAAACAAATCATATGAGAAAAACAATCTACATGGACAATGCCGCCACGTCATGGCCGAAACCCGAGGAAACCCTGAAGGCAATGGCGGAATATTTTCATTCCATCGGGGCCAGTCCGGGACGTTCGGCACATCGCCTGTCCATGGATGCCGGACGGATTGTCCTGGACGCCCGCGAGTCCGTCGCGGAACTCTTCGGCATACAGAACCTTCTCCGAGTCGTCTTTACCAAGAATGCGACGGAGGCACTCAACATCGCCATCTCCGGCCTTTTGAAGCCCGGAGATCATGTCATCACATCCGGAATGGAACACAACTCGGTCATGCGCCCCCTGAGAGTGATGGAGAGACGAGGTGTAGAGCTATCGATCATCTCCTGCTCCCCTTCCGGTGCGTTGGATCCGGGGGATGTGGAACGGGCCATACGGAGCAACACGCGAGCAATCTATCTGACCCATGCCTCCAACGTGACGGGCACCATCATGCCCATCGCGGAAATCGGAAGGATTGCCCGTGGAAAAGGGATCAGACTGTGCGTTGATGCGGCGCAGACCGCGGGCCTCATCTCGATAGATGTGGAGGACATGTTCATCGATATCCTGGCATTTACCGGTCACAAGTCCCTCTTCGGTCCCCAGGGAACGGGGGGTCTGTACCTGGGCGACGGACTGGAAAAAGAGATTTCACCCATCATGACCGGCGGAACCGGCAGCAGATCCGAGTCGGAGGAACACCCGGATTTTATTCCCGACAAATACGAGCCGGGCACCCCAAATGTCATAGGAATCGCGGGTCTCAATGCCGGCATCGGTTTTATCAATTCCATCGGTATCGAAACCATACGGGAAAAGGAGGCAAAGCTGACGGCAATGCTCATGGAAGGTCTCGCATCCATTCAGGGGGTTACGCTGTACGGATGCGGCGATGCGAGCAGGCAGACATCGGTGGTGTCATTCAATATAGCGGGAATGGCCCCTTCCGAGGTTGCCATGACCCTCGATGATGAATACAATATCATGTCGAGGCCGGGTCTTCAGTGCGCTCCCGCCGCCCACAGGACCATCGGAACCTTTTCAGCGGGAACGGTGCGGCTCAGCCTGGGATACTTCCTCGAAGAGGACGATATCCGGATGGCCCTTTCGGCCGTGGAACACATTATACAGAAGAAAAAAGGAGTCTATTCATGATATACGAAATCGATGCTAGGGGACTTGCCTGTCCTCAACCCGTCATCATGACAAAAAAAACGATTGAATCAGGGAAAGACTGTGTTGTCATCGTCGACAACGAAGCCGCCCGTGACAATGTGTGCCGTATGGCAACAAACCTGGGATGTGAAACAGATGTTGAGGAACGGGAAGGGTATTTCCGTATCCGCGTTACCCGGGGAACAGCCCGGAAAGAGAAGAAAAGTGTCGCACCCGCTACGGGTCCGACGGTGGTTGTCTTCCCCTGTGACCGCATGGGAAAGGGAGATGACGAACTGGGGAACATCCTGATCCGGGGATTCCTCCACACCCTTGGAGAGATTTCCCCGAAGCCCGACGTGATGATATTCTTTAACGCAGGTGTTAAACTGACAACCGAAGGCTCCGACGTCATCGAAGACCTTCGCGCCCTGGAAGGTGAAGGGGTTAAAATCCTGGTCTGCGGAACCTGCCTCGATTTCTTCGGACTGAAGGACAGACTGCAAGCCGGTATCATCTCAAATATGTATGACATCGCCGAGACCATGCTGTCCGCCGGGAAAGTTGTCAGGATATGACGGACCCAGAGCCCTTTTGCGTCATTCTCTTCGACTCGACGAGCGAAGCGCTCCTCGCGGAAAAACTCTTCAAGAAAGCGGACATCCCCCACAAGGTAATCCCCGTGCCACGCCATCTCAGCTCCGACTGCGGCGTCTGCATACGGTTCTCTGCCCGCGACACCCAGCGGGTGAAGACAGCCCTCGACGGCAGGGTTGCCGTTCGCTCCATCTCCCCCCTTGATTGACCGACATTTGACAAACGGTATGTAATCCTTATTATAATCGTACATTGACGATAGGCGATATCTGTGATATTGAACCCTATCCAATATATGGCAATGGCAGAGTATGGAGAATCTTTTCTGTGTACCATTGCGAAGAAACTTGATAAGAAGGTATTAACTACCGATGACGACAGATGAATATTCAGAAGGGCCGCGCTTTGTGGACATGGGGATTCTCGAAAAGACGGATCATGAAACATGTAAAAAAATGCTGGCACGGCTCTCGAAGGGGCTGGCTCATCCGGCGCGGATCGAAATTATCCGTATGCTTTCCGACAAAGCACCGGAGAAGCCCTACATATGCTCCGATATCGTCAAAGCCCTTCCCCTGGCCCAGGCGAGTGTCTCTCAGCACCTGAAGATACTGAAGGAAACGGGCTGGGTATACGGAGAAAATGACGGACCGCGCATCAAATGCAGTCTCGTCGGGAACATCATGGAGTTTTACAGAAAACTGACAATACAAGCTGTCCAAAAGCAGTAAAAACTATATAAGGAGAAATAACGATGTTTGCAGTATCAGAAAAGGCACAGGAAATGATCAAAAAGGCCCTGGAATCGAGGGAGGATAAACTTCCCATCCGGCTGGTGTATACCGCTGGATGAGGGGGGCCATCCATAGGAATGTCTCTGGATGAGGCTAAGGAAGATGATAAGGTCTTTGAGGAAAACGGTATCACCTTTATTATGGACGAACAGTTATTCGAACAGGCGAAACCGATAAATATAGATTTCATCTCGACGGCAGCAGGCTCAGGGTTTTCCATCACCTCCAGCCTGTCCGGCGGCTCATGCGGTTCATGCGGAGGGAGCTGCAGCTGATAAGAAATGTCTGAATCCCACAAATACTGCGTCATACTGACCACATGCGGAGACAAGGAGGATGCCGAAAAGCTGGCATCGTTGTTGATTGAATCGCGACTGGCGGCATGTGTTCAGATAACGGGCATTACCAGTTTTTACGAATGGAACGGCGCAGTCAACAGAGATACTGAGCAGTTGCTGCTGATAAAGGCGGCAACTGCTCAGTATGACAAGATCGAAGCATTTATTTCACAGAATCACCAGTACGATGTCCCAGAAATCATACAGATACCGATAACCGACGGCAGCGATGCATACCTGCAATGGATTGCTGCAGTCACCTCATAACGTCTTTTATATCCCTTTAAAAATTGTATGTATGCAATCGGATAAACAGCCGAACCGCTTTCTATATCGTAAGCAGGTGTTCGTTGTTTTTTAAAAGCTCGGTTAACGGCATCCCCCAGTATTTGACTTCGACACCCAGGTTTCTCAACGTCTCCGTCACTCCCAGTTGATCCGCACAGGCTTTGCACGCGGTTACGTGAACACCCTGTTCCAAAGCTTCTTTGATCTTCGTCTGTATAGTGGCATCTTCACTGACGAGTTGCGTGGTCGCACCCCAGATGATGAGGGTAACCTCTTCCCACCAGTGATGGATCAGAGAGTTGATGGTATACATGAAAACCATCTTTTCCGCCGTAACCGGATTGTCGTTAGTCCACAATACGTAGAGATGTGTTTTGTCCATCTGTTGTCTCCCTTTCTTCTTAAGCTGATTTAGTCATGGCAGACGGGGAGATCGCCCATCAATTGGCAATTTCCCCGCTTGCCTGTGTTGTTCCCGATAGACCTTGATCTGTCGTCTATTGCAAAAGGACAGCCTGCGCGGCTGCAAGACCCTTCCCATGTTCAAAGGTGTATCCCGCCTTTGCGAACCCCTTCTCTATCCCTCCCACGGTGGCGAGGATATCCGAAGCGTTCACGACGCCCATGTGTCCCACGCGGAAGTACTTTTCTCTGATCTCGGCAAGGAGACCTCCCGCAAGGATGACGCCGGCCTCCCCGATCATCGAGAGGACGGTGCCGTCCACCCCCGAGGGGAAATAGGGAGCGGTAAGGGTGTTGGCCGCCCTGTCCGCGCTCACCGGAATCTGGTTCATGCCCAGGGCGGTCATGGCAGCCTTGAAGGCGCTGCTCATGTGGCGATGACGGGCAAAGCGGTTGTCCATCCCCTCGGCCAGGATCTGTCCGAGACTGACATTAAGGGCCCACACGAGGTTGACTGCCGGTGTTCCGAAGTAGGCGGCCTTGCGGTTCTCGTATGATTCCATGATGGGGAGCCAGTTGGTCCAGTCGGAGTAGTAGCTTCCCACGGGTGTGCGTCGGCTTTTGAATGTCTCTATCGCCCTGGGGCTGGCAACGAGAAGGGCCAGTCCGGGCGGGACGCCGATGGCCTTCTGGCAGGCGGTGAGGGCGATATCCACGCCCCATTCCCCCTGACGCAGTTCTTCGCCGGCGACGGAACAGACACCGTCCACGATGCACAGGATACCGTATTTCCGGCACAGCCCTGCAAGACCTTTGACGTCGGTAAGGACAGCGGTGGAGGTATCGACATGGGTCACCGTCATCACCTTGTAGTCGGCCTTCTTGATCTCGGCTTCGACCTCTTCCAGAGTGGGTGCGTCCCCGATGGCCGCCTTCACGTGTGTGACCCGTGCTCCGTAGCGTTCAAGAATTGCGCCGAAGCGGTCGCTGAAATATCCCGTATTCACCACCAGGGCATTGTCTCCCGGTTCGATGACGTTGCATGCGGCCATATCCATCGCCATCGAGCCGGAGCCGGCAACGATGAAGGGCTGTCCACCGGGTGCAAGGA
Organism: Syntrophales bacterium; assembly: GCA_036825195.1. GTDB lineage: Bacteria > Desulfobacterota > Syntrophia > Syntrophales > UBA2210 > UBA2210. The sequence continues at coordinate 90,474 of DAISYQ010000004.1, forward strand.
ATACCTCGCGCATCCGTTCGAGCGCCTGCCCCATGCAATCAACAAAGGAGGGGGCCACATGACTCGTCGTCGGCATACCCATGGCCCGCATAACCTCGGGAGTAAACTCGATCGGCCCGGGAATCATAAGAAGTTTTCTCTGTTTCATGATTGTAACCTCCGTTTTGAATTCATGACATCCGCTGAAACCGGATGCATTGACATTTTCCTGTTAATGAAATTTCTGTTCCGTGGATTCCACGGCCTTTATCTCCCCAAATCTCGACTCATATTTTTTTAAATTACCCACCAACGCGTTCACTATGCGTTTCATATGACCCGGTGACACAACAACCCGTGAGACCAGGTGCATTCCCCCCGGTGAATTGAGGAGCCAGTCGATGACAAACTCTTCCGCACTGTGAGTCACGAGCATATTGTTGCTGTATCGTCCCCTCGACATTTCGTCACTGGCATTAATCTGCACCTGTTTCGGTTTATCGTTCTTTTCAGACATCTCCGTCTCCTTTTGATCGGTCAATTGTTATGGCAGCAGCTCTTACTCCCAATACCTCAAGAAGGGGACCCGTCTCATACCGCACCATATCTATCCGCATCCGGTGCGTTTGCGGATAGCTCCGTTGATATGCGTTCTCTTCCTCCGTCCATGCCGGTTCTGAAGCTGCCATGAAAAGATATCACATTTTCTCTACTGAGGGAAGCCCTTAACTATCCAATATTCCGATATATTATTTAACACATTTCAAAGACGGGACTGTCCCGAGGATGGGCTTCCCCTATTTGACAAAACAGAAGGCGTGCTTATTTTATGGTCAAGCAGAAAATATAAGGAGGTGGACATCATGAAAGATGTATTAAGTTTGATTCCAAGGACGGCCTCCCTGCAGAACGCCAGGGATTTATTCGACCGGTTTTTTGAGGACGAATTCCTTCCGTTGCGCGGAGAGAAGAGTTGGGCACCTGCTTTTGACATCTCAGAAAATGAGAAGGGATATATGGTCAGCGCAGAGCTGCCCGGAATAGATGAGAAGGATCTGGATATCACCATTGCCGGTGGTATGCTGAGCATTAAGGGAGAAAAGAAGAAAGAGACCGAGGAAAAAGGTGAGACCTATCACCGCATTGAAAGGACCTACGGTTCATTCAACCGGAGTTTCAGGATTCCCGACGCGGTCGAGGCCGACAAGGTTGAGGCAACGTACAAGAACGGCATCCTCAAACTGGTAATCCCCAAGTCCAAGGAAAGTGCAGTGAAAAAGATTACGGTCAAAAAGTAAGACACTGTAGATAACCGTTGAAAAAGCCGTCGGAAGGTGTGATACCTCCGGCGGCTTTTTTTATGCCCGCCAGTACCGAGTAATTTTCCCTTGCCCTATCATGTTAACTTTATTAAAGGGATTTCGTAAGGAGGGAAACGACATGAACGTAATATACCATGAAGATTTTACAGAGCCGTACTGTTCCGATCCCGCCGCGGCCGATGGAAGGATCGAAGCCATCCTCAGGGTGATGGGAGACAGGGTCGCATACGTTGACGCGATTCCCGCCGATGAGGAGGATATTCTCGCCTGTCACACAAAAGATCATGTGGAATACGTGAGAAGGCAGGGACTGTACGATATAGCCTCCCTCGCGGCAGGGGGCGCCATTCAGGCGGCCTTCAGCGGTCTCACCGAACCCTGTTTCGCCCTGATCAGACCTCCGGGGCATCACGCATCCGCGAACAGCGCATGGGGCTTCTGTTTCTTCAACAACATGGCCATTGCCATATCAAAATTGAAGAGAGAAAACAGGATACAAAGGGCATTCATCCTGGATTTCGATCTCCACTTCGGTGACGGAACCGTCAATATACTGGGAAACGCAGCTTACGCAACCATATACAACCCGACTGAGTCGGATGCGAACCAATACCTCAAGCATGTCGAGGAGATGCTCCCTGACAATGCCGACATTATCGGCATATCGGCCGGCTTCGATAATCACCGGGAAGACTGGGGCGGTGTCCTCTCGACGGATGATTACCGGGAGATGGGGCGGATGGTTCGGAACGCCTGCCGGAAGAGCGGAGGAGGATGCTTCGCCATACTGGAGGGCGGCTACAACCATCGGGTCTTGGGACAGAACGTCATGGCACTGATAGAGGGGCTGGAAGAGTAGCGGAACCGGAAACGGCCTGTCCGGCTGAGAGACTGTATATTCGATAGATCACTTTTGACAAAACTGCTTGACACAGCCCAACAATGAGTTTAATCGTATAGCAAAAGTCATATCGAACCTTGAACCGCATTTTGCATATATGTGAACGGTTGTATCCAAGGTGAGGATTATGGTCTGACCATCGAAAGCCCTGTTTTTCGAAAAGAAAGACGGGGCTGTTTTTTTGATCCGGTGAGGTTCAATGCTGCATTCCGAGACCATACTAAGATACACTCTTATCCCTCTCACAGCTCACGCATCCATGTATGGACCGAAGAGAATGGATCGTATCCATATACAATCATATTGTGATAGTTCATGGTATTGACAGTGGTTGATCGATATTGCTCCGGTTTCCGGGATCGGCAACGATGGTGATGCGTACAAGACCGGGATATCACACTGAAACATTGGCAAAGGAGCATAACAATGAACGATACCAGCTATCTTTCAGGGAAACGCCTCTTAATTCAGGACAGTTCTCTCAGAGACGGACATCAGTCGCTGCTCGCAACCCGCATGCGAACCGAAGATATGATACCTGTCGCGGAAAAGATGGACGCAATCGGTTTCTGGGCAATGGAGGTATGGGGAGGCGCCACCTTTGACACCATGCACCGGTTTCTGAAAGAAGATCCGTGGGAGCGGCCCAGAATACTGAAAAAGTATATCAGGAAAACACCTCTTTCCATGTTACTGCGTGGCCAGAACCTGGTAGGATACAGGAACTATCCCGATGACGTCGTCCGGTCCTTTGTGGACAAATCGTGTGAGGTAGGGATCGATGTATTTCGCGTCTTTGACGCCCTCAACGATCTTCGAAATTTTGAAACGGCCGTGGACAGGATAAAAGGGAACGGCAAGATCTTTGAGGGAGCCATATGCTACTCCCTGACAGAACGGCACATGGGAGGGGATGTCTTCAACCTGCAATATTATGTGGGCAAGTGTAAAGAACTCGAAGCTATGGGCGCCGATACGATATGCATCAAAGATATGGCCGGTCTTATGGCGCCATATGACGCATATGAATTAATCAAAATCCTTAAACGGGAGATCCGAGTTCCTCTTCACCTGCACACCCATTGCACCAGCGGCATGGCGCCGCTCACCTATCTGAAGGCTATCGAAGCCGGTGTAGATATCATTGACACCTGTCTTGCTCCCCTTGCCAACGGAACGTCCCAGCCGGCCGTTGAGCCGTTTATCGTGGCCCTTGGAGGCACCCCTCGGGACACGAAGCTTGACCTGAATTCGGTAATAGAAGCGGACGACCATTTCGAGCATGTGATTCCGAAGTACCGCAAATTCATAGTTGAAGACAGGGTCGCGGATATCGACGTGAGGGTCTTGGAGCATCAGATACCGGGTGGTATGATCTCGAATCTGAAAAATCAACTGCAGGAGGCACATGCCCTGGATCGTCTGCCGGAACTGTGGATGGAAATTCCCAGAGTACGACGGGAACTGGGGATGCCTCCGCTGGTGACACCGACATCACAGATCGTGGGAGCTCAGGCGGTTCTCAACGTTCTTTCGGGACGGTACAGGATAATCAGCAATCAGCTAAGGGATCTCGTCTTCGGCCTCTATGGGAAAACACCCGTCCCTGTCGATCCGGAGATACAACAGATCGTACTGAAGGGTCACCATGGTGGCAGTACACCCGTTACGGGTCGATCCGCCGATTACATTCCCGCGGAGCTTGAAAGGAATCGCAAAGAAATAGGATCGCTCGCCAAGACAGAAGAAGACCTCCTGACATACTCGCTGTATCCATCGACGGGACAGCGTTTTCTGAAGGAAAAATACAAAAAAAACCGCAGTCCGGTTACATAAGATCCATCGGCCGCTGATAGAGTCGATCCTTGGTCCATAGGCCGGGCAAAATGTCAGAGACCGGGCTTGACTCCACGAGATGTTCTGGTATTATTGTCCGCATTTCGCCGTTGTTTCCCGTGAATGTGCATGAACGGTGAACCTGCAGCAGCGATCGTCAAGGAAGGAATTGATACTATGAGCATTTTCGAAGCGATGATGTTGATTTGCTTTGGCGTGAGCTGGCCCATATCGATCGCAAAATCCATACGGACAAAGGTCGTTTCAGGGAAAAGCCCTCTCTTTATGGGAGTGCTCTGCTTCGGCTATGCCTGCGGCATCACGCACAAGCTCCTCTACTCCATGGACTGGATTATCCTGCTCTATATCCTTAATCTGATCCTGGTGTCGATCGACTTAACCCTCTATTACCGATATCTGCCGAAAGAAGGCCAGATCGCTGCGGCATCAAAAAGCGGACAATGACGGATCACGCCTTTCTCACAGGGTAACAGTATTTCCTCTTGTCCTAGGGATATCGAAGAGACCGGCTGTGGCTCCAGACCGGCCAACTGCGGGACATGGCATGAGGTTATCCGTCAAGAATCTTCTTTGTGACGGAATTGTCTTTCTTTAAGATCTTCGAGCCCCGCGTGATCTTACAGAGGCTTATTCCATACTTAGATGCGATACTCCTCTGGGTGCTGCCCGCATGAAGCTCTTGCAGAAGCTTCCAGCGGAGAGAAAGATCCTCGATCTCTCTCGGGGTCAGGATCTCCTCCATGAATGTCCTCATTTCCTCAAAATCGGATATGTCTGTCAATACGTGTATCAGATCATCTTCAGAAACCATATTCTCCTCCGTTTCTACCGGCAGGTACATACCCAAACACACTACAAATGGCAAGATATTTTCCGGAGATAGAAAGAGGCGGTACGATACACTCCGGCATGGGAAAAGAATGAGACCACCGGCACGGATGAATATTGTTACAAGCCCCGAGTATCAGCAGGGATTACTCCATATCTTTTTCGATTACCTTCCTGACCTGCTCAACAAGTTTTTCCCGTGTTTCATAGGTGTATCCTTCAACGGAAATGGGCTTGTGCATTATTATTTTCATATCGCCCGGCAGAATCCGCAGGCTCTTCTTGGGCAATATGCTTCTCCCCCCGACCACGGTTACGGGGAGTATCGGCACCTGTGCCTCCAGGGCCATAACGAACCCTCCCTTTTTAAAGGCTTTGAGTTTTCCATCGGGACTTCTCGTACCTTCGGGGAAGAAGACCACGGAAGAACCGGCCCGTATCTTTTCAACCGCCACCTTGAGACTTTGCCTTGCCTCTTCAGATTTTCCTCTGTCGATGTAGATATGTCCCACCTTTTCGCAGGCAATTCCGAATATGGGGACCTTCTTGAGTTCTATTTTCATAACCCATCTCAGCGGCAGCGGCAGATACCCTATGAGGGCAAGCACGTCATAGTGACTCTGATGGTTCGCCATCACTATGTACGGCTGATCCTTATCCACAAATTCATCTCCGCTCACCGTCATGGAAACCCCCGACAGCGTCAGGTTCAGTTTAGCCCAGAATTTACTTATAGAATCGACGCCATTCCCCTCGGAATTGAAGTACGCGATAATCATGGCGAGGGAGGCCACTACGGCAGTATCCACCGCCATCAAGACCAAAAGCAGGGGTCGATAAAGACAAAAAACCGATTTGATCACCTTTTCTCGTACCTGCTCACCCGTGAAATCATAAGAAGGAAAATTAATACGTGGCATGCGATACATGATAAACCTCCTTTACAAATTCAATTGGCTACTGCACCGATTCCTTCAATACGGTAAAATAAAAATGAGTTGTTAAGATGGTTTCAGTATAAAGCTAATCCTGGAAGCAATCAAGCTATATTGTGAATAAACTTCCGCTGAGCGATAGGTCCGGCATATATCGCTCCCGGTTACGGAGCCAGAAAAAGTCCGGTGCCTTCTTTGCGAGAGGGGTGCCGATCCGGATACTTACTTTACACGAAGCTTTCTCCTCAAGGTGTACCACTTATCTATCCTGTCTTTAATGACCTTCTCGTACCCTCTGCTGGTGGGAGAATAGTATACCTGACCCCGTAACTCTTCAGGCAGATATTCCTGGGGGACCTGGGCGTCGGGAAAGTCATGGGCATATTTGTACCCCCTGCCGTACCCGAGATCTTTCATCAGCCTCGTCGGAGCGTTACGGATATGGAGCGGGACAGGAAGGGTGCCCGTTTTCCGTATGTCTCCCTTTACCCTGCCAAAACCGGTATACAGGGCGTTGCTCTTCGGAGCGGTCGCAAGATAGACAGCGGTCTGCGCAAGGGCAAGCTCTCCCTCCGGAAGCCCGATAAACTGAAATGCCTGAAGAGCGGATACCGCGACACCCAGAGCCGTCGGATCGGCGTTCCCTACATCTTCGGATGCAAACCGAATCATCCTGCGAAGGATGAAGAGTGGATCTTCACCGGCTTCGAGCATGCGCCCCAGCCAGTAAAGGGCGGCATCCGGATCACTTCCTCTGAGGCTCTTGTGGAGGGCCGAAATCAGGTTATAGTGCTCCTCTCCCTTCTTGTCGTACTGGAGGGCCTTCCTCTGAAGCGCCTCTTCCGCTATTGAGAGGGTGATCGTTTCTCCTTTTCCGACAAGCGCCGCAGCAGCCTCAAGGTTGTTGAGTGCCGTGCGGGCATCTCCATCCGCCGCCCATACCATGTGATCGAGGGCCTCATTATCCACGGACAGGGAAAGGGTGCCGAGGCCGCGCATCTCATCGTTCAGCGCCCGCCTCAGGATTGTGGTCAGGTCATCGGAAGAATAGGGTTCAAGGACCATGACGCGCGCCCTGGACAGGAGGGGCGATATGACCTCAAAGGAGGGATTCTCGGTGGTGGCACCGATCAGCGTAATCAATCCACTTTCCACATGGGGGAGAAAGGCATCCTGCTGTGCCTTGTTGAAGCGATGGATCTCGTCGACAAACAGTATGGTCCTGTTCCGGTGATGGCGGAGCTGGGTTTTTGCCTCTTCAATGATCGCCTTGATATCTTTGACACCGGCGAGAACGGCGGAGATCGTCTCAAAATGGGACTTCGTCTCACGGGCAATGATGCGCGCCAGTGTCGTCTTACCGGAACCCGGCGGTCCCCAGAAGATCATGGAGAAGAGATTGTCTTCGGCGATGGCTCGGCGGAGCAGACTGCCGGGACCTATAAGGCGGGACTGTCCCTGAAAATCATCGAGCGTCTCAGGCCTCATCCGGTCAGCAAGAGGACGGGCCACCGTCTCTATCTCTTTATGCCCTTCGTCAAACAGGTCCACGTAACGCCACCCCTTGAAATTATATCATCGTACCGTTCGATCTTCCCTGAAGGGGCACCATACCATACTTTGAGAAAATTCTACATGCCCTTCCGCTTCTTCACGGTATCCGCAATTTCGAGTATGGTGGTCATCTTGTCTTTGGGCGGCGCATTGAAACAGCGGTTCCACTCATCGTCCGTCAGGTATTCTCTCAGATACTCTTCTACCGGTATCAGGTTCTGCCAGCATCCGAGCGTCCTCTGGCAGGGGAGAGTACCTTGTTCGCGCCTGCAGTAGGCAAAGGTAACCTCCCCTCCCAGTCGGGGACAGCGCAATATCAAATCGTCAAATCTATTCATCGCAATCTCATTCTGTTGCCTGAAGACTGTTGTTGGCCGGTTACGTCATCATAATCCGGACCTTCGGCGTTCATGCTTCCTTACGGTTTCGGAAACTGCCCGATAATCTTCTTCGCCCGTTCGATCTCATCATCGGGGAGGCGGTAATCGGTCAGCTTTCCGGAAAGATAGGCATCATATGATGCGAGATCTACCAGTCCGTGACCACTCCAGTTGAAGAGGATGATCTTCTCCTTTCCCTCTTCCTTCGCCCGCTGCGCCTCCTGAATCACGGCCGCAATGGCGTGGTTCGTTTCGGGAGCGGGTATGAACGCCTCGGACCGTGCCCACTTCACCCCCGCATCGAAGGTTTCAAGCTGGTTGTACGCCCTGGCCTCGAAGATACCCTCTTTTACCAGGTGGCTGACGATCGGGGCCATACCGTGGTATCTGAGCCCCCCCGCGTGAATGGGAGCGGGAACGAAGTCGTGACCGAGAGAGTACATGGCAAGAAGCGGTGTGGTCATGGCCAGATCGCCGAAATCATACCCGTACGGGGCCTGCGTGAGGGTCGGGCAGGAAGTCGGTTCCGCTGCGACGATCGAAACCTCTTTACCGTGTATCTTGTCGCGTGCAAAGGGCAGGGCTATTCCGGCAAAATTACTTCCCCCGCCGGCGCAGCCGATAACCACGTCGGGATATTCGCCTATCTTTTCGAGCTGCTTCTGGGCCTCCAGGCCGATAATCGTCTGGTGGAGCATGACATGATTCAGAACGCTCCCCAGCGAATAGCGTGAGTCTTCCTTGCCGACTCCGTCTTCAATCGCCTCGCTGATGGCGATCCCCAGGCTCCCGGGGGAATCGGGGGTCTGGGCAAGGATCTTTCTCCCCGTCTCGGTTATATCGCTCGGACTGGGAAAACATTTGGCCCCCCATGTCTGCATCATCAGGCGACGATACGGTTTCTGGTCATAACTGACCCGGACCATGAAGACCCGGCACTCGAGACCGAACATGTTACAGGCCATGCTGAGCGCGCTTCCCCACTGACCGGCTCCGGTTTCAGTGGAAATCTTTTTAATCCCGAACTCCTTGTTGTAGTACGCCTGAGCGACGGCAGTATTGGGCTTGTGCGATCCCGCGGGACTGACCCCTTCATGCTTGTAATAGATTTTAACCGGGGCATCGAGTAGTTTCTCCAGATTGTGTGCCCTATAGAGGGGGGTAGGTCGCCAGAGCACATACTTTTCAAGTACCTCTTCCGGGATGTCGATCCACCGTTCGGCACTCATCTCCTGTTCGATCAGGTTCATGGGAAAGATCTGAGCCATGTCTTCCGGCTTCAGAGGCTGACCCGTTCCCGGATGAAGGGGCGGACTCATCGGGGTCGGCATATCGGGCATAATATTATACCACTGCCGGGGAATTTCGTCCTCATTCAACAACACCTTTACCTGTTTCATACCATATTCTCCTTTGTACTATTTATTACCCAGAGATCACATGCCATGCCTCACCTTTCCCGCAGGCACGGCATATACAAAAACGCCATGAGAAGATCCCATGGCGTTTTATTATCGAATAAAAAACCGTGGGATAATCCGCCCACGGCCATTAGACAGTTCGGCACTTACGTGGACAGATCAGAGTTGACCTCCCACCACCAGCACAATCCGTTTCCTATGGGTCCCCGTACTAGCACTACGTCACTGCCTCATAAGTTTCTATCAATAGAAACACAGCCGAAATCAAATGTCAAGTGAAAATTCGAAAGATCGATTGAATCATAATCCATTATAGTGGAAGAATTACCCGAAAGACATTTGACGAATCTATCCTTTTTGAGTATAAACTCAAAACTTACCGTACAATCCACTCAGGGAGAAAAAGATGATCAGAATACTCTTAATCGGAAACGGCGCCAGGGAACATGTCATAGCCGAAACGGTAAAACGATCGACTCATCCTGTCGCGCTCTTTTCCTGCATGAAAGCCAACAATCCGGGCATTGCATCTCTTTCGGAAAAGGTGCTGACGGCACGCTACGATGACCGGCAGAAGATCGTGCAGTTTGCACGGGAAAACAGTGTTGATTTTGCAATCATCGGCCCGGAGGACCCTTTGAACAACGGCATTGTCGATTTCCTGAATGAGGAAGGGATCCCTTCCGTGGGCCCGACAAAGAGCCTGGCACGGCTGGAAACGTCAAAGGCTTTCACACGGAATCTGCTGGAAAAATACAATATTCCCGGTAATCCGCGGTTCAGGACCTTCTCTTCTCTTGAGGGAATTGAAGCGTTTATATCATCCCTTGCCGGTGTTGTCGTAAAACCGGACGGCCTCACCGGCGGCAAGGGCGTTATGGTCCAGGGAGACCACTTTCAGACAAAAGAGGAGGCCATCGAACTGTGCAGAGAGATTCTCGAAGAACATTCTTCTGTCATGGTCGAAGAAAGGTTCGAGGGTGAGGAGTTTTCACTCCAGTGCCTGTGCGACGGCGTAACGGTCGTGGCAACGCCCCCCGTACAGGATCATAAAAGGAGGTTTGTAGGCGACCGAGGACCGAATACGGGAGGGATGGGGTCCTACTCTCTCGAGGGTCATTCCCTTCCCTTTCTGGAAATGGAAGACGTGGCAGAGGGTCTCGCCATTACCCGGAAGGTCGCCGAGGCCATCTACCGGGAGACCGGCGAATATTACAAGGGTATCATGTACGGCGGTTTCATTGTCACAAGAGATGGGGTCCGGTTGCTCGAGTATAACGCGCGATTCGGCGATCCGGAGGCCATGAATATCCTCCCCCTCCTGAAGACGGATTTTGTGGATATCTGCAGGGCCGTTATCGACGGAACACTGAAGGATTTGACCATAGAATTCGAAAACAAGGCCACGGTCTGTAAATATATCGTGCCCAAGGGATACGGTCTTCCCGCAGATCACCCCGATGCCGGTTCCACCTCATCGAAGATCGAGGTGTCGGATATACGTGATGCGAAGCTGTACTACTCATCCGTGGACAAACGGGAAGACGGCCTGTATATGACCACATCACGGGCGATCGGTATCGTTGGAATAGCCGACGATCTGGACGGCGCCGAGAAGGTGGCGGAGGGGGCGATAGCATCGATCAAGGGCTCCATAGATCATCGGCCCGATATAGGAACAAAGGAACTGATAAACAAGAGAATCCAGCATATGAAAGAGATACGAGGGTAACAGACTATGAGTAATAAGATACGGAAGGTGTTGATAAGCGTAACGGACAAGACAGGAATCGTTGATTTCGCACGGGAGCTGAAAGGATTTGATGTGGAGATCCTTTCCACGGGAGGAACGGCCGCGCAACTCCGAGATGCCGGCATAACCGTTACCGACGTTTCGGATTATACGGGCTTTCCCGAAATGATGGACGGCAGGCTGAAAACCCTCCATCCGAAGATTCATGGCGGCCTGCTTGCCCTGAGGGACAATGAAGGTCACCTCCAGTCGGCCCGGGAACACGGAATCGATATGATTGATATGGTCGTCATCAACCTCTACCGTTTTGAAGACACGGTGGTAAAGGAGGGGTGTACACTGGAGGATGCTGTCGAGAACATCGACATAGGAGGGCCCACCATGCTACGGGCGGCGGCCAAGAACCACCGCTTTGTGTCCGTCGTCACCGATCCGGATGATTACCCCAAGATCATAGCTGAAATGAAAGAGACGGGAGGGATGATATCCGAAGCGACCAACTTCGCCCTCGCCACAAAGACCTTTCAGCTCACGGCGCGCTATGACGGGGCCATTTCCAACTATCTCGGCTCCATAGAAGGAAAAGACAAGACGAAAAAGTTTCCGGACACCTTCACCATCCAGTTCGATAAGGCCCAGGCCCTGCGGTACGGTGAAAATCCCCATCAGGACGCGGTCTTCTACCGGGAAAAGAACGCGCTCCCCTCATCCATCGCATCGGGAAAACAGCTGCACGGCAAGGAGTTGTCGTACAACAATATCATGGATAGCGACGCGGCATGGCAGATGGCATGCGACTTCGACCTGCCGACGGCGGTTATCATGAAACATTCAAACCCCTGCGGCGCAGCAACATCTGACGGCAGTCTCAAAGATGCGTATGTCAAGGCCATGGCGACCGACCCGGTGTCGGCCTACGGAGGTATCGTCAGCTTCAACAGGCCCGTTGACAAGGAGGTGGCGGAGGAACTGGCTAAAACGTTCGTGGAGGTTATCATCGCCCCCGGATTCGATACCGAAGCTCTCGACATACTGACGGCGAAGAAGAATGTGCGCCTGCTGGAGATTCCGGCCCCGTCCGGGACACAACCGGATGATCTCGACTTCAGAAGGGTTGGAGGCGGTCTCCTCGTACAGGAACGGGATCCGGGCAGAGACGACATCAGAAAGGCGCAGGTGGTAACGAAACGAACGCCCACGGAAGAGGAATATCAGGCACTCGACTTTGCATGGCGGGTGGTGAAGAATGTAAAATCTAATGCCATCGTCTTCGCGACAAAGGACCAACTGGTTGGGGTCGGAGCGGGACAGATGAGCAGGGTCGATTCAGTACATATTGCAAAGATGAAGGCGAATCTGCCCACACAGGGAACCGTCCTCGCGTCCGACGCCTTCTTCCCCTTCAGGGACGGTGTCGACATGGCAGCGGAGGCGGGCGTAACGGCCATCGTACAGCCCGGTGGATCGATCCGGGACGAAGAGGCCATACAGGCCGCAGACGAGCACGGTATCGCCATGGTCTTTACGGGCAGACGACACTTCAGGCATTAGAATCCCGCCAAAGGAGAGCAGCATGAAAGAAGAAAGAGGGACTCTGGTAAGCATTGTGATGGGAAGTGATTCTGATCTTCCCGTAATGAAAGAGGCGGCATCGATCCTCGAGGAATTCCAGGTGCCCCATGAGCTGTTTCTGGCATCCGCCCACCGTTCACCGAAACGGACAACGGAGTTCGCCGAAGGGGCGGCGCGGCGCGGCGTCAAGGTCATCATCGTCGGGGCCGGCATGGCTGCACATCTGGCGGGCGTCATAGCGTCCCAGACTCTTCTGCCCGTTATCGGCGTTCCTCTCGATTCATCCGCGTCTCCCTTCAACGGATTCGACGCCCTCCTTTCAACGGTTCAGATGCCGGGAGGGATCCCCGTGGCCACGATGGCCATAGGAAAAGCGGGGGCAAGGAATGCCGCCCTGATGGCAATCAGGATACTTGCCCTGGAAGACACCAATCTCCGTGAAGGACTCGATGACTATAGAGAGAAGATGGCCCGCAAGATCGAGAAAGGACAGGAGAAATTATAAGTGGTTTCGAAGGTATCTCCCATATTCACGATCAATCCGAACAATCCGGACACATCGGCTATAGCCAAAACCGTAGAAATTCTGAAAGGAGGGGGCGTTATCGCCTATCCGACCGAGACCTTCTATGGTCTCGGCGCCGACATCGGGAACGCACAAGCCCTGGATAGGATCTATACGATCAAAGGAAGGGATTTCAACAAACCCATCTCCATCATCATAGGCAGCAGGGGAGACCTGAAGACCTTCGCGCGAGATATCACCCCGGCAGCCGAAATCCTCATGGACCGATTCTGGCCCGGGGGGCTCACCCTGCTCTTCACCGCATCTCGGAATGTTCCCGAAAAACTGACGGCAAAGACAGGGAAAATAGGCATCCGCCTGTCCAGTAACTCGATTGCCACGCTCCTCGCACAGCATCTCTCCGGTGCCATCACCGCCACCAGCGCTAATCGTTCCGGGCAGAATGAATGTGTATCGATTGAAGAGGTGAGAGACAGTATAGGCGAATGTGCAGATGCCGTCATTGACGGAGGCAGGACTCCTGGCGGGCTGGGGTCAACCATTGTAGATGCCACCGTTGAACCGCCGGTTATCGTCAGAGAGGGAGTTATACCGGCCTCGGAATTATACGGATAACGCTGTTCACGTCCGGCATACTTTGGAAAACCTGACCAGATTCTCTTCTTCACCAAGGGCGATCAGCTTATCTCCCGGCTCTATCTCGTACGAGGCCATTGGATTGAACACCATCCTTCCTGATCTTTTCTCGACGGCCACGACGATCAGGCCGTACTCCTTTCTCAGCCCCGATTCTTCAAGATTCTTGCCGACAACGGGCGACTTCTGAGGTATAATCAACTCTTCCATCCGGAGAGAGAGGTTCCCTCTCCTCGTGGTGATTTCAATAAAATCCAGCATGGCTGGTCTCAGGATAGCCTGAGACATCCTCATCCCGCCTACCTTGTACGGCGATATAACCCTGTCCGCCCCGGCGTTTATCAACCTGCGTTCCGATGCATCGTCCTCGAATCTGGACAGCACATATACATCAGGATTCAGCTCCTTGGCCGCCAGCACAACATAGAGGTTATCCGCATCGGCGGGGAGGGCACACACAACACCCTTGGCCGTCTTGATCCCCGCAGCCAGCAGGGTTTTATCTTCCGCCGCATTTCCGTGTACGTAGGCATAACCGCTGTCTTCAATAGTCTGTATTACCATCGGATTGTTTTCCACGATGACAAACTCTACCTCTTCATGCGTCAGTTCTCCGCAGATGAGATTGCCTATTTTCCCGTACCCGCAAATAATATAATGATTTCTCATCTTTTGTATTCGTTTTTCCAATTTCCCCCTCCCCAATATATCCTGGAAACGCCCTTCCAGTAAGGCATTCATTATCATTGCAAAGGTATAGGCCATCGTGCCCACACCAAAGACGATAATGAAGATGGCAAACAACTTTCCCATCGGGGTTACCGGGTAGAAATCACCAAACCCCACCGTGCCGATGGTAACGATCGTCGCATAAAAGGCATTCGCCAGTGACCATCCTTCCAGGAGATGATATCCCACGGTTCCTGAAACAATAATCAATATCAGAAAGGAAAAAGCGACCTTGACCTGGCGAGTCAATAACACGCGAATTGCCCCCCTCCATGTACCTTATCGGTAAAATCCATTGCCATGGACGTTATTTGCTGTTCGCGACCTCCACACCCGCGAGTTCAACGACAAACTCACTCGCCTCGGACGCAGGCATAACGAACGCCAGCATGAAGGGAATATCGGTATCGGGCTGTATGTCTATGTTGGAATATTCTCTACCGTACGGATTGGAGAGTTCTTTTCTGATTTCCTCGCCGGTCAGGCTCTTCAATTCGTCATCCGTCAGTATGGTCCCGCAGTTCGATTCCTCTTGGGAAAGAACGGCCCCGGATGAATCGAGGATTTTCCCCTTGATCTTTATAGTGGAGATCGCAACTTTGTTCTTATTGACGGCAAAACCTTCGATTATCATGATATCTCCGACAATCGGGTTCTTTACAAACCGCTCTTTCACATTGACCAGGCTCACCTCCAATCCGTACACCCCCGTATCGGAAGCGGTATGGGCCTCTATGCCAAAGATCTTTTCTATCCTCGGCAAGACCACGTCTCTTGCATGGGGCGATATCCAGAGATATATTCCTCCGCAGAGGAGAACAACCAGCAGGCAGAGCGCTATGATCCACCCTGCCCGCCTCGGTCTTTGCATGACCTCTTTTTCTGAAGGGTCCGTTTCTTCCATGATTTCATCGAGCTCATCGTAGGATTCTCTGTATTCGGGCTGTCCTTCATCATCTTCTATGTCGTCTTCGCCAAACATTTTGTCTATGATATCGTCGGCATCCTCATCGTCTCCTCCCTTGTGGATATCGCCTCCGGCCTCCATTGATTCCATCAACGAAGCAATCTCTGCCAGGGGGTTCTCCTGGAAGAATACCGCATCGCATCGGCTGCACCTGACCCATACCCCCTCGCCATCTATCTTCGTCTTGTCGAATCTGTACTGTGTCCCGCATTCTTTACACTGGATAATCACGGCTTTGCTCCTTGGCGGTTTTTTATGAAACGATCACTCTTCAACGACATAAATATCCGGCAGACACCTGAACTTTTCATCAAAATCAAGTCCGTATCCTACAACAAATCCCTCGTCCAGATCAAATCCCACATAATCCGCATCGATGGAGACCTGTCTTCTCTGCTTTTTATCTATCAATGTGCAGATCCGTACGGAATGTGGTCTTTTCTTCTCGAGTCGCTCCTTCAGAAATGCAAGCGTAATCCCGGTATCTATGATGTCTTCCACAACAACCACATCCTTCCCCTCTATACCCGTTTCAATATCCTTTGAAATGGTTATCTTCCCCGAACTTACCGATTCTGAACCATAACTTGCCAGTCTCACAAAATCTATCGTATGGGGAATCCTCAGGTACCTCGTAAGATCCGCCAAGACTATGAAGGCTCCCTTGAGGACCCCAACAAGCACGACGTCCTTCCCGTCAAGATCGTTCGAAATCTCGTCTGCCAGGTCTTTCACCCGCCTGTCGATCATCTCTCTTGAATACAGGATTCTCTTTTTCAGTTTTTCCACTATCCGCCCTTTCCATATGATGTCGCGCCGCAGTTCATGATCGGTCCACGGCATCTCTCGTATAACAGGTTATAAACTTATCTATATTCTCTTGAATGATAGCCTCCCCTCTTCTGAGTTCCTCCGGTGTCTCGAATCTGGAAGTGAGGCTGAGGAATATCTTATCGAATTTCGATCGTTCACACCCGAGGGCATCGTAATCGATGTGGCTGATCATGTACTGTGAACCATCGAAATAGTATTTTCCGAAGCGGTTCGCATCCGTCGACCGGAAGGGCCAAGAAATCTTCAAAGAGAAGAAGTCCAAGGCGATATTACGAAGCCTGCCCTCAAATCGATCAGGATGGGGAACTTCGTATATCCCATCGCTTATAAAGCGGAAATATTCCTGCACCAGGTCGATATCGGTAATGCACAGGCCGTAGAGATACCAGTCGTCAATTGTCCTGATCAGGGCGCTCTTTTCTTCACGGGATATGAAGTGATAACTGGGGCAGAAATGCCCGTCGCACAGCTCCCGCCCGTAGAAGGACACGTCTCTCATGTCCACCCCGTTGTTCTGAAGGGGATGGAGAAGGCAGCCCACCCTTTTCTCCTCACCGTCGAGAAACCCCAGGTACTCACAGCAGTATATTACTTCGTAGAGCTTCTCCTGATTCTCGAGTCTCTGTATCTTATCCGAAAATATCTTTAGATCGGCCTCCCCTCTGACCGTTTTACGAAATATCTCCGTCCTGGTTCTCAGCCTTCCAACCAGAGAGTCCCGTGTACTGTCCGCGTAATTGTAGAGGCCGCAACAGGCCCCGCAGGATTTGCACAAATCGGGTTGACAGAGATGGATAAATTCCTCTCCCTTCATCAAACTCAATACGATACCCCTTGTTTCATTGGTTTTCTTTATATAGTCAAGCTACTCAAAAAGGCAAGGGATAATCCGATCACAAATTCCCGCAACACGGTCCGAAGAGGGTGCTCGCCCTTCAATGCCACAATCATACTTGTAATCTGACACGAAACATTATACTAAGGCTTTGGAAAAAACGATTCGAAAGATGTGAGGAAACAACATAATTTCAATAACAGGAACGGTACTATGCATAACGATAATAATCAAGTGAGGGTGCGATTTGCACCCAGTCCGACAGGATATCTCCATGTTGGAGGGTTGAGGACGGCATTATTCAACTATCTGTTCGCGCGCAAACAGGGTGGAAAGTTTATCCTGCGGATCGAAGACACGGACCAGAAGAGATCCATCCCCGGTGCTCTGGAAAAGCTCACCACAACACTTACGGGAATCGGTCTCCACTATGATGAAGGTCCCGATGTGGGCGGGGACTACGGCCCTTACATACAATCACAGCGGACGGAGATCTATAAAGAGTATACCCAACGACTGCTGGATTCAGGGAACGCATACTACTGTTTCTGTTCCGAGGAACGGTTGAACAATCTGAGAGAAGAACAGCGGAAACGGAAGCGGCCGCCCATGTACGACGGCAAATGCAGAAGCCTGTCGAAGGATGAGGTTGCAAACAACCTGTCACAGGGAATGCCCTTTGTCATACGCCTGAAATACCCCACAGAGGGAAAATCAGTTTTCGACGATGTGGTGCGCGAAAGGGTAGCCATCGACAATTCGATGGTTGACGACCAGGTTCTTATAAAATCCGACGGATTCCCCACCTATCATCTCGCAAGCGTGGTGGATGACCATCTCATGAAGATCACCCACGTCATACGCGGCGAGGAATGGCTTTCCAGCGTGCCGAAACATATCTTCCTCTACGAATCCTTCGGTTGGGAGGTACCGGTATTCGCCCATCTTCCCTTGCTGTTGAATTCAGACAGAAGCAAGCTGAGCAAGCGGCAGGGAGACGTTTCCGTTGAAAGTTATCTTGAAAAGGGGTATCTCCCCGAGGTCATGCTCAACTTTATCGCTCTCCTCGGGTGGCATACGGCGGATGACCGGGAGCTGTACTCCCTCAGCGAACTGGAAGAGGTGTTTTCACTGGACAGAATCAACAAGGCAGGGGCCGTGTTCGACACGGAAAAACTGAACTGGATGGGAGGGCACTACATACGGCATCTTGACGTGGAGTATATCGCTGATCAGTCGAGGCGCTTCTTTGAAGAGGCCGGCATAGATATCAGCGACACCAACAGGTACCTGAAGGCGATCAACACGGCGCGCGATTACGTGTATTGTCTCTCCGATATCGTCGAACATGCCCGCATGTTTTTCGAAGAACTGGTATTCTCGGAAGAAGACAGAGATCTCATCAAACAGGAAGATTCCCAGCGGATCTTTGCGTACTGGATCGAGGCATTGGGGAAAAAGGCCGAATGGAACTCGGACGAGGTAACTGAACTGACAAAACAATCGATCGGGGAACTGGGCATCAAGGGTAAGCATTTCTACTTTCCCATCCGCCTCGCGCTCTTTGGAAGCTGTCACGGCCCCGACATACCAACGCTGATCGATATCCTTGGACGTGATGAGGCCGTCAAAAGGCTCGAAGCCTGCCTGATCTGATATCCCCTGTTTCGATCAAGGCACGCAAGGGTACCGGCGGATATAGTTTGAATCGATCGGACGAGCTTCCATGCTTTCGCTCATACACGGATGAGGGAGAGGGCCTGATCCAGATCGGCTATCAGGTCATCCACATCCTCAATTCCGACAGAGTAGCGTATCAGTTCCTCGGGGATTCCCATGGCCTTTCTCTCTTCGGGGGTACATTCCACATGGCTTGTCACTGAGGGCGGACCGGCAATCGTCTCCACGGAGCCGAGATTTGCGGCCCTGCGTGCATACCTGAGGCGGGGAAGGAAGGTACGTACGGAATCAAAGCCGCCTTTTACGGTAAAGCTCAGGACACCTCCGAAGGCCTTCATCTGACGGCATGCGACATCGTACCGGGGATGGCTTTCCAGGCCGGGGTAGAAAACGTCTTCCACCTCTTTTCTTTCCTGAAGAAAGCGTGCGATCGTCAAGGCATTTTTGCTCTGTTGACACACACGGAGATAGAGCGTTTTCATGCCTCGCAGAAGGAGGTACGCCGCAAAAGGATCCAAGGCGGCACCGGTTATCTCCCGGTAGTGGTATATGGTATCTATCAGACCCGATGCACCGCAGACGGCACCGCCGAGGGCATCGGCATGTCCGCCAAGAAACTTGGTGGCGCTGTGAATAACCAGATCCGCACCCAGTTCCAGCGGTTTCTGGTTAAAGGGCGTTGCAAAGGTATTATCCACCACGACGAGCGCACCCTCGACATGGGCCGCACGTGCCAAGCGTGCAATATCAACTATCTTGAGCGTCGGATTCGTCGGGCTTTCCAGATAGAGGATTTGACAACCCTTCGCCACTTCTTTCTCAATCTCCTCGTGATCCGATGTCTCACAGAGCTGTGCCGTGATTTGAAAACGGGGGAGGAATTCCAGAAACAGCTTGCTCGTTCCACCATAACTGTCTTTTATGGATACCACTCTGTCGCCGGGAGAGAGCAACGCAAAGAGGGTGTTACTGATGGCGGCCATTCCAGTGGAAAAGCTTGTCGCCGCTTCCGCATCTTCCAATTCCCGAATTTTCTCCTCAAAAACACGGACGGTGGGGTTGGTATTTCTGCTGTAAATGTAGCCGCGTTCTTTTCCCTGTCCCACCGCCAGCCATTCATCGATGTCGTCATAGCCGAATGAAACGCTCTGTACGATGGGAACCTGCGTGGCATGACGCCACATCAGGTCCTCTTCTCCCGACCAGACCGCCTTTGTCGCCCCTTTCGCCTCCCTGCGCTTTTCCATACAGTCTATCCCTTTTCTCCGGAGCTTCCTTCAGAAGATTTCTTTTCCTTCTCCCGCCTGCCTTTTCTCATAATCGAAAAGGCGATAAAGACCATCACAGCTCCGATAAGGATGCTGATTCTGTCTTTGGACCAGAGGCCGTAGGCAAAATCCGCAACACCCAGGATCATGAAAAAGATAAGAACATATTGATTCATCGTTGCCACACCTCTCCGTACACCACCCGGTCATGAGTCCGATGCCTGCCTGTATGAAAAAGATACGCCTTCACTGCTCAGTACCCGGACATCTTCCCCGACATCTCTTCTATATCAACCCGTATCACGGCGGTCTTCGCAACCTTGTCATCAGGATATTCAAAGGGCCTATTTGAATAATGCTCCATAATGACATCGAGCGCCCTGCGTACGGACTCGGGATCGTTTATGATATGGGCCTTTCCGAATCCTATGACGCTCTTGTATCGAACACTCCAATTGCATGCCTTGTCCGCGTCCACCATATTGATATCACTCTCTATTTCAAAGCACACGTTGTTGTTCTCTCTGATAATGTCCAATTTCCTGCCCGCCAGGGCACTGTGAAAATAGAGAGAGTCCCCGTCATAGCCGAAACAGAGGGGTACGATATAGGGTTTGTTTCCCACCGCAAGGCCGAGTCTGCAAATGATTGCCTTTTCAATAATGGAATCTACTTGTTGTCTGTCTGTAATCTCTTTGTCTTTTCTTCTCATTGTCCACCCCTTGTTTTCTTTCACAATCTCATCCTCCTCCGTATATACCTGACAAGAAAAAGCGACATGGCGGCTACCGATACTATCCGCAGCAGAGTAATCAGCCCCTCGTCTTCTATTCCAGAATTGCCAGTCTGACCATTCGACCATTCATTGTCAACTTCATACTCACCGGCCGGATGGTTTCCCTCTGTTGCCGCACAGGCGACATTTTGTACATTCCAGCCATAGACAGCCCTATCGATTATTTCAGAAACTTTTAACCCGGTTGAGCAATTCGTATATCGCAGAAAGAAAGAAGAATTTATAGAAGAGGTGTAAAAAATACAACCTTTTTATTTAATTTCAATTGATTTCTCCTCTAAAAGATAACGACTTACAGGGATAGAATGACGCTTTTTCGGGATCGCCCGATTTCGAGAGGAAATTATAGATGATATGACACTGAGAACAGTAAAATTTTTACATCGAGGTATCAAACCTGTAGGTATTTTGAATTTCAATTTATTATAACAACGGGTACGGAATCAACTCTTTGTCCGTCCCGATTTGATCGTACCCTTGATGGTTAATTTTCGAGCGTGCCCATACAGGCTATCTCATTTCCCCGGCGAATCACAGATGCAGAAAAAATCTGTACTCATCCGCTATCCATGCCTCTTTTCGTACTACAGATGCCTTAAAGTGGGAAGCTTATCTCAGTGAGGGGCTCTCCATGCATCTAAAACCATACTGTTAAACCCCCATCAACGGATAAAACATGACCTGTAATATAATTTGATGCGTCTGAAGAAAGAAAGACGGCAGCGCTCTTAATATCCTGCGGTTCCCCAAAACGTTTCAACAGAAAATGAGAAGAAAGCTGTGATTCTTTATTCTCTATCGTCCATTTGGTCATCCTTGATGGAAACCAACCAGGGGCAATCGCATTAACATTTATGTTGTACTTTCCCCATTTTGTCGCTAAATCCTTGGTAAAGGTTATTACGGCGCCCTTTGAGGTATTGTAGGGAATAGCGTTCATGCATTGCGGATCTGTCCCTCCCAATCCGGCATACGATGAAATATTTATTATCTTTCCCCGCTTTTGTTTTATCATTGCCACTCCGGCTTTTTGGCAAAATAAGAATGTTCCTGTTATATTGACATCCATCACTTTTTGCCAATCTTCCAGTTTGAATTCTTCGACGAGACCTCCCCAAGTTCTCCCTGAATTGTTTATCAGTATATCAATCTTACCGAATTTACCGAGTGTTTGCTCTACTATACTAACGATCTCATCCTCATTGCTCAGATCACATTTTAGAGCAAGGGCCTTAACTCCGTGTTTTTCTATCTCGTGTGCCGTTTCTTCACACTTTTCCAATTTCCTCGAACAAATAATCACATGGGAACCAGCTTCCGCCAAACCCAAGGCCATCATTTTGCCAAGACCGTCGCCCCCTCCTGTTACAATTGACACTTTTTCATCAAGATTAAATGACTTCAAAATACCCATAATATCCTCCCATGTGTTAGATAAAAATTCGCTTTACTTTCAAAGATCGTCTGTAAGGGAGAACTAGCCTCCGCTGTAAACTCACCTCAATCCCTCCGTCCGAATGCTTTGCAAGACCAAAACAATGTATTACCGATCTGGAATTTGACTGGGTTAATATCATGGGATTCACTACCTCCCCCAATTACATTAACAACTAAAAAGCATACTACCATCGTTTGAACTTCTGAAACCCAACAGTTTTTATTACTGCAACAGTACGTAAGAAATATACTACTCTGGCCAAGCACCTTAATAATTCTAACCGCCTTCTCAATCTTTCGTAATCTATGACGGCATTCCGCAATGCTCCTCGATTATTGAATACTCATGTTAGGCAATGCCTAAACCCGAGAGCCTAGGCCTAGGCATTGTTATTCCAGTTACCGACCCTTAAATATCGGTTCCCTTTTTTCACGCCACGCATTCATTGCCTCCTTCACATCCTCGGAAGTGGCAAGTATGGACTGGCAGGCACCGGCGAGCTCAAGACCAGCCAGTAGATCCATATCGAGTCCCCGGTACATAACCATCTTGGCCAATTTGAGGGCACCGGCGGGGTTCTTGGCAAAGGCCTGTGCCATCCCGATGGATTCGGTCAGCAGAGCCGCAGCAGGAACTATTCGATTATACAGTCCTATCCGCTCGCCCTCTTCGGCCTCTACAAACCTTCCACTCAAGATTAGCTCGGCCGCTCTCCCAAGTCCCACCAATCGTGGCAACAGATAAAAGCCGGATTCGGCAGGAAGGAAACCGCGCTTGATCCATATAGAAGCTACCTTGGTATTTTCACAAGCAATGCGGATATCGCAGGCCAATGCGGTATCGCATCCCATACCCACGGCATAACCATTAAGGGCGGCTATAGTGGGAACCCGCAAGTTCTGCAAACCAATAACTACCTTTGGAACCCAGCTCCGGTACCCATCCTGGAATATTTGGGCATCGTCAGAATTGGCAAACTTCATCTTTTGTCCGGGTTCGCCCTTGCCAAAATCCGCACCACAGCAGAAGGCCTTATCTCCTGCACCTGTAAGGATAAGACCTCGTATAGAGTGATCATTGCCCACCCTTTCAATAGTGGCAATAACCTCTTCCAACATCTGTTCATTGATGGCATTGTATCGCTCAGGACGATTGAATGTTATTATTCCTATATTCTCCTTAACTTCAAACAGCAATGTATTCATAATGATTTCTCCTGGTTCTCATATTTACTGTTTGGCTTCCTGTCTCATCATAGCCTCTAGTTCCTGCTGGAGCTCTTTTTTAGTCACCTTCTGGTGTCCCCTCATAGGTAACTCTTTGCGAATTTCTAGACGTTCTGGAATCTTGTAGGGTGCGATCTTCTTAGAGTCAAAAAGCTCCTTCATCTCCTCAAAGCTAAATTCTGCACCCGGTTGAAGCGCGACATATGCGCAGGCCTTTTCCCCCATAACTGGATCCGGCATCGGGATCACTGCCGCACTCACAACCTTGGGATGCATAAGCAGATAACCCTCTATCTCTGCTGGATAAACATTTTGGCCGCCCCTGATAATGACGTCTTTTTTCCGAGAAACGAGATAGATGTTACCGTCGGCATCGACCTTGCCTATATCGCCACTCTTGATATATTTTCTTCCATCAATGGTATAGGTTGCATTTTCCGTAAAATCCGGCTCAAGATAATAACCGGCAGTTATGCCTGGACCAGTATATATGATTTCGCCAAGTTGATCGGTGGGGACTTCATTGCTGTCGTCGTCAACTATCTTAACCGTCATACCTTTCACCGGCTTGCCGACTGTATTGTAGCGGGCATACTCCGTAGTATCGACACTGGTTATGGATATGAGACCACCATCAAACTGACCGTAGAGATTGACAATGATACAGCCAAGTTTCTCTTCGATTTCTTTAGCCAGAGCATGAGGCAGTGGAGCGGTAGAGGTATAGACACATCTCAACGATCGCAAATCGTATTTATCGAGTTCAGGAGCATTGGCAATCTTTGCCAGCTGAGCCGGCACGGCCAACAAAACCGTTACCCTGTACTTCTCAAGCAATTCCAATGTTGACTCTACACTCCATCTTGATTGAACGATACTCGTAGTCCCATACAACGCATTTGAACCATTGTAACACACAATAGAGCTCAACCCCGCCACAGCGCTTATGATGTTGAGCACCATATCGTCTGCGGTAAGCTTTATTGCCTCCGCCTGGCGATGGGCCATATATATCCGCTGAACCTGGGTATGTTCGGCTCCTTTGGGAAGACCGGTGGTACCGCTTGTGAATCCAATAACCGATACCTCGTCTGCCGTAAATGCGGTGTCGGAAAAATCGATTGGTTGTTTTTTCTCAATGGGAGTATGCATCATGGCATTGATGGATAGTGTCCCCTCCGGAATCTGATCGCCAAGGACCATAATGTGCTTAAGTTTTGGAAGCCGTGTCTTTATCTCGGCTACCGCATCATAGTAACCGAATTTACGGAACTCGATGGGGATGGCTATTGCCACCCCTTCGAATCTGGACAGCATCTGTTCAATCTCCCACTCCCTTAAAGTCATAAGGGCCGTGCCGCACAGAACGCCTGCCTTTTCGCATGCAACACGAAAGATATAGGATTCCACGCAATTGGGTAATAGCATGAAGATAAAATCGTCCTTCTTAACTCCAAGTTTACGGATCTGGAATGCAAGCTGATCGGACAGTTTCTTTACCTCAGACCAAGAAAGCTGTGACCCGTCAGGGCTTATATACGCCGCTTTTTCAGGATAAAGCCGAGCATTCTTATCCCATAAACTGGCAGTGGTATCTTTGGTCCAGAATCCGTTTGAATAATACTCGTCGAACATTTCTTTAGTGTATCTCGTTGGTTGTGACATAGTAACTGCTAAACCTCCATCTGTATTGTGTATAATGCCTGCTGCTCAATCACCTCTCCTGTATGCAAGAGGGACCAGGCACGGCCGGACATTTCATGGTTGTGCCGGATGGTTATCAAGCATCATAGTATGAGCTCACGGTTATGTTGTCTATAAACAACTGGTTACGTGTTACACCGTCGATGCTTCCGACGATTCAATCCGCTATTGGGTAATCTTCCTTATGCAATACATATGACAGAATCGGTATCCCGTGTTAATCCACTACAAGCGAAGGTTTCTGAACCTCCTGGGTGTGGTGCGAGATATATGGACCAACAGGCTATACAGTGATATGACGTTCAACAAGTGGTCCCTCTTTATGCTGCTAGGTACAATGTTCTTCCGTACCGAGTGGTTGAAACTCATCACCACCGTGGTCGGTATACTGAGGACGATCAGATGTACCGATTTAAAGGTCACGGTAGCGACCAAAAGAACCAAGCAAGAAGAGAAAAGTCGTGGCCCTTTTGAGAGCTGTTGTTTCACTCTATCGATCGCCAACCCACCCTGCGATGGGGGACCGTATTGCTGAGATAACGTGACAGAAACCGACGACAGTAAGCCTTAGATGTGAATTGATCATTGGCCAGTTCTCCGGGATACAATTGATCCCAACGGATTATTCAGTTCTCCGCAATCTACTTGTCAAGCTTTTATACGCCGATCTCAATCTCAGAACACCCTGTCCACAGTATCCTTTATCTCGCCATAATAAAGAACAGGTCCATCTAAGCACACCCGCTTGTGGCCGATCATACAGTGCCCGCAAACTCCCATGCCGCATTGCATACGGCGTTCCATTGAAAGAATTATCTGGCTGACTCCAAAGCCCTTATTCATGAGCTCTTGCGATACAAACTTCATCATTATACCCGGACCACAAATAACAACTATGGCATTACCAGCACTGATCTCAGTCTTATTGAAAAGTTCGGTAACCAATCCTACATTTCCCTGCCAATCTTGATCAGGTCTATCGACTGTAAAAAGAGCCTCCATCCCCCTTTTGTCTGTCTGAACCTTATTAAAAACAAAAGAGTCTTTATAAATCATATCATCGGGTGTGCGGGCTCCATGCAATAATTTCAATTTACCGTACTGGTCTCTTCTTTTCATGAGGGCATCAATCAATGACCACACCGCAGCAAGCCCAATACCACCGGTCACAATATAGATATCTTTACCTTTCATTATCTCCAAGGGATAGCCATTCCCAAATGGACCCCTAATACCGATAGTTGAGCCAATCTCTAGATCTTTGACTCCATTGGTCGCCCTGCCTTTTTCTTGAATGGTTGTTTGAAAACTACCATTCGATCCGAGAACAGATGCGACACTCACTGGAAATTCGCCATATCCGAACAAGGTAACTTCGACAAATTGTCCTGGTTTTGCGTCAAAAAATCGATTTTCCATTGATATGGTAAGAGTCCTGATATCAGATGTTTCATCTTTGATACCTTTAATTTTAGCCAGTTCTGGAATAAACGTATTCCTCATTCCTACCCCTCCTGTATTTTCTTTGCAGCGTCTCGGATGCTCATGTGTCCGGGACAGAAATCCCGACATCGGCCGCAGCCCACACAGAAGGCCGTTCCATATCTGGTTGCATCGTAATAAAATTTGTCTAGTACCCGATGTCTGAATCTGTCTTTAACATCCGGTCTGACATTTACATTGCCGGCCATCGTTGCAAATTTCTCATAATGACAGGAATCCCAGGTCAGGTTCCGGCTCCCCTTGGTGCGCTCCGGATTTACCCTTTCTACGACACTGAAACAGTGGCAGGTAGGACAAACCATATTGCAGGCTCCACAAGTAAAGCATTGGTTTGTAAATTCAGACAAAAGTGTATCGAGGTCACAATCCGATATATTCTGCGCAATCTTCTCTATATCAAGTTTCTCTGGGAGGGCGTTATTCACCATCTCAATTTGATTATCTCGTTTTTCCTTGTCCTTTCTGCTCGCTTTTTTGAAGTAATCGGAGCTGAGCAATTTCTCACCAATATCGGTCCCCGCCCTCACAAAATAGTATTCACCGATATCGGTAAAAAGGAGATCATACCCAATCTCGATATCAGGACCTGCTCCGGATGTGCTGCAGAAACAGGTCTGATGGGGCTCATTACAGGTTATACCAATAATGATACAGTTCTCTCTCTTGTTACGGTATCTTTTATCGTCGAAATCTTCCTCAAGAAGCACCTTATCGATCCGAAGTAGTGCTGAAATATCACATGGATGCATTCCAAAGAAAACCCTTTTCTCCCTCCATTCATCACCAACATCCTCAACTGTTATATTGCCATCCGAATCTTTTTCAAATTTATACAGCACTTGGTTATTGGGGAAAAAAATATTCTTAGGAGAAACCATCGTGGTTGTGTAATCCAGCATCAATTCTTCAAATTTATTGATAGGTGCGAAGGTTGTATAGCTGTATTGTGCAGTTCCCCCTCCCTTCAACGTTGGGCCAATAATTTCATATTCTTCCTTCAAGTCATTAAAGAACTTTTCCAGATCTCTCTTATCTATTAATTTCTCCATGGCAATCATTTCTCTTTCTTCGCTTTGTAGATCCGACAGGCATATCCTCTTATCGTGCACGAACCCGTATCATCATCCCATGGCTTACGGTAATCGGTTACCAGATTCTGGTTTGCATCAGGGTACACCCAGTCTCCCCAACCGAACTCCACATTAACAACTTTGGGATGTGTGCCTTCTTGGAGTCTGGCTTGCTGTTTCATCCTGCCACGGTATGTTTCGATCCAGATCCAGTCGCCATCCTCGATGCCGTATTCCTTTGCAGTATCAGGATTTAGATATGTGGTTGGCGGCAATGATTTATTCATTAAACGATCGACACACCTGTATCCTGAAAGCATCATGATTTCACTTTTATAGTCTGTCATAATCAGAGGGTATTCCTCTGTCATGTTAAAAAGTCCCTTCAGAGGCGCTTTTACCTCCTTAAATCGCGGCACAGGATCAGCACCATATTTTTTCAGTGTATCACAGCGCAGTTCTACCTTCCCGGAAGGCGTACCATACCCTACCACCTTTTCTGGGTCGTATTTCCATTTCCCGGAGACATGATGTACTTCGTCGCGGAATTTCTTCCAGGTAAGCCCAAGAGGTTCACAGACGTAATCCAGAATCTGCTCCTCATTGTCCCAGAAATAGTCATTTAACCCGACTCTTTTGGCCAATTCATTAATAAACTTCATGTCAGACCACGCCTCGCCAGGCGGATCAACTAATTTGGGATTTGCTCGAATCCCACCATGCCATGCCGGCCAGTATCCCACCGTCTCGTGTTCGTGCATGTTTGCTGCAGGTAAAACAATATCCGCAATATTTGTAGTGGCCGTTGGAAAGAGTTCCGAAAAAACCAAAAGCTCAAATTTTTTGAATGCCTCTGCCGTAGCCCGCGAATCAGGATACGTAATAAGTGGATTGTTGACATATCCAATCCCAACTTTGGGTAAATATGGGTCCTCTTCTAATAAAGCCCTCACCAACGCCTGAGTTGGGACATACCCGAAACGTGCTGCCATTCCGGTTTCAAACCCGCCTATAGTTCGTTCAGGGCTTCGAGGATACTTGCGCAAAACGTCTTTCATATCACCGATCATGAATGAACCCGTGCGCCTGTATTTTGCACATTCAATCTCACAAAAACCTGCTGTGGGTGTATTGACGTTTGCCGTAAGGCCTCGGATAACATTGATGGCCCGCAATGTCTGAAATGATGCCACACTACCTTCCAATGCATTACCCGTAGCAATAACACTGGGCGGATTCGCTGCAATAACTCGCGCCACCTCGATAATCTGCTCTTTGGGCACCCATGTCAGATCAGCAACCTCATCCAGGGTAAATGTTTTACATTCTTCAACAATATCATCAAATCCAATTGTCCATTCTTCTATATATTTCTTGTCATACAGGCCTTCTTCGATAATAACTTTATTCAGTCCCATCGCCAAGACACCATCACTGTTTGGTCGCGGCTTGAGCCAATAATCACAGTCCGAGGCATGCATAGCTTTTTCCGGCCATAACTCTATATTTTTCGGATCGATGATGATCACCTTCATGCCATTCGTTATACAGCGATTCATATCGTACCGGCCAATCATGTTAAAGGTCCCTCCACAATGAGCCGGATTTGCACCCCAAATGACCATTGATCTGGGCTCGCCTTCCATCCTAGATTGTATATAGCGGGACCCAAACGTAAAACTACATGATTCAGTACACTGCACACCGCAGTAATTACCTGGCGTAACGGTATTGGGGGAACCAAAGGCCGAAGCGAATCTCTGCCCCATTGCGAATTCCATACCCTTCGGTTCACCAAGAATCATTACCAACCTTTCAGGACCATACTTTTCTTTTACCTCAAGCAGTTTGTCGGCTATCTCGTCCAAGGCGTCATCCCAAGTAATCTCTTTCCATCGACCTGAACCTTTTTCCCCTACTCGCCTGAGCGGTTTTGTCAGTCGGTCCGTGCTTTCGATCGTTCCTATCAAATGATCCGCTCCCTTCTGAACCGAACAAATATGAACAGGATAGCCCGCAGCACCTTTGATATCGATTACCTTTCCATCTTCAATGGTAACATTAAAATAGCAGTGATTCGGGCAAATATGACAAGAGGTAATTTTTTCTTCTCGTGTAGCCATGCAGTTATCCCCTTATAAAGATTTTATTGTACAGGTTATGGTCGATTGCCAATCGTATCCCATTCATGAGCGTGTACTCGAACTACCTGATATCCTTTTGAAACTGAGAAAATTAAATAGCACAAACAATAGTCCATACAATCGGTTGCTTTTTGCTCCATGGAATCATTCGGGAACCAAAACTCCGGAAAGGAGGATACGATGAATCAGTTTCGTAAGACATCCAAGTTTTCTGGTC
The DNA here is from genome assembly GCA_036825195.1 of Syntrophales bacterium. Classification (GTDB taxonomy): domain Bacteria; phylum Desulfobacterota; class Syntrophia; order Syntrophales; family UBA2210; genus UBA2210. The sequence goes on from DAISYQ010000004.1 coordinate 120,549, forward strand.
TCGCGCAGATGGATGAAAATCTCAACTGATTGTGTTTGTACTGATTTCTTTATCCATAACGATAAGTGAACCAGACAACACCGAGAACCTCTATCTCCCTAACCTCAAGAAATATATTATTTTTCAACAATCTATCTCACGAGGAGCATATTGTGAAACATACAATCTTATATCTATAAAGGCATCGTAAAGCGGCCGTTTCTCAGGCCACCCCTTTCATAATGAAATCGGTCAGCGTATCAACTATCTCATCTCCCTCGTATTGCTTCATATTCCATCCTCTCAAGGCAAGCATGGCGACCAAATATACAATAATGTTGGCAACAATCTCTGTATTCTCAATATGCAAAGCACCTTCCTGAACTCCCTGATCAAGGAGCTTTTTGATCTTGTCGACCTTCTCGCTTTCCTGTGCAAGAAGCGATTTCCGTTCTGGCTTTTCGAGCAACCAGGTTTGTCTGTAGGTTAAGAGGATCTCATCTTTGAATTCCAGAGATTGTCCGAGAAAAGCTCTAATGGTCGATCGAAATTCATCCAAACCCCTCCATTCCATTTTTTCAGTTTCATAGAGGGCTCTATAGACTCCCTTTATCATATAGTCGTGCACCAGGTAGAGTAAATCGTCCTTTTTCCCTATATAATCATAAAGATTGCCAATTGTTACACCAGTTGCACGGGAAATTTCCCGCATACTGGTTCGATCAAACCCCTGTTTAAAAAAAAGCTTTCCGACTTCTTTTACGATCTGTCGTCTTTTTTCAAGAACCAATGCCTCATTTTTTATTGTTGTTTTTATTGTTCCCATCTGTACCTCGCTTCTCTATGTTAAAGGTCCCGTTTCGCCGAGTATCTTTATTTATTGTTTGTGAAATAACTATCAAAATTACCTATGAAACACTGCCTTTCTGGTACATTCACCGGCTGTGGTTCACATCTACCACCCAACTTACAATCGTTCCCGACTCCGATCTAACACTACCCCCACCAAAAAATTATAGTACTATTACTATCGATACCATTAAAGCAGCAAGGGATCTGGGAACCATATCAACTTGCTTTTAAGGTCGCATCAAAACGGTGTAGTATCAAGAAAGGACCGGCCTTAACTCCCTGGATTACAACAACCCTTAATGATATCCTGTGTGCAACACCAGCGTACTGTACCCTCTTTGAAACGATTGAAAAAGATCATTGCGGTCTTTGCCTGCACATCTCGTGATGTCTCCTCAGATTACCAGGCAGCCTCAAATATTTTGGCCAAATCGCTCTTCTCAGCATTTCGCACATTGACATCAATAACATGAGGTTGGAATTCCAAAACATTCTCAACAAAATCGGGAATATCCTCTCGTCTTATCCCAACGTCTCGCATCCTTTGGGGCATACCGACATCCTTGGATAATTGTACCACGGCATCGATCGCCTTTTGCGCTTTGGCATTCAATGATAACCCCTCTATCTTCTCTCCCATTAATTCAGCTATTACAGCAAATTTATCCCGACTTGCAGGCAGATTAAACTCCATTACATAAGGCATCATTATGGAACAGGATGCACCATGTGATATGTGTGACATCATTTGGAGAGGGTAAGCCATAGCATGAGATAACCCGAGTCCGCTGAAGATGAAGCTAAATGCCAATGATGCAGCTACAGCCATGTTGTATCGTGCTTCCATATTCTTTTTACCTTGACCATAGGCAAAACGAAGATTATCGGAAACAAGCCTGATGGCCTTCTCTGCAAACATATCTGAAACAATATTTGCCTTCCATGATGTATATCCTTCTATGCCATGGATAAGGGCATCCATGCCGGTTTCAGCAGTTATCCGGGGAGGGAGGTCGGCAGTGAATGACGGATCGACAATAACTGCCAACGGACGGAGGGAATAGCTATATATGGAACGCTTAATACCGATCGAATCGTCAGTTACGATCGCAACCCAAGTCCATTCCGATCCTGTTCCAGATGTAGTGGGGATCAGTATAGTGGGAACTGCCGTCCAATTGACCTTATATTGCCCCAAACAATCTTGGAGAGCATGACCTTGCCCTGCAGCAATTACACTAACTGCCTTGGCAGTATCGAGAACGCTGCCACCGCCGAATGCAACTAGCAAATCGTACTCACCTTCTCCAAACATCCTGTTGCACTTTTCCACCGTACTAAAGGGAGCATCGGGTTTGCAACCGTCAAATATGCCAAACTGAAGGCCTTCTCTTTTGAGTGGGGCTACAAGCGCTTCAACCAGAGACGTTTTCGATAGATATTCATCTGTAACAATAAGTGGTTTTCTGGCATGGACCTCTGAAATTATTGGCCCTAACTCTTCTCCAGCACCAATCCCCATCAAGGTTCGAGGTATCGAAAAACTAAAGCTACGCAAAGTAGTTGTCATTGTTTCTCCTTTCAAAATCATTTACTTGAAATACAGATTCTTTGTTATACGATTTAGTGTCTCCGGTTCTTTCTCTCTGAACAAATCAATCGATCTGTGGACAAATATCCAACTCCACAAGTTTATTAATCGGAATACTTCCATCGCTATTCCAGCCCCTAACAGTATAATATTCAGTAATCATTTTATTGAGTTCTACTACCTGACCTTTACTGGGTCCTTCTGGCATCGGCTCTGTCAACATCCTCTTTGGTAGAGAATCATCTGCACTGGTAAGGCCTGCTTTTTGATTGAATAATCGCTCTACATTCCATATCCTTTCTCCAGCCTTCATCAAACTTTTCGCATCGTATCCCGCACCGGTTGCAGCCTCAATAATCGGAAGCATATTTTCAACTTTCACAACACCGCGGATAAGACAACAAACACCACAGGAGTCCAGTACAGTGAGATAATCCTGCCCCCCCATGAGTAGAGCCGCTCTGTCTTTATAATCAAAACGGTCCACCATTTCCTGACCAAATGTTCGACCGCGCATATGGCAGGCGCCCCGATTGGAAGTGGCGTAGCCAAGCCCTTTTTCTTTAAGACCACGAGGGTCATAGCCTGACATTTCCATTTTCTTGCTGGTCATGGCAAGCTCTGGATGTCCATACTTTTCCGCCAGGCGATATGATCCTTCGGCAAGAACATCACCAAAGCCCTTTCTCTCACCAATCATATCGATTAGTTTTATCATAGCTTCGCCATCACCGAAATTAAGCGAAAAACCAATGTCTTCATATGGCAGAAAACCCCTTTCATACAACTCCATCGCACAGGCTATAGTTCCTCCGGTAGACATTGTGTCCAAGCCCAATTCGTTACACCGGTAGCCGGCTCTGGTTATCATCAGAGGGTCTCCTATACCGCAATTTGGTCCAAGTAGAGCTATAGTTTCGTACTCAGGGCCTTCTCCCTTTAGAATCTCTCCTTCATTTTCTACCTGTGTTACCCGTCCGCATGCCAGCGGGCAAGACAGACACGCTTTTCTCCCTGTAAGAACCGATTGTTGTATTGCTGTGGCATTTATCCTTTCCGCTTCTTCGAAAACGCCTGTTTGGAAGTTTCTGGTGGGTATTATGCCTGCCGCACTGACTGGATCAACAAGAAACGGAGTGCCCTTGTCTGACAAAACTTTCATGTTGTCTGAAGCTAGGAGCATATCTCTTACTCGTTTTACACTTTCCTTAAACATTGTCTCATCGGACAAGGGAATCTTTTTTGTTCCACATGTGACAATTGCCTTTAAATTCTTGGAGCCCATTACGGCTCCAATTCCACCACGGGCCGCAGCCCGATATTTATCGTTCATCACAGCGGCATACAGAACCTTTTTCTCACCAGCTATTCCAATACAGGCAATAGAACTTTTCTTTGCCATACGAGCATCCATGAACTCACTGCGGAGTATATCGTCGGTTTCTGTGACGTTCTTACCCCACAAATGAGTAGCTGGCTTCAGATGAGCCCCTGAGTCCGTAATGGACAAGTAAACCGGTTCTGCAGCACGGCCCTCAATAACAACGAGATCATACCCTGTGGACTTTAGTCTGGTTCCAAATTTGCCGCCGGAATTACAGAAAATGATACCACCAGTGAGTGGGGATTTCGTTACCACCATATACCGACCACTTGCGGGCGCTCCTGTACCGGTGAGGGGGCCGGTGGCAAAGATCAGTTTGTTTTCAGGGTTGAAGGGATGCGTAGAGGGAGACATTTCCTCTAATAGCAGTTTTGCTGCCAATCCGCGCCCTCCTATATATTGTTTCAGAATCGAAATATCCAACTCCTGATCAGAACATTCACCACTGTTCAAGTCGACTCGAAGCATTTTCCCGAACCATCCGTACATCATATTTCTATGCCTCCTCGGAATATTTCCTTTTACTCATATCCAGAATCAGGGTAGGACCAGTCCCAGAGATCTCGGTATAATGAGACTAAGCTCTGGGAAAAAGATAGTAAGGTAGAAAACCAATGCTATACACAATACAAAAGGCAGAATGCTTTTGGTTATCGCTGCCGCAGGGATGTTTCCAACGGCACTGGCAATAAATATGCTTTCCGCCATGGGGGGAGTATTTTGGCCAACCATAATGCCAACAACGAGAACAACACCGAAGTGTATAGGGGATATGCCGAGTGCCATGACAGAAGCATAGAAAAGCGGAACACACACAAATAGCATGAGAATACACTCCATAAATGTACCCAAAATAATGATTACTATACTTGCCAGTAATAAGAATGCTAACGGACTAAGCGATGCGGTCATAACCAAATTGAGAATCTTCTGTGGAAATTCCGCCAGTACAAACATCCGTCCCAGCAAAATCCCACCGGCGACCATAATCATAACCGAACCTATGGTATTTGCAGCTCTCTTGGTAGCATTCCAAAAAGTTTGCCAGTTGAGTCCACGATAGAAAAAAACCCCAATAATCAAGGAATAGACACAGGCTACACTTGCTGCCTCGGTAGGTGTGGCGATTCCAGCATATATGCTTCCCAGTACAATGACCGGCATTATGAGAGCAGGAACAGAGCGCTTTATTATATCACGCCTTTCATGGGGGGAAATTTCGGCAGATAAGATGTATCCTTTCCTTTTACCAATAATGTATGCACATACAACCATTATCCCAACGGTTAGTATACCGGGAAGCATACCCGCGGCAAATAACGTTGCCACGTTCTGTTCGACTAGAGCGCCATAAATGATAAAAAACATGCTGGGAGGAATAATATTACCCAATGTTCCCGAAACGGATACTACGGAACCAGCAAAGCCTTCGTCATAGTTCTCTTCGAGCATTTGAGGTATCATAATGATTCCAATAGTAGCGATAGATGCGGCAGCAGAGCCACAAATAGCAGCAAAAAAACCTGCCGCTACAACCGTGGCGATACCTAACCCACCGGGTATTCTGCCAAAGGTCACCTTCATGACATCAAAAAGCGCTTTGGCAGCACCTCCTTCCAGAAAAATTTCACCCATATATACAAACAGAGGCAAGGCCAGCATAGTGAAACTGCTGATACCTTGAACAACCATGTGTGCACATGTATGAGGTGGCATGCCAAAAGCGAACTGGGTCAAGAATGCACTGCCGATCCCCAATGCCACAAAAATAGGGGATCCTGTCAGAAACAATGCAAATGTGATCACAACACCAATCAAAAGTATCCAATCCACAACTAGCTCTCCCTTCCTTTTGATATTTCTTTAATTGAACTGATCAACCCCCTTACGGAGTAGAACAAGAGTACGAACAACCCAATCGGGAAGGCAAGATGCCATATCCAGTAAAATGGAACATAATCAAGGGTTGAGTGGTAGCCAACCCTGTAATAAACGATTGTATCGAGTATGCCGAGATACAAATAAACTACCGAAAACAATACTATCGTCGTGTTTATATAAATATTGACTATACCCTTTGAACGCCACATCCGTTTGCTTTCGAGATAATCAGGAAGAAGAGCGATACTTATATGCCTTTTCTCTTTTAAAACTTTCCCCATCATAAGAAATACCATCCAGACAAACAGAAAAATGCTGTACTCAGATATCTGGCTGAAGCTTTTTCCGAAGACATAACGACTGATCACTTCAACAAAAACTAGCCCGGTAACAACTAAAATGAAAACACTTGATACAACTGTAGTGAGGGTATCGAATATGTTATCCAGTATGTTATTCGCTTTTTTTATAACCGACATCTATTCTTACCTCCGAGATTTACTTGCACCGATGCTAATACTTCCGATACAATCCTTGGCGACAGTAAACAAGATCTGTATAATATCCAGCGATTGAACTTCTTACACGTGTCAACACCACAGAATGCGTAATTTGAATCTCCGGATACTTACCACTTCATCTATCGAATGAGTTACTTCCATTGAACCCTAACTACGGAAACGAAATGGGCACGAAGATAAAATAAACTGTTTCTTCTAGTCACTCGGCACATAGGAATGAAGGATACGGCGACGATATGGCATGACCCAGATAACGAACATTTCCGTTTGAGAACAACCATCTTGGGGTAATCGCAATTCGATACCATATCGCCGCCTCAATAGACTCCCACACCTATAAAACCTCGTTTTTCGGGTTTTTGTTTAGTGTATTAACCGTATCCATTTACCACTATTCATATGGCAACCCATCACGACGGTGCAGCAAGGCACCTTCATCAAGGCCTATACTGTTTAGCCTGCTCAAAAATAGCCTTTCCATTGAATTTTTCTGCTATTTTGGGCAGCACCTCTTTTTGTAGTATATTCTCCCATACTTGTGTTTGTTCTTTGGTAAGACGAGTAACTGTATTTTTGGGGATACTTTCGTATTCTTTTAATAGCTTATCGGAAGCAGCCTGCACGGTATCCTGATTGTGGCGGGCAGCATTCGGTATTTCAGCCGTGATCGCATCTCTTACCTCCTGAGGGAGATCGTCCCACCATTGAACATTAACAAGAAATCCTACGAACATGTTGGTAAAGGCCCATCCGCCATAGGGAATAGTCAAATAAGGACACGTTTCTTTTGCTGACCAAGCTGTTATGCCTGTTGCTGGTGTGATAAGACCCCCATCTACAACACCCTGACTCAGAGCGGCCAATACTTCGGCAGTCTGCAATACGACCGGGCTAGCGCCAAATGCCTTAATGGCCTCCGTCTGGATGTAGGAAGGAGCCGACCTGAGTTTCAATCCCTTCCAATCTTGGGGAGTAACAAGAGGCCGCTTGGTATTCCAAGGAATATCTCCATAGGGAATATCAAACGCCCAGTACAAAATCTTTGCCCCTGTCTTTTTAGCAAGGTCTTCATTCATCTGTTTGTAAATTGGTGACTTGGTAAATTCCTGCATTCCGGCCCAACCGTTTATAACGCCTGGAGCAGTAAGACAATTCCAGCGGCCATCGTACGCGGCAAGGTGGTTGATATTGAAATAACCGAACTGAATCATACCCGACATACAACCCTGAACTTCTTCCGCACCGGTTGCAAACATTGTAGCTGATGGATAAACTGTTACCTGGACCCTGCCGCCGGTTGCTTTTTCAATGTGCTCCTTTAGAATGACCGGCTGTTTACCAAAGATACTGTCTGGAGCAAAACAGTGCGTTACCTTGGCTTTTATTACACCTTTTGAGGCGTCCGCCTGAGAACATACTGAGAATACAAAAAAGATTGATACTATCAAAAATAAAGGAACAAGAAAGCCCCCCCTACCCATCCCTCGTCTGAGGCTAGAGTTGGTTCTGAGCCAGCTTCGGAGAATCAGAGCATGAGACATACTCAACAATCTTAATGATTTTTTAGTGAATGTACACATTTCCATTTTGAGCCTCCATTTTTTGTGTTAATTTTAGTACTTTCGATATAACAAACTTACGCGAATTCTTTTACGCATCACCTCCCCCAATCGCAGCCCCTCTTTAATACCTCATACACAAATATTTTTTCAGCATTCCGGAAGCGCCATTTCCGTGGGCACTCTCTGTTGTACCTCCACGCCCACTTCATTCCTTTAAGTAAGCATTCATCAACCACGTCGTATAACGAACACTTGTTATCATTACGAACGATCGTTATTAATTCATAAATCCCCCCCCTTGTCAAGAAAATATTTGAGATTCATTTTTAATGAATACTCAAAATAGTTTTATTATGTTTTTTTATTAGTGAAGTGAATTGAACGATAACATACGACGGGAAAGTAAATCCTAGTTGGCATACAGAGAAATATCCCTATATAATTGTATAGTTCTGCAGTAATAGGGGCAAGAATATCGGAAGTACATAGAACATCACGCCTCTATAAAATCATACCTATCTAACAATACCGAGCAGTGCTTTCCCCTAGTTAGTTCAATGGCAAAGCCAAGAAGCTCATCACAATCATTATAAATATGTGACATAAGAAGACGCGATTCTGTCCTTTTGTGCACAGAAAAAAGGAGCTCATTCATTTTAGCAACTACTTCCAACATCCTAAAAAAATTAACGGGAGGCTTACTCGAGAAGAGAAATTCTTGAACATTTTTATCCTGATAATTATGCCCGTCTGTAATCTCTTTGTCTTTTCTTCGTATTGTTCACCCCTTGTTTTCTCTCACAATCTCAGCCTCCTCCATATATACCAGACAAGGAAAAACGACATGGCGGCTACCGATACTATCCGCAGCAGAGTAATCAGTCCCTCGTCTTGTATCCCGGAATTACCAATCTGATCATTTACACCTTCATTGTCCACTTCATACTCACCGGCCGGATGTTGCCTCTCCGATGCCGCACAGGCAATATTCTGGACATTCCAGCCCCAAATTATTTTTTTAGATACTTTCGGCCCTTCTGCACCGAAATGAACGTTACCCATCCCGTATGAATAAAGGAAAATTAATACAAGGACTGTACACGCTATGATTTTGCCATGTGTTTTCATTAGGATTACCTCAACAAGATATTATTTCACGGGAACCGAGTGACCGTCACTCAACTCCTATCCCCAGAGGCCATCGATGCCAGACATGAACGATTACCTATTTCTCAGAACCAATCCGTCTTCAATATTCATCTATGCATAATGGAAGCTTCAGTGCAACTTCTGATTTACGATTTCTCACACTCGGATTGATGGTTACAAGGTTCGTGAGATGACGAAGGGTTACAACATGGAGAGTCATCTCACCACCAGTGCAACTATGGGGAAGGTATATATCGAAGATCCTTCCTTTATGTATTGCGAGGGGTTTAAATCAATACCGCGAGCGGCAGTATTGGTGGCGATTCCCTCGAACGTACGCAGGGAATCGCCACGTATTTCAGATATTCGATTACAGTTTCCTGTTACACAATACCCTGGGCCATCATCGCTTCTGCTACCTTGATAAAGCCGGCTATGTTAGCACCATTGACGTAATTGCCCGGTGTGCCGTACTCTTCCGCAGCTTCGATACAGGCCGTATGGATACTTTTCATGATCCTCTTCAGATAGGTATCCACTTCCTCACGGTCCCAGCTTAAACGCATACTGTTCTGGGCCATCTCAAGACCGGAAACCGAAACTCCTCCGGCATTCGCCGCTTTTCCCGGCGCATACAGTATGCCGGCATCTACAAAGGTCTCTATCCCTTCCGGTACCGTCGGCATATTCGCACCCTCACTGACCAGGTGTACTTTATTCGCTATCAGATTCTTTGCGTCTTTCGCATTGATTTCATTCTGTGTCGCGCAGGGGAATGCACAATCCGCCTCGTGATTCCAGAGAGGATTGTAACCAAGAGAAGAATCGACAGGCGTATATACCGCTTCGGGATATTCGTCGGCATATTCCGCGATACGACCACGTTTGAAATTCTTGAGTCTCATGACAAAATCCAGCTTGTCGCGGTCTATACCTTCCTCATCGTATATATATCCCGATGAATCCGATAAGGTTACCACCTTGCCTCCCAGCTCAAGGATCTTCTCTACGGCGAACTGTGCCACGTTGCCGGAACCGGATACCAAGCAGGTCTTCCCGGCAAGTGTCTCGTTGCGGGTAGTAAGCATCTCCGCGGCAAAATATACCGCACCGTATCCCGTGGCCTCAGGACGGATCAGACTTCCGCCCCAGGTAAGGCCCTTTCCCGTCAAAACACCCGTAAACTCATTGCGTAGTTTTTTGTACATACCGAATAAGAAACCGATCTCCCTGGCGCCGACTCCGATATCCCCGGCCGGAACATCCGTGTCAGGACCAATGTGTCTGAATATCTCCGACATAAAGCTATGACAGAACCGCATCACTTCGGTGTCTGATTTCCCCTTGGGATTAAAATTAGATCCCCCTTTCGCCCCTCCCATGGGCAGGGTTGTCAGTGCATTTTTGAAGACCTGCTCAAACCCCAAAAACTTGAGAATACTCAGGTTGACCGACGGATGAAACCGAAATCCGCCCTTGTAGGGCCCTATTGCGCTGTTCATCTGAATCCGGTATCCTCTGTTGATCTGTACCTCACCCCTGTCATCTACCCAGGGCACACGAAACATGATAACCCGCTCAGGTTCCATCATACGCTCAAGAATCTTCGCCTTGCGATACTCCGGATGCTTTTCCAGAACCGGTTCCACCGACTCAACTACCTCTGTAACAGCCTGTAGAAATTCCGGTTCACCGGGATTGTTGATCTCACACATCTTCACGTAATCTGACACAGCCAATTACCTCCTTCTTGTATTTTTTATCTTCTCGTATTGAGATATAGGGAGGAAGCTCCGTAATTCCATCCCGATAATCACAACATTTCCAAGATACCTTGACGCTGATGACAACAGACAGTCAAACATCGTCCAAAGCAAAAGATGTGCCAAGATGCGTAATCTAAATAGTATGAGCGATAACAAGATGTTACATCTCCCCTACAAATAGTTATCTAGTAATGAGTCATATATAAATCAAAAAACACAAAACTAGCAATAGATATCGTCAACTACGATTCGATGCATCAAAGAATCGCTACCACATACACAACAAGTCAATGAGCACAGTTAGTTATGCACTTCATGAACCGTTACTGCATCATGTTGTATGCTACATTATGTTGCTTCATCTTATACATCAGGCGATATAATCACATATTTCATATGCTTACCTTCAGTAATCTTATTTTCCCCTCTTTGTTATCTAGAGTGTTTTCTTTTTTGTATTGACAACCGGTTGCAAAAATAAAGCAGAAACTATGGCTGCAAATGTTGCCATGATACACATTCCAATAACATAATTATACGATCTAGTGACATCGTGAATCACTCCCGCAAGATAAGGACCGATTGCAACGCCTATCCCTACTAATACTACTATAAAACCAATGATTTCTCCTGCATACTTAAACCCAAAATAGTCTACCGGGAAGGCTCCTATAATACCTGCCCATACCCCATAGATTATACCAAAGATGATTGCGAATACAAAAAGCATCCATACTTCTGTTGCAAATAAAAGCCAGACAAGGGTAACTAATTGACCAATAAACGAAAAAATATAAATATTTTTCCTTCCAAACTTATCCGAGAAATAACCTCCACAAATTCTCCCGAGCAAGCTGGACCCACCTATGATTCCTGCTATACTTCCTGACATAATCAATGTCATTCCTCGATCTGAGGTCAACATGACGATATGAGTCATAATAGTAAACAAGGCGATATCAATGAAGAGCCACGAAAGTGATAATGCCCAGAAAGTTCGTGTCTTGATGGCATCAGCAAGGGTGATATTTAGAGAATCTTGTATCGAGTAATGTGGAGATTGTTCGTAGGGACTTTTTTTAACAAACATTATAATTGGAATAAAAACAACCCAAGTAGTAATTCCCAAAATAACATATGTATTCCTCCATCCATAGGACGCAATCAACCAAGCACAAAGGGGATTGAAAACGAGCGCGCCACATCCAATACCGGTGGCCGTAAGACTAATGGCCATCCCTCTTTTTGTTATAAACCACCTTGAAACAGTTGCTATTACTGGTGCATAGGTGCAAGCAATTCCCATTGAAAAGAAGACTCCATAGTACACATATAGTTGCCACGCATAATGTACGTGGCTCATAATGATCATAGAAGATCCAAGGCATATGCCGGCAACGGTCAATATTTTCTGGGGGCCAACTTTATCCAGAGCCCTTCCGGCGAAGAAGGCCATAATATTATGTAAGATAGCATAAAAGCTGAAAGCTCCGGATATGAGAGCCCGACTCCATCCGAATTCCGCAGATAGAGGTTTAAAAAAGACTGCAAAAGAATATATAAGACCAAACCCGATAAAACAGGCAAAGAAAGAGAGGAGAACAACGATCCATCCATAGTAAAAGATAGAGGATTCTTCAAAAGTGAACATATCCGATAATTCACTCATTTATAGTACCATATCTGTTGGATAATTTGTAAGATTTGTTGTCTGCTCACTCATTTCGCTCTTCGGTACGAAATAATAAGAAAGATGAAGGGGCAACCGTTGAACGGTCCTTTGAGCCATATTTGGCTGGGATCGGATCAACCAACCCCGATCTCCCTAAGTGTTTCGATTTCTATAGTGTTTTTATGTCAGTTTATTTAGGCAACCATACATCAATCCGTTACTACGATTAAAGATAGATCACACACATTATTGCCCGGTTCATTAAAGAAGATCGCATCCCCCAGTTTTATCAAAGCATACGAAGAATCATGATCATGTAAGCATTGAGAAATATCAATATTTTTCTCCATAGTTCTGTGTAATGTGTACCCATCTACAATGCCACCGGCAATAGATGTTGGCCCATCAGTTCCGTCTGTTCCTATAGAGGCAATAACAATATTATTGGATTCTTGGATTTTGAGTACGGCGCTTAAAACTGTCTCTTGATTGCGTCCACCCGATCCATGCTTATTGGGTATGGTAACCGTTTTTTCACCAGAGGTGATCACTACACAAGGCACTTTGAGAGGCCTTCCGTTTTTGGCTATTTCCTTTGCTATACCGGCAAGCATAATACCGACTTCTTTTGCTTCCCCTTCCAATGTTGTAGAGAGAATCATCGAGTTCAAGCCAAGCATTTTTTCAGCGGCTGTTTTTGCAGCACATGCACTGGTTTCTGGATTTGCAAGTATGAACGTATGGTAATTAATGCCCATATTTTCATAATCAGTCACCGTCATCGAACCAAGCAGTGGGTTAAAGTGTAACAATCTGTTCTTTACGCTATACGGGATGTCATTCCATAGTGAGCTTTTCTTTAAGTTATGAATGATTGTGTTTGCATCATCAATATCATGATATCCCAAGATGGGTACCGTCGGGCCCCATCCCCAAGTATAACCGTCTTCGGATGTTATGGGATAATTCCATACGTAATCATTGACAACGAGATTTATAATTGCAGCAGGATATATGTACTGGGCCAGTCGTCCTCTGCTGAGTTGCGTTATTGCTGCCCTCACCGTATTAATTGTTTTAACATCGGCACCAGAATTTAAAAGCAGGTCATTGGTTGCTTGTATGTCTTCCAGATCAATTCCATTGATAGGTAATGTTGTTAAACTGGTACATCCACCTTGAACACAAAAGAATACTAAATCTCTTTTTTGTGCTTTTTTTGATATTTCGAGAATCTTCTTGGCTCCTCTCAGACCAACTTCATCAGGGATTGGATGTCCGCCTTGAAAGACTTCTATTCTTTGCAACTTTTTGATTCTTTCAAGACCCTTTTCCATAGTACCCATTTTTTTTTCAACAACAATGCCCTGGGTTATTCTATCTCCGAGGATTTCTTCCAACGCCTGTGCTATTTGTATAACCGCTTTTCCTGCACCTAAAACATAAATATTCTTGATCTCTGACAAATCATACGTCAGAGTATTTGATATCTTTAAAATATTATCTTCTATTTTTATTAAGTTTTTTGCCAGACAACACGCATCTATTGCTTCCATGGTGGAATCAATAATATCAAGTGCAATTTTCCGCCCTTTCATATTGCCGTGTGAAAGAAGTTCAGCTCGATTCTTAATTATCATGGTATCTTTCTTTTTTTCTGTATTTTTTACTTCTCGTCGAAGCAGTATCATTATTTAACAACAGGTATGATATTGTTCCAAAGGTAATGTATAGGTATCTGGTATGACAATTATTTTAGCTTTTTTACCCTGCTTTCTGATTGCGTAATCAAGCCCCTTTTCAATTGACTGTATACATCTCATATTAAGCTTCTGTGCCTCATCTCGTGAAATCCCCTTCGCTCCGGCGAGCACTACTTCGTAGTCATGACATGTTTTCGCTATATGATTGACATAATATACCAGTGCTTGATATTGGAGGTGTGGCTCCTGCCAAGCTCTTGAAGCCAATAACCACATAAGATGTGGATAATCATAATTCAGCAGGTCTTTTGACACGTGCCATCCTGACTCGAGATATTCCTCTGTTGACCAACCTTTTTTGCACGATGCAACGACAACAATAGTCCCGTCTTCTTTTAAGCAATTGGACGCTATTCCTAATCCACCCATTGAAGACATAAAATAATCATCTTTGCCAATCCCTGGTGCCATTATGACAATGTCCGCTAAATGAGGAATTTTCGCTCCCCATACATGTTGATCTCCGTATTCGATACCTTTCAGGCGTGCCTCAAAAGGATCGCCGGCAAATACCTGTAATGGTTCTCCTTTACTGTTGTAGACAACATTTACTATGAAATCTAAGCCTGCCATACGGGCGCATTCATCAGCGTCATCTCTTAAAGGATTTTTTAAAACACCTCGTCTGGGATATGAACCCGTGTGGTTATGAATAATGCTCCAGATACCCGAAACTCCGGCCATAATCATCTTTGCGCCGCCAGAATAACCCATATCCCCATGGGGGGCGATTCTTCCTATGGTTACTTTAATATCGGCGGCTGCAACGAATCTATTGACAAACAGAGGGGTTCCCAACTGTTCGGTAATGCCTATAAACTTCAATTCATTAAATTCATAAGCATTATGAGATATTACTTTATAATTTGAGAACACATCACTTCCGACTCTCTCTCTCAGTTTTTCCTGATTCATATACTCAGGATTATGCATACCATTTGCACACACTAACGTAACATCTTCGTTTCGGATACCCCCTCTTTTCAATTCATCCAAAACAAAAGGCATCATAGTTGAAACAGGAGTAAGTCTTGTGAAATCATCGAAGAGTAAAGCCACTTTTTTACCGGGAGAAACGATTTCGGACAGTTTCTTTTTTCCTATAGGTGCGGACAAAGCTTCCTGGGTAAGAGTTGAAACATCTTTAGCAGGAGCAGGATCTTTTCCTTGTAAAACGGTAATGTTTTGATCAGGCAAAGGAATATTTATCGTAACACAGCAGCCATCGTAGGGAATCTTTAAGTCCAATGTCGGGTCTCCTTTGTGAAATAGGTAATTGTGTAGCAATGATAAGGTTTCTTACAAGGATCCCGATAAAATCCTTTTAGTGAAAAACCAATTCGGTTTTCCGGACTCTACCCCCAAGATCGGATCCTGATTATAGTGTATTTTCAAGCCATTTCCAAACTGATAAAATCGTTTCTGTGTCATGTACACTCCAGATACATTGGAATATCTGGAGGCACCGTACCGTCTCATCTAGGTATCTTTCAACAGATTGCGTGGTATTTTAAAGCATCGGAAGATTGCAACAGGATTAAAGGTTAGTATTCCACTGCCCTCAGAACTTGCCAATTCTTCATATATCGGAATTTGGTATAAACTTATTTCAACCAACTGCATGGCAATTGAAAATTATCTATTGTGTGGTAATACACTTCCATTTTTGTAAACGGCTTTGCCAGCGAGGGAATCACCTATTCTGATAAGCTCATTAACGCTGCTTTCGCCAGAAGAATATGCCCCAGCTATTTTACCCTGTCCCAAATTTTGTCCGACACAGAGATGAACAAGGTACGGATCCCAAAGTTCACCGGATCGAGGCGAAACAACTGTACCATAACTCGCCGCCTTTGCGGTCTTAATTGTTTGAAATGTCTCTGTTAAGGTGCCAACTTGATTAGGTTTTACCACAATAGCGTTTGCGGCTCCCATGACAATTCCCTTTTCAAGCCGTTTTGTATTCGTCACAAAAAGATCATCCCCCAGGATTTGTACCTTATTCCCAATACGTTCGGTTAGAATTTTCCACCCTTCCCAATCATCTTCGAACAACGGATCTTCAAGACTCACAATCGGATAATCAGCACATAACTTCACAAGCCATTCTATCATTTGGTCTCTTGAGAAAATCATTTTATTGCAGTCAAGATAATACAATCCATCACGGTACAGTTGATTCGCCGCAATATCTACATGAATGCCAAATTCATCCCAGGGCTCATAACCTTCATCTGTTATCAGTTGAGTTAAAATCGCAAAAGCTTCCTCGTTCGTATTGAATCGTGCAATCGGGATACCAGCTATTTTTGAATAATGCGCTGTCCCCTGTCCTGTCTTTGCTGCCATTATCCCACAAAGTTTTTTATATATACCGAGTGTGGAGATATATCCTGCCTTATAATTCTTTGCCTTAAGAGGGATTAGTGCATATTCTTGGAAATCACAGACCCCCGAAAGAGCCACATAGGCCGGCCCGCCAAACATAACATAAACAAGTGGTAAGGGTATTTCATTACCCCCTCCAAGATACTCGAATAATTCCATACGTCTCGACTGGGCCGCCGCTTTAGCGCAAGCTATCGAGACTGCTATGATTGTGTTACCACCTAAGTGAGATTTCCCTTCTGTTCCATCTAACTCTATTAATATATTATCTATATTTTCCTGATCGTAGGCGTTTTGGTTTATCAGTTTCTTGGCAATGATATCATGCACGACCCCGATAGCCTTTGTGACACCCTTCCCGTCAAAGTATGATCTATCGCCATCAATCAGATCAAATGATTCGTGTTCTCCCCTTGATGTTCCCCCTGGAGCTGCGGCCCTTCCAAGGCTCTTGTCATCCAAACCCACATCAACTTCAATCGTCGGCACGCCTTTAGTCGTGAATACTTCTCGTGCGGTTATCTTTTTTATAATTCCCTTCATTTATCAATCCCTTTTGAGATTATGACATTACAAAATCCTACTGCCCTGTAATATATGTAATATTGCTATATGCCATATTCGACTACATTCATTTACATGGGTAGTGCGGCATCAAATAATGCCGCACTACCCATGTCATATACTTTTCTTACGCAATTGGTTTTGTTACCGTAAGAGTTGAATGCATATTTCTCTCAGCTAAATATTTCAGGAACAAATCAGTCGGCACGCATCTTTCCGCGGGCATGCATCCCGAGCCTTCTATTTCGCCTTTTCCAAGCATCCGGCAGGTTATCCCCACAGGAACTCCCACTGAGTACGGCCCTGTTTTCATATTCCATTCTTCACAGGGAGAACACATAACATCAGCTTGAACTATTGTTGTAATTCCGTCTTTTACCCCTTTTCCATCAACTCTGAGGCATTTGTAGTCCTGAGGTTTTCCTGTTGGTTTTGGAAATGTTTCAGCCAAAGCAACGAAGAAATCCTTGGGACTAATCTCCATACCTTTCACATTGATAGGATCTGTCTTACCAAAGCCCAACCCTGCTAAAAAGCGCAGTTTTGGTTCAAAGTCACCCGGCAGACCTAACTTAAAACTCATATGTTGGATACCTTTCGATTTGAAGCTTTCCGGAACACTCGCTTCTTCCGAGTGGATGGTTGCAAAACATGTCATTGTCCCAACGGGCTCTGGAAAGTCAATTACTTCCGGTTGTGAAAAGGCAGGTTTCTCTTTCCAGTCTCCATCCTCAAAAATGTAGCAGGGGTCATTAAATTCCTGTAAAAGTGTCCCTGTATTATACGGTACCGTAAGCGGGAAATCGGACTTTGCATAATTAGCAATACCATCACGCAGGTAGAGGTATTCTATTGTATCCAATTGATCTGCTACTACCCTTGACAAAACATTTGTTATCCCTGGAGCACTCCCCATACCCAGAACAGCAGTCAGTCCTTTTGCCTTCCATTTGTCATGCTCAAGCACCTGCTTCCGGTAAAAATGAAACAATCCGCCCATGTCTGTGTAATGGCATCCCTCGTCATAACAGGCAGCCATGATCTGAAGGGTAAAAAAATGACCAATACTATTGGAACATACATCACATCCTCTAATTGCTGCTCGTAGAGCAGCCGCATCCGTGGCATCAACGGTTTTGATTGATGTCTTATTTTCCCCCCAATCCCTTGATCTTTGCTCAAGGACTGGTTTAAATTTTTCAAGATCTGCAAGTACTACCTCCGTAACTTCGGGTGATGTACACAAATCGCGCATTGTTCCCTGTGCCTGAATTCCGGCAGCTCCTACAATCACAACTTTCATGGTTAATACCTCCGTACCTTCTTTTAAATAAAACACTTCCGTGTTTTGTTATAACTTACATCTTAATCGAATCATACTATTCGAGTGAAGATGTCAACTATCTAATTTTATATATAACAAGTACATTGTATCCTTTTTACCGTCATATCTCCGTACGTACATGACAATCTACTGCCGACAGTAGATCTCCCAAGTGTAGAAGTTCATTATCCATACATTTTCACAACTATGTTGCAGGAAACAATAGGTTAGGCAGCCAAAGAATAATCTCAGGAAAAACCATCATAAGAATCAAGCCTGTTGTTTCAACCATAACAAAGAATATAACTGATCGATAAATGTCAGCCATCGTAATATTAGGTGGAACAACCGCCTTTATATAGAAAAGATTGTACCCAAATGGCGGAGTCATATATCCGATCTCCATCTGTACAATAAATAAAATACCGAACCATAGGGGATCAAAACCAAGAGCTTTAATTATGGGCAACATAATAGGAATGGTTATCAGCATGATTCCCGTTGAACTCATAGCCATAGCAAAGAAGAAAATTATGAGTTGGAAAAAGATCATAACACCCCATCTTCCCGCAGGAAGATGTTGTACCAAATTCTGTATAATATGTATGGACCCCATTCCCTGGAATATCGCGCTTAAACAGTATGCGCCGAAAATAAGCCACATGATCATAGCCGATATCTTAAAGGCCTTGCCGCAGGCCTGATAAATCAAAGATATGTTAAGCTTTTTCCATGCAGCTATAATGCTGGCCAGGACACCAATCGATGCGGCTTCAGTCGGTGAAGCGATCCCCGCGACGATTGATCCAAGGACAGCAATAATAATCAAAGCAGGAAGTATGATGGCTTTCAATGCCCTGAATTTATCTTCCCAAGTCCCGCGTTCCTCCTTTGGTAAAGCTGGGGCAAGATTCTTTTGGAAATACGACCTTGTTAATATGTAAACCGAATCAAGCGCAAGCAAAAGCAACGTAGGGATGACACCGCCAGCAAACATTCTCCCGACAGATTCTCCGGCAATCAATGCGTATATGATCATATCAACACTGGGGGGCATAAGAATCCCCCATCCACCCCCCGAATTTATGCAGCCAATGGCCAGTTCTTTCTGATATCCTCTTTTGAGCATTGAAGGAAGAGCAATAGCTGCCATCGTAACGGTAGCCGTCCCGCTTATACCGCACATTGCGGAAAAAACTGTGCAGATGATCACTGTTCCAACGGCGAGCCCCCCCCGTACACCACCGAACCAGAGGTACATCATTTCATACATATCATCCGCTATTCCTGAACGTTCCAAGATCATGGCCATGAGAACAAATAGTGGAATTGCAATGAGAATAAACGAATCGCTCGCTCCCCAGGCTTGAGCCGCAGCCATGTACAATCCTTGAGGGCCCCAAAATATCAGGATGAAGAGCATTGCTGTCCCGCCAAGGGCAAAACCAACGGGAAGACCCAGAAAGATCAATCCAAAAAGACACACGAATAATGCAACAGTCCACATCTCAATAGGCATAAAAACTACTCCTGAT
Organism: Syntrophales bacterium; assembly: GCA_036825195.1. Lineage (GTDB taxonomy): Bacteria > Desulfobacterota > Syntrophia > Syntrophales > UBA2210 > UBA2210. The sequence continues at coordinate 140,480 of DAISYQ010000004.1, forward strand.
GTTCACTAGAAAGATTTTAGAATATGGTCTTCAGATTCCGATGAATCATTATCCTTTTCTCGAAGATTCAATACGTCTTCAATCAGATTGCAAATTCCCTGTAGCATCAGGAGGGTGGCACCGATTGGTACTGCAAACTTAATGGGAAAAACGATCGGATCCCAGACAGAACCTGTTCTTTCAAATTTCATTAATGAATCACATGCAAATTCAAAACCGAAATATGCCATCGCACCTATAAACAACAAGAAAAAAGGGAATGTTAAAATATCAATCAATAATCTTCCTTTTCGTGAAAATTTTGAATAGAAGATATCAACCCCGATGTGCCCTCTTTCCTGTAAAAGATGGCCCGCCGCAAGAAAAGTACATATCGCGAATAAAAACTGGGTTGTTTCAAATGACCAGATTGTTGGCTTGTTAAAAACTGATCGCATAAATACCTCGATAAAAACTACAACACAAATAGCTAATATAAGTGGGTACAGTAACTTTCCAATCCATTTATTCAACAAGTTTATAAATTCTATACTTTTCCTCAGCAAATGCATGTATTCACCCTTTTAGAAACTAACCCCTTTGAAAGTCTGCTGTTTTCCAAGACCATATATTTATACAAACAATTTTTGAATTGGATGTAAAAAAACTCAAATGGATAATCAATTCGTTTCCCGGTTTTCTATAAAAGGAAACCGGGAAACGAAACAGGAAAGGAGTATCGGATTATTATTGTTATTCCAGTCGCCCTACATCTCGCAAAAATTGCTTCAACATTGCGATTGCTTTTGCGTTTTCGGGATCTTCCTTTGCAATCTCATCCCAAATGGTTACCGCAATTTTTGCCATCTTTTTCTGATCTTCCGGAGATAGGGTTATGATCTGAACACCTTGTTTATTTTGAACTTCACCGATTGTTTTTGCTTCATTGTAAGCATACTCAGTACTTCTTACCCAAAACTGTTCATCAAGCACATTCTTGACTACCGCCTGGATATCTTCAGGCAATTTTTCAAGAGCTTTTTTATTGATATACCACCCCTCCTCTGTTCCAATACTTATGCTGGGTTTCATATGATATTTACATACTTCATACAAGGCTAAACTCTGTGCGCCAACAGCCGCACCCCAGTGAGCACCCTGAAAAACACCCGTAGCCAATCCTGTATAAATCTCCGGTCCCGGAGCACTCACCGCCTGGGCTCCCAGGGCATTAAAAAATTTACCAAACTGTCCATATGTCCGTATTTTCTTTCCTTTAAAATCATCAAATGTCCTGATTGGTTCTTTTGTAACAATTTCAACGGGTATCGCATGATCGCCGAAATACAATACCCCATGTTTCGCTACTTGATCAGAGAGCATCTTCTCGAAACCGAGCACTTTATGAAAATACTCAACTTCCCAATAATTTGTAAATGCGTAGGGAAGTGCACACACAAGTGCAAGAGGAAGATCTGATTTCCAGTAGCCGGGAGTAGCATATCCCATTTCAATCATTCCACGTTTGACAGCAGGAAATATTTCATTATTGGGCAGAACAGCCCCTGCCGGATACGTTTCAATAATCAATCTACCATTTGTTCTATCTTTTATTTTTTCAGCTACGCGAATAACACTCTGTTCATACGTTGGGCTTGATTGGGCAATCGACGCCTGACATCTCCATGTAATGGCTTTATCTGCGGCAATTGCCTGCTCTCCAAAAGGCAAAAAAATCAAAGTTGTCAAAAATAAAAAAGATAATACTATCACACCATAAACTGAAACCTTACGTGAATCTTGCATACTTCCCTTCTCCTCTTTTTTTAATTTGGAACACAAACAAATATTCCCGATTTATATTTTATATAATAGCCGTGCTAGTACTGTCAACTTTTTATCTTTAGGCTTCTTAATGGTTTTGGACAGCCGTTGAAGAAACGGGCCGCATAGACAAAAGTCGCCCTGAAAATCCCTCCTCATCCACAAATACCTTCAGTTGTCAAGGAACAGAATGACAAAATAGTTTCTAAAATCCTGTTTTTTAGGACAGACTAATTCAAACATAAAAATTATAGGGTCTAGACTAGTTAAGCACGGTGTAATGTGCTAAAAAGCTAGTCATGACAAT
>DAISYQ010000005.1:0-122666 GCA_036825195.1 Syntrophales bacterium
ACACTGGGATAAGGTCGGAATGGACCCCGAAACAAGGACCTTGAAGCGCGAGGGGATTCCCAGCGTTATGAATCCCCTCGACAAGCATGCCCTCGAGGCTGCCCTCGCCCTTCGAGAGGCTCACGGCGGTGAAGTGGTTCTGCTGTCGATGGCACCGCCCTTTGCAAAAACGACCATTCGGGAAGGACTCGCTATGGGGGCCGACAGGGCCGTTCTTTTATCCGACCGAGTCTTTGCCGGTTCCGACAGTTTGGCTACGGCCGAGATCCTGGCGGCCGGCTGCCGTCGGATAGGAGATTTCGATCTTATCCTGTGCGGTAATCTGTCGATTGATGGTTCAACGGCACAGATCTGCTCCCAACTGGCTGAGATGCTGGGCCTTCCCAATGTAATGCATGTAATCGGCCTGGAACAATCTGACGGGGGTAAGCTGACGATCACTCAGAAGATAGAGAACGGCTATGTAAAGCTTGCCTCCGGATTACCGGTGGTGCTCTCGGTTCGGAAAGAGCTGAACAAACCTCGGTATATCCCATTCACGGGTATATTGGCGGCAGAATCGAAGGAGATTACGATCCTGTCCAATGAAGATTTGTGTGTGGGGCCGGAGTGTATCGGACTCGCAGGTTCTCCGACGAAGATGGCCGGTTTGGAGCTGCGCAAGTTTGAAAGAAAGAAAGAGAAACTGGAAGGTACAGTCGATGATATAGTCAAAGCGCTGGTGGAGAGGATTTACCAGTGCGGCGTGATCGAGTGTTAGGAGTGGTGCCAATGGATGAAAAGAGAAGCCGTGATGTGTGGGTTTTCGCCGAGCAGCGTAATGGCGAGTTACATGATGTGAGTCTTGAACTGCTGGGTAAGGCCAGAGAACTGGCGGATGCCACGGGAAGCAACGTTGCGGCGGTGCTGATGGGCTGTAACATTCTTGACCTTGCACAGGTTCTTGTCAACTATGGCGCCGATACGGTCTTTGTCGCCGACCATCCGAAGTTGGAACAGTACCGACTTCTTCCCTATACGCACGTAATCGAGAGTCTGATCAGGGAGCATAACCCGGACATTGTATTGATGGGAGCGACCGCCATGGGAGTAGAGCTTGCACCCCGCGTGGCGGCACGGATCAGAACGGGCCTTTCGGCCCATTGCATCGATCTCAGACTGGATGAAAACGGGAATTTGCTCCAGGTGGTGCCCGGATGGGGCGGAGGAGTTGTCGCAACCATCGCCTGCCCCGATCATCGTCCCCAGATGTCAACGGTAATGCCGGGAGCCATGAGAGCCTTACCAGAAGAGAAGCGTAAAGGACGGATAGAAAAACTGTCTGTTGATCTACCGGAATCGCATATGGGCCCCGAGATTCTCGGCGTTGAACAGATGGTGGCCGGAGAACAGCCTCTTGAAAAGGCCGATGTTGTCGTAGCCGGTGGATGGGGTGTCGGAAGCAAGGAAAACTGGTCGCTTCTGGAAGAACTGGCCCGCATGCTGGGAGGGGCGGTGGGTGCCACACGACCTCCGGTTGATGAAGGCTGGGCCCGTGAGGGACAGATGATAGGGCAGAGCGGAAAGACCATTCGTCCGACCCTGTACATAGGGGTAGGGATCTCCGGGGTGATGCATCATGTTGTGGGCATGGATCAGTCGAAGCACATCATAAACATCAACACCAATCCTGCCGCCGACAGCTTCGAACTCTCCGACGTTATTGTTGTTGAGGATTTCATGAAAATCCTCCCTCCGCTGATAGAAGAGATCAAAGTCAGGATCGGGAAACAGTAACCAGGCGTTCAGAACCCCGAAAACACATTCGTCATATCCGATGGGCATGAGTCCGCGCCTCTTTGCCTCCGGGAAACTCATCGAGGTGGCAGAGGCACACCCCTGTAATACGCGGAGCGTGGCTGGAAAGCCGCATTGACATCCCCTGCCGGTTCAGGTATACGCTTTTCCGATGAACCGTGCGTTCCCTTCCCCGAATGATCGCAAGCTCGGGGGTGGTACCGAAGCGATAATCGCGTATTTCAGTACATGCCGCACGTACAACAGGAAAGCAGTGAACCGGATGACAGGCATCATACTATCGGGTGGGAAGAACACCAGAATGGGGGAAAACAAGTCATTTCTGTCAATACATGGCGAGCGGATTATTGACAGGACGATACGGATATTAAGTGATATTTTTCAGGAAATCATCCTGGTTACCAATGAACCTCTTGACTATCTTGACCTGGATGTCGTGATCGTAACGGATATTATTAAGGGAAAGGCCGCTCTGGGGGGCATCTATACGGGTCTTTTCCATGCGACCTCCGATCATGCCTTCGTATGCCCCTGCGACATGCCCTTCCTAAACGCCGATTTCATACGGTATATGAAAGAACGAATTAATGGGTACGATATTGCGGTCCCGGTACAGCCACAGGGATTTCAGCCGCTGCACGCGATTTATTCAAAGAAATGCATACCCCTGATGAAGAAACTCATTGATGACGACAGACTGAAGATAACCGATCTTTACAGGAGTTCAAGAGTACTGAGTATCCAAGCCGATGTGATCTCAACCTTCGATCCCGAGAATAAGATGTTCTTCAATGTCAATTCCCCCGATGACCTCGAAAAGATTAACGCAACGGGTGGCACACAGACCGCTTAGATACGACAACTGTTTGACCTGATCAACTTCCCCTATTGCCTTTCTATGATACTCCTTTGACTTTCGTAAAATAACGCGGGACGTGCATTAAATTGTAACCTTAATGGATATCATACGTTATAATAACGATATGGATGAATGCGGCGCATTTTATAAGGCTCATAAAAACAAGCTGTTCTCGTATCTAATGCGATTGACGGGAGAGTACCATCTTTCGTGTGATATCCTGCAGGAGAGTTTTATCCGGTACTGTCGGCGATACAAAGAAGAAGCCAACCTCTCTCTTCTGTACACGATAGCAAAAAATGAGTTTCTGGATTGTATGCGCAAGAGAAAGCGGGACACCCTGCTCGAAGAAAGTCAGCAGGATCAATCGGACAGCCAGGAGCATACGGTCATGGTTCGAGAGGAGTACCGTCGGGTGCTCCAGGCCATGCAGCAACTGAATGAAGAGGAACGAGATGTGCTTTCCCTTGCCCTGAACGGGGATCTGTCTTACCGTGAGATCGGGGAACTTACCGGGACGAGCGAAGGTAACGTTAAGGTGAAGGTGCACAGGGCGAGAGCCAAGTTGAAAAAAATCCTCCAGGGGGAAGAAGTATGAATGATCATTTAATCAGCATGTTTATTGATAACGAGCTTGATCTTGACGATAAACTTGAATTTGTCGACAAGGTGCATGAAGATGTGTGCTTCAAAGATGAAACGATCGATCTTCTCCATCAGGAAAAAATACTCCGTTCCGATGTGGTAACTGCGTTCCCTGAAGTCGACATTCGGATGGCAAGAAAAATCCACTTCCCGTGGTTGCGTGATCTGGTGCGACCGGCTGCTCTCGTGGGATCGGCCGCCATAGCGATGCTGGTCGTGGTATTCCTTTTTATGTCTCCTCAGCAAGATATGGTACCCGGCGTTTCCCACAGATTTGTCATTTACAGGCCGGATGTGACGCAGGTTGAGCTTACGGGAAGTTTTAACGAATGGCAGAAGATAACAATGGAGGAGGTCGGAAACAGCGGTTACTGGGAGAAGACGATCGATCTTCCCCCGGGAGAGCACCGATTTTCCTATATCATCGAGGGCAATCGGAAACTCACGGACCCGACGGTACGAATCAGGGAGAAAGACGATTTTGGCGGAGAGAATTCCGTCCTTGTGGTGAAGATATAATGAGGAGATACATTCCGCTGTTGCTTCTCGCACCGATGCTTCTCTTCGGATGTGCGAGCCATTTTTACACGATTAAGACGGGGGCTGTTCATGTGTACCTCAGGGCATCCGATGCCGACAATGTGTTCTTTGCCTCTTCTCTGGATGGATATGCCTTGCACGAATTGACGAAAAATGGAGACGGATTGTGGGAAACCTCCATCCCCGCGCAATATGAATTCCGGTACTTCTATATCGTAGACGGGCAGGTATTTGTACCGCCCTGCCGGTTGCGGGAACGGGATGATTTCGGTTCGGAAAACTGTGTGTACTGTCCGGATTTGTAACCTTTGGTGGCCGTATACGTTAGATACGCATAGTTTCAGAAAAAGGATGACGATATGAAAAAAATAGTAACAATAGTACTTGCCGTTGTGTTCTGTGCAGCCGTTGCCTCTGCCGATGAGATAGACGAATTGCTCGCCGGAACGGCAAACGAACAGATACGGAACACCACGCGACAGATGGTACAGGCCGGGATCAACAGCGGTGATGCCATACAGTTGTTACAGGCCATGCTCAGCAACGGATTCGACCGCAAAACGGTGGAGAAGGCTCAGACCATACTGACGAACGCGGTCAGGCAGGGATTGCCCGCGGAACCGATCATGAACAAGGCGTACGAGGGTATGGCAAAGAAAGTACAGAGCGGTATGATCGTCCAGGCCATGGAGACCGTACACTCACGCTATGCTTTTGCCTACCAGCAGGCGGAAGTATTCACGAAAGATATGCGTCAGGTTCATTCGCTGGGAGATCTCATGGCGGACACGCAGTCAGCCGGAATGGGACAGGGCGATATGATGATCCTGAGCAGCAGACTACGGGAGCGGATCGATCAAAAGGACAAGGACCGGGCGTACGAACTGGCCGGTGAGACCTTCCGGACGGCACGGGATATGGCACGCCTCGGTACATCACCAACGTCGGTTGTCGATGTCCTGTCCCAGGCCCTCAAGCACCGCTATTCGGCGCGCGAGATGGAAACGTTGAGGAGCTCTTTTGTGCAGAATGCACGGCAGGGAGTGGCCGACACCCTTGCGAAAGACTACGCCGGAGAGATCGGCGGGGGTAAAAGCGCCCAGGGCCTCGGTTCACCGGAGTCGGGAGCATCGAGCGGAGGCGGCTCAACCGGCGGTAGCGGTGGTGCCGGTTCCGGAGGGTCAGGCGGTAGTAATGGTGGCTCAGGGGACTCTGGTAGCGGAAGCGGTGATTCAGGGAGTTCAGGTAGTAGCGGAGACGGTTCCGGCGGATCAGGTGGTAGTGATGGTGGCTCAGGGGACTCTGGTAGCGGAAGCGGTGATTCAGGGAGTTCAGGTAGTAGCGGAGACGGTTCCGGCGGATCAGATGGTAGTGATGGTGGCTCAGGGGACTCTGGTAGCGGAAGCGGTGATTCGGGGAGTTCAGGTAGTAGCGGAGACGGTTCCGGCGGATCAGGGGGTAGTGACGGTGGCTCAGGAGACTCCGGCAGCGGAAGCGGTGATTCAGGGAGTTCAGGTAGTAGCGGAGACGGTTCCGGCGGATCAGGTGGTAGTGACGGCGGCTCCGGCGGCGGTAGACAGTAACCAGATCTTTATATTTCAATACACAGTTTCAACCAGAGGCAGGATCGGTTTCGATCCTGCCTCTTTGTTTGAACTCGTAAAAAATTACACACGGAATAAAAATATATCACAGGTGTAACCTTTCCTTGCTCCATACGTTTTACAATTAAATTGAAACGTAAAGGAGATGTAACAATGAAACGTGTTTTGAAAAGCAGTGCGGTTGTTGTCATGGTATTGTTCCTGAGCGCCGGTCTTGCCTTTGCCGGAAGCGGGAATGGCGCGGTTAACGGAACAGGTGAAGGCGTTTGCAACGGAACAGGACCGATTCACGATGTCCTCGCCGGTGAGCCCTTTGATATTACTGGCGAAGTGGTCAGCCTGGCTGACGGTCAGGGGATGGTAATCGCAACGGAGATCGAGAATATCACCGTCTACGGAATAGGACCTGCCTGGTACTGGGATGCGGTGGGCGTTGACCGGCCTGCTGTAGGGGAGATAGTCCGGGTGATCGGATATATCGTCGATTATAACGGTGTGGAGCGATACATTGTCATGACCATATGGGTCGGAGAAACCGAAGTACAGCTTCGTGATGCCGAGACGGGGCTCCCCCTCTGGCGGGGCGGTAAAGGTGCGACCCTCGCAACTAATTAACTCAATACCCTCATTGACGGAAGAAAGATACAAAGATTAGACAGGGAACCGAGATCTATAGTTCGGTTCCCTGTCTTTTTTTATCTGATCTGTTCTCTTGTTGACCTCTCTGCATTAGGTATGAGCGTATGCAAGATCGATAAAATCGTACATCCATCAAAAAAATCTGCTCATCACCCAATGTAGACCCAAAAAATAGATAACGCTTGTGACAAAGAGAGATATGCAGGGCAGGATGAGGTGTTTGTACACACGTCCAAAGGTGGTCCCGAAATATTGATTTGAAAGCAGAAAGCAGACGTGGAGTGGTGAGAGAAACATCCCGATGAGACCGTTGACGATCGCAAGCATCACATAGGCCGGCATAAAGAAACCTTCACCCGTGGAATAAACGAGAGGAATGATAATGGGGAAGGTGCTCCCCACAAGGGCTATAGATATCCCTGTAATCCCTCCCACGATAAAAGGGAGTATAACAGTAATAAGGACAAGGGGTACGGACAAGTCCGTGAACTCCCGGCTTATGGCTTCGACGGCATGACTGTCCTGAAGCATTCCCTTGAATATTAATATGGCGATAACCATGTAAAACATCCGCATCAGGTGTGGACCTCTGACAATCTTGCGAATTGTATCTCCCTGCCATCCGGTTTGATGCCAGATGTAGAGTATTGCCAGAATAAGAGCGATAATGAGCCCCGTTTCCTTAGCGATCTGATAACCGGGAAAGAGGTAAGAAATGAGTATACCGCCACCAAGACCGAGACATATCACCATAAGGATAGGAGTAAGTTCTTTTAGAAAAGGTCCCACGGGAGGTCTGGGATCTTCACTCTGTACGATATGGTTAAGGTCGGATCCTTTTATGGAAAGAGAACCGGCGAAAAAGGCAATAATGGTAAAGGGCCACATGATCAAAATAAGAATCCCGAGATCAATATCCGCCAGTGTCACGGCAAGGAGTATCCCCGGATAGAGAGGCCACCAGTATTCCCAGAGATGGCGGTACCAGTAGTTGATGAAACTGAGCTGATCCGGCCTGAGGCCGTTTCTGCTTTCCAGCTCTTTTACCATAGGTGCGGAGAATATGGCGCCTCCGGGCATGGGGAGAAGGCCGATAAGAGCGGGAAACATGGCAAGATTCAGCCGGGGATTTTTTACGAGACCGCGGAAATTTTTCAGGAGTCGTTCCATATGTCCACCCAGCTCCATACTGCTGCTGAGGACGAGAATGAGCGTGACGAGGAGGGCGAGTGAAAGGGTCTTGGGCATCACGATGGACCCGATGATTGACCGCGCCATTGCGCCAGGCGGCAATCCGAAGAACACACCGATGAGGAGGGCCCCCAGGAAGAAGGCGTTGCCCAGGGAGACGTTTTTTCTGATGGCCGCGAGTATGAGAACAAAGACGATCAGTATTCTCACCAGGGGGGAAATGTTAAGAATAATCGACATGCTGTTTCCGATTCCGATCAGTCAAATACCGGATAACTCAGGTACTGGAAGTGCAGTGAGATACTGGTTCTCCGTGTTTTTGTCAAGTATTAAAAAATTGGTACTGTAGAATTGATGTCGTCTTATTTCTTTCCGTAAAACACCCTGTTTTTCCCCTGCCGTTTGGCTTTGTACATATTGGAGTCCGCCCGTTTGAGAAACATCCGTGATTCCTCTCGAGGTATATACTGGGCCACACCAATACTCACCGTCTCATATATTGCATTCTCTCTGCCCAGGGGGAAAAAACGCTCCTGTTCGTATTCCTTCCGTATCCGTTCCGCGAGAATGGTTGCCGCATCTCCCGTTGTCTCAGGAAGGATAGCGGTAAATTCCTCGCCCCCGAACCGGTACGCGGAATCCGGTTTACGCAGGCATCGCCGGATGACTTCTCCCAGCCTGACAAGGACCACATCTCCTTCGAGATGCCCGTATGAATCGTTGAAATTTTTGAAATTATCGATATCCAGAAGAAGGAGGGAGAGGGGGTGACCGTATCGATCCGCCCGCTCAATCTCCAGCCGTAACTGGTCGTAAAAATACCGTGAGTTATAGAGCCCGGTAAGTGCGTCGGTGATGCTCAATGCCCGGTACATGGTTTCACTTTTCCGCAACGCATCCTCGGCAAGCTTTTGGTCCGTCACATCTTCGAGCGTTTCCACCGCCCCTAAGATGGTTCCTTCCGGGTCTCTCAGGGCTGAGGCGGTAAACCGCAGCCACTTGCCTCCTCTCCCAAGTCCAGGGAAAAAATCCGTACACTCATAGGCGTCTTCTACCAGTTGTGATTTTCGGTATTTCCCCAGATACCACAATGGAAAATCTCCCTGGCGATCATCCACGATAAGATCGGCCATGGTTGGCCTGTGTTCGCGATAGAACGCCTTCCAGTGGTCTTTCGATCCGATCACCTCTCCGGCAGTAATGCCGCTCATCTTCTCCAGCGCCCTGTTCCAGTATAGAATACGGTGATCTCTGCCTATCACAAATGTTGGTATGGGGGAGTGCTCGAAAGAGGCCTGCAACAAACGCACCTCTTCCAGAGAGGGCTGTTTGTCTTTCCCTAAGGTGCCGGATTCTTCCGCGCTGTTACGGCGTTTCGCCATGGGGGGGTTCCTAACAGCAAAAGATGCCGTTTTCATAGATCGTAATGGCCTTCCCGTCTGACAGTCGGGCCGTTACGATCTTATCCTCCGTGTTTACCATGTCCCAGTGCAGAGCCGAGTCGTTGAACCCGAGACTCTTTTTCATGGCCTTTGTCAGGTCGGTCGGATTTCCGTCGTATGTTTCGGAAAACGATGCGCCGACGGCTATGTGGCAATTGCCCCATCGGCCACCGTAATTTTCATCGAAGAGAGTGTCGGCCATGAATCTGTCGATCCTGGAGAAACGTCTGTCGGTGAGGGAAAATTCGCCGATCCTGCCGGCGCCCTTGTCCATGGACAACTGCTGCCTCGTGAAGTCTTTCCCGGTCGAGGCCGTACTACTGACGACGCATCCCTTTTCAAAGACGAGTCGTATCTGTTCCACATAATTTCCGCTTCTGAAAGAAGGCTGGTTGGCGAAATAATGCCCCTCGGTACCTCTCCAGTCGGGAGAGACGAAGAGCTCAAAGCTCGGAATATTGTGACCTGAAACGCCGATCCACCGTCTCTTTGCTCCCGGTTTGATACGAAGGTCGATGTTTTCGGATTGAATATGATAGTACGATACGTCCATGCCGTTCAACCACTTTTTTATCGCCCCCGCCTCTTTGTATATGGTTTCCCAGGTGGAGGCTGGGTTATCGCTGTCCAGGAAACAGGCCTTTATTATCTGTTCGGTGTATTGAGCAAGGGAAAGGTTCGCATTTTTGGCGAGTTCCGTTGTCGGAAATGTACAGAGGGTCCAGCCAAATTCGCCGGTTTCCTCCCGTCTGTCCAGGATCTCGCGCAGCGCTTTTCTCGCTATCAGTGACCTGGCTATCTTTTTGGGGTCACAGTCTTTCAGGTGGGTTAGAGATTCGGGTGCATAGATAAAGATACTTCCGTTAAGCGAACCGTACAGCTCTGTTTCCCCCGGGGGGTGAAAAACGAGCTGGCTGCCGTTCGCTTTTTCAAAGAAGCTCCGTTCCATCGTTGCGCTGAGCCCGGCGCGGGCGATGGGATTGATCCCCATGCCGAGCAGTCTGTCATAGAGGATCTCAGCCAGACGCAAGGCGGGGGCGTCATATCGGATCAGAACAATGTCGCCCCTTTTGAAGCGTCCTGTCCTCGCCTTCATCAGTCCCCACAGCAGGGCTTCGGCGTATTTGTTCAAACAGTCGTGTGTCAGCGGCATGCATACTCCTTTTAATAGATCGCAGGTTTGCAGATGATTTCCCTTACCTGCAGGTTGAAAACCTCCGCGCTATTAGCGGGGCGGAGGAGCAGGGCGGTATCGGCCCCCTTCGCTGTCCCACCGATGGATATGACATCTTCGTCCGTCCTGACCAGGCCCGCATCGGCGGCCATCAGTGCCAGCTCGACAGCAACCTTGGTTCCCTGTCCGAACATCCTCAGGGTGTATGCCATAATCTCTTCAACCTGGTAGGTTTTCAAAAGTCTCCGTATACCCCGTCCCACTCCGCCAAAGGCGTGCTGGCACGTCAACACACGCACTTTTTTGGATTCCAGTGTCCGGCGCATTTCATCGTTCATTTCCTGGTGATTGGGTCGTACGAATCCTGTGTAGTGAGTCACTGCTATGATTGTTGTCGCAGGGCCCAGGCGGGTAGTTGCCTCCAGGGCGGTTTTCCCGCTGCATGTCGCTACAAGGATCGTGCCGATCCCGAGCTGCCTCGCTCGCTGCGAGACAAGGTCGAGCACTTCCGTCGTGTTTTCCTCGCCGGCCTTTTCGAAATAACGGCATGTTATGTTGTATGACACGGAAGCGCCTCCCGGCTGGCAATCCCGAAACTTGATTTGGGAAGGATTCATTCACCCTGAAAAATCTTATCAAAAAACAGAGCTTTTTCTTTAGGGTAATAGATCGTTGTACCACGGTCGACAATGAGCTTACCGTCGAGATGATCGAGTTCGTGTTGGACAACGCGGGCCAGAAATCCGGTGTACCGTTTGTTTATCTTCTCACCCTCTTCATTGTACGCCTTAACCTTTATAGAGGTGGCCCTGACGACATCGACGCTTATATCGGGACAGGACAGGCATGCCTCCCGCGACTTTTCCTTGTCCCCCCGTATCTGTGTGATCCTCGGATTGACAAGGACATCGTAGGATCCGTCGTTTTTTTGAAGGGGGCCCCTGTCGTTGAAGTCTCCATTTCTGAATACCACGATCCGTTTGCTGATCCCTATCTGTGGAGCGGCAAGTCCCGCGGCATCATCCCTTCCAACAAACGCATCGATGAGGGTTTCTATGTCTTTCTTCGCTTCTTCGGTAAAGGGGATTGGAATCGCATCGGCCGATCTCCTCAGAAGTCGTGTTTCCTCCTGATTAATCTTTTCATTCTCCCATAATTTCCAAGTCTTCATCGTTCGTGTGCAGGACCTTTCATTTCTTGATTTCCGTTTTTATAACACCATGGGATTGTTATTTCAATGCTATTGAAATAATGCGATAATCCTGATAATCACAGCAACGGAACACGGTACATAACGGGAGAATCGACGAAAGTGATAGACAGGATTATAACAGGGGTCGCCAAGCAGGCATTTTCCCAGGCCATACGGTTTGAGGAAGGGGTAGGAGCGTCTCTCCCGCGGGAGGAGGACGGACGAGGTCGACTCCTCTATCTCCATATCCCCTTCTGCGAGAGTCTGTGTCCGTACTGTTCGTTTAACAGGATTGTGTTCGATGCCGATCTCTGTCGGAGGTACCATGCCGCCCTCAGAAAAGAGATAGGGCTGTATCGGGATAAAGGATACGATTTCACAGGGGTGTATGTGGGTGGAGGCACACCGACAATACTGATGGACGAACTGGAAAGGACCCTGTCAATGGCAGCGGATTGTTTCGATATCAGAGAGATTTCGGTGGAGACCAATCCGAATCACCTGACGTGGGAACGTGTCGAAATCCTGAAACGTATCGGTGTCAACAGGCTCTCGGTGGGGGTTCAAAGTTTTAATGACGGGCTTTTGAAGGCAATGGGCCGGTATGAGAAATATGGGAGCGGCGCCGCAATTGCCCAACGAATTGCGGATATGTCGGGTCAGTTTGATACCCTGAATGCCGATATGATCTTTAATTTTCCCACCCAGACCGAAGAGACGCTGAATAGGGATCTGGATGTTCTGATTGATACCGCGGTTGATCAGGTGACCTACTATCCCCTCATGGTCTCGAACTCGACGCGAAGAAGGGTGGAAGGGGCCCTGGGGACCTTTGACTTCCGGAAAGAGAGGGAGTTCTATCAACTGATATCCCAACGGCTTGCCCCCTCTTACCGGTTTTCCTCGGCATGGTGCTTTGCCAAAAAGGGGACCATGGTCGATGAGTATATCGTTGATTATGACGAATATGCCGGTCTGGGGAGCGGGTCCATCGGATACATGCATGGCAGATGTTACGCGAACACCTTTGATATTCCCCGATATATCGAAACGGTGAATAAGGGGGACATACCCCTCATGGCTTCCCGTGATTTCACACTCCCCCAACAGGTTCGCTATGACTTTTTGATGAAGCTCTTCGGCTTGGAGCTGGACGCTGCCTTCTTGAAAGAAAAGTATCATGGAAAAGGCATCGGGTATCTCTGGAGCGAGATACTGGCCTTCATGGTGGCTGGGGGGATACGGTACAAGGGTGGGACGTTCTATCTCACGGACCGCGGGAGATACTATTGGGTCATCATGATGCGGGAGTTCTTCATTGCGGTCAACAACTTTCGAGATTTTTGTCTTGATAGGTAACGATTTCCCGTTTGCAATTCCTCTCTTTTTTCCCTATCATTCAACGAAGGGAATGTAAGAAGAGACCGATTTCCGAATGGAACGCATGGTATGAATGATACAACGAGACAACTCCTGAAAGCCCTGCCGAAGATTGACGAGGTACTCCTTGTCCTCGAAAAGGACGGATCCTTTGAAGGGGTATCCCGGGATATTGTTGTGGAGAAATGCCGCCAGGTCGTAGAGGAGATGCGCAAAGACATACTGGATTCGGAAGGCGGTAAAAAGAAGGTGTCACCCCCCCCTTCTGTTGTCGAGGCGGCCCGGGAGGTGCAAAAAAAACTTCACGCCCTTCATGACTACAGCCTCCGTCGTGTGGTGAATGCCACCGGGATCATCCTGCATACCAATCTGGGGCGGGCACCTCTCTGCGGGGAGGCCTTGAAGAGGATCATCGATGTCAGCGAAGGGTATTCAAATCTTGAGTTTAACCTTGAAGCGGGGAAACGGGGATTACGATACGATCATGTGAGGGAGATCCTCTGCAGCGTAACGGGGTCGGAAGATGCCATTATCGTCAACAATAACGCCGCCGCTGTCCTTCTTGTCCTGAATACACTCTCGGAGGGCAAAGAGGCGATTGTTTCACGAGGCGAACTAATCGAGATCGGCGGGGAGTTCCGTATTCCCGATGTCATGGAAAAGAGCGGAGCCATACTCCGGGAAGTGGGAACCACCAACCGTACGCACTTTTCAGATTATGAAAACGCCATATGCAGAGAGACCGGTCTGATTCTCAAGGTTCATACGAGCAACTTCAAGGTGCTCGGTTTTACGGACGAGATACATCTTGACCAGCTGGTTGAGCTCGGTTCGAAGAAAAACATCCCGGTGATGAATGATCTGGGAAGCGGTTGCCTTGTCCCGCTTGACCGGTATGGCTTCGAACGGGAGCCGACGGTTCAGGATGTCCTGAAAACCGGTGTGGATGTGGTCACATTCAGCGGCGACAAACTCCTCGGTGGACCGCAGGCAGGGATCATTCTAGGTAAGAAGAGGATACTGGACGCCGTAAGGAAAAACCCCCTCAATCGGGCCCTGAGGATAGACAAAATGACCCTGGCCGCTCTCGAGGCGACAATGATGCATTATCTGGACCTCAACAGGGCGGTGTCCGATGTACGGGTGCTTCGGTCGCTGACGGAACCGGTCACTGAAGTAAGAAAAAGGGCGGATGCGCTTTTGTCTCTGCTGAACGGCTTATCGCTCAAAGCGATGTCCTTTTCCATCGTGGAAGACCATTCCATGGCCGGCGGAGGGTCGCTCCCCACACAGGAGATCCCTACGGTTGTCATTGCCGTGAATTCCCACAGCATCTCGCCGAACAGACTGGAACGGGCATTGAGACAACAGGACGTTCCCGTCATTACAAGGATATACGAAGAACAGGTCCTCTTCGATCTGCGGACGATAACCGAAGGGGAATTTGGGTTCATCACGGGCGGTATAAAACGCATAGCAGAATCTTTGTGATTTCTGCAGCCCTATGATTCATATGCCCGATCTCCGTTCATTCCGCATGAGCTCCCGATGAAAAACACGACGACACCCCAAAACGACAGAGAGTTCACGTTCGATGTCGCTTCAGCCGAGAGCGGTGAGAGATTGGATATTGTTCTGTCGCGGAAAGACGTTTTCGTTACGCGTTCACAGGTCAAGAAGGCTGTCGAAACGGGACAAGTGCTGGTAAACGACAGGGAGGTCAAACCGGGACATCGCCTGAAAAGGGGCGATACGATCCTTGTCCATAGAAAAGAGCCGGAAGCGTATGCCCTCGCCCCGGAGAACATATCCCTTGATATCGTTTATGAGGACGCACATATCATTGTCGTGAATAAGCCCCCCGGTATGGTCGTCCACCCCGCGGCGGGAAATCACCGGGGAACCCTCGTCAATGCCTTGCTGTTCCACTGCAGGGATCTTTCCGGCATTGGCGGTGTCAAACGGCCCGGTATCGTACATCGCCTGGACAAGAACACATCGGGACTTATGGTAATCGCGAAATCGGATAGGGCACACATCGAGCTGTCGAAACAGTTCAAGGAACATCTTGTGAAAAAAACCTACAAAGTCCTTGTACACGGTGATATAAAGGGAGACGAAGGGACCATTGATCTGTCCATCGGGAGGCACCCTGTGGACAGAAAAAAGATGTCCACCAACAGCAGAAGAGGAAAAGAGTCGCTGACACACTGGAGCGTAGAAGAACGATACCAAAGTGCCACCCTCCTCTCCGTACGGATTGAAACGGGCAGGACGCACCAGATCAGGGTACACCTCAACGCCATAGGGTATCCTGTTGTCGGTGACGCCGTCTACGGAAATTCCAAAAGAAGAATAGAGATGGTACAGAATGCTGTCCAACGGGAGACGTTGAGAAAGATGCACAGACAGGCCCTCCATTCAAGCAACCTGTGCTTCCATCATCCGATTACGGACACTCGTATTGAATGCTCATCTCCCCTTCCCGATGATATGAGGCAGGTATGCGAACAGCTCGGCAACAGAGAGGGATAATGTCTAATAACAGGGATACGAAATACGGTACATCCGACGCGTTTCGATTCTCCGAGAGAGGTGATGTGCGGTATCTGGAATGTACGGAACTCGGCCGCTATGATGGTATAATCCACGCCTTTTGCACCCGGTGGGGAGGCGTCAGTGAAGGGAGGCTTACCAATCTCAATTTCGGCGTGCATGCGGGCGACAGCGAAACACACCTGATGCGGAACAGGGAAATCGTGTGCTCAGCCTTCGATATGCCGGCGCGCAATCTCGTTACGGTCAATCAGGTTCACGGAGACAGGTTGCTGGTCGTTGATGATACATCGCAAGATTGGCAGCACGGTGGATCTCTCGAATATGACGGTATTATTACCTCGAAACCGGAGGTCCCCGTCGGAATCAAGACGGCGGACTGTGTGCCTATATTCCTTGTCGATCCAACACGGCGGGTAATCGGAGCGATACACGCCGGATGGAAGGGGACATCCCTGAAGATTGCCGCAAGGGCCGTGGGCGTCTTTATGAGAGAATTTGCATCCACGCCGGCGGATATTCTGGCCGTGATAGGCCCTTCCATCGGACCCTGTTGCTATGAGGTCGATGATGTCGTTTTGCATAGCTTTGATAGCGATCGATTAAGTTCGTTCTTTTCAAGGGGTGAAAGAGGAGGAAGGTGGATGCTCGATCTATCAGCAGCCAATAGGGTCCAGCTACTCGATGTCGGTGTACCGTCGAACAATATTTTGTCCGCCCCTGTCTGTACATCGTGCAGTACAGACACATTTTTCTCACACAGAGGGGAGCACGGCAATACCGGAAGGCAGTTGAATTTTATCATGCTGCGATAGACTACCGGTGAATATATCAAAAATCATGTAAAAAATCCTTGACATATTAAGACATTTGAGATAGATGGAGCCGTTATTAGGGTTGTATACTAAGACCTTCCTTTCGAAGCATTTCAGGAGATCAGATTAGCTACCGAGAAGAAAAGAACATTATAGAATACACCTTGAACGCTGAGGGTTTTAACCGTTCCAGATCGGTTATAAATTCAAACTTTGTTCTGTAACGCAATCAACCGGATTCACAACGCTTAAATTCTGAAGAAGTATGAAACCTTAAAGAAATTCTGCTTTGTCTCCAGGGCGTGGTTTTATAGTTATGAACGGTGTGATGCGAACCCTGCCCGAACCAAAGAAAAGATATCCGGTTGCGTGTCCTGAAGAGATATATAGTAAAACCCGGTATCAGAACGTACAACAAAGGAAAAATATATGAATATTTCAGAGGTAAAAAACAAATCCATCAGTGAGCTCAATGAACTGGCGAAATCACTTAAGATAGCCGGGACAAGCGGGATGAAACGGCAGGATCTGATCTTCGCCATACTCCAGTATCAAACCGAGAAAAATGGCATCATTACGGGGGAAGGAGTGCTGGAGATACTACCGGATGGATTCGGGTTTCTCAGATCGGTAGGGTACAATTATTTCCCGGGCCCTGACGATATCTATGTTTCACCCTCTCAGATACGCAGATTCGGTTTGAGAACGGGAGATACCATATCCGGTGAAGTGAGACCTCCGAAAGAGGGAGAGAAATATTTCGCCCTCCTGAAGGTGGAGTCCATCAATTATGATACTCCCGAGTCGGCCAGGGGCAAAATACTCTTTGATAATCTGACCCCGCTCTATCCCGAAGAAAAGCTGATGCTGGAATCGGATCCGGAGAATTACTCGACACGGGTTATGGATATATTTACGCCCATAGGCAAAGGGCAGAGAGGACTTATCGTATCACCTCCCCGGACGGGGAAAACGGTTCTTCTGAAAGACATCGCAAACAGCATTTCCGCTAACCACAAAGATGTCATCCTCATGGTCCTCCTGATAGATGAGCGCCCTGAAGAGGTGACGGACATGGAAAGGAGCGTGACCGGCGAGGTAATATCTTCGACATTCGATGAAACCGCCACGCGGCATGTCCAGATCGCGGAGATGGTCATCGAAAAAGCCAAACGTCTCGTAGAACATAACCGGGATGTCGTTATTCTTCTGGACAGTATTACCCGGCTTGCGAGGGCATACAACTCGGTCGTTCCCCCCAGCGGGAAGGTGCTCTCCGGTGGTGTTGATTCGAATGCCCTGCACAAACCGAAGAGATTTTTCGGCGCTGCGAGAAATATAGAGGGGGGAGGCAGTCTCACCATTATCTCGACGGCTCTCATCGATACGGGAAGCCGGATGGATGAGGTCATCTTTGAAGAGTTCAAGGGAACGGGAAATATGGAACTGCATCTCGACAGGAAAATTTCCGATAGAAGAATTTTCCCCGCCTTCGATCTTATCCGCTCCGGTACGAGGAAGGAAGAGATGCTGATTCCGAAGGAAAATATGAACAAAACATGGATACTGAGACGACTCCTGCAGGAGATGAACACCGTGGATGCCATGGAATTCATCATCGATAAGATACGCAAGACAACCACCAACAGAGAATTCTTTGAATCCATGAAACAGTAAGAGAGAAGAGAATCGGTATTATTTTCTTGAAATTCATCCGGATATGGATATAATACCGCTTTTTTAAATGCCGAGGGAGCTGACAAGAATTATGAAAAAGAATATTCACCCCGAATACAAGAAAGCAACGATAACCTGTGTCTGTGGGAATGTTATTGAGACCCGATCCACCAAAGGGGATACCAAGATCGAAATATGCTCACAGTGTCATCCGTTTTATACCGGAAAACAGAAAATAATGGATACCGCAGGCAGAATCGAGAAGTTCAATCGTAAATATTCCAACCTTGACAAGAAGTAGCAGGTGTAACCGATCGGGCACAAAGTGGCTTCGTTTCTGCTGACATTCTTTCAACGATACATGTTTTTTCTTTGTGCCTCTGTGAGGTCTGAACAGGTGCTTTGTGTCAGGCCTCTTCCGGCCCCTGTGGGCTGTCCGTTGCGAGCCATCCCCTTCTGACAATAATCACCATCCGTACAGGAAGAGCAGTATGCTGACAAAGCTTCAGGAATTAGAAGAAAGATATAAGGATCTGGAAGGCTTGTTGAGCGATCCTGCTGTAATCGGCAATTACAGCGCTTATCAGAAGTATGCTAGGGAACATGCCGGCATCTCTGATATTGTGCAAACCTACCGGCACTACAGGGATGTGGAATCCCAGATAGAGGACAATAAAGAACTGCTGAAAGACGGGGATGCGGATCTGCGGGAGTTGGCGAAAGAGGAAATCCCTCATCTTCGGGAAAGGCTGGAGGAACTGGAACAGGAGTTGAAGATCCTCTTGCTCCCGAAAGACCCCAACGACGAGAGGAATGTATTTCTGGAGATACGAGCCGGTACGGGGGGGGATGAGGCGGGTCTCTTTGCCGGAGATCTTTTCAGGATGTACTCACGATTCGCGGAGCGGTGTAACTGGAATGTGGAGATCATAAGCTCCAGTCCGTCCGGCGGTATCGGGGGCTTTAAGGAAGTTATTCTCCTCATTGAGGGAAACGGCGCATACAGCAGGCTGAAATACGAAAGCGGTGTTCACCGGGTCCAGAGGGTACCTCTTACCGAGGCGCAGGGCAGGATACACACATCAGCCGTAACCGTAGCGGTTCTCCCGGAGGTGGAGGACGTGGAGGTGACGATCGATCCGAATGATTTGCGGATCGATGTCTATCGTTCGACGGGCCACGGGGGGCAGAGCGTCAATACCACGGATTCGGCGGTACGGATAACCCATATGCCGTCGGGGCTTGTCGTAACCTGTCAGGATGAAAAATCACAGCATAAAAACAAGGCGAAGGCCCTCAAGGTGCTCCGGGCCAGACTTTTTGAGCAGATGACGGAAGAACAGGATGCAGCGATCTCAGAGACGAGAAAGCAGCAGGTGGGGAGCGGGGACAGGAGTCAGAGAATACGGACCTACAACTTTCCTCAGGGTCGGATGACAGACCACCGGATCGGGCTTACCATGTATAACCTGGAATCAATCCTCGATGGAGATATCAACGCCATTATCGATGCACTCAGCACCCACTTTCAGGCAGCGGCCCTGAAATCACCCGCTGCATGACAGGGTAGCCTGTCCGATTGATTTCTTTGCAAGTTTTCCGTTTGACTTTTGGAAAGTCATGGTATAGAAGGACATACGTTTTATTGAAAGGGAAAAGAGTAATGACAGTTTTTTCCGCGGAAGGGCTATTAAATTTGTGCAGCTTGCTTAGCCTCACCCTTAGCCGGGTTACATACCCGCGGCCTGTCATCACGGTGATGTGATAAAGCGAAAAGACAACGATTTGATGGGCCATGAACGAACGTTTCATGGCCTTTTTTTTTGAGGGGGGAAAGAAAGCGTGAGAGAGATGCATGAAATAATATGGCATGGTAGAGGAGGCCAGGGGGTTGTATTGGTGGCTCAGATACTTGCTGAATCGGCTTATATTCAAGGATTCAAGGGTGTTACATCGGCACCAACCTTCGGGCCGGAACGGAGAGGAGCACCACTCACCGCTTCGACGAGGATATCAAACGAACCGGTCAGGACATTTTCTCAGATTGCATCTGCCGATATTGCCGTCATTCTGGACGAGTCACTCCTGAAGGCGGCAACCGAGGCGGGGAGGATTAAAGAGAGGGGCCTGGTCATCGTCAATACAACCCTGAAACCGGAGCAGATCGACACGGATGGGAGCTTTTCCGTGGCGACGGTCGATGCGGTAGGCATAGCATGGGAACATCATCTCAGCATGAGCGGAGTGCCGGTTGTGAACACACCGCTTCTCGGGGCGCTCTGTATGGTATCGGAACTGGTCAGTCTTGAAAATATTGAAAAAGGCATGCGGAAGAAGATGCCGCCGGGCAGGGCGTCCTTAAACTTTCAAGCCGTCAAAACGGCCTTTGAAAAAACCGTGTACAGTAAAAATTAGGGGCAACGCGAAGCGCAGGAGAGAAAGGATGATAAAAAATATTGACACCAATATATCGGGCGTCTGCACACCGGCTCCCGGAGAGGCCGGCAGAACGGGCGAATGGAGAGATGTGCGGCCCGTGATCGACAGCACGAAATGCATACCGGAAGTCAAGGGCAAACCAGCCTGCTTTCTGTGCTGGCTCTACTGCCCGGACGGAGTCGTGTCCATGACGATACCGGTGACGATCGATATGGAGTACTGCAAAGGATGCGGCATCTGTGCGGAGGAGTGTCCCCCCAATGCGATAAAGATGGTGAGGGAGGTGGATATTGATGAATAATGTCCGAATTATCACGGGGAATGAAGCGGCTGCACAGGCGGTAAAACTGGCCAAGCCCGGCGTGATCGCGGCCTACCCCATCACACCCCAGACCAGCCTTGCGGAGGTGCTATCCGAATATATAGAAAAGGGGGAATTGAAGGCGGAATATGTGCGGGTGGAAAGCGAACACTCTTCTTTGACCGTCTGCATATCGGCATCTACGGTGGGTGCCCGGGTTTTTACGGCGACAAGTTCCAACGGCCTCCTCTATATGCATGAACAGCTGCACTGGGCTGCTGGTTCAAGGTTGCCCATAGTCATGTGTTGTGTCAACAGGGGGGTTGGCGCACCCTGGTCAATCTTCAACGATCAGCAGGATTCCTTCTCACAGAGAGATACGGGATGGATACAGATATACTGCAGAGATAACCAGGAGATTCTCGACACCGTGATACAGGCATACCGCATAGCCGAGGAGGTGTATATCCCGGTCATGGTGTGCTATGACGGTTTTACCCTTTCCCACACGATGATGCCCGTGGAGATCCCTGATTCCGGACTGATAGAAAAGTATCTGCCTCCCTACAAGCCCCATACCTTCCTTACTTCGGACGATCCGGTAACGATCAACCCCGTCTTTTTCCCTTATAGGAGAGAAAACTCTAAGGGTGTTCTCTGCGATGGCTACATGGAGATGCGGTACAAACTCCATGCCGCCTTCGAAAAAGCCAGAACAACAATCCCTGAAGCAAGCAAGGCCTGGGCCAAGCTGACCGGGCGGGACCATGGAGGGATGATCTGGGAATACAAGACAGAAGACGCCGAACTGGTACTGACGGGTATGGGGTCGATCGCCAACGAAGCCACAGTGGCCGCGGACATCCTGCGTGATGAGGGAATCAAGGCGGGTGTCGTCGGTATCAGGGCCTTCCGACCATTTCCGAAGGAGGAAGTTGCGCAGGTCTTCAGGAAGGCACAGGTGATAGTGGTCTTTGAAAAGTGCTTCAGCTACGGCTATGAGGGGGGACTCTGTTCGGACCTGAAGGCCTCATTATACGGCACCGGTATTACGGCACCTATCCATAACTACATAGTGGGACTGGGGGGACGGGACGTCAAGACGGGAGAACTGGTAGAGGCGGCACGGGTGACGTTCAATGCCGTCGGGTCTGGAGAGACCGACAACAAAACCATATGGCTCAACTGTTATACGGGAACCGAGGCTGAAGACCGCAAATAAGAGGCACGATAAAACCCGAAACGGGATAGAACAGGACAAAGCAATGCAGGAAAACATATTCAAGATCAATGAAAAGGAGTACATCCTGCCGGGAAACCGGGCATGTCAGGGATGCGGGCTTTCTCTCGCGTACAGATACATACTCAAGGCCCTCAGAGAAAACACGATTGTGGCAATACCGCCAAGCTGTCTGTGTGTGCTGCACGGACTGTACCCCACTACATCGGTAATCGTTCCCGCCCTGAATACAACCTTTGCAGGTAATGCGGCGTCGGCCTCCGGTATCGTGGCCGGTCTGAATGCACTCAATATACCCGATACGACCGTCCTGGCCCTCTCGGGAGACGGCGGAACCTATGACATCGGCATCCAGTCTCTGAGCGGCGCGGCGGAGAGAAACACCGATTTTATATTCGCCTGCTATGACAACGAAGCGTACATGAACACGGGGACGCAACGCTCGGGGGCGACACCCATGGGTGCCCTGACAACGACCACACCCGTCATAACGAAGCAGGAACCGAAAAAAGATTTTTTGAAGATTATGGAGGCCCACCATCTCCCCTACCTGGCCACCGTCTCGCCCGCTTATCCGGTTGATCTGTATGAAAAATTCGTCAAGGCCAAGAGAATACGCGGAACGAGGTACATCCAGATCGACACGCCCTGCCCCCCGGGGTGGGGATATCCCGTCCGGGATACCGTCAAACTCGGCAAGCTCGCTGTCGAAACGGGCCTGTTCATCCTCTTTGAGATAGAGAACGAACGGTTCCGCTTTACCGGGAGGAGCAAAACCATGGCCGAACGGGGGAAGCTTCTTCCCCTCGTCAATTATGTGGAGAAGCAGGCACGATTCAAAAAGATGAGTATCGAACAGCTCGGCACCCTCCAGGCGGCGGTGAACAGCCGGTGGAACGAGTGTCTGAGGCGGGCGGAGAGTTAGTTACTTTGTATTATATTGCGCCTGTAAAAATTTGATGATGATAAGTTCCGTACGTCACCGTTCGAGATAGTCTGTTATCATATCGGCATATCGTCGTGCGGACCCCCTGTTGGAGGTGACGATCTCACGTCCGGCCTCTCCCCTCCTGCGACGGTCCTCCGTATCTTCCATCAGTTTCAGGGTCTCGTCCAGAAGCTCGCTATCGTTTCTGACGGTAATGCCGCCACCCGCCCTTTCCAGCTTTTCGCTCTCATCCGTGAAGTCATCCATAAACGGGCCATGGAGAACGACCGTTCCCCACGCAGCCGGCTCCAGGATGTTCTGTCCCCCCCTGGGGACAAGACTCCCTCCGCAGAAGACGATAGTGGCGAGACTGTAGATCCTGAAGAGTTCCCCTATCACATCAACGATAATAATCCGGTGACCGGCACGCTTCTCGCCTCCGTTGATCTCTGTCATGGTGATACAGTCGTCGAAACCCTCATCGTTTGCATAGGTGCGCACGGCGCTTCCCCGTTCGGGATGTCTCGGTACGATGATCAGCACCATGTCAGGGTGTTGCTCAAGCAGTCTGCGATATACCTTCAGGATTATCTCCTCCTCACCCTCATGGGTGCTGCCCGCCACGAAGACCTTTGTGCCATGCGGTATGCTCAGCCGTTCCTCCATGATATCCCTCAGGGTGTCATCTGCACCGGCGGCCAGACCGTCATATTTCGCGTTACCAAGAATGAGTATCTTGGATGGATCCACCCCCAGCGTCTCCAGTCGGGAGGCGTCAACCGTGGATATGGCTCCTATCGCGTCGATCATATGCATAATCCTTTTCCAGAAAAATCGTGTCTTTCTGTATCGCTTGAAAGAACGGGGAGAAATCCGGCCGTTGACCATCACGATCTTGATCCCCCTCTTCCTGCAGATTCGGATAAAGTTGGGCCATATTTCCGTCTCGACGGGAACAAAGATGTCGGGGTTCACCCTGTCGATGACCGTTCTGATAACCATGGGGATATCGAGGGGATAGTAGATATGTGCCGTGGCGTCCGTAATAAGACGGCGCGCCATCCTCTGACCGGTTTCCGTACTTGTGGACAGGACGATACATGCCTTCGGGTACCGTTCTCTCAATGCCGACACGATGGGAGCGGCGGCAGTGACCTCTCCTACCGATACCGCGTGCATCCATATACGAGGCGATCCCTTCATCGTTGCAGTGACATCCCGGGGGATATAACCGAACTTGGGACCAATGCTCTCTCTGTATTTACCGGTCAACACGATCTTCACCGCGAAAAAAGGTATAAGGAAGAAGGCCGCGAAAAACAGCAACACATTGTACAATAATACCGTCATAGTCGCTGAGATATACGGGTCTTTTTACCTTCTGTCAAGCTTTCAGAAAACGATTTGACAGGTGGACAAAAAGATACTAATATTTTAACCAATTGAAAATACAAGCCCATGAAAGGAAAACCGGTCATGATACGTATAAACAGGACCTGGGTGCTGGCGGCAGCAGCCATTCTGATTATAGTCGCGGGATGTGCACGGTATGAGCGAAAGATCGTTCCCTTCAAGATGCCGAATGCCTATACGAATGCAACGGAAGTGGCGGGTGCTACCATAGCGGCCCAATCATATACTCAGGAAGAGGCTGACGCCGCTTTCGGATTTGACATTGTCGATTCAGGGGTACTCCCCGTTCAGGTAATATTCGACAACAGGGGGTCTCATCCCCTGGAAGTTGTGGCCGGTAAGACCTATCTGGTGGACATCCAGAACAACCTCTGGCCAATTCTTGACCGGGAGATGGCCTATGACAGGATAGAACGAGGATCGGAATTCGGAGAAGTCCTCCCGGAGGGGGCGAAGTCAGGTCTCCTGGCCGGCGCGGCTGGCGCAGTCATCGGAGCGGCCATCGGTATTGTGACCGGAACCAACGTCGGTGAGGCGATGGGCAAGGGAGCGGCCATCGGAGCTGCCGCGGGACTTACCGTGGGAGGGGCCAGAGGCCTGGAGGATACACGGGTGTATAATCACATAGGTGATGACCTGCACAACAGATCTCTTGATCAGAGGCCGGTGCCCCCGGATGACATATCTCACGGTTTTCTGTTCTTTCCCGGAGAGGCGAAAGAGCAGGCAAAAGAACTCCGACTGACCATTAAGGAAGTCGACACGGGTATCGTACACTCCCTCATCATGAGATTTTAACGGCCGAGTGACGTACGATTGGTACGTTGTGCATAGTCTGCAGCCCTGGAGATCAATAAAGCAAAACGTACATTTTCCCTCAAACCATACCCATACCATGAGAGAGCAGATAACCATGAAAAAGATAGCGCCATCCATACTATCCGCCGATTTTGGCAGGCTCGGTGAAGAAATTCGTGCGGTCGAAGACGCCGGAGCCGATCTGATTCACGTAGACGTTATGGACGGACACTTTGTTCCGAATATAACCATAGGTCCTCCGGTCGTGGCGTCCATAAAGAAGACTGCGCGCGTTCCCCTCGATGTCCACCTGATGATTACCGATCCCGACAGATACGTTGTAAGCTTCGCGGATGCAGGGAGTGATATCATTACCGTGCACGCGGAAGCGACCGCTCATCTTCACCGGACAATCCATCTGATCAAGGAGGCAGGAAAGAAGGCAGGCGTTTCGATCAACCCCGCAACCCCGCTTGTCGCTATTGAGCAAATTATCGGCGATATCGACCTGCTGCTCGTTATGACGGTGAATCCCGGATTCGGGGGACAGAAATTCATAGAAAGCATGCTCGCCAAGATAGGAGAGGCACGAGATATGATTGACCACGCCGCGCCCCATGTCCTGCTGGAGGTGGATGGGGGAATTACCCTCCGGAACATGGAAGTGGTGCACAAGGCCGGTGCCGATGTCTTTGTAGCGGGCTCCAGTATATTCCTCAGCGGGGATTATAGAAAGACGATACAAGAGATGAGGACAATCCTGGACCGCTGATCGATGGTGAAAAAATCGATTCATGTAGTACGGGTTATACAGGGTGGATGAAGACGACCGTCCCCGCACAGCCCACTCGTCTCGCCATTCGAAACACACAACCCTCGACACAGAGACCCGCCGTATGCACGTCATTATCGATGGATATAATCTTATCAGACAATCGGATTCCCTGAGACGTCTCGAGAGGTTCAGCCTGGAGGAGGGCCGCAACGGATTAATCAAGCGCGTTGCCGCATACAAAAGGCTGAAGGGTCATATGATGACCGTGGTCTTCGACGGATGGATGGACGGATCTCCCGGAGAGGAACGGCTCAAGGAACAAGGCGTTTCTATCGTCTATTCCCGGAGGGGTGAAACGGCGGATGAGGTCATTAAAAGGATGGCAATGGCGGGACGAAGCGGAGAGGTTATCGTTGTTACTTCGGACAGAGGGGTGACCGACTCGGTCGTACGGGCAGGCGGCTCAGTAATGGCTTCACCCGACTTCGAGGTACGGATGCGGGAAGCGGAAATGATGGCGATGATGAGCGGTG
Source organism: Syntrophales bacterium (assembly GCA_036825195.1). GTDB lineage: Bacteria > Desulfobacterota > Syntrophia > Syntrophales > UBA2210 > UBA2210. The sequence continues at coordinate 25,939 of DAISYQ010000005.1, forward strand.
GTGAATCCTTTGAAGATGACGATTACGATATGCCAGAATCCGGGACCAGAAAGAAGGGCAGATCGAGAAAAAAATCAAAGAGAGAACGGCAAACGCAGAGAAGGTTGAGTAAGCTGTGAGCAATCGTTTGAGATGGTATTGAAATCGGTGCGAAGGCTGTAGATCAGCTACCCTGTCTGACAGATGCCGATAAGCAAACGTTGCAGCGCGAGGTGCGGATCTGAGCCGGAGGTTTTCAGGGTAAGGTCCAGATCGGCAAGGAGTTTCATGTAATCGATCAGTTCCCCGCGGGAAAAGCGTCCGGTATTGTTCAGGGTTTTATAGATGGCGTAGGGATGCTGATTTGCAAGCCATTTACTCTTCTTCCCTCCCCACCTGTCCGCCAGATCCTTGATTGAAGGATAGACGCTGGTTTGAAATTTTCCATAATCCATTCCGGGGCGAAATGCGGGAAGTTCCCCCGACTCGATGAGTATGGTCCCCTGAAGCAGGAGCCGGACTTCTCTGGCTATCATGGAGAGTATAAGGATGTGGTTGACTCCCTGATCGAGGAGTTGCTGGAGGGTATGGAGGGCCCTGCCGGTATCCTTCTCAACCATGGATGCGGTAAGATCGAAGACGGAATCCTCCGCGGTCTTTTGTACAACCTCATCTATGTCGTGGTTGTCAATGATCTCCCGGTCTCCCGCATAGGTAACCAGCTTTTCAATCTCCTTCAGCGCGTCCCGCAGATTGAGGCCGGTCTTGTTACTCAGAGCGAGAAGGGCATCCGGCGTCAACCGTTTTCCTCTCTTTGCAAGGGTTTCTTTCACGGTGTCCATGAGGAGCCCCTTTTGTCCTGATTCGTTTTTGGATTTTGAGAAAGAAAGAACGACACCCGCATCGGTCACGGCTTTGAAGAGTTTCTTTCGTTTGTCAACAGTGTCGGCGGTCAAAATAAGGCAGTTGCCATCGGGAATGCCGCCCTTCAGCACCTCTTCCAGTTTGTCCGTATCCTTCGACCTTTTTCCTCCCGTCATCTTCAGTCTGTCACAGAGGTCTATCACCTTCGGAAGCCATGTCCCCCTGTCTGCTTCCGCCGTGTCGCCGGTCGAACGCCGCCAGTCGTCATCGGAGATCTTTCTCCATTGCCCATCCTTCAGGTCTTCAATGGACCAGCCCGCCGTTGCAAGAAGGGAGAGAAAGGCCCGTGCAGCCTTCTGCGGTTCCTGTTCAATATTTGAAGTAATTTCCCTGATTATGTCGGCCGATGAGGCCTTTGAATAAAAGAGATGGGTATTTTTTACGAGTACGACCTTCCCACCCGGTATCAGGGGAGGGGTGAGGATGGAATCGCACATGGCATCTATATCTTCATCTTCGCCCCGCATCTGGAAAAGATTGAGGTCTTTCTGGTCGGGAAGGAGGATGGCATCAACAATTCGGTTGACGGCATCCTCCACCAGATATTCCTCATCGCCGTATATAAGATAGCAGGGTGCCGTTATGCCTCTGCCGATATCATCAAGGACTGTCTTCAATGTTCCTTGCATGGCAGTTTTTCAACGTGCTCAGAGTATGACAAACTTTTGAATATGCCGTACCACCTGATGGGGATCATCGATTATCTGAATAAGATCAAGATCCGTTTCAGATATTTTCCCCTCTGACAGCATGGTCTTCTTCATCCAGTCTATGAGCCCGCCCCAGTATTCACTACCCATCAGGACCACCGGAAAGCTCCGTATCCTCTTCGTCTGAATGAGGGTAATGGCCTCGAAGAATTCGTCCATTGTACCGAATCCTCCGGGAAGGATAACGTAGGCCATGGCATATTTGACGAACATCACCTTACGGATAAAGAAGTATTTATAGGCCATCGTAATATTAGAGTACGAGTTGGGGGCCTGTTCGAAGGGAAGCTGAATGTTCATGCCCACCGATTTGACGCCAGCCTCGCTGGCGCCTCGGTTTGCGGCCTCCATGATACCCGGTCCGCCGCCGGTTATCACGTTAAATCCTTCAATACCGAGGAGATGGGCAACTTCCCGTGCCTTTGCGTAGTATTTGTCTTCGGGGTCCACCCTGGCGGATCCGAATATGCTCACCGCATGCCCGAGATTCGAAAGCTCCTCGATGGCATCGACAAATTCCGCCATGATCCGGAAAACACGCCACGATTCATCGACAGACAGGGCATCGACAATATACTGTTTCTCGTCCATAACACCTCCAGAAAATGCCCTGCGGTGATGGGACTAACGCCTGCACACCGTACCGATCCGCTAAACCCATCAACCAAGCGACATCTATCTGGGCGACCACTTGCGTCTTCTCGCTGCCTTGGCCACTCTTCTGCGTGCCTCCAAGGCTTTTCTCTTTTTCTTTACCGATGGTTTTTCATAAGCCCTGCGCAACTTGAGTTCCTTGAAAAAACCGTTCTTTGAAAGTTTGTTTTTTAGTATTTTCAGGGCTCGTTCGACATCGTTGTCAATAACCTTTACTTCCAAGAACTATCACCTCCTCCTTTAATAAAGACAAAAAAGGGGCAGAACGGCCTTGCAATAAAGTCGCTTTCCACCCCTGTTGTTACCTATATTGTATTATCACTCTCCCTGCATAACAAGCTTCAGGGCCTCGATAAACTCCCTGTTTTCCTCGTCTGTTCCGACCGTTACCCTCATGCAGTTTTTGAGGATATCAGAAGATGTGAAGTTTTTCACCAGCACTCCCCGATCGATCAGGGCCCTGTATATATCATCTTTTTCCATAACACAACTAAAAAGAATGAAATTCGCATCCGAAGGGTAGGGATCGATACCATCGATCGCCGACAATTCTTGAAAGAGCCACGTTCTGTCTGCAATAATCTTTTCTGTCATTACGAGAAATTCCTCGCTGTGTTCGACAAACAGGCTTCCTATTATCTGTGAGAAGATGTTCACATTATAAGGAAGCCGCACCTTATTCAACTGGTGAACCAGCAAAGGATGCCCTATGAGGATGCCCAGCCTGAGGGCCGCCAGTCCGACCTTGGAGAGAGTTCTCAGGATGACAAGATTGTCCCATCGTTCGAGATCCGGCAGAAAGGTCTTTCCCGAGAAGTTGGCGTAGGCCTCATCGATTACCACGAGACCGTTCGATGCCTCCAGAATCTTTTCAATTCCGTCCCTGTCAAAGCATCGTCCCGTTGGATTATTGGGATAACTGATAAATATAAGAGACGGCTGATTGTTGGATATGGCACTGAGCATGGTTTCGATATCCAGATCCAGGCGACTGTGCAAGGGCACTTCGATAGTGGTATGCCCCGTGTTGAGAGCGCCGATTCTGTACATGGCAAAGGTGGGAGTGGGAAACATGACGCTGCCTGACGGTGATGTGCTGACGGCCGTCAGCAGCATGTGGATGAGTTCATCCGAGCCGTTCCCGATAAGGATCATCTCGTTGTCCACCCCGTAATACCTGGCGAAGTCAGCTCTCAGGCCGGGAGAACCGGGTTCCGGATAGCGATTGAGGGAGACGGTCTCCAGACGTTCGGAGATCATGCGTTTCAGCCCGGAAGTCAGAGGGTAGGGATTCTCATTTGCGTCGAGTTTGATTCTGCATGATGTTTCTTCCACGGCGTACGCCTCTTGGGCACGTACGGTATTTTTTATAATTTTTTCAATGTCCACTCTGTGTTCCTCGGCCGGCGTTCCACCGGGCAGTCTTGTATTTGTTTTTAAGGAGACGGTCTTTGAGCCGTTCCTCTTCGGGAGATAATCGCCCCTCTATGAGGCGTACCTTCAACACCTCTTCAAACCCGGACGCGATGTTTCGACAGAGGGTATCCATTCCGATCGTTTCACCGATACTCCTTCTGATGGACGAGACGCGCGCGTTGAGGGTGTCCGCCTTCATCGCGGTATCGTTCGCGATAATTGCCGCACGTACCGCAGCAGGATCAAAGTCTATCAGGATCGATCCGTGCTGCAGGAATACTCCCCTCGCCCGTACCTGGGCGCTTCCGCAGATCTTTTTGCCGTCTGAGAGGAGTTCATTCTTATATGAGGCGGCGAAACAGAAGGCGTCCGATGAAGCGTCTCCGATCCTTCCTTCTTCCACCATACGGGCCTCGACCCCCGACTTCGCAAGGCCCCGCAGTAAGCATTCGCTTATAATCCGGTATGTCTCTATAATGTCAGGAGAAAAGAGGGGGTTGTCTCCTCTGCCCACAAGGGAGTAGGTCAAATCGTTTCCGTGAAGAACCGCCTTGCCCCCCGTAGGCCGTCTGACAATATCGATATCCCTATCGCGGCAGTAGGAACGCTGTATCTCTCTATCGGCATCCTGGAAATAGCCCAGTGACACAGCCTGTTTCTTCCAACCATACAGGCGGAGGGTCGGTGGCATGTCCTTTTGTTGGTTCATTCTGAAGATGGCTTCATCGATGGCCATATTTTCAAAGGCGTCACCACGTGCGAAGGGAATAATCCTCCAAGTATCCACCTGACGTCATTCCACCTCCTCAGTCTCGTCGATATACTCGGCGTATTCCTCGGCGTCCAGCAGGTTGTCCGCCTCTTCCAGGTTTTTGGTTGCGATGGTAATCATCCATCCCGTATCGTACGGATCGCTATTGAGGATACCCACTTCGTCGGTAAGATCATCATTGACACTGATGATGTCGCCGCTCATGGGAGATATCAGTTCGGTCGTCACTTTCATTGATTCAATGACTCCAAAGGGTTCGCCCTGCTCAACCGTCGAGTCAAGCGGAAAGAGTTCCACCGATAGTATCTCGCCCAGTATCTCCTGGGCATAATCCGTTATTCCAACCGTCGCGATATCACCATCAATCCTTACCCATGTATGGTCATGACTGTAAAGCAGATCTTCCGGAAACGACATAAACCAACAACCTCCTGAATTATAAATTTGTGATCACTTACCTATGTATGGGGAGCAATCTTGGTAGCCTTAAGCAGTGATGATAGATTACTCCTTTCCATTCAGCATGATGCCGTATATCTGACTCAATGCCCGTATGTTACAATATTCTGAGATCCTTGGAAGTCTTTGTAAGGATCTCACATCCGTCCTTTCCGACCAGAACGGTGTCTTCTATTCGTATTCCCCACAGATCCGGTATATACACGCCGGGTTCCACGGTGATAACCATCCCCTCTTCCAGGGTTCCCTCTTCCCGTTCGGACACCCTTGGCGGTTCGTGGATCTTCAGCCCCACACCGTGTCCGGTACCATGTGAAAAATACCTGCCGTAACCCGCATCATCGATATGTGTCCTGGCGATCTTGTCGATCTCTCTGCAGGGAATCCCCGCCCTTACCGCGTCCAACGCTTTGTCATGCGCGTCCTTTACGATAGCGTACACGGCGGCTTGTTTATCGTCCACGCCTCCGATGGCAAAGGTGCAAGTCTCGTCCGAATGATAGCCTCTGCATACGGATCCGTAATCAATGATAAGAAAGTCGCCGGGTTGTATTTCGCGGAAACCGGGAACTGCATGGGGAAGCGCTGCGTTGCTTCCCGAGGCCACGATGGTCTCAAAAGACGGTTTCTCGCTCCCTGCTTCCCGCATTTTCATCTCCAGGATTGCGGCAATATCTCTTTCGGTGATGCCGGGCCTTATATGCTGCAGCGTCTCCTCAAGGGCGTGCGCGGCCGTGGCCGCCGCCTCTCTGATTGAAGCCGCCTCTTCGGCGTCCTTTATGATCCGTATGCGCTCTATCTCTCCCGATAAGGGCGTCAGCGTGATGCCATCTTTCAGCCGTTCCTGTAATGCGAGGAAGTGGTTCAGTGAAATGGCCGGAGACTCGATTCCCACGTTTTTCAGAGACAGATCGGTGATGACCCCGACCATGCCTTCCGTTCGGTCCTTGAATTCAACGACATCGCAGCCCGCCGTTTCGTCGTGAGCCTGCGTGATGAATCTGCCGTCCACCAGCAGGATGACCCGGTTTCGACCCACAAAGAGGGCTCCGTCATTCCCGGAAAAACCCGTCAGGTAGCGGATGGTCGCTTCCTCGAAAAAGAGTATCCCCTCCAGATCGAATCCAGACAGTATCGTCCGTATGCGTTCAATTCTGTTGTTCCCCATGCAATCCATCACCGTCTTGTATCCATCTGCAGTTTATATAACCACCGGTCCAACTCCTCAACGACCGGTCCCCACCCGTGTATTATCAAATGCTGTACATACTCCGCGTATTCTCTGGCCTCAACATTGCCAGGATTTCTATCGAGGATCTTGTCAAGCACCTCTTTGGCCATCTTGAAATACCCCTGTTTCATGTACAGTCTGGCCAGGGTGATGGTATGAAAATCCGAGGACATTTCGGAAGATTCATCAGCATCTTTCTCCCTGTCCTGCAGCGAAGCGATCTTATCGGAGATGTGCTCGGATGCGGCTGTGTCTGCGTTCAGCGTCACGAATATCTTGTAGGCCTCTATGGCCTTGCGGGTCATGCCGTCTCGGGTGTAGGCGTCTCCCAGTACCTCATATACCCGCGACTGGTCTCTCACCATGTCGTACCACTGTTCGATGATCTCTTCCGCATCTGCCGGCCTGCCCATCCTTGCCTGGCACGAAGCCTTAACGAGGTAGGCATCGCTGTCCCCCGGATAGTGGTCGAGCCGTGCATCCGCGAGGGCGATGGCGGCATCGTACATTCCTTCATCCATGCTTCTCGTGGTTTCAGACAGAAAGTGTTCTCTCTCCTCACGGTATGTTCTGTCCATCATGTCCGCCTGTACCTCTGGGTGTATTACCGGAATTTTCCGAAAAATCAATTGACATAATTCCTGTGGCAGTGATAGTGATTCTTCCTTTATTGTATTTATACGTATCTTTCAACGGAAATATTATATGAATTCACAAAATATTCAATGTATAAAATATCTTTTTGTCTGTTCCCTGCTGTTGGCCAATATCATTGCGTCCAAGATCATCGTCGTGGGGGGGCTGGTGCTGCCCGCGGCGATCATCCTCTACCCCTTTACCTTCCTCTTCACCGATGTGGTGGCGGAGGTAGAGGGTAAAAAGAGCGCCGGTGCACTCGTCATGACGGGGTTTTACCTGTCGCTCTTCATGGTGGCAGTGATATTCGCGGGCAGGGTGCTCCCGCCGGCAGGATTCTGGAAATATCAGGATGCGTACAACGTGATTCTCGGATCGACACCGAGGATCGTCATGGCTTCCATGATAGCATATCTCGTATCCCAGCGGCACGATGTGTGGGCTTTTCACTGGTGGAGACAAAAGACAGCCGGAAAACACCTGTGGCTGAGAAACAATCTTTCCACGATGGTCTCCCAGTTGCTCGATTCCGTCCTCTTCATCGTCATAGCCTTCTGGGGCGTATTCCCTCCGGCGGCGGTAGGGATGATGATCCTCAGCCAGTATCTTGTCAAGATAGGAATAGCCCTGCTTGACACGCCGATCTGCTATATGTTAGTGAGGTTCTATGGAGGCAATAGAGAACAAGTACAGAGAGCGTGATTACGAGGTAAACATACGATTCCCCGAATTCACCTGCCTCTGCCCGATGACCGCACAGCCAGACTTTGCGGAGATAATGATCACCTATGTTCCGGGTGATTGTATCGTTGAACTGAAATCTCTGAAGCTGTACCTGAATTCCTACCGTGACAAGGGAATTTTCCACGAAGAAGCGGTGAACAGAATCCTCAGTGATTTTGTCGAGAAGATATGCCCCAAGAAGGTTGAAGTTATCGGCGCTTTCAATGTACGGGGAGGAATTCACACCACGGTCACGGCCCGGTATCCTGATCCCAAAGGCTGACGGGGATAGCGGAACCGCGTAACGATAGCGACTTTTGAATCATCCCCTCATTTTTCTCCCATGAATTTACCGTCTGTGAATGGCCCGGTGTATCGTCTCCCGTCGGGCATGGTGAGGATCCCCTGCCCGTTGTAGGTGCCGTCCCTGAAATCGCCCGTATACGTGCCGCCGGTTGCGGATGTGTAGGTCCCCTTTCCGCAGCGCTCACCATCCCTGAATTCGCCTTTGTAGACATCGCCGTTCGGATACGTGAATGTGCCGAAGCCGTCGTACCTGCCGTCTTTGAAGGAACCCTCGTATCGATATCCGGGAGATGTCATGGTGCCCCTGCCGTCTATCTTTCCGTCCCTGAACTGGCCGGTGTAGGTCCTGCCGTCAGCCGTTGAGAGCGTCCCCTGTCCGTCGAACCGTCCCTTTCTGAAATCACCCATATATCGGTCACCGTTGGGAAGGAGCATGGTCCCCCGGCCTTCCATCTCGTTATTCCTGAACTGGCCGGTATATGTCCTGCCGTCCGTACCGGTGAACGATCCCTCCCCCTCACAGACGTTATCGGTAAAGGTTCCCTCGTAGATGCCGTCCGGTGTCGTCAGGGTTCCCGTTCCGTTGAAACGGTTGTCCCTGAACTCTCCCGTATAGCTGGTTCCATTGGCATAGATGAGAGTTCCGGAGCCGTGGAGGGCGGAGTCCTTGAACTGGCCGGTGTACTTCGCACCGTCGGGAAAGAGATAGACCCCCTGGCCATTCTCGCAATCGCCCGACACGCAGCCGCCGTAGAGGTAGAGCGGGTACAGGAATAGAAGAAGTGCGATCAGCGCCGTATTAAACAGGGAGACCGTGGTTTTTGTTCGCTTATCCATGTATCGTCTGTGAACAGGCCTCCCTTTTCATGAAATAGCCAGTTTTCTGAGCGTAACTATGGCTCCACAGCTACATCTTTCACGGTAACCACCTGAACTACCGTATCCGATTCTCCCAGGTTATTCCATACTTTGAATGAGACGATATAATTTGTGTCAATATAACCAGAGGGAGTTGCTGGAGGTGGACCAGCAAGATCGACACTCCCGGGGTTCTGAGCGTTTGAAGTCAACAGCTCCGTCCCATTGATATCGGCAAATGTCCAGAACCAGTTGTGGATGGTCGTGCCCGAAACGGCAGTGGAGTTGTCCGTAAAGAGGACGTGTTGGCCGTCACCCAAATCGGTCCAGTTAAAGGCCGCCGTTGGTGCCGTCGGTGTTACGGTCTGGTCCGTCACCTCAACCACCTTCATAATGGTATCCTGTGCGCCGAGGGCGTCGGTCACCGTGAGGGTCACCACGAAACTCCCCGCGGAATTCAGGCTGACGCTGCCGGGATTCTCTTCGGTTGAAGTCGAAATCACCAGTCCGCTCGCACGGGCGAAGGTCCACGACCATCCGACAATGGCGGCATTTGTTACCAGCGATGGTGTCGAGGCGTCGGTAAAGAGGACATGATTTTCGTCGTTCAGATCTTCCGCGGTGAAATTCGCTGTCGGGAATTCAGCCGTGGTCAACGTGATATCCGTCGTCGCGGAGGCGCACTCGGAGTCGAGCACGGCCACCGTGATCGTTTCGGTTCCGGGGGTGTGGGATGACGTGTAGGTCGTCTCTGCGATACCATTCACCGTTGTAACAGACCCTGGATAGACCGTACCGGTCCCGGTTGTAACCATAAAGGCCACGATTTCCCCATCGGCGGGACGGTTCAGGGCGTCGGTCACCACGGCGGTTACCGTGCTGGTGCTCACCCCGTCCGCGGTAAGCGTGGAAGGGGCAGCGGAAAGGGTTACCGATTTCGTTGTGTATGGTGAGTGGGGCAGATGGCAGGCCTCATCCTCCTGGTAGGGAAGCCAGAAGGTGTAGGTTGTCTTTGTCTCTGTGCCGTGAACGAAGGTGGTAGCGGTGAACTCATCTTCGATCCAGGCCGCCGAAGATTTCAGGTATATCAGATCGAAGGTGGCCACGCCGTTTTCATCGGTGGTGACATAGGGAGGGATTGATCCCGCCGCGGATATGGGGGGTGTCAGGAACCCATCCCCGTTCCGGTCCTCACCGGAGTCCAGGATCAGGTTTCTGTTTTCGTCCTCATTGGTGAGGATGCATTCATACATGGGCTCGCATTTATCGGGCTCAACCTCATACCAGTACCCCGTGGCGCAGCGTTTCGGCCAGACGCCGAGGGAAACGGTTGTACCCTGTACCGGATTGCCGTCCGAGTCGGTTACCTGAACGGCCATGGGGAGTTTATAAGCCGTATCGTTGCTGACGGATTCTATGGCACTGCCCTGGGTGACCGTTACCGCACCGGCGGTGCCACCGATGATAATGGAGACGCAATCGGCACCGGCCGCCGGGATTCCCACCACGGAGGCGCATATCTGGACACCGTCCGCACCCGAAGAGATCGCACCGGCGGTAAAGGTCGCCGTCGCCTTCCCTTCTTTATTTGTGTAGGCGATGGCGGGTGATATGAATTCTCCTCCGCCCGTTGCCGTGCCGTCCGTTATGAAGAATGCGACAGGGGCGCCCTTGATGATTTGATCGCTGTTATTCCGTACCGTCGCTACCAGTGTGGCCGTGTTGATATCTCCCGCATTTGTTTCTGTGATCGTCGGGCTCGCCTGGAGGGCGATCTGCGATGACGCGCTCACGGGAGGATAGATTTCAACTTTCAGGGAATCGCTGGTGAGAGGATCGGTTGCGTCCATGACCCAGATGGTTGCGACTCCGGCTGTATCGGAGATCAGCACGGCCGAAGCCGTTCCCGCCGCCGATACCGGCACGGTTATAACCCGGCCTATCTCGCCTCCGCCTGTCAGCTGCCCAACCGTCGTCACAAAGAGGACATCGTCCTGATCGGGGGCGTTAACCGTTATGGGAAGGATGCTTCCCGTATAGAGCATAGCGGGGTCCTCATCGGGGGAGGTAATGCCGAATACAAAGCCCACCTCTCCTACCACGAAGTCCTGGCTCGCTTCGGCACCCAGACATTGCGCCGTGACGGTTACATCACCGGGGGTGTTTCCCGAGACGTCCACAGAGAGCCTGCCGTTTTCCGTCGTGCCGGACTGTGCGGACAATGAGACCCGTTCCGCCGGGGTGGCGGTCAGGATGACGGGTGCACCATTGATACCCGTCCCCCCCGCATCGCTGACGGTGACGGTGAGGTTAACCGCCGAAGCGCCTATTTCTATGTTTGTTGTATCGGCTGAAAGGGCCACGGTTGTCCCGGTAATCTCCACATTGACATAGCGCGGTTCTTCGATGCCGTAAACGGAGGCCCCTATCGACACGTAGTGATTTTCCTTGTCCGCTCCAGCTGAAAAGGTCACGCTGGCCTTTCCTTCGGCGTCCGTTTCCGCGTTCGAAGCGCTGAGCTGCCCTCCTGTCGCCACGAAGGCTACGGTGACTCCCTCGATAACGGCATTACTCTGGGCACGGACCGTCGCGGTGATGGTAACGCTGTCGGAAGCGTCCGACTTTACGGTCGTCTTTGACGATGCAAGCGAGAGTGCAGCGGGCACGTCGGAAACCGCGACAAATTGCACGGTTATCCCCTGCGTCGTTCCGTCCGATGAGGCGGTGACCGAGGCCGTGCCGGCGATCGTGGAATGGAGAGAAACGACCCTCGTTCCAGAATCATCCCCTGTTGCTACCGTATAGGTGGCTTGATTATTCGAGAACACGCCGAGAGTCGTGGAGAATGTTACCTTCTTCCCCTTTGTAACCGCTTCTCCGGAGCCGTCTTTCAGGGTGGCCGTGATCGCTGCCGAACTCGAACCGTCCGCGGAAATGCCTTCAGCAGGTTCGGCGCTCAGGGTTATCGAGGCGGTCGTTGTGCTTGAACTGCCCCCATCACTGCTGCTTTCCGTCGAACTTCCCCCGCACGATATCAGAAGGGTAACGATACAGATGATGGCAAGGCCAAACAGAAGGTGTCTTTCTCTCATTGTGTAACTCCTTTAGATTCTTCCTATACGATATTTCATGGGATCGGAACTGTTGAAGTCCCTCGAGGGTGATTACCCCTCTTCCCCTATTATTCTCGGGGTAACGAATATCAGCAATTCTCTTTTTTCGTTGGTGACGGATTTTGTCTTAAACAACCAGCCGAGTACGGGGATATCCGACAGCCAGGGGACCCCCTCCTTTGAGTTGCTCTCGGTGGTATAATATATGCCGCCGATAACGATCGTATCACCGTCCGCGACAACCACCGTGGATTCCACACTGTTCGTCTTTATCGGTGGTTCCTCGGTTGTCCTTGTCCAGTCTGCGTAATCGTTGTTGGCCTTGACTTCTATGGAAATCCTGCCCTCGGGGGTGATGGTGGGCGTCACTTCAAGCTGCAACACCGCATCCTTGAACTCCGTATTTGCCTTTCCATTGTCGTCGATAACCTTGTAAGGGATTTGCTCGCCCTGTTTGATCGTGGCCTTTACGCCATCGAGGGTGGTGACCTTGGGGGAGGAAACGATCTTGACATCTCCCGTATCTTCAAGGGCCGATAACTGGGCATCCAGGATAAATTTACTTGTTCCCATGACCAGCCCGAGGGCCGGAGTGGCTACCGTCGAAACGGAAGGAAAATTCACGGCAACGTTGCTGTCGGTCAGACCGATCCCGTTCGGAAGGGTGGTCAGAGCTCCGGACGCGGATGTTCCGACCATGACGCCGTAATCCTTCTGTCCCCACTTATCCTTATAACCGTATCCCCATTTGATTCCCAGCTCGCTGGAAAAATTTGTGCTCACCTCGACGATCTTGGCCTCTATGGAGATCTGATTGAGCCTGCCCTGGGCGACATCCTTTTTCTGCTGTTCCTCTTCGGCCTTCTTGAGCTCCGCAAGGGGCAGCACCGTTATGACCTTTCCCGACTGCTTTTTGCCGAGGCCATTTACCTCCAGGATCGTATCAAGGGCCTGATCCCAGGGGACATCTTTCATGTTCGCCGTCACATCGCCCTTCACATCGGGACCTGCAACAATATTGTACCCGCTTACTTCCGATATGAGCCTGAAGACACTTTTTATGTCGGCGTCCTGGAAGTCGAGTGTCATCTTTTCACCGGTGTACTGGATAATTTTTTCCGGCTGCGCATCGGTCTCCTTCCGTGGGGTTGCCGGTGCCTTTGCAGCGGTCGCAGGTTTGGTCTCCTGAACATATCCCGCAGTGGTCGGTTTTTCGTAGGACAGGGTAGACACATCAAAATCGATAACCACCTGCGTGTCGTCTTTTCTATAACGGTACGGGACGAGTTTTTTCAGAAGCACCCGCGCATATGCCCCCCCTCCACTCTCTGCGGTCTTTGGGGAAAGGGTTACGCTTTTCAGATTGCGCAGACTGCCCCCGCCGTATTCTTTTTGTGTCGTTTCCGGAATGGACACATCCCTGAAGTAGATCCCCAGGATATTTTCTGATTCCCTGGTTATATCGAAATCGGCGGCTTCGGAAAGGAGTATGGACACCCGCTCTCTTCCCTTCATCTTTTCAAGGGTCACGTCTTTGATATGGACGCCGAGTACGGGGGGCTCAACCGTTTCCTGCGTTTTCTGGGCGGGAGAAACTCCGGTGGAGGTGGTAGGGTTGTCACCAATCGTTGCACAGCCGGAAAGAACCAGAAGACCCATCAGGAAAAAAAGGGTAAAGGTACGTATGCTGTTCTCTGGTCTCATGAATCTCCTCCATTTTTTCTAAGCGTAAGGATGACGCGTTCTTTTTGAGTGTTTCCCTCAAAATCTTTTATCTCTTCCTGCACAACCACACTGTCGGGTCGTATCTCCATCACGGTGCCGCTGTTGATCCCGATACGGGTTCCTGCGTGAAGGATATACCGTTTTCCATCCGGCGTCTCCACCATGGCAATCTTTTTTGTTCCGGCCAGGATAATACCGGTAAGGCGAAATTCCTCCGTTTCGAATCTCTGGAGCGGGGGAAGGGACATAATGTCTTTGGGCTTCTCCGGTTGTAGAGCTTTCACCGGTTTTTTTTCTTCTTCCACAATTTGAATAAAGGGTTTGAAGGGATCAGGTTTTCCCTCAGGATTGTATCGATAGGTTTCGGTATTCACCTCTCCGGAATCGGTACCATACACCGCGGTGGTCGCAGATAAGAGAAACAGTACCACGAGTACCGCCGTCATCCATTTCGATGGATGGTTATTTCTTTGGAGTGCCCTGTTGTCCATTTGTCTCTTCCGTCTTTTCCAAAAACATGTATATCTTCATTGAACAGTCGGCGGTAAGGGTATTGTCGCCGCCTTTGTTCTCTCCCCCTTTGATTGTCATATCCGTTATATTGACAATGCGCGGGAGATGTGCCACGTTGTCGAAGAAGACAGCGATATCATTATATTTTCCTTCTACGGAAATCTTGACCGGTATCTCTGCATAAAATTCCTTCGGGACGGGTGCCATAGGTTCGAAAAGGATAAAATCGAGACCGGCATCTCTCCCTGCTTCGGAGACGGATGTGAGAAGACGAGGAATTTCCTTCTGCTCCGGAAGCTTGGCCAGGATTATTAGTAAGGATTTCTCCAGCTCGGCTATCTCTTTTTTGTACTTTTCTATCTGCCGAACGACCACTTGCCGTGCCGCAATCTGCCTGTTGATATTTTCCAGATCTTCACTCAGCCTGACCTTTTTATCAAAGAGGGGCTGAAAAAGGTAAAACCAGTAGAAGTATCCCAGGAGCAAAAACAGGAAAATGAATAACATCACCTTTTTCCCGGTGGACAGGCGTTTTATGTCATCAAGTCCTATCGCCATTTCTTATTCCTTTTCCGCTTCCGCCGTACAGAGGAGCACAAACCCCATCAGTTTCACTCCTGAAATTATCGTTTGTTTGGATGAAATCAGATCCACCGTTTGGATATAGGGAGAGTCTTCAAGCTCTTTCATAAACTGTGCTATGGCAGGGTTGTTGACGGCAATCCCCTCCACACGCAGGTTGGTATCCTTCTGTGCAAAACTGGTAATCCATTCACGTTGGGGTGAAATCCTGGAAGCGAGTTCGTCCATGATGTGCACCGGGAAGGTCCTGTTTTTTTCAAGAGATTCTATTATCCCTATCTTCTTTTCCAATAGTGCTTTATCCGCTTTGAACTTTTCCAGATCCCCCGTCACCTTTGTCAGAGAATCCAGTCTGGTACGCGCAGATTGGACCTCGGTTTCCAGTTTTTCCACGTCCATAATCATGAAGATGTGAAGAGCAATCAGCACAAGGAGAAACGCTCCGAAGGAGAGGAGACCGATGATAAGCTGACGTTTGGTGCCGGCCTTCGCTTTTTCTTCACGATATGGAAGGAGGTTGATTTTTATCATTTGTTTTCCATCCCCCTGAGGGCCAGGCCAACTCCCACCGCTGCGATAGGGCCGATATCTTTTATATATGACGGACTGAAAACATTCGTATCGTAAGCTACATTTTGGAAGGGGTTGAATAGTTCCGTTTCACAGTGGAACTTTTTATTCATGGCATCGGCTATCCCCGGAATTCTGGAGCAACCGCCGCTGACGAGAATATGGCGTATATCCGACTCTCGTGCCGTTGAGGTGAAATAATCGAAGGACCGTCCTATTTCGAGAAAAATGGGTTCAAGGTACTCGAGGGTTTCCCCCTCGGTGTGATCGTGCTCTTCCGTACCTTCAAGTTTTATCATTTCGGCTTCTTCAAAGGAGACATCCAGTTTTTTTTGAAGGGCCTGTGTGATGGAGTTCCCTCCCAGGAGAATATTTCTTGTAAAAACGGACTCATTGTCTTTGACGATATTGATGTTGGTTATGCTTGAGCCGATATTCACCAGGGCAACGGCATCTTCGGCGTCAAAATCATAGTTTTCTTCATAGGCCGTCTCCAAGGCAAAGGAATCAACGTCCATGATTGCGACGCTCCGTCCCGCTTTTTCTATGGCATAGGTGTAGCTTTCGGTAACGTCCTTTCGCGCGGCGGCGATGATAACTTCCATCTGATCCGGATCGAGTCTCCGCTGTTCGCTGCATATGTGAAAATCGAAATTAACATCTCTGATGTCGTCGAAGGGCATGTATTCACCTGCTTCATCGATAATCAGATCACGGAGTTCCTCCTCTTCCATTTTACGGAAGTTTGCATTTTTGATCATGACAACATGCCCGGAGAGGGCCGTTACGACATTCGCTGCGCCGGAGTGGGAGACCTTGAAAAGTTCCCTGATTTTTCTGACGAGGGTGTCATGATCCTTTATCAAACCGTTCTCAATGATTCCCCGTTCCAGATGCACCTGGGCAAAGTTTTTCAGGATGCAACCTTCCGAGGTATATTGCAGCTCAACCAGCTTGAGGAGGTTTGATCCTATATCGATTCCAGCGGTTTTCTTGCTTCCGGGAAGCAGATTTTTTAGTGAAAACATCAGGCTTGTCCACTTTCCATCAGTCAATAAATTGGTAAACTATATCACCCTTTTTCACCATGCCGAGTTCTCTTCTCGCTACTGTCTCAACGTGACGCGGATCGGTCTTGAGCAACAATACCTCTCTTTTCAGATCGTCGTTCTCGGCCGCAATACATGCGTTTGCCTCTTCAAGAGCCGCTTGTTTTTCCTTCAGCATGCGGTAATCTGTAAATCCCCCGTTTCCAAAGAGTATAAAAAGCGACATGATAATGAAAATTCCGACCAAAAACCTTCCGATTTTCATACAGAGATCCTTTTTCCGTGCGGGACGCCAGCACTTTAAGCAGCAACAAGTATGCCATAAGGCCTTTCAATCATCGAATGCCGGGCACCGCAAGAAGTGCAGAGACGTGCAAGCATTGTCGAAAACAGGATATATACCGGTTGTGATGCGCCTAACTCTTTAATAACAAAAAGAATTGTCCTATTCCCACCAACGGCTCTCAGGCTTAGTGCAACGCTCTGCCTGCCAATTATAACAATCCGAAATGACAAGATTTTTACTTATTATACCCTTCTTCTGTTTTCCTGTACAAGCTAAAAATGGTTATTTTCACCGTAAAAACAGTATTTTCTTGTCTAATTGACGGTTGTTTTGTCGTTAGAAATCGCCAGATGGGAGCAACTGCTGAGGTTCGCCCAAGAGGAATTCTCCCTTTTCAATCCAGGTTTTCAGGATAGTGGCGATTTCCCGTGCCTTGTAATAACTCGACATGGGTGCGGCCGGGATTACTTTCCCGCAAATGTTTATCGTGCCGCTCCGAAGTTCTTTATAGCTGACCTCGCCGATACTCTTTGAAATTCCACTCGGATAATCGACTCCGTAATCGTAGACCTGTGCGTAAATATCCTCGTCTTTAACAGCGGTATACCGCGCCATCTCTTCATTCAGTATTGGTATGGGCACTCCGATTCCGACATACAGGGACACTCCGTAACCAAGCATGCTTGCCCCTACCAACCACCGGGGATTCATTTCCTTCAGGTTCCCGATGGTTGCCAGTGTGCCCGCTCCCTCTTTCGGAACGCCGTTCTCGCTCCTCATTACATCGAAGGCGTGTTGCGTACCGGCCCAGGCGACAAAACCCTGAGTTCCGCAGAGAAATATCCGTGTGCCGATGCCGATGGTCTTGAAATAGGGATCATTCAGAAGGGGGCTTAATTGTCCGGACGTGGAGTAGGTTACGTTTGCCATGTCCGGTCTGAGCACACCCATATAGGTGTAAATGGTACGGTCGGACATGTTCGTAGCGCAATTGTAGTTCTGATAGGCGTTTCTGGGATTGAAGAGAATGGCGTTTCTGAGATCGTGTATCGTGATGTTCTTTTCGTGCTTCCGGGCGGGATAGCAGTCGGTACCATACGATTCGAGACGCAGGCGGACAACCTTCCCTGCAACCAGATCTTCCAGGACATGTCCCCCGCCGTAATTGAAATCGCCCGGATGTATGCTGTTGAGAGGATCCCCGTCAACAACTTCCGTAGCGCCGAGATAACAGTCAACGGCGGCGATACCGCCGTAAGCGGGTACATCGTTGAGCCATACTTTTGAGGCCCGAATCTTGGGGGAGGTATGGCCGAAGTTGATAAATGCACCCGATGAGCACATGGGGGCAAAGGTTCCGGTGGTTACAACATCTACTTCTCTAGCCGCCGCCACAGCTCCCTTCTCTTCCACGATATCTATGATTTCTTCCGCGGTGACGACAACGGCCTTGCCTTTTTTGATCCTCTCGTTTATTTCTTTGTAGGTTTTATTTACGGTGTGTTTCTTCATGCGCTCATCGTCCCTTATAAATATGGGAGTGAAAATACACCAAATCATTCAATAAGACAAATAAAAAACCCCTGCCATGGTAATCGATAGGCAGAGGCTTTGTTGGTAATCCGTCTTATTTCTATCAAATGGTATGAATCGTCAGGTTGCTCCCGTGTGGCCGAACCCTCCATTTCCTCTCGGTGTTGCTTCCAGGCTGTCGGTGATATTCCATGAAGCTCTGTATATTTTATGGACAACCATTTGAGCGATTCGATCGCCTCTTTTTACAACGAAGGGTTCGGAACCGTGGTTGATTATCAGGATTTTCACCTCCCCGCGATAATCTGAATCGATCGTACCCGGGGAGTTCAGAAGCGTAACCCCCGCCTCCATTGCCATCCCGCTTCGGGGTCGTATCTGGGCTTCATAACCGGACGGTAACGCAATGGCAATACCGGTAGGTATCAGTTTCCTCTCGCCGGGAAGCAAGGTTTCTTCATCATCCACTGCCGCAAAGATATCCATTCCCGCAGAGTTTTCCGTCATGTAGCGGGGAAGGGGAACATCAACATCATTGTCGGACAGCTTTTTGACAAAAATCGCCACGTTGTTATTCAAGGGCATCCTTCCTGCTCAGCCGAATCTTTCCACCCCTGTCGATATCGATAACCTTGACGGTAACTTTGTCACCTTCATTCAGTACGTCGGTAACCCTTTCAACCCGTTTGGTATCCAGTTGGGATATATGAACCAGTCCGTCAGTTCCGGGCAGTATCTCTACAAATGCACCGAAATCGACGACTTTTTTCACCGTGCCCTCGTAAATCTTACCGATTTCGGGTTCTTCGGTCAGCGCCCTGACCATGGCGATTGCCCGTTCGGACGCCTTCGCATCGTTAGAGGCAATGGTGACGGTACCATCGTCTTCCACGTTCATCGACACGCCGGTCTCACTGATAATTCCCCGTATATTCTTTCCTCCGGTGCCTATGACGTCCCGTATCTTTTCCTGTTTTACCGTTATCGTGGTAATTCTCGGTGCGTATATTGATAGGTCTTCCCGAGGAGCTGTCATCGTTTCGTTCAGCTTATCGATGATGAACTCTCTGCCGTCCTTGGCCTGATAGAGTGCGTCTTTCAGAATGACCTCCGAAAGCCTGTCGACTTTAATGTCC
Source organism: Syntrophales bacterium (assembly GCA_036825195.1). Classification (GTDB taxonomy): domain Bacteria; phylum Desulfobacterota; class Syntrophia; order Syntrophales; family UBA2210; genus UBA2210. The sequence continues at coordinate 45,114 of DAISYQ010000005.1, forward strand.
ATCTGCAGCGCAGTTATGCCCTTCTTCGTACCACACACCTTAAAGTCCATATCTCCCGCATGATCCTCATCACCGAGGATATCCGAAAGGATCACGACTTCATCGCCTTCCTTCAAAAGCCCCATTGCGATGCCCGCAACGGTATCTTTGACCGGGACGCCAGCATCCATAAGGGCCAGAGAACCTCCGCACACGGTTGCCATGGAAGATGATCCGTTTGAGGACAACACCTCGGAGACAAGCCGGATGGTGTAAGGAAATTCTTCATGTGACGGAAGAAGCGGAAGCAACGCCCTTCGGGCAAGATTTCCGTGTCCTATCTCTCTTCTTCCGGGTCCTCTCAGGAACCTGGCTTCTCCGACGGAGTAGGGAGGAAAATTGTAGTGAAGGATAAAGGTTCTTGTCTCTTCCCCGTCTATGAAGTCCATTCGTTGTTCATCCGCGGAAGTTCCCAGCGTAAGGGCAACAAGGGCCTGCGTCTCGCCTCGTGAGAACAGTCCGGAACCATGCGCCCGGGGAAGAATCCCGACTTCGGATGAGATCGTTCGGATGTCCCTGTTGGATCTGCCACCTATTCGTCGTTTCTCCACCAGTATCATGGAACGGAGGATCTCTCTCGACAATTCCTCAAAGAGTAACATTGCCTTTGGATCAAGACCGGCATCGTCACTGCTGAGTTCTTCGATCATCTTCTGTTTTACGTCATCGATCTTTGCGTATCGCTCCAGTTTTCTCCCTTCGAGATAGGCCTCCTGCAACCCGGCATAGACAAGATCTTTGACACGCTTTCTGAGATCTTCTGAAATCTCAACCGGTTCGACCGTCCTCTTTACCTTTCCTACGGCCTGGCAGATACGGTCCTGAAGCTCGATGACCGGTCGCATCGATTCGAGCCCGAAGGTAATGGCATCAAGAATCAAATCTTCGGGAACTTCCTTGGCTCCCCCCTCCAGCATAACGAGATTGACATCGAAATCCCGATTTCCGTCGGCGGAAGGTACTTTCCTTCCCACAAGGAAGATATCCAGATCGCTCTCTTCCATTTCCTTGGATGTGGGATTGCACACCAGTTGTCCCCCTATCCTTCCCACTTTGACACCCGCGATCGGTCCTTTGAATGGTATATCGGATATACCGAGGGCCACGGAGGTTCCAAGCATGGATGTCACATCGGAATCATTTTCATCATCGACTGAAAGTACCGTCGCGATTATCTGCGTTTCATTAACATACCCTTCGGGAAACAGTGGACGTATGGATCTGTCAATAATTCTCGATGTAAGGATCTCTTGTTCGTTGAGACGCCCCTCTCTCTTGAAAAAACCACCGGGAATCTTACCGGCGGCAAAGGTTTTCTCCTGATAGTCTACAGTTAAGGGCAGAAAATCCAGCCCTTCTCTTTTGTCTTTGAGGGATACCGCGGTTACAAGCACAACGGTATCACCATAGGTCACCATGGCGGCCCCATTTGCCTGCCCGGCGAGATAATTTGTCTTTACAGACACATCCCTTCCCGCAAAAGTTGTAGTGTATACTTCACTCATGTTGTTTGTTTACTCCTCAATATTTTTAATCTATCTTCTCAGTCCGAGGCGCTTGATCAATTCACGATATCGTTCAATGTCCTTTTTCTTGAGATAATCGAGCATACTCCTTCTCTGTCCTACCAGTTTCAGGAGTCCCCTCCGGGAGTGATGATCTTTCTTATGTGTTTTGAAATGCTCAGTCAGGTATTCTATTCTTCCGCTCAGAAGGGCAACTTGGACTTCCGGAGATCCTGTATCGCCTTCATGGATCTGAAAATTGGCTATAATCTCTTTTTTTCTTTCTTCATCTAACACGGTTATCTATCCTCCCTTACACATATATCTTGTTTTTAATTGAAAACCCTTAAAATTTTAGCTACCTGTTTTCCTTCACTCAACTGGGAAACCTCCTCCGCTGAGAAAAGTGTTTTTGCGACGGCAATGATACTACCGTCCTGCATCATAAATTTTACCAGATCTCCCTTCTCCATCAAAGGGGTTTTTTTATCATTCAAAACGCCGCAATCTGGTTGATATCCCTGCCTTATTCTGTTTGCCGTATCCTGGTCAACAACGATGTTACGGAAACCGGGTAACGCGTTCGCTACGGGAATAAGGCTTTTCTTGAGAATACCAATCGCTTCTCCATCAGCGAGGCATTCAAGCGATATGGCGTTTTCCTCTTCGAAGGAGCCGCTTCGCGTTCGCCTGAGACTCGACAGGCATGCACCGCACCCCAGCGCGTCCCCAATATCGGCACAGAGCGACCGTATATAGGTACCCTTTGAACAAGAGACGGTAAATGTTACAAAGGGGAGCCGTATCTCTTCAACGGTAATATGATGCACATCAACGCTTCTCACGGGAGGTTCAATGTCAATTCCCTGCCGTGTCCATTTGTAGAGAGGCTTGCCCTTGAACTTGACAGCCGAATACCTCGGGGCTTTCTGCTCTATTCGACCGACAAAGCCCCCCATCACATCTCGTATCTCTTGTGGCTGAAGGCAGGGGGTACGACGTTCCAGCACCTCACCCTCAATATCGAAGGTATCGGTCCTGACACCCAGAAGCATCGTGGCACGATATTCTTTGTCATCGTTTGTAAAGAACTGGGCAATCTTGGTCGCCTCATTGACACAAATGGTAAGAACCCCTGTTGCCATCGGATCCAGCGTCCCCGCATGTCCGACTTTTTTCGCCCCGAGTAATTTTTTGACATCACGGACAATATCATGCGATGTCCTGCCGGGCGGTTTGTCAATGATCAATACGCCATCCATATCACAAGCTTCAAATCCCGAGATTGTCCTCCATCGACACCGTTTTTATGGCGTCGATCAGTCGCCTCTTGATAGTCGTAATAGTACCTTCAACCCTGCAGGCGGAGGCATTAACGTGTCCTCCCCCTCCTAAGAGGCCCGCAATTTTTTCCACATTCACGGTTCCCTTTGATCGCAGGCTTATTTTATAGCGGCCCTTGGACACCTCATGATAACATATGGCAATTTCAACGCCCTGTATTGAACGGACGATATCCACCAGACCTTCCGTATGTTCAGGCAGCGCGCCTTCCCGGTTCAGCATCTCCTGTGTGACACAAATAGAGCCGACCTTATCGCCTTGAGACAACTCCAGGGTGTCTATGGCTTTCCCTATGAGTCGAACCTGGACAGCCGATCGAGTCTCATAAATGCTCTGGGCTATGTATCGGCAGTCGGCCCCCTTTTCCACCAGATCTGCCGCCACCCGAAAGGTTTCGATACCGGTGTTGGAATAACGAAAACTACCGGTGTCGGTCAGAATGGCCGTATATATATTCGTGGCAATATCTGTCGTTATGGCAATCCCCATTCTGCTCAAGAGACGGTATACGATCTCGCCCGTGGAACTTGCCGTGGGATCGGCCAGTAACAGTTTAGAAAAGGTATCACCCGAAGAGATATGATGGTCGATACTAATAATCGTTTCTAAAGAACGTACCCTACCTGCTTCATTCCCGATCCTATCGATATCGCTACAATCCAAAACAAAAGCCGCATCAAATCCGTTTATGTCTTCCATGGAATGGATGATATCTTCCGAACCGGGGAGGAAGCGATATATTTCCGGCGTCTGATCCTGATTGTACACGACGGCCTTTTTGCCTATGCCACGCAGCGCGTGGTATAGGGCCAGTTCGGACCCCACCGCATCACCATCCGGTCGTACGTGGGAGGTTATGAGGAAGGATGAAAGGGATCTTATTGTTGCAATAACGTCACTGAACATCATGTTTTATTTCTGCCAACAATCTGTTGATATGATCTCCATATTCGAATGATTCATCAAATATAAATTTTATTTCAGGGACATAGCGAAGTCGCAACCGTTTCCCCAATTCCCTTCTCAAAAAGCCCGTAGCCCTCTGCAGACCCTTGGTCGTCTCCTCATTACAGATGTTCTCTCCTATCCTGACGAAAAAGACCTTTGCCTGGCGAAGGTCGTCCGTAACCTTAACATCGGTGACGGTTACCTCCCGTACCTGCGGGTCATTTACTTCTTTCAGCAGGATGTCTGAAATCTCAGCCTTTATGAGATCGGCAACCCTGTCAGCTCTCTTGAAATTCATCGAATCCGTTTTGACTACAACCAATCCGAGTGTCGGATATGGAATAAATCTCTATATCGACATTCACGATGTGGGCCAGCTGTAGTCCCTCCACAAAATTTACAACCTTATCAACCTTCGAATTGATAAAACCTCGCTCGTTCCCAACCAGACTAAACCCGATTTTACACCTCTTCCAGTCGTCCAGGTCTCCAACCTCCGCTATGGAAATGTTGAATTTGTTTTTCGTCCTGCTCAGGATGCTTCTTAGTACGGCCCTCTTTTCTTTCAAAGATCTGCTGCTATCGACGAAAAGTTCGATTATTCCCGTTCCGACCACCATAGTTGTGAATCCCTGAAGGACCAAACGGAGCCTGCTGAGCAGTACACCAAGGGTTGTCTATAATTTCCTGGCGATTTTTTCCCTTGTGTATGCTTCTATGACATCCCCTTCCTTGATATCATTGAAATTTTCTATCCCGATGCCGCATTCAAACCCGGCGGATACTTCTTTGGCATCATCCTTGAATCGCTTGAGCGAGAGGAATTTACCGTCATGAATAACGACTCCATCCCTCAATAACCTCAGCCGGGCAGTTCGGATCAGCTTACCGTCGGTCACACGGCTACCCGCAATAGTGCCTATTTTTGATACCTTGAACACCTGCAGTACTTCGGCCCGTCCCTGCACGGATTCTTCAAACACCGGTTCAAGGAGCCCTTCCATGGCATCCCGTACATCGGAGATGGTATCATATATGACATCGTACAACTGAACGCTGACGCCTTCTTTTTCGATGATCTCTGAAACCCTCGCGTCGGGTCTGACCTTGAATCCTATCACGATCGCATCGGAGGCCGACGCCAGCATGATGTCCGTTTCGGTGATTGCACCCGCGGAACCATGCACGATCTTCAATTTTACATCGTCCGTGCTAAGCTTCAAAAGGGCCTCTGAAAGGGCCTCCACCGAACCCTGGACATCGGCCTTGATAATGACATTCAGCTCTTTGGCTCCTTCCTGGATACGCTCGTACAGTTGTTCAAGAGTGATCTTTGAGGACTTCGTGAGTTCTTTTTCCCGTTCCTTTCTCACCCAATGCTCACTGACAGCCCGTGCCTTTTTATCGTCTTCAACACATACAAAATCCATTCCGGCATGGGGCACACTGGAGAACCCAACAACCTCCACCGGCATGGAGGGTCCCGCCTCAGCAACCCTGGATCCCTTGTCGTTGGTCATGGCCCGTACCCTGCCGTACTCAGTTCTCGATACAATCGCATCCCCCTCTCTCAAGGTGCCTTCCTGGACGATAACGGTGGCTACTGGACCTCTTCCCTTGTCAAGCTTTGCCTCAATGACGATTCCCCGTGCCAACTTGTTCGGATCTGCTTTCAATTCCATAATATCGGCTTGGAGGAGAATCAATTCCATTAATTCCTCGATCCCCTGTTTTTGTTTCGCCGAAACATCCGCATAGATGGTGTCCCCGCCCCATGCTTCGGGCACAAGGTCATATTCTGCGAGCTGCTGTCGTATTCTTTCCGGATCGGCATTTGCCTTGTCGATCTTATTGACCGCAACGATGATGGGGACACCGGCTGCCCGGGAATGATTGATTGCCTCAATGGTCTGATCCATTACACCGTCATCGGCGGCAACCACAAGAACCACAACATCCGTAACCTGGGCTCCTCGCGCTCTCATCGCTGTGAAGGCTTCATGACCCGGCGTATCAAGGAATACAATATCCCTTTCATCGATACGCACAAGGTATGCCCCGATTGCCTGGGTAATCCCTCCAGATTCGCCCTCTATTACATTCGTCTGTCGGATAACATCCAGAAGCGATGTCTTGCCGTGATCGACATGACCCATGATAGTCACGACCGGAGCTCTCGGTAAGAGATGCTCGGGAAGAGATTCCTCCCTGTGCATGATATCTTCATAATCGATTTTGACTGATTCCACCTGATATCCGAATTCTCCTGCAACGAGGGCCGCGGCTTCAAAGTCGATCGACTGATTGATGGTGACCATCATGCCCAAGGAGACCAGTTTGCCGATCAGTTCGCCTGCTTTGATGCCCATTTTCTTGGCGAGATCACTTATCCGAATGGCATCTTCTACCTTTATCCTTCTTTTGATCGCCTTGGGAGTTGTGATTTCCGTCGTCTTCATCTTGGTAACGGGAACCCTGTCTTCTTTCCAACTCCAGCGCTCTTGCTGCTCGTCCTGGTCCTCCTTGGATCGTTTCGATTTTTTGAAAACGCGTTGTTGAATAAAAACCTTTTTGCGTCGTTGTTCCTTATCGACTTGTATTTCAACCGGTTTTTTGGGTTTGGCCTTGTGCGCCGGTTCACGGTCCGGTTCCTGCTCTGTTTTCTCCTGTTCGATCACAGGTTTTGTTTCCTTGGGCTCGGGCCTCCGCTCTTCTTTCTTGGGAACGATTTCTTCTTTTGGAGGGAGGACCTTCGGCTCTTTTTTGGGGGCCTCCCGGACAATCTTAATCAGAGATTTACGGGGCTTTATTACCGGTGTGATACGTTTTTCCGTTTCTTCAGCCTTCTTTTCTTCCTCTTTTTTCTGCTCTTTCTCTTTTTCTTCTGTCGGTGCGGCCGTCTCTACAGCTTCCACCGGCCCATTTTCCTGTTCTTTCTCTTTCTCCTCTTCCGGGGCGGCGGCCGCCTCTATAACTTGAATCGGTTCTTTTTCCGACTCTTGTATCGGTTCTTCCACCTCTTTCTCAGGTTGAGGCTCATCAGGGATTTGCTCGATTTCAGGAACTTCCCGCCGGATCGCTCTCCTTCTTATTACCGTCTTCTTGACCCGTTCTTCGACGATCGTGTTTTTCTCGCCCAGAGCGAACTCTCGCCGTATCATTTCAACATCGCCATCTTCAAGGGAACTGGAATGGGCCTTGACGGCTATCCCAAGTTTCTCCAATCGCGCGATCATATCTTTATTATCTACGCCGAGCTCTTTCGCCAATTCGTAGACCCTTGTTTTGGACATTATTGAAACTCCTGATTATCTTGTCGAATATAGTAGAACGGTTACTGTATGTTCCCTGATGTATTTTCATCACTTTCCGTATCGATTATTTTCTTCGCCTCTTCAATCCAGTCGACAGCCTTCTTTTGACTGACCCCCTTGATAGAACTCAGCGCTTCGGGTTCCGCCGAAGCCATCATTGCAATACCCTTATATCCCTCTTCATAGAGGAGCTTGGCTGTCTGCTCACCAATACCGGTAATCTTCATGAGAGATTCATGCCCTTCTTTTGTCTCTTCCGCGACGCCGGACTCATTTTTGACATCGATTCTCCACCCGGTAAGTCTGGCTGCCAACCGCACATTCTGTCCGGCCCTTCCGATAGCCAGAGAAAGCTGGTCATCCGGCACGATGACCTCCATGGTTTTGGCCTCTTCATCCATATACACCCGGTCAACCTTTGCCGGAGACAGGGCGTTGCATACATATCTTACGGGATCATCGGAACAGGGAACAATATCGATTTTCTCTCCCCTAAGTTCCTGCACGACACCCTGCACCCTCGATCCTCTCATCCCCACACATGCTCCGACAGGATCGATGTCCTTGTCAACCGACCTGACAGAGATCTTTGTCCGGTTTCCCGGTTCCCGTGCTATATTGACAATTTCTATCAGACCTTCGGATATTTCAGGAACCTCCATTTCAAAGAGGGTCCTGATAAAGCCGGGATGTGTTCTGGATAACAGTATCTGGGGGCCTTTGGATACCTTCTTCACGTCATATATGTATGCCCGTATCCGCTCTCCCCTCCTGAACGATTCTCTCTTTATCTGTTCGGAAGGAAGGATCACCCCTTCCGACATGCCGAGACTGACGATGATACTTCCTCCCTCAAACCGTTGCACAAAGCCGTTAACGAGGTCACCTTTTCTGTCTTTATATTCCTCGTACACATTGTCGCGCTCGGCGTCTTTTACTCTCTGTATTATAATCTGCTTGGCTGTCTGGACGGCTATCCTGCCGAAGGTATCAGTTTCTATCTTTATTCCAAGGCTGTCTCCGAGTTCCGCATCTTCATCCATGGTTTCACGCGCCTCTTCCAGGGATATATGCGTGTCGGGATTCAGAACATTCTCAACAACCGTTTTGAACAGAAAGGTCTCTATTTCTCCCGCTTCCTCATTGTAGGTTACTTCAAGGTCCAGATCCGCACCAAGCTTTTTCCTTGCGGCTGTCAAAACAGCCGTCTCCAGCGCTTCTATGATTATTTCCTTGTCTATGCCTTTTTCTTTTCCCATCTGTTCGATGAGACGTTTAAGATCTGGCAACATGCTACTGACCCTCCGAGCTAAAATTCGTATTGAAGATTTGCCTTTACGACTATATGCCGTGGTATGGTATAAACCGTTCCATCCACGTCTACAACCAGGACCTTTTCTCCGTTTCTTTCTAGGTAATCCAACAGCTTTCCTCTGAAGTTTCTTCTTTTATCGATTTTTTCGGAAACGCTGATCTTGACGGTGTGCCCCGTGTACTTTATGAAATCTTTGTCGCGCACAAGGGGACGGTCGAGGCCTGGTGATGATATTTCGAGGTCGTAAGAACCGGGAGGAGTCTCATATACGTCGAGCAGATCCCCTACCTCACCACTTACCATGGCGCAATCATCAAGCCCTACTCCTCCCTCTTTATCTATATAAATCCTGACCATCCAGCGGGATTTCCCCTTGAGACATTCGACGTCGACGAGCTCCATCTTTTCCGATTCGAGAACCGGTTCGACCAGTTCCATAATCTTTTCGCGGTATGATCGACTCGAATGATCCATTGGTCACCATCAAAAATAAAAAAAGTGGGCAAAGCCCACTTCTCGGTACCTGATAGCACAGTAGAATTGTTTTTGCAACCAAAAAGAATGGAGCGGGCGATGGGATTCGAACCCACGGCTTTCAGCTTGGGAAGCTGACATTCTACCCCTGAATTACGCCCGCTCGTTACTTTCCGGTTAGTTCATGCGGTCCGAGGGGTACATGCATTGGTATGCCCTCGTATCAAAAAGGACACTTAGGCGACCGCACACATTTTGTCAAGACTTTTTTATCGGTGTATTTCGAAATCTTGTCGTAATCGCCTTCCCGTGCGCTTCGAGACCTTCAATATTGGCAAATCTGACGGCTTTTTCGCCGTACGTTTTAAGGGCTTTTTCCGGAAAGGATAAAGTGTTCATCCTCTTGATAAAATCATAGACCCCGAGGGGTGAAGAAAATCTTGCCGTTCCGCCGGTGGGAAGGATATGATTCGGACCGGCGATGTAATCTCCTAACACCTCGGGGGTGTTGGACCCGAGGAATACCGCTCCGGCATTTGTTATTCTATCGAGAAGATCCTTGGGTTTTTCCACCGCCAGTTCAAGGTGCTCCGGCTCGAGGCTGTTCGCGATCTCCGTCGCCTCATTCATATCCGAGGTAATGATTACCGCGCCATAATTCTCCACCGCTTCCGTGGCTACCGGGCTTGCAAGTTCCTTTGCCTGCCGTTCCGTTTCGGCGGCTACGACTTTGGCAAATTCTCCGTCTGGCGTAAGGAGAATAGCACCAGCCATCGGGTCGTGCTCAGCCTGAGACAGGAGATCGGCCGCCACAACGTCCGGCCTTGTCGTTCCATCAGAAATGATCACAATTTCACTGGGGCCCGCTATCATGTCGATGCCGGTTTTCCCGTACATCATCCGCTTTGCGGTTGCCACGTAAATATTACCGGGGCCGACAATTTTATCCACCCGCGGAATGGACTGTGTGCCGCAGGCAAGCGCGGCGATAGCCTGCGCACCGCCTATCTTGAATATTCGGTCTACACCTGACAGTCGAGCGGCAACGAGTATCAGTGGATTCACCTGCTCATCTCTCGCGGGAGTTACCAGTATGATTTCTCCGACGCCTGCGATTTTTGCGGGAACCGCAGCCATCAGTACCGTTGACGGGTAGGGTGCACGACCACCCGGCGCATAGATACCGATACGTTCGAGTGGGCGTACAATCTGCCCGAGTTCAATCCCTTCGTCATCGGTATAAGACCATGAAGCCTCTATCTGTCGCCGGTGAAATGCCTCTATGCGTGCGGCGGAGAAGGTGAGAACATCCAGGTCGTCGGGGTCGACTTCACGAAAAGCCGCCTCTATCTCGTCCGGAGAGATCTCAACGGTACCTTCATTGAGGAGAATACCGTCGAATTTTTCTGTATACTCGAAGAGCGCATCGTCTCCTCTGGTTGCAACGCCATCCAGAATTTCCGAGACGGCCTTCTCCACGGCATCGGGAACAGACATACGCCTGTTTTTTATGCGATCGAGTTCCACTGCAAATGAATGTTCGTCTGTACGTATAACCTTCACGTTATTCCTTCACCCTTTCTATATCGGCTCCGAGGAGAGAGAGTTTCTTTTCGATATGTTCGTACCCTCTGTCCAAGTGGTAGACTCTGGAAATTTCTGTCGTACCTTTTGCCACCAGGCCGGCAAGTATGAGAGAGGCGGAGGCTCTCAGATCCGTCGCCATAACCGGAGCGCCGCTCAACCCGGAAACACCTCTTACAATGGCACGGTTACCGTCGATCGTTATATCGGCCCCCATGCGAATCAGTTCATTTACATGCATGAATCTGTTTTCGAATACCGTCTCTTTAATTACACCGACCCCTCCTCCTATGGATACCAGTGCCATTATTTGCGCTTGCAGGTCCGTGGGAAACCCGGGATAGGGAAGGGTCTTCATGTCCACACTGGTTATGGCTCGGTTGCCCACAACCCTGATCCCTTCCTGTATGGGGGTAATCTTCATCCCTGTTTCTTTCAGCTTGTTTATCACCGCATCGAGGTGATCCGGGCGGCATCCGAGGATATTGACGTCCCCTCCGGTGATGCCCGTTGCTATCATGTATGTTCCCGCTTCAATTCTGTCGGGAATGATATCCGCTTCGACCGGATGGAGTTTTTTAACCCCTTCAATAACGATTACGTCGGTTCCCGCACCCCTGATCTTTGCTCCCATGCCGTTCAGTACGGAGGCGAGATTGACGATCTCCGGCTCCCGGGCCGCATTTTCAAGCACCGTAGAGCCCTTGGCCAGCGAGGCGGCCATCATGATGTTTTCCGTACCTGTTACCGTTGATATATCGAAATAGATCTTGGCACCTTTCAGTTGGGATGCCTTGGCTTCCACATATCCGTCGTGAAGATCTATCTCCGCTCCCATAGCCTGCAGAGCCTTCAGGTGCAGGTTTACCGGTCGGGCACCAATGGCACAGCCACCCGGAAGAGAAACGCGAGCCCAGCCCGTCCGTGCCACGAGCGGTCCGAGAACAAGGATCGAGGCCCTCATCGTCCGGACGAGGTCGTAGGGGGCCTCACAATCGGTGATCCCACCGGCATTGATCCTGATGGTTTCATCCCCTTCGATCTCCACACCGAAACCGGTGAGGAGTCTCTTTGTCGTTCTGATATCCGCCAGGTTGGGAACGTTATGGAAGACATTCCATCCGTCCGTAAGGAGTGAAGATACGATAACAGGGAGAGCGGCATTCTTCGAACCGCTGATACGGACATCACCGGCCAGCCGTTTTCCTCCGTGTATGACAATTTTATCCAACTGCTTAACCCCTCTTTCTCGCAAGCGCGACGCGCTCTATTCCGGCATAATCTGAACTAAAATCAATATCACAGTAATCTTCCTCTTTCAGCATTTTTTCTACGGACGATCTCTGCCCCGCCCCAATTTCCATGATGAGCCATCCCCCCTTCTCTAGGAAATGCTTTCCCTTCCGGACGAGTTGCCGGTGAAGCTCCGTGCCCTCAGAACCGGCGACGAGTGCCTGGTAAGGTTCGTATTTCCTGACCTCCTCATCGAGAGAATCGAATTCGAGCTTGGAAATATACGGTGGATTTGAGACGATGAAATCGAAAGTTCCCGTAACCGAATCGAACATATCTCCGTATACAAAAGAGATCTTATGTGCCACATGATTGTTCACAGCGTTTTTCTCGGCGACCGTAAGGGCCTTCGACGAACAATCCGTGGCCGTTATGGAAGCGTTGTTCAATTCGGACGCAAGGGCGACGCAGATTGCTCCACTTCCGGTACCGATTTCCAATATGCTGATTTTCTTCTCTCGTTCCCGGGGGGAGAGCTTCACAATCGCCTCAACCAGAACTTCCGTATCCGGCCTCGGTATCAACACATCCGGCGTGACTTGAAAGACCAGAGACCAGAATTCCTTTCTTCCGGTGATATAGGCAACCGGTTCCCTCTTCATCCTCCTTGCAACCAGTGAACGAAATCTCTCCATCTCCGATAGGGAAACTTCGTTCTCGGGATGCGCGTACAGGTAATGACGCTCCCGATCGATGGAGAAGGCAAGCAACACTTCCGCATCCAGCCCGGGGGTGGACAACCCTACAGCACTAAAACCGTATTCTGCCTCTTTCAGGAGTTGAGAAATATTCATTACATGCCTTATCTCCGTTAAATGAATGGATTTCCAGATGTCCGGACTGCGGATGTCAGACCCAAGAAATTTTCCTCGAATCTGTCAAGCCTGCAAAACCGTATACCACAAGACGGATCGTATATGGATGAATATTTTTTGAGAGTTTTCATCGGGGTCCGCCTGGTGTGCTCTTTGTCGCAGTATCCGAATTCTCGCAACTGATACGCATGACTATCGTTTCCGATCGGTGGCGTCGATTATTTCATTGACTCGCTGGGTTGTTTTCCTTATACTCGCCACGGCGAAAAAGGAGGGTCTTGTCGGAGTTGCCGAAAGCGTGTTCTTCCACGTCTGTTATGAATATCGGGCTTTCGGGGGGCGGGGTGTTTGTATGTTCCAGGGCATGTGGCAATATGTTCGCATGGCTGACAATACGGGGAATAGGTGCTGACAAATCAGTCGAGTCAGTGGGTAATCCCCTGGGAACTCTTGAAAGAATCCCTGTTGTAAGCTTGTATCGTAACTAGAAGAAGTTTCGGATCTCTGAAACCGACCAAATGCGCACTCGATCGGTACGGCCGATGTGCCTTCACTTGAGACCACCATTACCGTGAATAATGGATATCGGACCGTTCCGGTTCTCTCGGGTGACTTTTTCACTCACGCAATCATTTTTTCAAGGTATCAACAACTAACTGTAAAGGGGGGACAGTACTGTGGCGCAGAAGTTTCTACTCGACATGAGGGATATCGAATTTGCTCTTTTTGAATTTCTTGAAATTGAAAAAATGAGTGACATGCCCCGATATGAAGGATTTGACAGGGCCGTGTACGAGGACACCTTGCGGCTTGCGGAAAAGATCGCCGCGGATCAGGTTTTCCCGGCCAATAGGGCGGGACACAAGGAGGGATGCTCCTATGACAGGGAAACGAAGTCGGTGACGGTCCCTTCCGGGTACAAGGCGGCTGTGCGAGCCTTGATAGACGCAGGATTTTTGTCTATTGCCGATGATCCGGACATAGGCGGTATGGGCATGCCCCTCGCCATCCAGTCATCCTGCTTCGAGATATTTTGCGGTGCGGGCGGATCCCTCATGCTCTTTTTCATGCTCAATCACGGAGCGGCCAATATGATCCACAGCTGCGGAACGGAAGCTCAGAAAGAGCGCTATGTTTCCAAACTCCTCTCGGGTGAATGGGGAGGAACCATGTGTCTGACGGAACCGGAGGCGGGGTCGGATGTGGGAGCCCTGAAAACGAAGGCTGTGGAACAGCCTGATGGGTCCTATCGGATTTCCGGTCAGAAATGTTTTATCACCAACGGCGATCAGAATATGACCAAGCAGATAATCTATCCCGTGCTGGCCCGGATCGAAGGTGATCCTCCGGGGACGCAGGGGATTTCGCTCTTTCTGGTCCCCAAATACCTGATCAATGACGATGAGTCCCTGGGTGAGAGAAATGACGTGTACTGCGCCGGCATTGAGGAGAAGATGGGGGCACACGGATCACCCACCTGTTCCATGTCCTTCGGCGAAAACGATGCCTGTGTGGGGCATCTCCTGGGAGAGCGGGGCAGGGGAATGAATATCATGTTCAAGATGCTCAACGAGACCCGTCTCGAGGTCAGCCTCATGGCCCTGGGTGGTTCCTCAGCCGCCTATATGCAGGCCGTCGATTATGCCCACACGAGAGTTCAGGGTCCTCACGTGACCCAGATGTTCGATGCCGCGGCCGAAAAGGTTGCCATTATCAGGCATCCCGATGTGATGCGGATGCTCCTCTGGATGAAGTCCTACATCGAGAGCGAACGAATGCTCTCATATTATATTGCCCAGAATATCGACTGGCAGCACACCCGTGAAGGCGATGCGGCACGCAAGGCAAAGGCCCTCGTCGAGTTCCTTGTTCCTCTGGCCAAGGCGGGAAATTCCGATATGGTCTGGTCGATTATGGCCGAAGCCATTCAGGTTCACGGAGGATACGGGTACTGTTCCGAATACCCCGTGTCACAGTTTACGGTCGATTCGAAATCCATTTCCATCGTCGAGGGAACGAACGGGATACAGTCCCTCGATCTCGTCATGCGAAAGATCCTCATGAATCGGGATCAGTACAATTACGGGGTCTTCAAGGAACGCGTCTCAAGTACGATAGGGAGTGCACGCGGTATCGTTGACCAGCGGTACATCGACTCGATTGAGAAGGGTCTGCGGGAACTGGATACCGTGGTGGAACATATGAAAACGCTCATGGCGTCGGGTGAGTTTCTTCCTCTCCTCATCCATGTGGACCCGTTGAGGAAGGCCATCTTTGACGTCGCTCTGGCCTGGATGCACCTGTGGGCCCTTCTGCTTGCGAAACCGAAGCTGTCGGCATTGGCGGGCGATCTTTCCGATACGGCATTGCGGGAACTGATCAGGAATAACAAAGAGGCGGCATTCTACTACGGGAAGGTCCTGTCTTCTGAATTCTGGCTTGATACGGAATTTCCGAAATACTTCGGCAAGATAGAGGCAATCCTTACAAGCAAGCCGGTGGATGTTCCCGCCGGTGAAGATTTCTTTTCAGGATTCTATAACCTGGGATCGCAATAAAGGGATTCATTTTCTCTGAATGCATGGGAACCGCGTTACACGTCGATTGAAAAGGCGGCAAATTTCTACGCGGTTCCCATTGTGCATTGCACATCCATGTGCGTACGGAAATGATAGGTTAGAATCCTAACCAGCGAGTATTAATGTCAAGGGGTTCACGACCGGTCGATATGTCGTTGGCCGGGAAATCCCAATCAGGGTATCCGATGGCAATGGCCATGATGATCCGTTTGGTTTCGGGAACCTCCGCGAATTCTCTGAGCACTTCCGGATACAGCACGCTTTGATCCTCGATACAGGTTCCGAGACCGAAGTTGAGTGCCGCCAGGCAGAGATTCTGCATGGCCGCCCCGAGATCGAGCAGGGGTCCGGAATCGCTGAGTGATTTGTCGGTCAGCAGAAGAATGCCGACCGGAGCGTCAAAGAACCGAAAGCCTCTTTCCAGCCATTCCAATCGTTTCTGGAGATCCTCCCGGGGGATATCCATGAGTTTAAAGAGTCCTTTGGCCAGCTCTATCTGGCGTGTTCTGTAGATGCTGTCGTTCGACCAACTGACGACCTGCAGCTCCGGTTCCATCGGTTCGGCCCTGTGTAATTTATCGACAATAGCCGCCCGCAGTCTGTCAAGAGCCGCACCTGTCATGACCGTAAACTCCCAGGGCTGGGTATTCATCGCCGAAGGGGCCCTGCAGGCCGATTCCAGCACTTTGACTAAAACGTCTTTTGGAACCGGGTCGGGCTTGAATCCTCTGATGCTTTTCCTTTGATAGATCGCTTCGATAATATCCATATGATTGCTTCCTTTATCAAGAGTATCGCCGTGGAGGGTAAAACACCGGCGGTTGTAATAGGAAATGTTGACCCTAATAAATCACCTGCGTCAGTGTTAGCTTATCCGCAATTAATGAAATTTGTCTTATAATGTTAATGTTCACCACCCGCGTGATTTAAGCTGTTAGGTGAAGTGGGCTAGTTTGCCTCACTCAGAGGGTCATTGGGTAGTAGATCTGCGTAGCCCCTCCAGTGTCCCAAATAGGCCCTAATAAGTTTTCGAACACCGCCTTCGCATTTGCATAGACGTCGTCGTAAGTCATTATGCGAAGTTTTGGGCTTTCACTGGCCATAGTCTTAATCTTGCGCCGGTCTCTTGGAAGTAGTGATTTTGATCGACCGATCACTATCAGTCCGTTTGGATTAGGGGTTATATCAACTAGGCCAAGCTCTCTTTGCACTGTGGAAAGGTTATCCTCGATATAACGTTTCCAATCGAGTATCTGACCTTGTGCATGGGTAAGATCGGCTGTGGCATGTCCGTCTTTTCGAAATAGTGTGAGGGTCGATCGTTCAAGCTCGACAAGAATATATTCTCGGCTCGCATCGCAAAACACGAAGTCGGTAATAGTAGCCTCAAGAGGGAGTTTTGGCCACATGCGCACATGTGATGGACATAAGAGGATAGGGTTATCTTGGAGAAACGACTGAAGGGATTGCTCATGTTCGGGATTAGAATCTAATAAATTTTTGAATCTGTATAAGAGCGACGCATACTGGCGACGTGCAGAGGATCGAGGGTCGAGATTGCTTAGATGAACATCTCTAGTCTGAGACACTAGTGCAGCACCAAGCATGTCTCGCTCTGCCCAAAGAGGGGCAAATTCTGGGTTCCAATTATCAAGTTCAAGACCAGGGAAGACTTCTATGCATTCCCATCCGGCAAACAGACGCAAAGTTGTGCGCGCAACGAATGGTTTCTCTGGAGCGTTATCCGTGCCTTCAGGGATCAACACTCCGTGAAGTTCAAGTTCTAACTGGTTTCGAACTGAGAGCAGACAGTAAGGTTTAGCACTAGGCTGCATGGTTTCCTGCAGTGAAACATTTTTTACCTGGAACCAGATACGCGTAGATACAATGTCGCGCGACGTTCCTTGCGAAGAAGAGTGCACTGAAAGCTTCAAATCGACTCCGAAGTTCTCGTTGAGTGGTTGAGGAGTTTCCGGAGATTCAATATGGATAAGGTTTTGCGATAGGAGAGCCGATACATCGATAATACTTTTAGGTATGACAGCTACTGCACGTTTGTGTTTCTCAGAACCTTTTTTCTCATATCGTATTACGATTCCATCGCTGCAGACCGCTATTAGCAAGTTACCTGGATTTCTTAGATACTCGGGAATCATGTCTCTGAGATGTTCATACTTGCCACTAGCTAATGCCTCAGTAGTTTCGATGTAACTCTTAACAGCCTTTGAGACCGCATTTGCCAGAGATTCTTGCTCAGGTGTCCAGGCTGCAATCGTTGTATCGTCATTTGCCTCGACAAATGTCATAGGGTTTGTGCCTTCTATTCTGAGAAATCCTTTTTTACGTTTACGTGACATGATTCTTCCTTGAGGGTTAAAAGTATATATACTCTCTTAATGAAAACCAAACCATCCAACTATGCAATATAAAATATCTGTGGACAACTTGAAATATAAAAGGCTAAGCAATAATAGATAACTATGTTGAATTTGTCTTTAAGCTTATTATTAGGATTTTCAAAAATCCAATAAAAAACCTGTTTAAGATGTATCCTCATACACCTGATATGACTACATAAAAAACCCCGTCTCTTTATGAGAAACGGGGTTGTGGTATCATCTGTCCATAGGGTCCTCTTTTTCGTTATGTAATAAGCAAAACCCGATAAAACAAATTGTCTCAATGAACGTAACGTTTGGATACTAGTCTTCTTGTAATAATTGTCAAGGAGTTTCAGGTTAAGGGTTTTTCCGGAGCCCCAGGATGTCTCTCGTCTCGGCCGGCGTCGCGATATCCCTTCCATACTCCTTGCAGACCCGAATGACCCGCTCTACGAGCTGCGCGTTGGTTTTTGCCAGCACTCCGCGTTCCAGGTATATGTTGTCTTCCATGCCGACCCTGATATGTCCTCCCATGATGAGGGCCATCATCGCCATGTCGATCTGCCATCTTCCGATACCGATGGTTGACCATGTCGCATTGCCGGGGATGTGTTCCAGAAAATGCAGAAACGATTTGGGTGTCGCCGGCGCGCCCGCCGGTGTCCCCAGGACGAACTGAAAGTGGAGAGGTTCGTCCAGCTTGCCTTCATCGCGCATGCGAAGAGATGTCACGATCATGCCGAGGTCGAATGCCTCGATCTCTGGTTTGACGCCGAACTCCTTCATCCTGATCGCCGCTTCATCGAGAAATTCATTGGAGTTTATGAATGGGTGTCCGCCAAGGTTTATCGATCCGGCGTCGAAAGAAGCCAGTTCCGGTTTTAGTTCAAGAGGGGCCAGCCGCTGATCGATGGGAAGGTTCAGCCCGGGGACGCCGCTCGTTGTCAGGCACAGGACGACATCCGTCTGTTCTCTGACCGGTTCCACAACCCTTTTGAAGAGATCCACAGCCTGTGACCCCATGCCGGTATTCGGGTCTCTGACATGAATATGGACGATCGAAGCGCCTGCCTTCCAGCTTTCAATCGCGGACTGGGCTATCTCTTCGGGGGTTATTGGGATGTACGGTGCAATATCCCGTTGCATGCGACTCCCGGTGATTGCTGCTGTTATGATTACTTTGTCCATATTATTCCCCTCTCATTCTGTAAAATACGCCATTGAGCAGCCCGCTCTTTATATATCGGGACTACAGGTTGTGCTCTTTCGTCACCTCGTCGATTGACGCATGAAGGATGTCGACGATTGCGTCACACTGTTCCTCCGTAATGATAAACGGTGGCGCGAGAAGGATGTGATCTCCGTGAACACCATCGGCACCGCCGTTTCCCGGATAACAGATGAGGCCCTTTTCAAAAGCACGGTTGCTGATCAAGGTGTTGACTTTCAGCGAAGGATCGAAGGGCTCTTTTGAGTCTTTATTTTTTACAAATTCTACGCCCAAGAAAAGACCCAGGCCCCGCACGTCTCCCACAATAGAATGTCCATCGAGGCCAAGCAGTCTCTTGAGCAAGTATTCGCCCATGCTGGCGGAACGCCGGACGAGGTCGTGCTTCTCTATATAGGTGAGAACGGCAAGGGCAATCGCGCAGGAGAGAGGATTCTGGCTGTAGGTGTGCCCGTGGACGAACGCCCCGTTTCCGTTCAGAATGGCGGTACGAATCTCGTCTTTTACCACCACGCAGTAAATCGGTGTGTATCCGCTTGCGAGACCTTTTGAGGCAATAATCATATCGGGGATAACATTCCAGTGATCTATACAGAAATTCTTTCCCGTTCTTCCGATCCCGCTCATGACCTCGTCCACCATTAGGAGGACATCGTACTTGTCACAGATTTCGCGGATTCTCTGGAAATAACCGTCCTTCGGGACCAACGCCCCGGCGGTTGCGCCGACCACCGGTTCCGCGATAAATGCCGAAACGGAATCAGGACCCTCGTAGAGAATCGTTCGTTCCAGATCATCGGCACATTCGAGATGGCAGGTCGCCGGATCGCACCCGAAGGAACAACGGTAGCAATAAGCGGGGGCGATATGAGGGGTGTGCTGGATGAGCGGTTGATGATATCGTCTACGCCCGGTGTGGCCGCTCAGAGCAAGGGCTCCGAGCGTATTTCCGTGATAACTTGTCCATCGAGATATGACTTTGTATTTTGACGGTTTCCCTCGGTCAACCTGGTATTGGCGGGCCATCTTGATCGCCGTTTCAACGGCCTCCGATCCTCCGGAGAGATAATACACCCTGTCCAGTCCTAACGGGGACATGGAAACGATTTTATCGGCCAGATCGATGGCTGCCCGACTCGTGAATTGTGATCCGTGGGCAAAGGAAAGTAGCTGGGCCTGTTCGAGCATGGCGTCCCTGATCTCGGTCACGCCATGACCAATCGATACGACAACGGCGCCCCCCGAGCCGTCGATGTATCGCTTTCCGTCGGTATCATAGAGATAGATACCTTCACCTTTTTGAATGGTTGGATAGTATTTTTTCGGATTTCTGTAAAATACATGATCCTGATTATACCTTTCCCCCATGACTCTCCCTCCTTTTATTTTTAATCCCCCATGGTAAGATATCATTCACTCCACGGTAAGGCAAGAAAGATTTCATTCATGATCGGATCGGCGGCATCTCTACGGTATTACGTTTGCAAGTTGGATTATGACGCAGTTAGACCCGTATCCATTAGTCAATCAGGTGGCAATGGAAGAAGGAAGGTATTCTCTGGGCAAAGGTCGGCACACATCGTTACGCACTACGGACACGGATGTTCGCGCAAGCAAGTCTGCCAATTAGAGGTTTTTCCGGATAAAATCGACTGCGTTTTTAAAAATACCCAGCCCCGCTCCGTCTTCCGGGAGATTCTCCCGCGTCCAGCGGGGATGGTTGGTGTAGTGTAAATAAGCCTCCGGGTGAGGCATGAGGCCGAATATCCGACCCGATTCGTCACATATCCCCGCAATGGCATCCACGGACCCGTTAGGATTATAGGGATAATCCACAACAGGACTCTGGTATGTCTTGTCGCTGTACTGTACGGCGATCTGGTTGCTCTTATGGAGCTGTTCCAGTATGGCTGTATCCTTGGTGACGATCTTACCCTCTCCATGCCTGACGGGGAGGTATATCCCTTGCAGACCCTTCGTAAAAACGCAGGGGGAGTCCGGGTTCACCTTCAGATAGACCCATCGGTCTTCAAATCGCCCCGAATCGTTGAATGTCAATGTCATGGTTTGCGTTGCATAGTCGCCACCGAATGCCGGGAGCAGCCCCAGTTTGATCATGAGCTGAAAACCGTTGCACACACCCAGGATCAATTTACCGTCCCGGATAAAGTCGATCAGCTGTTGGTACAGTTTTTCACGTCCCCGCCCGGTATTGGCGTGGATGATTCTGTTTGCCCCCGCCTTCGCGGACCCCAGGTCATCGCCGTCCAGGAATCCGCCGGGGAGATTGAGAAAGTGGTAGTCGCCCAGGCGTTTTTCTCCGCAAAGCAGTTCGCTGATGTGGACGATGTCAACAACGTCGGATCCGGCGAGACGGCAGGCATGGGCCATCTCCATCTCGCAGTTCGTACCATTTCCCGTGATTACAATTGCCTTTACTTGTTTTGTCATATGTCACTCGTGTGTTTTAAAAATCCAGTGTTTGCTGCCACGCCTCTTTGAGGGAGACGATAGTTTCGTTGATGATGGGGTTCCCATCTATTCCGTTAACTCTGAAGACGCCATCCGATTGTACCGTACCGATGCAGGCGAAGGAGCAGCCCGTCATAGTGTTTTCAAAGTCTCCCTGCGCCTCCGGAGAGACGGTTACCACAAACCTGCTCTGTGATTCAGAAAAGAGGAGGTAATCGTTCCGTGTGATCCCATCCCGGGGAGCGAGTGCAAGGTCGACGCTCATTCCGACTCCGCCTGCGAACGCGACCTCGGCGAGGGCGATTCCGAGACCGCCGTCGGAACAATCGTGGCACGATGCGACGAGACCCGAATCGATCGCCCTACTCAACGCCTCATAGAGGTTCCTTGCCTTCTGTGCATCCACCTTCGGGACGGTGTTGCCGATAAATCCGTACATGGCAAACCACTCGGAGCCTCCCAGCTCTTCGCGGGTTTCACCCAGTACGTACACCAGGTCTCCCGGCTTTTTGGCGTCCAATGTGACGGCCTTTCTTACATCCTTGATTTTTCCCATGGTGGAAAAGAGAAGTGTCGGTGGGATCGATATCTTTGTTTCACCAATGATGTAGTCGTTTTTCATGCTGTCCTTCCCCGAGATACAGGGGACACCATATGCGGTGGTATAATCGTAAAGGGCCCGGTTCGCTCGGACAAGCTGTGCCAGTTTATACCGGCCGTCCGGGGTCTTTTCCGATTCCACCGGATCACACCAGCAGAAGTTGTCGATACCGGCCAGACGGTCGAGGGAGCCTCCCACGGCGATGGAGTTTCTGACCGCCTCATCTATCGCGCAGGCGACCATGTGGTAGGTGTCGATATCACTGTAGCGGGGACAGATACCGTTTGCCACAACGACCCCTTCAAAGGATTCGAGAATCGGCCGGATAACCGCCGCATCACTGGGACCGTCGTTTGCGACACCGACCAGCGGTTTGACGACACTCCCACCCTGCACCTCGTGGTCGTACTGTCTGACGACCGATTCCTTGCTGCAGATGTTCAGGCGCGAGAGCATCTCCTTGAGGGCGCTCCCCATGTCATCCGGTTCGGGGAAGTCCGGCTCTTCATGCCGGGGCGTCTCCCACCGGGCATTCAGGCGCATCTTGGGGACTCCGGCGTGGAGAAACTCCATGTCGAGGTAAGCCACGGTCTTTTCTCCGTATCGTATATGAAACATGCCGGAGTCGGTGAAAGTACCGAGGACGGTGGCCTCGACATTCATTTTCCGGGCGAGAGCGAGAAAGTCTTCGCACTTTTCAGGTGGTACGGCAAGACTCATCCTCTCCTGCGCCTCCGATATCAGGATCTCCCACGGTTTCAGGCCCGCATATTTCAGGGGGGCCTTTTGGAGGTCGAGTTCACATCCCCCGCAGAGGGTGGCCATCTCGCCGACAGACGATGAAAGACCGCCGGCGCCGTTGTCCGTTATTGCCCGGTAGAGATTTCTGTCGCGAGCAATCAGGAGAAAATCGGTCATCTTTTTCTGGGTTATGGGGTCGCCGATCTGTACCGCGGTGACCGGTGAATCCTCATTGAGTTCCTCCGATGAGAAGGTTGCCCCGTGAATACCGTCCTTGCCGATCCGTCCACCGGTCATGATGATGATATCGCCTGGAACGATCGACTTGGAATGGGTTGTCTCATCGTTGATGCGGGCGGGCATGATTCCCCCCGTTCCGCAGTAGACGAGAGGTTTGCCCAGGTACCGTTCGTCGAACACCAGGCATCCGTTGACGGTGGGAATGCCGCTCTTGTTCCCCCCGTGCTCCACGCCTTCCCTCACGCCGTCGTAGATCCGTCTCGGATGGAGGATCCTCGGAGGGAGGGGTTTATCGTAGAAGGGGGAGGCGAAACAGAAGACATCGGTATTGAAGATGAGTTTCGATCCCTTCCCCGTCCCGAAGGGGTCACGGTTGACCCCGACGATGCCGGTCAGGGCGCCGCCGTAGGGATCGAGGGCGGAGGGAGAATTGTGCGTCTCCACCTTGAAGACGAGGTTGTAGTCGTCGTTGAACCGTATAATTCCTGCGTTGTCTACAAAGACCGACATGCACCAGTCGTCTTCCCCCAGGGCCTCTCTGATTTCTTTTGTCGCCTTTTTGATACAGCTCGAAAAGAGGGAATCGATAGTTGTTTTTTCGCCTGTTTCATCCTCATACGTAATCAGGCTGTTGAAGATCTTGTGCTTACAGTGTTCCGACCAGGTCTGCGCGAGACATTCCATCTCCACATCGGTAACCGTTTCGCCGAGACCGACCTTCTGCCGTCCCTGCAAGACGGCCTGGTCGCGCAGGTGATCACGGATTATCTTCATCTCATCGACTGTCAGGGCGAGTACCCGGGTATTGCTGATTTCCTGAAGTTTCCCGTCGGTTACTTCGAGATCGATATCCTCGGTTGTCGGATCGTCCTTGATAACGACCCGAGGGATGTAGGGAGAGACTCCCTGAGCCGGGTCCCATCCCTCTTTGCCGATGATCTCGTAGCGTTGGATCAATTCATTAGCCAGGAGCCCCGACGCTATCCGCTCGGCGTCATCCTTCGTGAGATTGCCCTCCAGGGCATATTGCCTCGAGGTGTAGACCTCCACAGCTCCCTGCCTGCCGGTCAGCAGTTCAATCGCCTCACGGGCGGTCTTTCCCACATTGTCCGTCACACCGGGTCGGAACCCCACCTCGATCAGCCAGTCGAAACCGTCCGCAAGGCCTCTGTCGACGGCGTACTCCTGAATGATGGGGTCGGAGAGGGGACCGCCGGCTGCTGCCGCCAGTTCTTTCTCGGAAAGGTCCCCCTCTACGGTATATACGTCGATGGTCTTAACCCCGGTAACATCAATCCCAAGATGCTCGGTTATCTTTCGTCCGGTCTTTTCTCCCAGAACATCCCTGATGCCCTCTCTGAATCCAACTTCTATCCTGTGAACCATAGCCGTTTCTTTTGAACTCCATACGATAATTCCACGAAACCGTGGAGGTTCTATGTCAGTTTTTCTTTAACAACGCTGACAATCTGATTGCAGTATCTCTCTGTTTCCTCATCCGTAGGTCCCTCGACCATGACGCGGCACATATTCTGTGTGCCTGAGTAACGGACAAGGACTCTTCCCTTGTCGCCAAGTTTTTTCTCCACCTCATCAATGACATTCACCAGTTCGGGAATCGTGGATAACGCAGGCTTCGAGGTCACATCCACATTGATCAGTCTCTGAGGGAACACTTCCATGATCTTGCCAAGTTCGGAAAGGGGTTTCCCTGTTTTTTTCATTGCCGCCAGGACCTGCAGGGCGGAAAGGATCCCGTCGCCGGTCGTATGGTGATTGAGAAAGATAATGTGCCCCGAATCCTCACCGCCGATCGAGGCCCCCTTCTCCTTCATCATCTCAAGCACGTACCGGTCCCCGACAGGGGCAGTGGCCTTTTGTATGCCAAGCCTTTCGAGGGCAAGCCCGAATCCGATATTGCTCATCACCGTATCGATCACCAGATTGTTGGTGAGGGTCCCCTCTTCTTTCATCATTGCGGCGCATATTGCGATGATACGGTCTCCCGTGAGAATGCCCCCCTTCTCATCGACTGCGATAACCCTGTCTCCGTCACCGTCGAAGGCGAAGCCGACATCGGCCCCCTGTTTGACGACCTCTTCGGCCAGTATCTCCGGGTGCTGGGACCCGCACCCTTCGTTGATATTTTCTCCGTTGGGTTCGGAGAAGATCGTGTGAACTTCCGCGCCCATCTCAAAGAAGGGCTTCGGTGCAATCCGGTAGGTGGCGCCATTGGATGCGTCGAGCACTACACGGGTCCCCTCAAGGGAGTAGTGCTTCGGAAAGGAGTTTTTCAAAAAAACGATATACCGCCCCCGGGCACCCTCCAGGTTATATGCCTTACCCAGGTTTTTAGGTAAGGGGTGGATACAGTTCATCGTGTCTGCGAGGATCATCTCCTCGATCTCAAGCTCCTTTTCGTCGGGAAGCTTGCATCCGTCGCCGGAGAATATCTTGATGCCATTATCCTGAAAGGGGTTGTGAGATGCCGATATAACAATACCGGCATCGGCCCGCATGTTGCTGGTGAGAAAGGCGACCCCGGGGGTCGGCATAGGTCCTACCAGATATGCGTCCACACCCATGGAACAGATTCCGGATACGAGGGCATGCTCGATCATATATCCGGAAATGCGGGTGTCTTTCCCGATGATAATCCTCGGTTGGTGACCTTTGCGTTTGAAGATGTGGGCGGTTGCAATCCCGATCCGCAGGGCAATTTCGGACGTCATGGGATATTCATTTGCCACACCACGTATCCCGTCTGTCCCGAAAAGTTTGCCCATGATTATGCTGTCCCTTGTGTCGATCAATTGGATGTTTCGTATACATTATTTAGAGAAATTTTACAATAAGGAAACCGGAATTTGCCTTTGTTTTCCCCACTTGTATCGGTTTCCGAACGATATCATGACCCGTCATGAATCAGGTCTATGATCGTGATTTCAGGAGGGGCCAAAAGACGCATCGGAGGTCCCCACGTACCCGATCCCCTGCTGACGTACAGTATCGCTCCGTCCGTGAGCCGATATTGTCCGCTGTTGAATGAAAAGGCCAGGCGGGTGAGGAGGGAAAAAGGGTATATCTGCCCTTTATGGGTATGACCGGAGAGTTGGAGATCGAACCGTTTCGACGATCCCTTGGACACAACCGGTTGGTGCTTGAGGAGAAGAACGAACCGTTCATCGGGCAGTCCCGCCAGCAGTTCCGATTCGGGGATACCCGATTCGGTGTGGTAGACCCCGCCTGTAGGGTCGTCAAACCCCGCCACCGTGAAAAATCCTCTCACCTCCTCCATCTCTCCACGGAGGACCGTAAAGCCGGCATTTTTCGTAAAGGCGAGCGACTGATCAAGGCCGGCGTAGAATTCATGATTTCCCGTAACGGCAAATTTTCCGTATGCCGGTTCAACATCCCGGAGCAGATTCGTGAGACCGGACAGGTTGTCCGTCTCCCCGTCTACCAGGTCGCCCGTGGAGACCAGCATGTCGGGAGCGGCAATTCTTACCTCCCTGAGGATGCGTTCCAGCCGTCTCTCCCTGACAATGAGGCCGAGATGGAGATCTGATATCTGGACAATCCTGAATGTACCGATTTCCTTTGGGATCTTGGCCGTCCGAATGGTGATTGCCTCAGTGCGGATGCGGAGGGCCTCCACAGAGCCGTACAATGCCAGAGCGATTGCCAGCACAAGCACCGAAATAAAACAGTGTCGGGCAGAAGGTATGAGAGTGGAGGGATCAAAGGAAAAGAGATGCGCTCCCAGATGTATGAGGATGCGGTAGCAGTCGCAGAGGAGGAAGAGACAAAGCATCAAAAACGCAACACCCATCCAGATATACCCCATCCAGGAGAAAAAGACCGCCAAGGATTCAAGGCCCTTTCTTTCCGATACATGAACGATAACGGGGGCAAGAACCATTGCGAGCATGAAGATCGCAACGCACAGGCTGGTTCTGGTTCCAAAGGAGAGAGCTATCTTGGCCTCCAGAAAAAGGTAGAGGTGTATCCCGCCGTAGATGAGAAAGAAAACCAGCAGGAAGACGGTCTTTATCGCCTGTTCGGTATCAAGCATAGAATCTCCATTATAGACGTGAATCGGGATGGAAACGTTTGTGCACCACACACATTATACAATGTATAATTAATTGAAAATCATATCATTTTTGCCTGTATTTTTCTATTTTTAATTTCTCCTTGACAGAAATTGCTATTGATAGTACGACGTAACGAATAGAAGGAAAAAGTTCTCTTTTATGCCATAATGGAAGGAATTTTTTCATCATGCCCCTTGAATCGCTACTCTCAGAGAAAAAGAAAGATCTTACCGCGGCCCAGCAACGGGCAGTCAAATACATTACGGAAAACTACGAGGACGCCATTTTCCTGACGGCATCAAGTCTGTCACGGCGTATCGGTGTCAGCGAAGCTACGATCGTGCGGCTTGCTCAGGCCCTGGGATTTCATGGTTTCCGGGGAATGCAGAGGATGCTGCGGGAGGGTTTTCAGAATAAACTTTCTACCGACGCCCGACTTGAGCAAACGGTCAAACATGCCAAAACCGATGAAGACGTTCTGGTAAAAGTTATACAGGAAGATATTCGTAACCTTACCCATACCATAAAGTCCCTTTCAATCGAGACCTTTGAGCAGGCGGTCACGGACATGGCAGCCGCCCGAAAGATTTTTGTTATCGGATTAAAGGGCAGTCATGCACCCGCAGTAACACTCTCACGGTATCTCGGCTTTTTACGGGAAGGAATCGTGTTGTTAAAACCGGGACACGGAGATATCTGGGATTCTCTTCAGGAAGTAGATGCTAACGATTTGGTGGTAGGTATCAGTTTCCCTCGCTATACCCGTCTCACCGTAGATGCCTTGGAATATGCCAACGCTCAGGGGGCCAGAGTTGGGGCAGTTACCGATTCACTCTTTTCTCCGCTCGCCGACCATGCACACTGGGTGCTTCCGGTGAGGCACAAGCTGGACTCCTTTATCGAATCGTATACCGCCGTCATGAGTTTGATTAATGCGCTCCTCACGGCCCTGAGTATTCGGGATCCACGGGAAACATTGGTAGCGCTGAAAAAGAGGGAAACCCTCTGGAAGGGGAAAAAGATCTACTGGGAGATGCCTACGGAAAAAGACTGTGCCTGATATCTTCAAAATCTATTCGGGAAGGAGGTGAGAGCACCAAGGGGAGATTCACATTTCATTATTTGGCTCTAAAGAGGAAACGTGATGAAAAAAAGGAGGAGGAAATGAAGAAATCGTTATACGTAGCATTGGTGATCTGCCTGGCTGTGATCCTGGTCTTTGCGGGCCCGGTTGTAGCAAAGAAGATATTTCTGACCATAGGAACCGGAAGTCCAGGGGGAGTCTACTATCCTATGGGTGGCGGAATGTCTGTCGTTATCGAGAAAACTGTCGACGGGATCAGGTGCGCGGCCGAGTCAACGGGCGCATCGGTTGAGAACAGCCGCCTCGTGGGAATCGGAGATACCGACATGGGCATGGTAATGGGGAGTGTCGCCTATAAGGCAACCATGGGACTGGCGCCCTTCGAAAAGCAATTCCCCCTTGTTGCCCTCTTTCAGATGTATCCGGCCCCGGAACATATCGTGACTACCAAACAGTCGGGAATCAAGACGATAAACGATCTGAAAGGTAAAAAAGTATCTATCGATGTTCCCGGGAGCGGGTGTTCAACCATGGCAAAGGCCATGCTGGAGGTTGCCGGTTTTGATCTTGAAAAGGATCTCAAACTTGCCGACCTGTCTCAGTCTGAATCTGTCCAGGCCCTGAAAGACGGTGTTGTCGATGCCTGCTTCTTCAATTTCGCTTATCCCGGTTCGGCTGTCATGGATCTGGCCGCAACGAGAGACCTGGTTCTGGTTCCTGTCAGCAAGGATTTTGCCGATAAGGTTGTCAAGAAATACCCCTACTATCTGCAGGTAACCATCCCCAAGGGAACCTATGATGATGTCGATTACGATATTCTCTGTATCGGCGACTCCAACGTGATGGTCGCCAACAAAGCTATGGCCGATGACGTCGCCTACAAGGTCGTCAAGGCGATTTACAGTAACGTGAACGAGGGTAAATACGCCCTTATCAACATTCATCCGATTGCCGCCCAGTTCACACCCGCAAATGCGGTTAACAGCCCCATAGCACTTCACCCGGGAGCGGCGAAATACTTCAAAGAAGCGATGAAATAGGAACCGACGGCCCGGCCGGCACCATGATCGGCCGGGCATCCGTACCCATGCCTGTGAGAATTACATATATTCTGTTCTTGTTGGTAGCATTGGTATGTATTCCTGTCTGTGCAGCTGAGACAGGTGGCCTGTATCTTCAGGTGGTGGGGCAACCTGAAGAGAACGTCCTGCTTGAATTTCGGGTTGAGGCGGGAGATCTCTTCTATATCGATTATGTCCATTCGTCTGATCACACCCCGGTACATGACATTTTTCAAATAAACGGGGATGAGATCGTTCTTATTGAAGAAGATTTCGACTGGTACGGTTCAGGTCTGGAATCTGTCTCAAATACCGGCGCGAAGGTTGTCTTTTCAGGGAATAAGACACGAGTCTTTCTGCACCGTAACTGTCCCAGATTTCTGCTTCGCGTTGGGAGGGTGGCGGGCCATGTTATTACATACAAAGAAAGAAAGATTCCTTTGCTGTCCGTAGCCAAGGGGGGGGATTCGGTGTGGATTCGTCTGGTGAAAAAGGGGGGGGAATGATGAACAGGGAAGAAAAAAATAACGGGATGATCGATGCATCACTCAAAGAGGAGATCAGTGTTGCAGAAGGCTCCGCACAGGAAATTTTAGAGGAACTTGAGAAAAAAAGGGTATATACGGGTGCCGGAGGGCTGGCAATTACCATCATAGCTGTTCTGACATCCTGTTATCATCTCATCTATGCCTATCTCCACCCGTTCTTTGCCCTCGACCACAGGGCGATACACTGGATGTTGATGTCTGTCCTGATTTTCTCCCTCTACCCTCTCTCCCGGAAACGGTCCCCAAAACAGAGAATGTCTGTCCTGGATGGGGCCTTACTGGTTGTTTCCGTCGGCATATGCCTGTGGATATTTATCTATTCAACGCCGATACTGAACCGTGCCGGTACGTTCCTGCCTATTGATGTGGCAATGGGAAGCATCCTGATCGTGTTGGTACTTGAGGCGGCGAGAAGGACGACGGGGATTGCCGTTCCGCTTATCGCAATCATTTTTATCTGTTATGCGCTATTCGGTCCCTATCTTCCCGATTTTATTTGCCATAAGGGATACAGTATCAAGAGGCTGTCTACCTATCTGTCTCTCTCTACGGATGGGGTGTTCGGTGTTCCCATCGGGGTATCGGCCAACTTTATCCTCCTGTTCATCCTGTACGGAGCCCTTTTGAGGAAGACGGGAGCGGGACAGTTCTTTACGGATGTTGCCTTCGCACTGACGGGCTGGTCACGGGGCGGTCCGGCAAAAGCTGCCGTTGCTTCCAGTACCTTCTTCGGCATGATATCGGGGAGTTCCGTGGCGAATACGGTAACGACCGGTTCTTTCACCATACCCCTCATGAAGAGAACGGGCTATCCTGCTCATTTCGCTGCGGGAGTTGAGGCTTCATCATCGACCATGGGGCAGATCATGCCTCCCATTATGGGCGCCGCCGCTTTTATTATGGCCGAGTTTTTATCCATTCCCTACTATAAGGTATGTATTGCCGCCGCAATACCGGCAACTCTTGCCTTTTTTTCGACCTTCATGCAGGTGCATTTCAGGGCTGTGTCCATGGGCCTGTCCGGCCTACTGCGGGCGGATCTGCCGAAGATCGGAAAGGCCTTTGCCGAGGGATGGCACCATGTCTTTTCAATATTCCTTCTCATATATTTTCTCATGAGAAATTTTTCTCCGGAACGAGCGGTGTTCTGGGCTATCGCTGCGACGGTTGTCTCCTCGTTTATCATGAATATCGTCAGAAAGAGATCTACCAAGGAATTCGGACTGCTGATCCTGGAAGGCCTGAAAGAGGGCGCCATAGGGGCCGTTGAAGTAGCTGCCGCCTGTGCCGCGGCGGGAATTATCATCGGCTGTATTACCATGTCAGGACTGGGCATCAAGTTTTCGTCTCTCATTGTCGACGCATCTATGGGACATCTCTATCTGGCCCTGCCCTTTACCATGGTTGCCTGTGTCTTTCTCGGCATGGGGGTGCCCACCACCGCCCAGTATATTATTATCTCATCCCTCGTTTCACCCGCTCTCATTCAGATGGGGGTACTCCCCATTGCCGCCCATCTCTTTATCCTGTATTATGGCACAAGGGCCGACATCACGCCGCCGGTGGCATTGGCCGCTTATGCCGGTGCGGGAATCGCCAAATCCGATCCCTGGAAGACGGGGATCAATGCATTCCAGCTTGGCATAGCGGGCTTTATCATTCCCTTTATGTTTGTTTACGCGCCCGAGTTACTGTTGATCGGAAGCCCGGTGCATATCATTGTCAGTTTTCTGACGGCGGTTTTTGGAATTGTCTGCCTTGCTGCGGGCATTCAGGCCTGCCTGCTTGTCAAGGCTCGGTGGTATGAAATTATAATGCTTCTGGCGGTAGCTCTGTTGATGATAAAACCGGGTTTGATGACGGACGGAGTAGGGTTTGCGCTGTTTGCCGTGGTTTTCATCTTGCAGTGGCTGAGGAAAAAGCGTGGCATGACACCGACAGACGCAGCATAGCATGACAGAGCTACGAGAAAAGTGCGGTACCGTACCATGCGTTACCTCGAAGCAGGCATTAATTCGGAATATGAAGGAGAAATTACAGAATTTTCTCTTGACAATACCGGTCATGCATGTCCCTAATTATACTTGTGTATATAAGATATTATTAGGGTTTGGTAGATGACACTCATCATAGCTCACAGAGGCGCACGAAGTCTGGCCCCCGAAAACACACTGGCCGCAGCCCGCAAGGCCCTGGATGTTGGTGCCGACTTGTGGGAAACCGATGTGTCTGTAACGAATGACGGTGAACTGATACTGTTCCACGATGAATCACTGGTCCGCACCACCAATGTAAAAGAGCGGTTTCCGAATCGCGATCCGTGGCGTGGAAACACATTCACCTTGGAAGAACTCCGGTCGCTGGATGCGGGTTCTTGGTTTACAACTGCCGATCCCTTCGGCCGAATCGCGATGGGGGAGGTGAGTCAGGAGGACCTGTCTGCTTACCGGAATGAAAAGATACCCACGCTGAGCGAAGCCCTCCGTTTTACACGGGATGCTTCCTTCTGTGTCAATCTGGAATTGAAACGCCTTTCCCCTCCTATGGAGAATTTCCCCATGGTTGAACGGGTTCTGGCGTCGATAGAAGATGCCGGGATCGACCATGGACGCGTTATTGTTTCCTCCTTTCATCATGAATGGCTGCGTGAGGTCCAGATTCGAAACCCCTCCCTTGCAATCCAGGCCTTGATAGGCTATTCTGAAACCGATCCTCTGGACTGGGGTGGGTTGGAATTTGCAACGTACAATGCTCGCAGCACGTTGATAGACGAAAATCAGGTGCGCGTTATAACGGAAAAGGGGATATCGATTAATCTCTTCACCGTGAATGACGAAGATGAAATGCTCCGGTTTACGAAGGCGGGTGTGACAGGCCTGATCACGGATTTTCCTCAGAGAGCGTTTCGACTGTTGCGGTAGTCTGCCCTCTTATAGAGGTGATTAGGGGAAACACGTATGGTCCTGCTGTAACAACAGGTGATTTCTTATGATCAAAACGGATGTAATTATTATCGGTGGCGGTTCCACAGGCTGCGGTGTAGCGAGGGATCTGGCACTGCGGGGCATACCACACTGCCTCATCGAAAAGGGTGATTTCGCCGCCGGGGCGACGGGTGCGTGCCATGGACTGCTTCACAGCGGTGCCCGGTATGTGGTGAATGATTCCGAGGCAGCGGCAGAGTGTATCTCCGAGAATATGATCATGCGAAAGATCGGTGTGAAATGTGTCGAGCAGACAGGCGGATTGTTTGTACGTCTCCCGGGCGATTCCAAGAGATACCGAGATATGTTCCTGAAGAGTTGTGAGGAGACGGGTATCTCTACCGAAGTGCTTTCGCCGAGCAGGGCGCTTGATCTGGTCCCTAATCTCAATCCGTCTCTTGAAGAAGCGATAACGGTGCCTGACTGTTCCATCGATCCCTTCAGGTTGTGCATGCTGAACATCACCTCGTCCCAGAGGAGAGGAGGAAAGATCCTGACCCATAACCGGGTAATAGACACCATCATGGAACATGGCAGGTGTGTCGGGGTAAAGGTGCAGGAGGAGTCAACAGCCGAAATCAGGGAGATACGGGGCAAGATTATCATAAACGCCACGGGTGCGTGGGGAAACACCGTAGCGTCCCTTGCGGGGGGAACTGTGCCGATGACTCTGTCCAAGGGGAGCCTTATCGTCACGAACCACCGGCTGACGAATATGGTGATAAACAGGCTGCGGCCTGCGTCGGATGGGGATATTATCGTACCCAACGAAGCCGTGTGTCTTGCAGGGACTACGTCCATACCAGTTACCGATCCTGATGCAAATGACGTAGAGCCAGCCGAGGTGGATATTATAGCGACGCAGGCATGTCTGATGGTTCCGAACTTTCACTCCACGCGAGTAATCAGGACCTATGCGGGTGTACGACCTTTGCTGAAAGCGGATAGTGGAGACGACAGAGAAATATCCAGAAGCTTTCGGGTAATAGATCATAAAAACGGTATGTTCAGTATTATGGGTGGAAAACTCACCACGTACCGGCTCATGGCGGAAAAGATATGCGACAGCGTAATGGAGACCCTCGGCCTTAAAACGAAGTGCAGGACGGCGGAGCTACCCCTTGAAGGCCAGGAGGAATTGAGTGGGTACCCGCTCTCCAAACGGTTGAAGACCCTTGAAAATATTGTATGTGAATGTGAACTGGTGACGGCAGATGATGTGGAAAAGGTTGCCGGAAAAATCGGCACCAGGCATATCGGAGATATCCAACATCGAACGCGACTGGGCATGGGGCCGTGTCAGGGGGGCTTTTGTACGTACCGGGCGCTGGGGATCATGCAGGAGAAGGGAAAGATGACCCCTGAGGAGTCCATGTATGTACTCAGAGAATTTCTGCAGAGGAGATTCAAGGGAATCAAACCGGCCCTGTGGGGCGATCAACTCCGGGAAGAGCAACTTATCGAAAGTATCTATCTCGGCATTCTGGGGATGAGGCAGGAACAATGAGCGACCTGTACGATGCCGTAATCGTAGGGGGAGGAATGGCGGGGATGATGGCGGCTGTTACCCTTGTGGAACAGGGGAAAAAGGTCGCGGTTATCTCAAAGGGTGATCCCGTTTGCTGTTTCTCCACCGGATGCATCGATGTACTCGCCTACGGCGATGATCCCCTGAAAGGGCTCGGTTCACTACCGGACAGTCATCCCTATCACCTCGTGGGAGAAGGTTCTGTCGAAAAGGCGCTGGCACTGTTCCGAAAAACAATGTCCGAAGGGGGGATGCCGTATATAGGTGATGTGCATGCCAACCGAAAGGTGCTGACCTCGCTGGGCCGATGGAAGACTACCTGCCTGGTCCCTGAGACAATGGAATATGCCGATTTTGATCCCGATAAGTATATTCACGTCATATCGTTTTACAAAATGAAGGATTTCTACCCGCAGTATATTACGTCGCGATATGCGAACGCCGATTATTCCGTATTTGACCCGGGAGTTATCACCACTGCGGGCATAGCGGAGAAATTTGAAAGTCGCCCGTTTCTCGATACGTTCATATCGTGGTTACAGGGTCTCCATATCCCGGAAGGAAGGATCGCCATCCCGGCCGTGCTGGGGAGAAGCCTTGTGGGGGATGTGTACCGCCAGGTATCAGCTGGATGCGATAGGAAGGTCTTTGAAATACCGACGCTGCCGCCCTCCCTGCCGGGTCTGCGGCTGTTCGCTGGTCTGAAAAACGCCCTGTTGCGAAAGGGAGTCGATCTCTACTGGGGAAGAGGAATATACAGCGTCGAAAAGCTCGGCAACCGAATCGAGGCCGTTACCCTTGCCAATGCCGGGAGGACCACGCGTGTAGAGGGTAAGGCGTTTATCCTGGCTGCCGGTTCATTTGTCAGCGGCGGCCTCCAGGCATCGATGGACGCGGTTACGGAGACGGTATTCGATCTGCCAACCTACCTTCCCGGGACGAGGGATGTCTGGTTCAAAGACGATTTCTTCGCCCCCGGACATGAGATAGAAAAAGCGGGTATACGGGTGGACGCATCCTTCAGGCCGATTGAAACGGACATTGAAAATCTGCACGTATGCGGGAGCATACTGGCCTTTTCAGAGATAATGAAAAACCGGTGCGGACACGGAATGGCTATTGCCACAGGAGTGGCGGCCGCACAGGCCTGTGGGGGACTGATATAGTGGACTGCGACTTTCAACACTGTATACGATGCACCGTTTGTGTGGCGAACTGCCCGGTGTTCAAGGTAAATCCGGCCTTTCCCGGTCCGAAGCAGTCCGGTCCCGATGCCGAGCGGTTTCGCTCGGATGACGAGATCTCTATCGACAGATGGATACGACTCTGCAGTCAGTGCAAGCGGTGTGATGTGGCCTGTCCATACGGTGTGAATCCGGCCCAGATCATTCTCAGAGAACAGTCTCGATTTGGCAGGGAGCATTTCAGATCTCTTGCATACCGCCTCTTTGCCAACAATTACTGGCTCGGTGCATTGATGTCCATTATCGCTCCTCTAGTCAACATCATGACTCCCCGAACCTTTGTACAAAGGGTTCTGAATGTATTCGGCATATCGACGTCCATCCCCTTCCCCCACTACCGCATCCATTCCATGAACAGGAGCTGGCGGTGGAAGGGGAGTCGGAAGAGCCGCAAAAAGGTTGTATTTTTCTACGGCTGTTTTATCAACTACAATCGTCCCGATATCGGCAGGGGGGTGCGGGATCTTCTTGCGTCGCTGGGTGTCAGGGTCGTGATCCCGAGGCAGGTCTGCTGCGGTCTGCCTGCCCTGGGGAACGGGGACATGGAGACCGCCAGGAAATTCGCACGGAAAAATGCGCGCATCCTTGCCGAGTACATAGACAGGGGGTATGAGGTTATATACACCTGCACCTCGTGCGGTTTGACCCTTACGCAGGACTATCCGGGTATCCTCCAGGTTCCTGACGGTAAAAAGATATCAGAAAACACCTATAACCTGCACGAATATATCCTGAACCTTATACAAGAACGGTATATCGAGCCGATCTTTGATTCTTATCATCGGAGGGTGGCATATCACATCCCCTGCCACCTGCGGGCTTTGGGCATCGGATATCCGGCCGCCCGGCTCTTTGAAAAGATTCCAGGCCTTGAGGTTTCTATACTCGAAGATAACTGCTGCGGCCTTGCGGGAAGCTACGGATTTAAAAAGAAGCACGAGGAAACCTCCGTTAAGCTGGGTGCCGATGCGGCGCGCGCGATCAAGGCCGTCGATCCCGACATCCTGGTTACGGATTGCGGGGCCTGCAAGATGCAACTGGGATATTTTGCCGGTATGCCCGCTTACGATCCTTCTGAGATACTCATGAAGTCACTCGAAAATTTCAAGGCGGGGAAGTAAAATGGTCTTATATGAGGGTAAAAAAGTGAACCGATGAGTCTCCAAGCGCTCGCCCTCGGATTTTACATCGTCACAACAGCTACGGTTCAACATTTCTGAGTATCTGGATGATATCAGGACCAAAGGTCTTGATCTGCGCGGCAGATAGTATGCCGTCGTCCCTCAGTGAACCGATGGTTTGTCCGTTTTCCCTTGACAGATCCATAAGGGTCTTGTCGGATAGTACCAGAAACACGGCCGTATTAGTCCTTTTTGCCGTTTCGAACCGCCAGCGGTAGAGGATTCTCAGTCGATTTTTCTGACATTCATCCAAATCGTCATATCCCTCTATTCTGGTGTACCCGGTCGAATTAAAGGTCTTCTCGTTCCACCGCACATCGGTCATTTTACTGAAGATCTCTTGAGCCTCTTCCTCCAGATTGTTGCGTATCAGGCGCTCGTTAAGATGAAAGTACAGGTTCGGCAGATAGCGGGTATCAAGGGCCGCATAATTCAGCTGTTCTTCCGTCAAGGGCCGTATGTCCCACCTCGACCGTTGAATTTTCCGTGGTTTTTGTAAGTCTGTATCAAGATATTCACTGACTAAAGACGTTAGAGAAAGGGCAGTATTGCCCAGGACGGAAGCTGCCCGATAGGTGTCGAATATATTGCTGAACTTGAAACCGTAGTCCCGGTTCAACAGTCGTATGTCGTTGTCGCAGGCGTGGATAATCTTAACGGTAGAGGGATGGTTGAAAACATCACCCAGAAACGAGATATCCATGTCCAGAAAAGGATCAAAGATATATACACGAGATTTTGTGCATATCTGTATCAGGCACAGTTTCTCACGGAAATATCGAAAAGAATCATATTCGGTATCTATCCCTATATACTGAGAACCTTGTATATCACCTTGTGCCGATTCACGTTTGTGCTGATTGTCAACGAATATCCAGTTGATGTCCAAAAATATAGTCCTTATCAGGTTTTGTGTATCCTGCTCCAAATGTAACTCCCGGCGAAGAGCAGGACCGCTGAAAGCGGCATGGTGCATAGCAGCAGGGCGTCATGGCCGGAGAGTTTCAGGAAGAGTCCCGAGACACCTCCTCCTGCAATGGCGGTCATTGCCCCCGCGGCGTTGAGACCGAACCTTTTTGTGTAAAATCCCAGCAGGATCGGTATGACGAGTCCTGCCGAATAAATGGTATAGCCCAGCAGGAGAGAGGCGATGATGCCTTGTAGTCTCAGCGCGATCACAAGAGAGGCGATTCCCGTTATGATAACGAATATTCTGGATATACCGAGCAGATTTTTCTCATCGATCCTGAAGAGGGGGGCCAGGATATCTGAGGTAATGATGGTGCTCGTAGTGAGCAGGCATGTATCGGCCGAGGACATCACCGCGGCTAGGAGGGCGATTATGACGAGACCACTCAACCCTGTCGGAATGGTTTGTATGATAAGCGTAGGCAATGCACTCTCCGGTTGGATTCCCGGCAGGAGCGCCCGAGCGGCAATCCCCGCGAGCGTGATGATAAAGGCTGTGGGGATCATGATCGATGCTGTCAGTACGAGGGATCTCCTGGCGACCTGTATGTCCTTGGAGCAGAAGATCCGGGAGTATATGTCAGGCCCGACCAGAAATACGGTGCCAACGAATAACAGGAATGTCAACAGATCCGTCCATCCAAAATTGGGGTTCGTCGGGAAGGAGAAGTAAGATGATGGAAGGTGCGCCGCCATCCCTGAAAATCCACCCGCGGCCCCTATGCCGGCAACTGCACAGATAACCACTCCCATGATGATAAGTATCGCCTGTATCAAATCGGTGCGCAGGATCGAATACTGACCGCCAAGGAGGGTGTAAATGATAAAAACGGATCCGGCTATTATCATCAGCCACATTGACTGACCCGGCCATAACACCGACAGTATCTTGCCCGCCGCGATGATCTGTGCGGCAATGATTCCCAGCCACGCGGCAGCGATCAGAAGAGAAGCGATGATCCGTACCGCATTTCCTCCGTACTGTTTCCGGAGGATTTCGGGAAGGGTGTATACCTCATAGCTTCTTACCTTCCCGGCAAACCATAGCGAAAGCACTATGAGCCCCACCGCCCCAACGAGCATCCACCATGCTCCTACAAGACCCTTTGAGTACCCCAAGCCGGCAATGCCGATGGTGCTCGAGCCTCCTATGATAGAGGCAAGCAATGAACCCGTTACTGCCGGAGTATTGGCCTTCCTGTCCGCGACGAAATAACTCGAGGCGCCCTTGATTCTCTTCATGCTGAGGACCCCTACAAGGATCATCCCCAGGAGGAAGGCTCCTGCCATGATACTGTTCATCTGTTCCTCATTCGTGGGTACATCCACTCTCTTGCTGCGCACTGATACCATATTTTTCGGATGAAGGAAAGCATGGCGTACATTCAATGTGATGGCGACTTGGCTCCACATTACCGAGAGAGGGGTATAGGGGTGCGGATCGCTCCCAGAGCGATGAAACGTGAGAGGAGACCCATACATGTCTAGGGGGCAGAACTTTTTCAAGAGGCATTTCATGCATTATGTATGGAAGGTATACAGTGCGACTTCAATGAATCCACCAATCAAATTTCTTGTTTCGGTGTCATTACCAATATCGATATTTCCATTGGCATCAACATATCTATTGGTAAATAGTATGCAAAAATTTCATTAAAAACATGAACGTAT
Organism: Syntrophales bacterium; assembly: GCA_036825195.1. Classification (GTDB taxonomy): domain Bacteria; phylum Desulfobacterota; class Syntrophia; order Syntrophales; family UBA2210; genus UBA2210. Next base: position 84,354 of record DAISYQ010000005.1, read on the forward strand.
AGTTATTATGAATTTGACATATACCAATGTTGAATATAAAAGGCTTCCGCGTGCTGCCAGAGCATCAATATCCACCGGCCAGAGGCAAATATTTATATCAATAACCTGACCTCTCCCCATTTTTCTATATGCAAGTTTGGGGAAGAGATATAGGGTTGAAGATTGGCCCGTAAAACAATGAGGAGAAAAGAGCATGAAGAAGAAAAATGGTGCCGTCGGAAGAAGGAGTTTTTTGAAAACAGCCGCAGTTTCAATGGCAGCCGTGTCATTGCCGATTGAGCTTTCGCGGGCGGCTTCTTTTCAATCGACGTCTCTACGGGTTTGGTCGTGTGGTGGACTCGCGGAATCTTTTAACCGTGCCAATGCCTTGTATGAAAAGAAAAGAGGGATAAAAATTCATTATACCGGTGCGGCTGCCGGTGCTCTTGGTAAGTCGTTAATCGCAGGCCGTCCGACGGACATTTTCGGTGCCAGGACAATGGTGTTGACTAATAAACTTAAATCGGAAAATCTGGTCAGGTATTTTAAACCATTGTGCTTCTCGGAATATGTCTTAATTACCCCGAAGGGGAATTCCGGTAATATCCGATCGGTTCAGGACTTGGCAAGACCCGGGGTACGCCTGGCCTTACCTCAAGGTGCTTCTTCGCCCGGTAAAAAAGGAGCAGAAATTGCGTTGGAGAAAGCCGGAATAAAAGATGCCGCGATGAAAAATCTCGTTAAGGAAGAATCGTGCGTCATCCGAATGATTCCTACCATTATCCATGGTGATGTCGATGTAACGATTGTAGAACGTCGACTAACGAGGATGCCAGAATTTGCTGACAAAGTTGATGTTATTACATTTCCTGAAGAACAATTTGCGACCGTTATGCTTCCATTTACAATTAACTTAATAAAATATGCGAAGGATACGGATCTGGCCGACGATTATATTAATTTCATGTGCAATCCGGAAGGTCAGGCATGTTTTGAACAGGGAGGATTTATCCCCGCTATTTCAGAAAAAGGTCAGGAATTAATCGAACGATTGGGGGTTAAAGATGGCTGAGGCGAAAGCGAGTGTGAAAAATGGCAGGTTGCTGACAATGTGGCGGAGATTGAGCCAGATCGGTATGTTGACAATTCTGGGGCAGTGGTCGTTGTATGGCATTGTTAGATGCCCCTTTCCTGTTCCGTTTGTTGAGTGCGCTACCTGCCCCGTTATCTCCTGCTGGGGAAGAATTTCTACACTTTTCTGGGGATTCTGGTTGTTGTTGCCCCTTTCTGTTTTGCTCTTTGGGCGGGCCTTTTGCGGTTGGATTTGTCCCGGCGGGTTGGTTAATCAGCTTATCGGGAAACTTTCCTTTAGTAAAATGCGTGTCAGGAATACTTTCAATCGAGTTGCGCCATGGGGGTTGTTACTGGGCGCTGCTGTAACGATGGTGTTGCTGGTAGTTCTGAATAATCCACGTTGGAATATCCCGGTACGAACGACTGGTGGATTCTGGGAGTCGATAGCGCTGACATTCCAACATGCAAATATTTCCTGGTTAACGAGAACGTTTGCAGTGCTCTTTTTTGTTATTGCGGGGTTAGGCATATCAAATCTCTGGTGCCGCTATCTCTGCCCGACAGGAGGAGTATTGGAACTCTTGAAGCGGTTTTCCTGGTTCAAAATTTATAAAACAGGGGCATGCAACGATTGTGAAAAGTGCTTGAGCGTATGCGAAATGGGAACGCGACCTGATGAAGTGAACTGTACGAATTGCGGAGACTGTCTTAAGAGTTGTCCGGTCAATGCCATTAAAATTGGAAAGATGCGGTACTGAGGCATGGATTTTACGGTATGCAACGCAACTCAGAACAGGCTTGACCGCCACCCCTGCTTTAACAAGCATGCACAAGAACGTTACGGGCGGGTACATCTTCCGATTGCACGCGACTGCAATGTACAGTGCAACTATTGTGACCGGCGATATAATTGTGTTCATGAAAGTCGGCCAGGGGTATCGTGCGGATTGCTCGAACAGGATGACATCCTTCCGTATCTCGATACCGTATTGAAACGACATTCGAATATAGCGGTTGTCGGCATTGCCGGATCGGGAGATCCCTTTTGTAATCCCGTCCAGACTATGGATATCATGAGGCAGATTCACCAAGCCTACCCCGATTTGCTCCTTTGTCTCTCAACAAACGGATTGAATATTGTTGATTATGTAGATGAACTCGGCCCTGCGGGAGTTACTCATGTGACTATTACCATTAATGCGGTAGAGCCCGCCATTGGGCAAAAGATTTATGCATGGATGCGTATCGGTGAAACGTTTTATCGGGGCAGAGAGGCTGCGACACTGCTTTGGACACGGCAACAAGAGTCTTTGTTAAAACTTAAAAACTGCGGCATAACGGTCAAAGTCAATACGGTCGTCATTCCGGGTGTCAACTCGGATCATATAGAAACGATTGCCGAGTGTCTTCGCAATTTTGAGGTTGACTTCATGAATTGTATCCCCCTGTATCCGGTTCCCGACACGCTTTTCGGGCATATTAATGCAGTTACGCCGTCTGAGCTTGCAGGGATTCGTTTGGCGGTTGCTAAACATATCCCACTGATGCGGCACTGTGTAAGATGCAGGGCCGACGCCGTTGGTCTTTTACATTTTGATAGATTCCATGAATTTGAGAAGTTGCTGAACCATCAGGAAGTCGAAACTATGTCTAAATCGTGCATCATGGATTAAAACTAAGAAAAAATAAATTGCACATACTTGTGAAAGACCCTTGGGGTTACATTTGACTTCACGATATCCGTAATATTTAGAATCACCCGCAGGGGCGGTTTTTCACTGACGTGCCCCCTGAGAGATCGTGATGGCATGACCGATATCAGCTTCTCAATATTTATCAATATGCCTATTATATTTCATCAACGATATTAGACCGATACCGTCAATAATCAAACCGATAAATTGCTGGACGCATCAATTCATCAATTAAATGTTGATATTAAACTGAATCAGATTCAATATTATGAATACTAATAGTTATTGCCGGGGTGCCCTATTCTTATGTCATGAATGTAACCGTGGAGATCTTGTTATCAGATGAGTTCCCGGACCGGTACCCCTTCACGGGACAGGTAGGATTTTATCTGGCCCACCGTGTAGTGTCCGTAGTGTACCATGGATGCTATGAGGGCGGCATCGGCACCGGCCTCTATGAAGACATCTCTCAGGTGTTCGGGAACTCCCGCCCCTCCCGAGGCTATGACCGGTATGGAAACGGCATCGGATATGAGGGACGTTAATGCAAGCTCGTATCCCTCATTGGTACCGTCGGCATCGATGGAATTGAGGCAGATTTCTCCGGCCCCGAGCTTTTCCGCTTCCTGTGCCCACCACAGGGCATCGATTCCCATGGGGGTTCTTCCTCCATGTATCCATATTTCATAACCGGATGGAATTTTTTCTGTTTTTTCGACATGTTTTGCGTCCATTCCTAGGACGATACACTGATTGCCAAAAATCTTCGCACCTTCGGAGATCAGGCCTGGATTCAAGACCGCGGCAGTGTTGACACTGATCTTCTCCGCCCCCGCATCGAGTACCCGGTACATATCGTTCACATCTCGGACGCCTCCCCCCACGGAAAAGGGGATGAATATGTTCTGGGCTACCCTGTTCACCACATCGATGAGGATCCCCCGGTCATCGGACGAAGCCGTTATGTCGTAAAAGACGAGCTCGTCGACCCCCTGTTCGTAGTACTGCCGTGCCATCTCAACGGGGTCTCCGATATCGACGTTTCCCTTGAACTTTATACCCTTTGTGGTCTTACCGTCTCTCACATCGAGACAGATGATTATTCGTTTACTCAGCATTTTTGTCCGGTACCGTCCCATGTACTGAAATTTTTCAGGATTGACAGACCGCAGCCGCCGCTCTTTTCGGGATGGAACTGGGTCGCCACCACATTGTCTTTCCCTATGATTGAAGCAAAGGTTATCCCATATTCCGTTGTTCCAAGGATATGATCATCTATTCCCGGATCCGGGTAATAGGAATGGACGAAGTAGAACTGTGCCTTCGGATCGATACCGTGGAGCAGCGGGTGATCCTGTTTCTTTACGATGGTATTCCATCCCATATGGGGAATCTTGAGCGTCGTATCGGAAAAGAGTTTCACCTTTCCCGGGATAAGGTTCAGACAGGTTGTGTCGTTCTCATCGCTTTTTCCGAGGATAATCTGCGCGCCGAGACAGATCCCGAGAAATGGGATACCGTTATCCACCACTTCATGGATCACCTCATCCAGACCCCGTGATTGTATAACCTCCATGGCCTGTCCGGCTGCCCCGACACCGGGAAAGATGACCCTGTCTGAGGAGAGGATCTCCAGTGGTTTGTCGGTAATTCTACAGGGTATTTCGAGGTGCAGCAAGGCCCGCTCCACCGACCTGAGATTGCCCGCACCGTAATCAATGATTGAAATCATTCCCTTCATCGTACATCTCCTACATCTCCACCCCGGGAACTCATAATTCTCGCAACAATGACATCGACGCCCTCGCCGAGGAGAGATTCTATCGGGATGTCATCGAGGTAACTGTCATTCCAGGGTACATTATATTCGTTGATGAGGTTCCTGATCTTGTTACATTTATTCCCGAGGACCTCTTTCTTTTCCACGGCCGTGAGATCTCCCTTGAAATCCACGTGGAGGAGCATTATATGACGTATCTTGTGATCCGTTCCTAGGAGAGGAATGATCGCAATCGGTGCCTTGTCGGTCTTGCCAAGACCGGCATAGACCTCCCCCATGTTGATGATGTTACGTTTCGTCCCCCTGAGCGGTCCCGGTTTTCCCTCCAACCGTGATTTCATCCCGAGGGCGACCCCTCCCCGTGTATTGATGGATATGGTGGTGAATTCCGTTGGTTTTCCGTCATAATTGAGATCGCTGATATCATAGAGGGTGTAGCCTCGTATGTTTGTTATGGCCTTCTGGAGTCTCCTCACGGTTACGCCGTCGTAACTGGTGAGGTTTTCAAGCGAGAAATCAAGTTCCTTCAGGAAGTCAAAGAGGATGCCTCGCTGCATCTCTCCCTTTCTGCTCGTTCCCACCGTCACGGTCTTTGCCTGATGCCTGATCGCATCGATGGGACGGGCGAGTTCGTCTATCGCCCTTCCCAGACAGATATCCAGCATGTCGAACGGTGACGATGAGGGTCTCTTCTCTTTGTATTCCAGCCAGAAATCCTCGAGGGGCAGTTTTCCTACGGCATATTTTAAAAGGAGGGTAATATCTGAAGCAACCTCAACATTCAGCGATGAGAAAAACCCTTTGTTCCTCCTGCGGTGAAACTCGGTAGAGAATGCATCGATGATTTTATGGAGCTCGGTATCCGCTACCGTTTCAAAGAGGGACTCCGGTTCTTGTTTCATTGTGTTGATCCGGGATGAGAGCCTGCTTCTGAAGTCCCGGAAGATTTCACCGTCTTCGTTAATGCTGCACGCCGCATAGTATCCCCCGAGATGACCGGCAAGGGTATTGAGGATCACCGATATGGGAAATGATGATCGGGGTACGAAGATTACGGAGTCGGCGATACCGTCAAACCGTGTTTCTCCCTCATCGGCAATGACAATGGTAGCGGCGGCGTGGGCCTTGAAGATTGCTACGTCTTTGACGATATCGTCAACCACGGGCTCAGGATTTCCTGCAGAACATACAATGATGAGGGGTTCCGAAGAAAGGTCTATATGTTTTTTGTCCTCGACGATATCGGATGAGATGGTTTTATAGCAGAGTTCACTCAGTTTTATCCGTATCTCATCGGCGGCAACCTTGTTGGGACCACTTCCGACAACCGCCCAGTACCGTTTCTTCTTCACAATATTCCAGACGGATTCTTTGACGGCCTCGCTCTCCAATAGAACGGTCTCCATCTTATCGGGAGCGGTCTCCAGATTCGTCAGCTCAACGGCTATGCGGTCGTCCGACATGGCGCCCAGTATCTGTGCAAAGTCGAGGGCAAGGATAAAGCCGGCTACAATCTGTGAATAAAAGGCCTTTGTCGATGCCACCGACATCTCTATATCCCGTCCGTCACTGGTATAGAAGACCCCGTCCGTTACATGGGTAATATCTGACTGTCTTCGATTAACGATGGCGATAAGATGGGCACCGCGTTCCTTTGCCATGGCGACGGCACGGTTCGTGTCCGTTGTCGTCCCTGATTGTGTCACGGAAATGATGAGCGCATGTTCAAGATGGTCGGTAAGGGAGAAACCGCTCAATTCGGACGATGTCTTTGCCTCGATGACTATTCCAGTTCCCCGCAGATATTGCGAAAGGGCAGCGGCTATTGCCGCTCCGGCCACGGCTGCCGTGCCTTGGCCCACCACATAGATGTTTTTTACAAAACCCCCTTCCAGAGCAATCCGTAACCGAGGAGAAATGACATCACCGCCGAGATTGAAGGTCACCTCCGGTACCCCCCTTTCATTCGAGGAGATCTTATACTTTCCCCGCAGGGTCTTTCGTACGGAGAGCGGAGCCTCGCGGATTTCCTTCAAGAGGAAATGGGGGTAATCCTTCCGGTCGATGTCGCGGGTGGTGATCTCCGCTTTTTCGATTCGTTCCGGTGATAGCAAGATGGGCTCTCCGTCATAGCCGCAGGCGGGTATGCCTCCTATTCCGTCATTGCCGTTTTGATTCAGGACAAAGATCTGTCCCCGTGTCCGTGAATCTCCTTCGACCCGTTCGGACTCGCCATCCATCTTGATGAAATAGGGGGTTAGTTCCACGAGACCGTACAGTTCCGATGAAAAGATGTACTGATTGTCACAGAGTCCGATATAGAGGGATTGACCGCTTCCCCTGAGGGCGAGAAAAACCTTGTCCGGTTCGAGATTACTCTCCATGGCAATGGCATGGGAGCCCTCAAAATCGTTGAGGGCCAGACGAAATGCCTCGGCCAGTTTGTGCCCTTCATAGAGATATCTTTCGATCTGGAGGGGGATTATCTTCGTATCCGTCGTCACCCGCTTGTCTATGACATCAGAATCCCCGTTTTCTATGGCGGACCGGAGTTCGCCGTAGTTGTCAATATCTCCGTTGAGCGCCACGTCAATGGTCCACGCCCCCTGCCCGTAGGCGGGATATTCCTTGTGGGAGGGGGGAAAAGAGGACTCACCAATCTGCAGATTCATCGTAAAATTATTGACGGGATGACAATTCTCCTCGGTAATGGAACCGACTGAGGCCCATCTCGTATGACCGAGGTACATCTCCGAGTTTATGGCCTCTTCCGTAAATATCCGGAGCAGTCGATCCGATTGTATCCTCTCCCTCAGGTATTTCCCGTTTTCACCCAATGCACCCGTGACGGAAGCCCTTTTGTAGGTGAAAGAGATAGACGGAAGGCTGTTTTCACCTGCCCCGGTAGAGAGGTGTATAGAACCGTCCACCAGATCACTCGGGGTCCGTCTTTGCTCCCATTCGTCATTGAGCCTCTGAACGTGTATTGCTTGTACCGCCCTTTCAAGGGCGTCTTTCTCCTTGAGGCGGAAGGTTATCTCTACCCCCGCCGAATCTCTTCCCCGTACCTCCAGTCGATCGAGAGATTTCAGGAGGAGATTGATGTTCCTGTATCTGCCGAATGCCTCTCTCGATATATATGCTTTGTCGGCGTTCCCGGACAGCGAGAGAATCATATCGATATTCGGAAAAATATCCCGCTCAATGGCCCAGACATAATCTCTGAACCGGATGAGAGAGTTGTTTACATACTCCATATCGCCGGTTGAAAAATTATGAGCCTCCTGCTCCACCAGTTTTTCCTCTTCATCGAGAAAGAGTTTCATCTGACGGGAAAGTTCAGCGAGTTTCTCCAGTTTGTTTGGCTTAAAAAAGATATCTTCCAGATACGAATTCTGTTTGAGGTTCAGGGTATTGTTTTCCACAGCACCGAGCGCTGCCGTACCGCCAAGATACTGTTCCCGGGATATCTTCCGGTCGATCAATTCTCTGAAACTTTTTTCTTTGATGGTATGTTCGAAGAGGATAACCAGATCTTCCAGGATATCGACCTGTCTGCTTTTTTCATCCTGTCGTATGGTTATAATCCCTGCGAGACCACAGAAAAGGGTATCAGCAATGAGTGGAAAGATCACCATCGTACGGGGGCGTACCCGACGGGGATCTTTACCGATTGCAATCCTCCACCGGCCTATCCGATTAACGATGTAAAGCAAACTATTCCGCATTCTTCCGATCATATATCTTTATGTTAGTAATTGTCTTTCGGGCTGCCCGAATTATTTACCTTTTGATGCCGCATATTTCATAGAAGCATCAATAAATTTGCAGAACAGGGGATGCGGTTTTGTCGGTTTCGATTTGAATTCTGGATGGAACTGGCAACCCAAAAACCAGGGATTATCTCCGAGCTCTACGATCTCAACCAGTTGACCGTCAGGAGACGTTCCGCTAATCGTAAGCCCATTCTTTGTGAGGATATCCTTATATTCGTTATTGAACTCATAGCGGTGTCTGTGACGTTCGCTGATCTTCCTCGTCTGATATCCTTCGAAAGCAAATGAGTTCTGCTCCAGCAGACATTCATAGGCACCAAGCCTCATGGTTCCACCTAAATCGACCACTTTCTTTTGTTCCGGAAGAAAGTCAATGACCGGGTAGGGTGTTTCCGTATCGAACTCGGCGCTGTTTGCTTTATCGAGTCCGCACACATTCCGAGCGAATTCCACGACGGCCATCTGCATACCGAGACAGATGCCGAAGAAGGGCATCTTATGCTCACGGGCATAGGTAATGGCCTGAATCATACCCTCGATTCCCCGCTTTCCGAATCCCCCCGGAACAAGAATTCCTCCCACACCCTGAAATTGATCGGTGATTCCCTTTCTCTCTATCTGTTCGGAGTCGATAAAATCAAGATGCACCTTACAGTCATTACAGATACCACCATGAATAAGAGCCTCATTCAGGCTCTTATAGGAATCGGTCCAGTCCACGTATTTACCCACGATAGCTATGGTAACCTCATTGGACGGGTTTTTAATCCGCTCAGTGAGGTTCTCCCACGCCCCGAGATGGGGCTGACCGGTCCAGATATTGAGAAGGTTGACAATCTTCTGATCCACACCTTCCTTGTGATAAATAAGGGGAACCTCGTAGATGCTTTCCACATCCTTGGCGGTGAAAACCGCTTCCACTTCGACATTACAGAAGAGGGATATCTTTTCTCTGATTTCGAGAGAAAGAAACTCTTCCGTGCGGCAGAGGAGTATGTCGGGCTGGATACCGATCTCTCTCAGGGCCTTGACGCTGTGCTGTGTCGGTTTGGTCTTGACCTCTCCCGCCGTTTTTATATAAGGCACCCAGGTAAGATGAATAAAAATGGCGTTCTGTTTACCGATTTCATTTCTGAACTGCCGTATTGCCTCAAGGAAGGGAAGGCTTTCGATATCACCGACCGTACCGCCTATCTCCACGATGGCCACATCGAATCCCTGTGCAGCCCTCCTAATGTAATCCTTAATCTCGTTCGTAATATGGGGGATTACCTGTACGGTACCTCCCAGGTACTCTCCCTTTCGTTCTTTCGATATGACGGAAAAATAGACCTGCCCCGTGGTCAGATTGTTCCCCTTCCCCATGGGTGTCTGGATAAATCGTTCGTAGTGACCCAGATCGAGATCCGTCTCCGCACCATCGTCGGTAACATACACTTCCCCGTGTTGAAAGGGATTCATCGTGCCGGGGTCGACGTTGATATAGGGATCCAACTTTTGATTCGTTACCTTCAGACCACGACATTCAAGTAATGCCCCGATTGATGCACCTGCGAGCCCTTTTCCGAGGGAAGAAAGGACCCCACCCGTTATAAATATAAATTTTGTCCTCATGCAACACACCTACCTTCGATCGTTATATGACGCAACAACACCGTATCGGTTCCGCCTGGAAGGGAAATCACTCGTTGAAAGCTTTGTCCCTGATATCAAGGAAGAACTCGGCCTGAATCGCCCCGCGCGGACATACATTAGCACAGGTGTAGCATAAAGTACATTTGAGAGGATCGACCGTGAAGATCTCTCCGTTACGGGTGATTGCCTTTTGCGGACAGTTCTCTATACATTTATCGCAAAAGATGCAAGTACCGCAGCTCATACATCTGTCGATCTCGTCCGCTTCGTCGCCGAAATAAATTGTTTTTATTTGTCTTTTTGGAACAAGATTTTTTTCGGGATAGATGAATGTTGTTCCCGTGAGGATTGCATTGATTTCAAGTGCGGCCAGTCTTCCCGACCCCACTGCGTCGGTAATAAGACCCGGCCTGCGTATGTCGCCGCATCCGCAGATCTTCAGATCGCTGCTCCTGAAGGACTTTTCCGCCGTAACAATATAGCCCTTTTCGTCGATCAGGACGGATTCGGGGAGAAAGGAAGTGTCCGGAATCTCCCCTATGCTGAACACTGCCACATCGGCCTTGAGCTCAGTTCCGTCAGTGAAGAAGATTTTCTCGTCATCCAGTTTTTCTATAAATTTCGGCCAGAGAACGTTCGTTCCCAGTGCCATGGCCGCTTCGAGCTCATGCCCGAAGGCAAGGGGCTTCTGAACATCCAGGGCGGTTACCTTCTTTGCACCCATCCTCCACGACTCACAGGCTATATCCATGCCCACATTACCGGCGCCGATAATGACGACCTCTTTACCCGAGAGGTCTATATCCTGTCCTTCGTTGATGTCCATAAGGAATTGCAGACCTGACCGGATCCTTTCCCCGCCCGGATATTCGATTCTTTTGCCGATATGTGCCCCGGTGGCGACAAGAACGATGTTTGATTCCGTATAGATTTTGTCGAATGCCTTCCGATCGACCCTTTTACCCATATGAAATGCAATCGGAAGCGAGGTTATTCTCTCTATATCCTTGTCAAGGACCTTGTCTGAAAGTCTTTCACGGGGGATGGCCTTTCTCACCTTGCCGCCGAGATCGTTCAAGACATCGTAGACCCTGACCCTGTATCCCCGTCTTGAGAGCTGCCAGGCGGCCGAAAGACCTGATGGCCCTGCCCCGATGACGGAAATGACCTGTTCCTTTTCCTCTTCAAGAATATCAGGATTGAAATCGGGATAGTAGTTTTTTGCCATTTCCTGCAGATGGAGCGGCTCATCGACCATACCCCGGTTACATGCATCCATGCAGAGCAATGGACAGACGGTCCCGCAGACGGACATCCGGAAGGGGGTATATTCATCCATAAGCTTCTGCGCTTCAACAACCTTACCGTCCTTTATGAGGTTGAAGAAAACAGGTGTTGGAATACCGGTGGGACATGCATAGGTGCAGGGAGGCGTAAGATTCAGGTGCACCGGCATATCGGTCTTGACATTTATCCCCGGAGTATAGAGATTGGCGAAGGGTCGGTGTCCTTTTTTGGTGATCTTCACAAAATCGCCCGGTTCTATGCCGCTCATATCCGTATCGAAATACCCCGCATAGTGGGCAAAGACCTCGTGTAAGAATTTTTTGTCGGCCTCATCAAGGTCGGCGAAGATGGCACCGGTTCCTAGTTGGTATTCCTTGACCTCACCTCTCACGAAGATGGCACCGCCGTGAATGCCTGTCCCTACGCTGTATCCGACGGGCGATACCTTCCTGTTTCCAATGTTGAGCACCACGACCCTTCCGCCTGCCATATACTCACCACAGTAATCCTTGGCCGTTCCTCCTATGATGAGCCAGGGCACGGAATTAAGGTATTCTTTCATATGAATACCTGCACGGTACTCCACATCGCCCTTGATGAATACGGCTCCTCCACGCATCGAGTGGCCCGGAATCTCACCCGCCTTGCCGTGGATGATGATGGTTCCCTCGTTCATGGTGTTACCCACACCATCCTGGGCATTGCCATGAACGACGATCTTGGGACCGTTCATGAAAGCTCCCAGATCCTGCCCCGGTGTGCCGTGAATATCAAAACGGGCGGTACTCTCAAGACCGCCTCCAATGTAACGCTGTCCCAGGACGTCCTTGAGAACGATCTCTTTTTCTCCCCGTGCCAACGACTTTCTGATTTGTCTGTTGAGGGCCTTGTAGTAAAGTCCCTTAGCCTCAATTGTCAGCATATCATGCTCCGGCGTGTTTGATTCCCAGAATGCTCAATTCTTCTTCGACGAGACCTACGCCGCGCAATCTGTCCCTGTTTCCCCGCAAGGCCTCGATGGCGCTTATTCCCATAGATCCCATGAGCTCTTTTATCTCTTCACCCCAGGCATGAAGAAGATTTGAAAGGGCCTGGGTTGCTTCATCGACATCAATTCTCTCTGCAAGACCGGGTCTGTTGGTGGTAATCCCGTAGGGACACCGACCCGTAAAACAGCGTTGGCACACATTGCACCCGAGAGAGATCAAAACGGGGGTTCCCACATAGACGGCGTCCGCACCGAGACATATGGCCTTCAAGACATCGGAAGAACTCTGTATACCACCCGATGCCACGAGGCTGACCGTGTTCCTAATGCCTTCTTCCGTAAGCCTCCTGTCGGCGGCAGATATGGCAAGTTCTATCGGGATACCCGTATTCTGGCGGATCTGAAGCGGTGTGGCACCGGAACCTCCGCGGAACCCGTCAATGGCGATGATGTCGGCACCGGCCCGCGCGATGCCGCTGACAATAGGAGCGACATTGTTGACCGCTGAAATCTTCACCGAGACGGGCAGCCGGTAATCGGTTGCCTCTTTAATGGCATAGATGAGCTGCCTCAGATCCTCGATAGAGTAGATATCGTGGTGAGGAGCCGGCGAAAGGGCATCGGATCCCTCTGGAATCATTCTTGTCTTCGAGATGGCTTCGGAGACCTTCTCGCCCGGGAGATGCCCTCCGATCCCGGGTTTTGCACCCTGGCCGATCTTTATCTCCACTGCGGCCGCCGATTTCATGTAGTCCTCACTGACTCCAAATCTCCCGGAGGCGACCTGTACGATCGTATTTCTGCCGTAACCTCGAAGTTTTTCGTGAAACCCACCTTCTCCCGTATTCCAGTAGGTGCCTATCTTTCGAGAAGCCCGTGCTTCCGCTTCCTGGACCCTGAGATTCAGGGCACCGAAACTCATGGCACCGAACATAATCGGAACTTCCAGTTTGAGCTGCGAACCGACTTCTCCGCCGTATCGCTCCGCTTTCCGGCCCAAATAGCGTCTGATCTCCATCGGCTCACGGAGGGGGTCGATGGAGGGGTTGGTCACCTGGCAGGCATCGAACATCATATGGTCAAAATATCGCTTCTGTGGGCCCGTTGCTCCCGTACCCACCAGCAATACCCCTCCCTCGGAACCGGCCTGACGCCAGATATTGCCTACCGGTTCCGTTTTCCAGTAACCATGGGAGGTATGCATCGGCTCCGATACAATATGAATGGCACTCTGGGGACACATCTTGACGCAGCGTTGGCATGAATTACATGCCCGCATGTTCGCCCATGGGCGATACTGAATATCTCCGTTTTTTCCCTTGAACGGTTTGAGGGAGATCTCTCCGAACGAACATTGGGTTGCGCATATGGTGCATCCGTTCTTATAATCACATCGCTCGAGGTCGAACTCAGGATGAAAGGGAGGGATTATTTTCCAATTGTTTTTCATGGTTGTGTTTTCACTCACGATCAGAATTCCTCGGGGAAGTCAATAATTACCGGTTCACCGCCCTTGGGCGACCATATACGCTCCACATTCGGCGAAAGAAGCCGGATACTGCACTCTTCGGAAGAAGCATAGTAGGTGTTTCCGTCTTGGGCGCAAACCACGGGGCGGAGTTTGTTCCTGTCATTGAGAATGATGGCACCCTTTGCATGGGTGAGAACGATTCCGAATGGCCCGTTTACGATAGCCGGTCCGTAAATCTGTCTGAGATACCGTTTCTTTCCGTCGTTTGTACGGTCGATTGTCTCCCACAATGACGGGGCCATCACAAAGCAGGCATCTTCTTTTGTCAAATCATCCTTCCGTGTCAGCTTATCATATATATAGGAGATGACCTCCGTGTCGGTTTCAAGCATGCAGTAATACCCGAACATCTCGAGCCACCGGACGTTTGTCCCGTAACTGGTGATTTCTCCATTGTGGACCACCGCCTTGTCGAGGATGGTAAACGGGTGGGCCCCTCCCCACCAGCCCGGGGTATTCGTGGGAAAGCGATTATGAGCGGTCCAGGTATATCCTTTATAATCCTCTATCCTGAAATAATCGGCAATATCTTCCGGATAGCCAACTCCTTTGAAAACGCCCATATTTTTCCCGGACGACAGGACGAAGGCCCCTTCCATCTTGTTGATGTTCATTACCACCTCAACGATATAGTCCTCTTCCGTCTGTTCCGGATTGATATACCCATCGATGGGTTTCAGAAAATATCGTTTAAAATAGGGACCCCTGCTTATACGATCATTCGGATATACCGGTATCTGTTCCGATTGGAAGATATGGGTCTTCGATTCGAGATAATCCTCGACAATGGAAACAACGGGACTGTTCCGCCCCCCTTCATACATGAGATGGAAGGCATACTTGTCTTTGTTTTCGGGATATGCACCGTAAACTGCAAAACCCCCGCCGAGACCGTTTCCCCGCTCACGCTGAATTCTGATAGCTTCTCGGATATAACTTCCGTCAATTAATGTTCCGTCAGTATTGATTATTCCGACGATTCCACACATACCGGTCCTCCGCTAATCTATCGCTTCCGACTGTGCCGTTCATGTCCTGCCCAGGCACGTTTTCTGATATCGGAAAGCCATAATAAGTTCGAATAAAGTGTTTTGGCACAGGTTGTCAGATCAACCTCAATCTCGTCATAGCCTTGTAGTATTGCATCGAGTTCAGGACTTCCTTCGAACCATTGGTACAGCATTTCCCTCGTCACTTCAACATGGAATTGAAGGCCGAAGGCATTACGATATCGAAAGGCTTGATTTTCGCAGTCCCATCCTGTGGCAAGGAATGAAGCACCCTGAGGAATATCAAAGGTATCCTCATGCCACTGAAAGACGCGCATCACATGCGAGATTCCCTGGAAGAGCATGTCTTTCTTCCCATCCTCGGTAATGAAGACGTCTTTCCAGCCCAGTTCTCTTTTTTTCGCTTTTCCCACCCATGCATCACACGACCGTGCGATCATCTGCGCCCCGAGACATATCCCGAGGAGGGGGACATTGCCTTCTATTGCCTTTCGTAAAAATCCGACCTCTTCACGCAAAAAAGGGTATTGGTCCTCGTCGTGAACGCTCATGGGTCCGCCCATGGAGACAATGATGTCATAGTCCAATGGGTCTTTCGGAAGGACCTCCCCTTGAGAGAAATTCACCCTCTCGATCTCTATATTCTGAGATATGAGAAAATCTCCCAAGGTTCCCGGTCCCTCGGAGTTTACATGGGTGATAATAAGTGCCTTTTTCACCACAATCAAAGGATCGGCAAATACTTGCTCAGTTCGTAATTACTCACGTGCATGCGGTAGTTATCCCATTCGATCTTCTTGTTTGCAATAAATTTGTTAAAGATATGATCTCCCAGGGCCTCTTTTACCAACTCACTCCTCTCAGTCATATGAATCGCCTGTCCGAGGCTTCCCGGCAGCGATTCGATACCCCTTGTCTCCCGTTCCGTTTCGCTCATCTCAAAAATGTCCTCTTCAATAGGATCGGCCAGACGGTATCTCTCTTGTATACCCTTCATGCCGGCCGCCAGCATAATCGCAAAGGCCAGGTAGGGATTACAAGCCGGATCGGGACAACGAAACTCCATCCGCGTGGCATTCGACTTACCCGGTTTGTACATGGGAACACGGATGAGGGCCGAACGGTTTCTCCTCGCCCATGAGATGTACACGGGTGCCTCATAGCCGGGCACCAGCCGTTTGTAGGAATTAACCCATTGTGCCACAACGGACGACAGTTCCTTGGCATGTTTCAGCAGTCCGGCGATATAACTCTTCCCCGTTTTCGACAAAAAGTATTTGTCGTTCGCGTCGAAGAAGGCATTGCCCTCCTCCCCGAAGAGGGATTGGTGTACGTGCATACCGCTTCCGTTTTCACCGAATATGGGTTTCGGCATGAATGTGGCGTACACACCGTGCTGCATGGCTATTTCTTTAACGGTCAGACGGTATGTCATTGCCGCATCCGCCATTGCGAGAGCTTCCGTATAACGCAGATCGATCTCATGCTGGCTCGGAGCGACTTCATGGTGACTGTACTCGACGGGGATTTCCATGGATTCAAGTGCCCTGATCGTATCACGCCGCAGATCGCTGGCAACATCCAGCGGGGTCAGATCGAAATACCCTCCCCGATCGAGGATTTCAGTTCCCCGCGAATCCTTGAAATAGAAGAACTCGAGTTCCGGGCCCACATTCATGGTATATCCCATCTCTGCGGCCTTCTTCAGATTTCTCTTGAGCGCCCACCGTGGGTCCCCCTCATACGGTGTTCCGTCCGGGTTCAAAATGTCACAGAACATACGGGCGACATTTCCCTGTCCGCTTGCCCTCCAGGGTAGGATGGCAAAGGTGTTTGGATCCGGCTTCGCCACCATATCGCTCTCTTCAATTCTCGCGAATCCCTCTATGGAGGAACCATCAAATCCCATGCCTTCTTCAAAGGCGAGTTCCAATTCCCGGGGTGAAATGGAAAAACTCTTGAGAAAACCGAGTACGTCCGTGAACCACAGGCGGATAAACTCTATATGCTTCTCTTTAACCTCTTTTAAAACAAATTCTTTGTCTTTTATCGGCATAGTTCCATCTCCTTTTTTCTGTAAAAACTACCCTTGCGACACCCCCTTTGTCTTCTTTCTGGTATTGCCCACTCCTTACCATCTTTTTAAAAAAAAGCAACTTTGGTGCCAAAAGCACCGGGTATGAAACGCATGCCTCACGTGGTTGTTATAATTACTGTTATTGCCGTACAACGAAGTAACGCTATGGTAGGCGTGCCATATGATTGCTACTATTATGTAGGATTGTATGCCGGTTACTACTGTTATGTCCGAAAGCGTTTAGAATCTATCTTATATTTCTGCACCCGCAATCCGATGATTCGTTCCGTGGTGCCGAGAATGGTCGCAGCCTGCGACATGTTGCCCCTTGATGTTTTCAGGGCATCCATGATGAGATCGCGCTCATACCGGTCGACCTCGCCCTGCAGCGTTCCATAGGGGATCGTTCCGGAATATGCCGAGGTCTGTAGCGTGGGCGGAAGATGGTATCCATAGATGACACCTTCATTGCTGAGCAGGACCGCCCGTTCAATACTGTTCTCCAGTTCCCTGACATTTCCCGGCCAGTGGTAACTCATGAGCATATCGATGGCATGGGTACAAATACGCTGGATTCTCTTGTTGTTTGCACGGGCGTACCGTTCCACAAAGAAATCGGTGAGAAGCAGAATATCCGATTTTCGTTCTCGAAGCGGCGGTACATAAATAGGGAATACATTGAGCCGATAGTAGAGATCTTCCCTGAACTTCCCCTGTTCCATCAACTGTTCCAGGTTCCTGTTTGTTGCGGCAATCACCCGTACGTCGATCTTCATCGTTTGCGTGCCGCCCACTCGCTCAAATTCTCGTTCCTGCAAAATCCGCAACAGGCGAATCTGCACCATGGGAGGAAGATCGCCCACTTCGTCGAGAAATATGGTGCCTCCATGGGCCAGTTCGAAACGCCCTCTTCTCATAGAGGTGGCTCCCGTAAACGCCCCCTTTTCATGGCCGAAGAGTTCGCTTTCAAGGACCGTTTCCGGAAGGGCGGCACAATTCACCTTGATCAGCGGTTTGCTTGCCCTCATACTGTTAAAATGAATCGCATTTGCTATCAGTTCCTTACCGGTTCCGCTTTCACCCCTGATCAATACATTGGCAGTGCTGTTGGATACATGAGCGATGAGCTGATACACCTCCTGCATTCCCTTTGATTTGCCTATTATGTTTGATGGACGAAACTTTTCTTTTAATTCACTCTGCAGACGCAGATTTTCCTGTATCAGCAGTTCCCGTTCCTCCTGTGTCTGTTGACGGAGTCGGACGGCCTGGGCCACCATGGATGCGATAATCGAGAGGAGTCGAACATCCTCTTTTAACGATATGGTTTCGTCGAAAAGCCTATCGGCGCTGAGCGTCCCTATGACCTCCGTCCCAAGTTTTATGGGGACACAGATGTAAGAAATATCCGTCTTGTGAAGATCTTTTCGGGAACCTGTTCTGTCCAGGAAAAGGGGTTCGTTGGAAATATGGGGAACAATGGCGGGTTGCCCGGTTTCGACAACTTTGCCGGTAACCCCTTCACCTATCTGATAGATCCCCTTTTTTACCTGCAGATCGGATAACCCATGAGCAACCTCAATATACATCTCCCCGCTTTTCCGATTGAGGAGCGTCAAGGTTCCGCGTGTCATTCCCATTTTATCCGCCAGCGCATTGAGAACGGGGCCTACCACTTCTCGGATATCCAGGCTTCGACCAAGGGCTTGGCTTACTTCATAGAGCAAGGAAAGTTCGCTCATTTCCCTGTTTTTCCGGGTTGTAGTATCCTCTTTCTTTTTTTCCATCCTTATATACCCCTTGTAGAACTCGTTTGTTCTCCGATCTGTTTTGTATCCGATTCGCAATGCTACTGCAACCAATTTGTACTTACCCTTTGTGTGAGCGATTACACCGTGTTGTTCCCTCTACAGCCATCGGAACAATCGAAGGGGATAATACTACAATAATGTCGTTTTTGCCAATGTTAATTACGGAGATGTAGCATTATTTCTGCTGTTTGTTGCGGGACAATCTAATAATAAGGTCGTAATATCAAAAAGATATGGATTGTGATATAATATGGTACGAATATTGATAGGCACTGAACCGTAGTAATTTTTAAAAATAGTATACTGGAGGTCTTACAATGAATAGTGGTGATACCGCATGGGTGATGACCTGTGCCGCTCTTGTTTTCATCATGACGCCGGGCGTTGCCTTTTTCTATGGAGGGTTGGCCCGAAGAAAGAACATGTTATCGGTTCTCATGCAGTGTTTTCTTATCATGTGTCTCATGAGTCTGCAATGGGTACTTTTCGGCTATTCCTTGGCTTTTGGGCCGGATGTGGGTCACGGAATCATCGGGAGCCTCAAATGGTTCGGGCTCAACGGGGTTGGCTTCGAACCGTATGACGGATATTCCAGTACGATTCCGCATCTTGCATTTATGATTTTTCAGGCCATGTTCGCCATAATCACGCCGGCCCTGATGGTCGGTGCCTTTGCGGAGCGGATCAAATTTTCCGCCTTTGTTGTACTCATGTTATTATGGACAACCTTTGTGTACGATCCGATCGCACACTGGGTATGGGGAGGTGGATGGCTGAGTAATCTCGGAGCACTCGATTTTGCCGGGGGAATCGTCGTTCATGTCAGTTCCGGAGTGTCTGCACTTCTGATGGCAATCCTTATCGGAAAAAGGATTCGATCCAATGGCGGCGGATTTGCACCTCACAACCTGACCCTGACGGTTCTGGGAGGTGGACTCCTCTGGTTCGGATGGTTCGGATTTAATGCTGGCAGTGCATTGGGAGCGGGAGGCCTCGCCGCGAACGCCTTCGTCACTACCAACACGGCAACGGCCACTGCCGGTCTTACCTGGGCACTGATCGAGTGGCGACGGCTCGGAGCCCCAACGACGCTTGGTATCGTCACCGGCGCGCTTGCCGGCCTTGTTGCCATTACACCTGCCTGCGGATTCGTCAGTCCGATCTCGTCGATAGCAATCGGGGCGATAGCCAGTATGGTTTGTTATATGGCGGTAACTGCAGTAAAGGCAAAATTTGGATACGATGACGCATTTGATGTTTTCGGTGTACATGGTGTAGGGGGAATGTGGGGAACGCTCGCTACGGGACTCTTCGCTGAAAAGGTTATAAACGAAGCCGGATCGAACGGTCTTTTCTTCGGTAACGTCAAGCTGTTTTTCATTCAGGGATTTTATCTTGTCGCATGCATCGCGTATGCCCTCATCGTGACGTGGATTCTCTATAAGGTTGTAGACGCGCTCATCGGTATGAGAGTCAATAGGGAAGATGAACTGGTGGGGCTTGATCTGACCCAGCACCATGAGTCAGCATATACCGTATTAGAATAGGAGAACAGACATGAAATATATCATTGCGATCATACAGCCGCATAAGCTTGATGACGTACGAAAGGAACTTGAGAACGTGGAGGTCAATTTGATTACCGTCTCTAATGTTCTGGGGAGAGGAAGACAGAAGGGATATACGGAAGTGTATCGCGGTATTCAGGAGATCGGTCTTCTCAAAAAAACAAAGATCGAAATTGCGGTGAACGAAGATTTTGTGGAGCCTGCAATCAGTGCTATCACAAAAGGCGCACACACGGGCAAACCGGGAGACGGAAAGATTTTTATCCTTGATCTTAACGAAGTGGTCAGAATCGGAACCGGCGAACGGGGCGGTGTGGCAATCGGATAGTGTAAGATAATGGAAATATGACGCTCACCTCAACAACCCTGGATTATCTATGATATCACATATAGATGATCCAGGGTGTGGGGTTACGTGATAGATCATGCTCTGGATAAGCATGGTGTGTCACGTTCACTAAGTTAACTCATAGGGTCCCGTTACGTGACCGTGACGGAAAGGAAGAGAAGAAAGACCGGCTCCAATCGGTTATCCTGCCAAGACTCTTCTTCATTTATCTCCTTAATAGTAACAGATTACCTTTCTCTGTACGACGTCGGCCAAGATCCTTAGATTGTGTTCGCTTGTATCGAAGACCTTCACAACATCCCGATACTTAACAAAATCAGGTACCAGTTCTTCCATCTTGTTGGTGAAGGTATCCAGCCACTGCACATTATAGATCACGCCCTTTTCCCCCGGGAAGACGGCTACATAAAAGATATTTGTCTCCACAAGATCCTGGAAGAAATGGGTACCGTAGGAGAGTTCAGGCATGAGATTCCCGTCCGAGTAGGCAACTTCACCCAGCACCGAAATGTTGCTGATCTCCGAAAATCCAACCGGGACCCCCAACGAAGGCGTCGTTGAACCCCATCTGCCCGGGCCGAGCAACATAACGTGGAATGTATCCCGGTTTTCGATCTGACGGTTCAATCTCCCCACGATTCTGGCAATTTCATATTTATCCTGCTGATTCAACTGGGTATATTGTGCCGGATCGACATAAATAACCCTGTCGATAGACTCCATAATACCGCCGCCGAAGAAATTGCCTGCAAACTGAAAGAGTATGCTGTCTTCCTTAACATTCTTCGGAAATTCAACCCTCTTTCCCTCTCCCCTTACCTGCAGGGGCCTGCACTGTACCAGATTGATCTTGAAATCGTCTTTATCGGTAAAATTCGTTGTGAATTCAATATCAACCGGATAGTCGTAGATGGTTTCCAGCTTCTTGAGCATCTTGTGCATTGTATCGGTAAATTGGGTGTCCGATAAAAAGTTGTCAAAGGTCAGTACCCATGCCTGTTGATCTTTTATCCCTGCTTCCCGCATCTTTCGATCGGTTTCGTGATCCCGTATCCCAATCTTGTCCATTGGTATGCCAAGTCCTTCGCCGGACAGCGTAAGCACCGGCTTTGTCGTCAGAGCGTTTTGTTCGAGATCGAGAAGGTCAACATTGCGTTGGGAAAACTTCCGTGTATCTTCCATCCCGGCAAGGGGTTTCAAGAGGGGAAGATCCAAAGCGACGATTCGTGCGTAATCTCCTTCAACCCTGTTCACCGCCCTTGTCCCGAGTCCGAATACGAGCCTCAGCATACCCGCCTGAGGATTCATTTCGCTGTTCCATACGAAGGTGTTATGCGAGTTACCGACTCCTGCTAGATCGGGAAAATAGTAATGCTTATGATGTGAACCCGAGACCCGCTGCACGAGAAGGGCCATCTGTTCGTCAGCCTTCTCAAGACCCCGCTGCTTTCGATAGGCCAAGGCGTTCTCATTCATGGCGCTTGCATATATTCTGCGGATGGCATTCTCAAACTGGTCATATCGTTCCTCTGGTGTTCCCTGATTCACCAGAAAGATGCTTTCATACTTGCCAGCAAAGGCATTTCCGAAGGAATCTTCCAGCAAGCTACTGGAGCGTATGATAATAGGCGATTGGCCGAAATACTCAAGCATCCGATAGAACTGTTCCTTCACTTCATCGGGGAAGGTCCCGTCTTTCATTTTTTCCCTGAGGACGCGGGCCGCCCTGAAGTATCCCTCTTTCGTCTTCTGCTCCATGCGGATCTTCCACCAGTTGTTCTGAACCAGATAGGTGTAGAAAACGTCAGACCCGATGTAGAAAGAATCATGTTCCTCGAGGATCCTTGGCCAGTTGAAGTTTTTATCGAGTTCCAGAATTTTCCTGGCTAGGAGCATTCCTACCGTTTTCCCGCCAAGAAATCCGGTACCGATCAATCGCTCCCGTATCCGCAGGAGATCTTCAAGGGAAAAGTTTTCCTTCACGAGGATAGACATTCTTGGTTCCCTGGTAATCATGATCCTGCATATCCTGTCGATCATCTCTTCTTCTTTTTCCGATTCCCAGGGTTTTTCAAGGAGGCTTTCCGCTTCAATGAACAATCGGTCCCAATAGTCAAGACTCCTCTCGCCACGGTCTTTTCTCTTTTTCGATATATCGGAAAAGATATTCGCTGCATTCACGCTGTCAATGATAGGAACAAAGGTATCCCCCTCCTTCTTGTGGGGGAGGAACATGGTGGGCGAATACCGTTTTGAGACCTTGAGAGGATGGATGTACATATTCCCCTTATCCCTATGAACATCAAGAAGTACCTGTGCCGTTTCGCGAATCCGAGCAATCGTCTGGAAGGAATGATTCCCCCTGATAAAGGAAAAATATGCGATAGTATCCAATTCAAAGAGATAGGGACTGGTGATGCTGAAGAAATTCCCTACCATCAGATCGGTAGACCATTCTGAAAGAAGGTTGGATAGACAGTCAAAGACATAATTGACGCCCCTCCCTTCTTTCTTGATAATATTATAGACTTCTGTCGAAAATGTCTCAAAACCGCTTGCCGGATCCAGGTGATACGTGACGACTTGCTGCCCGGGTTTTACAAGCGGTGCGTGATCGGCAAATCGAATATAGATGAGTTTCTTTTCTTCTCTGAGGGATCGTTCCACAAAGAGTCCGGCCACATACCGGTAATCGTCGAGATCGTCCACCTGCCATACCACACTATCCCCGATTCTCAGACCGTTGATAATCGTATCGAGGTTTCCGTGACCCGTACTGATGGAATGTAAGCTTGTAGCGGCCTTCCTCTCCAGCCGTTCTTTCTCTTCCATCGCACGCTGACGGTCCTCTTCTTCCTGCTGGAGGAGACGAACCGCCTGGGCAATCATGGACGCAATAATGGTGAGGAGACGAAGATCTTCCTTCAGCGAGATCGATTCATCGAACACCCTGTCGGCACTGAGCGTGCCTATTACTTCGCTCTGATTCTTGATGGGAACACAGATGAACGATATGTCCTTTTTCGGAAGATTTTTACGTACCCCCGTGCGATCCAGAAATAAGGGTTCATCGGAGATCTTGGGCACAATCATGGGTCGTCCCGTTTCGACAACCCTGCCGACAACACCTTCCCCTATCTTATATTTTCCTCTCGCTTTTTGCGCCTTGGAAAGGCCTTGCGCGGCCTCGATAAAGATTTCTCCCGTTTCCCTGTTCAGGAGTGTAATAAAACCTCTCGTCATACCCATGAATTTATCGAGAGAACGGAGAATTGGTGCCCCTATCTTTTTTACATCTTTGTCCTGTTCCAGAACACGACTGACCTCCCAAAGAAGTGATAGCTCTTTGGTCCCTCTTCCGGTTGTTGATATCTGATCCATTACTGACCTGCCCCCCTTATAAATACAACAAAATACCTTTGTGTGATATACATGCTCGTATCATTAGATTATCTTTCTGCGCTATATATTTCCTGGAGTGACCGTACCGTCAGAGTCTCATGCCTGAGAGCATCAATTGCGTTTACCATGGCTTTGGCTCCCGAGACGGTTGAAACAATGGGTAAATTACGGGAAAGTGCCGTGCTTCGTATCGTAATCTCATCGCGTCTCGGTTTCGGACCGCTCGGTGTGTTGATGAGAAGTTCCACGTCCCGGTTCTTGATGTAGTCCAGAATATTCGGTCTGCCCTCATCAAGCAGGGGAAGTTGTGTGACGGAGACCCCGTGATCCCTGAACGTTTGCGCCGTGCCCGGCGTTGACAGTATCTCAAACCCCAGGTCAACGAATCGTTTCCCGATTTCGACAATATCGCGTTTATCGTAATCCTTGACACTGATAAACACCTTCCCGGAATTGGGAACTGTCTGTCCGGCGGCAATCTGACTCTTGGCAAAAGCGACACCGAGATCCGGATCTATTCCCATGACCTCACCCGTGGATTTCATCTCCGGTCCCAGTAGGGTATCGGCGCCATAAAATCTCTTGAAGGGAAGGACCGATTCCTTAACCGAAAAATATCGAGGTTCGGGATCACTGAGTATTCCCTGATCCTTGAGGGATTGACCGACCATTATCTTTGTGGCGATCTTGGCCAGTGGTACACCGGTAGCCTTTGAGACAAAGGGAACCGTTCGAGACCCCCTGGGATTTACCTCCAGTACGTACAGTTCATCTCCCTTAACGGCATACTGAATATTGATCAGTCCCCGTACGCCCAGTTCAAGGGCCATACGTCTCGTCGTATCCTTTATCTCAGCGAGCATCTCCTTTTTAATTGAATATGAGGGGATGACCATGGCGCTGTCGCCCGAGTGGATACCGGCATGCTCGATATGTTCCATAATGCCGCCTATGATCACATCACTTCCGTCGGAGACGGCATCGACGTCGACCTCGAGGGCATCTTCGAGAAATTTGTCTATCAGCACGGGATGGTCCGGTGATGCCTCGAAGGCTTCCTTCACAAATCCTCTCAGATCTTCCCGACGCCATACCACTACCATGGCCCGTCCGCCGAGTACATAGGAAGGACGAATCAATACGGGATATCCGATTCGTTCGACAATCTCTTCGGCTTCTTCAAATGAGAGCGCTGTGCCGTTTGCAGGCTGTCTGATATCCAGCAGGTCGGCCATTTCCTTGAAAAGCTTTCTGTCTTCGGCCCGGTCAATGGCCTCCGGAGACGTTCCCAGAATCTTTACGCCATTCTGCGCCAGAGGTAAGGCCAGGTTCAGAGGTGTCTGACCGCCGAGCTGGACGATAACTCCTTCGGGTTTTTCCGTTCGGGCGATATTGATGACATCCTCCAGCGTTAGAGGTTCAAAGTAGAGTCTGTCCGAAATATCGTAATCGGTGGATACCGTTTCGGGATTGGAGTTGACCATGATCGTCTCATACCCCTCCTCCTTGAGCGCCATGGAGGCATGCACACAGCAGTAATCGAATTCTATCCCCTGTCCTATCCTGTTCGGTCCGCCACCGATGATCATCACCTTTTTGGTTTCGCTTCCCCTGCTTTCGTCCTCTTCCTCGTAGGTCGAGTAATAGTAGGGCGTATAAGCCTCGAATTCGGCGGCGCAGGTATCGACGAGCTTATAAACCGGTTTTACCCCGTCCTTCTCCCTTATGACCCGAACGCGAGCTGGTTCTATGCCTATGATATTGCCGATCTGACGGTCTGAAAAACCGAATTGTTTGGCCTTTTTCATGACGTCGACGGGGAGAGTACCGCTACCATTGAAGGCACTGATCGTTGCTTCCATGTCGACGATCTCTTTGATGTTCTGGAGAAACCATGGATCTATTCCCGAGAGTTGGGCTATCCGCTCAATGGGAAGACCCTTTTCTATGGCACATCGTATGTAGAAGAGCCGCTCCACGGTAGGTCGGGTGAGAAGCGCATCGCTGTATTCGCAGTCCTCACCTTTCATTCTGTCAAGCCCGGTCAGCCCCGTTTCAAGCCCCCTCAGCCCCTTCTGGAGCGCCTCTTTGAAGGTTCTGCCGATGGCCATCGTCTCCCCCACCGATTTCATCGATATGGTAAGGGTGTCCTCTACACCGGGGAATTTTTCAAAGGCGAAGCGGGGTATCTTGACCACACAGTAATCGATGGTCGGTTCAAAGGATGCCGGAGTTTGCTTGGTAATATCATTCGGAATTTCATCAAGGGTGTACCCGACGGCGAGTTTTGCGGCGATCTTCGCGATAGGAAACCCCGTTGCCTTCGATGCCAGAGCTGATGATCTTGACACACGGGGATTCATTTCGATTACCACTACACGCCCTGTTTCGGGATTGACAGCAAATTGTATGTTGGAGCCCCCCGTTGCAACACCCACCTTTCGAATAACCGCGATGGACGCATTACGAAGGTACTGGTATTCCTTGTCCGTTAATGTCTGAGCGGGTGCGACGGTGATGGAATCGCCCGTATGAACCCCCATGGCATCAAAGTTCTCTATGGAACAGATAATGACCACGTTATCAGCATGGTCCCGCATGACCTCGAGTTCGAATTCTTTCCATCCCAGTACGGATTCCTCTATGAGGATCTCGTTTATCATGCTCTGCTCGATACCATGAGAGGCGTAGTCTTCGAACTCTTCGGCATTATAAGCCAGGGCACCGCCGGTACCGCCAAGGGTAAAGCTGGGACGGATAACAAGAGGGAAGCCTATCTCTCCCGCAATTTCCCGGGCTTCCTCCATGGAATGGGCCACCTCGCTTCTGGGAACGTCAAGTCCGATCTCCGCCATAGCGTCCTTGAATTCCTCTCTGTCCTCAGCCCTCTTGATGGCTGCCAGATCGGCACCAATCATCTCCACATTGTATCGTTCAAAGACCCCCCGTTCGGCAGCCTCAACGGCCGTATTGAGGGCCGTCTGCCCGCCAATGGTTGCTAGGACGGCATCGGGTCGTTCCTTTTCGATTATCTTCTCGATTATATCTGCCGTAATCGGTTCAATATAGGTCTTGTCGGCCATCTCGGGGTCCGTCATAATGGTGGCCGGATTCGAATTCAAGAGGACCACTTCGTACCCTTCTTCGACAAGAGCCTTACAGGCCTGGGTGCCGGAGTAATCGAATTCACAGGCCTGTCCGATGACGATAGGTCCTGAGCCGATAATTAAAATCTTTTTTATATCAGTACGTTTTGGCATAAATTGCAACTATTCCCATTCGATGGTGCTGGGCGGTTTTGAGCTGATGTCGTAGACAACACGATTCACGCCCCTCACTTCGTTGATTATTCTCGACGATATTTTCCCCAGAATCGCATAGGGGAGTTTGACCCAGTCGGCCGTCATCGCATCAAGACTCGTGACAACTCTCAGGGCCACCACATTATCATAGGTTCGTTCATCGCCCATCACTCCCACGCTTTTAACGGGGAGGAGGACGGCAAAGGACTGCCAGATATCATAGTATCCTTCGTAATCTATCAGTTCTTCGTGAACGATCATATCGGCATCCCGAAGGATGGCAAGGGACTCTTCGGTAACTTCTCCGATGATGCGCACCCCCAGGCCGGGACCCGGGAAAGGCTGTCGCTTCAGGAGACTTTCCGGTAATCCCAACTCTTTCCCAAGGACCCGTACTTCATCCTTAAATAACTCCCTGAGAGGTTCCAGGAGTTCAAAATCAAGATCGTCGGGCAGACCTCCCACATTGTGATGGCTCTTGATTGTTGACGAGGGTCCACCGAAAGCCGATCGGCTTTCCACGACGTCGGGATAGAGTGTCCCCTGTGCGAGAAACCGGGCCGATTTTACACGCGCTGCCTCGTCTCTGAAGACATTGATAAAGGTTTCACCGATGATCTTTCTCTTTCTTTCGGGATCGGTCACTCCTTTCAGTGCGTCGATAAATTGCGCACCTGCGTCGGCAATACGGAAGTCGAGCTTGTAATCTCTGGTAAAGAGGGTGCGGATTTCATCCACTTCTCCCTTTCGCAGGAGTCCGTTATCCACAAAGATGGCCTTCATCTGACTGCCGACAGCACTGTTTATGAGTGCGGCGGCAACGGCGGAGTCGACACCGCCCGAAAGACCGCAGATCACATTGGAATCACCGACCGTATCTCTGATCCGTTTCACCGACTCTTCGGCGAACCTGCCCATGGTCCAATCACCTGCACATCCTGCCACATGAAAGAGGAAGTTTTTGATAATCTCGGCCCCTTTCGGCGTGTGAACCACCTCGGGATGGAACTGAATACCGAATATGCTTCCTGTTGCATCGACCATCGCCGCGATCGGGCAATCATGGGTACTCGCCAGTACGCGAAAACCTTCGGGAACTGCCGTAACATGATCTCCGTGACTCATCCAGACGTTGAGGGGGGACTCCATACCCTG
Source organism: Syntrophales bacterium (assembly GCA_036825195.1). Classification (GTDB taxonomy): domain Bacteria; phylum Desulfobacterota; class Syntrophia; order Syntrophales; family UBA2210; genus UBA2210. The sequence goes on from DAISYQ010000005.1 coordinate 112,772, forward strand.
AAAAATACCCTCCGGTTTCGCAAGTTCGATCAGAGCGGGACCGTATTCACCACCCCTTCCCTTGTTCACTGTGCCACCGAGAAGTTTTGTTATGAGCTGCATCCCGTAGCATATGCCCAGTATGGGTATGCCGAGAGAAAGGATCTCACGGTCCATAGAGGGGGAATCCGGGGTGAGAACCGAAGCGGGTCCTCCCGAAAGAACGATGGCCGCAGGCGCAAGCCCTGCCAGGTCATCTTTCGAGGTATCATGCCTGACAATCTCACAGTAGACGCCCATTTCCCTGATGCGCCTGGCAATGAGCTGGGAGTATTGTGAACCGAAATCAAATACGGCAACTGTCTCTTTCACTTTTCAAGTTCCTACCTTTCACAACGTTTTATCATGTCGACAAACCGGCCGAACAGATATCGCGCATCATGGGGGCCGGGGCCGGCTTCCGGATGAAACTGAACGGAGAACGCCGGAAAATCCTTATGTTCAAAGCCTTCCAATGTATTGTCGTTGAGGTTGATATGGGTCATCTCTATCGATCCCTTATCAAGAGAGTCAATATCAACACAAAAGCCATGATTTTGAACGGTAATGTCGATCTTGCCCGTTATCAGGTCCTTGACCGGCTGGTTTGATCCGTGATGTCCGAATTTCAGTTTGTACGTCTTGCCTCCCAGTGCCAGGCCCAGGATCTGCTGGCCCAGGCAGATACCGAAGATCGGAATGGTGCCCATGTCGAGGAGTCCCCTGGTCGTTGCTACCGCATACTGCACGGCGTCGGGATCGCCGGGACCGTTTGAGAGAAGAACGCCGCCGGGCTTTCTCTCCAAAACTTCATCAATCGAGGCATGAGCGGGAAGAATGGTCACATTGCAGCCCGCATTCCGGAGTTGATTCACTATGCTCTGTTTCACGCCGAAATCCATGACAACCACCTGCGGCCCGTCCAGTCCGTTCAGGATGGATGGGGTATCACAGGTAACACTCGACACGAGGTCCCTTCCCTCGAGTCCGGGTGATGCGCAGGCCTTTGCAGTGAGGGAATCGATATCATCGTCGATGGTGGATATTACGGCCTTCATGGCGCCTTTGGTTCTGATATGTTTTGTCAGTGATCGGGTATCGATACCCTGGATGCCTATAATATTATGCTCTGCAAGATAGGTGGCAAGGTCTTTCTTGGATCGCCAGTTGCTGGTTATGCCGCTCAACTCTCCGATAACGAAACCTTCGAGCCAGATGGATCGTGATTCCGCATCCTCTTCATTGATTCCATAATTCCCGATGAGGGGGTAAGTCATGGCAACGATCTGACCCTTATACGAAGGATCGGTCAGGACCTCTTGGTAGCCCGTCATCCCCGTATTGAACACCACCTCACCAAAGCGTTCTCCGGAGGCGCCAAAGGATGTTCCCTCAAAAAATTTTCCATCTTCCAATACAAGTAATGCTTTCATTATCAAAAACCTGATTCTAACTTGTTATAATCTTTTTCCCCTCAACCCATTTACCGCTATCGAGATCCACCAGACCCAGGTCGGTCAACTGTTTCCGCGAAACCGAAGAAGGCGCCTCACTGAGGGGGCAATAGGCACTTCGGTTCTTTGGAAAGGCGATAACTTCGCGAATAGACTCCGTTCCCAGTATCATGGAAGTGACCCTGTCCATACCGAGGGCAATGCCTCCGTGAGGCGGAGCCCCGTAATCGAGGGCATTCAGGAAAAATCCGAATTTTTTCTTCACCTCTCGATCGGATAAACCGAGGGCCTGAAATATCTTCTGCTGAAGTGAACTGTCATGGATTCTGATGCTTCCACCGCCGAGTTCTTCACCGTTGACGACCAGATCATAGGCACGGGATTTCAGAGCAGCAAGTTCTTCTCGATTCTCCGGATCGAAGTCCGACCTGTCCGGTGCGGTAAAGGGATGGTGATTCGATGATACCCTCCTTCCCGTTACGCTGAAAAGCGGAAATTCGGTGATCCATAAGGGGCATACTTCATCTTTGGGAATCAAGTCGAGCCGATGTGCCAGATGCATTCTCAACTGCCCCAGGACCGATGAAACAACAGCGTAAGAGGTGTCGGCAATCAATATGATAACGTCGCCCTCTTCGGCATTGAACCGCTGCCCGATGTTTTTCTTCTCTTCCTCGCTGAAAAACTGAACGATATTGGATTCCAGCGTTCCTCCTGTAGCCCGCATCCAGGTCATACCTTTTGCACCGAAGGAGGGAACGATCTTGGCCGCATATTCATTCTGCAGGACATTCTTACTCAGTTTCTCAGACTGTCCCTTCACATTGATGCCCTTTATGAAACCGTCCTTTTGCACGATCCGGCTGAAGATGCCGTAAGAGGTATCTTTGAATATATCGGTAGCATCGATGAAGCGAAGCCCAAAGCGTGCATCGGGCCGGTCCGTTCCCATCGTATCCATGGCCTCGTCCCAGGTCATTCGCGGGAAGGGAGTGGGGACGGTAATGCCCCCCACGGCAAACATGCGTGCAACAAGATCTTCCATGAGATCGTAGATGGTTTCCTCATCGATAAAGGATGCCTCAAGATCGAGCTGCGTGAATTCAGGCTGTCTGTTCGGTCTCAGATCCTCGTCACGAAAACACCGTGCGATCTGAAAATACCGTTCCATGCCGCTTACCATGAGAAGTTGTTTAAAAAGCTGGGGGGACTGGGGGAGCGCATAAAACTGTTTCGGATGGATGCGGCTGGGAACAAGGTAATCCCGTGCACCTTCCGGCGTGCTCTTCGTCAGCATCGGTGTTTCTACTTCAACAAAATTATTCTCGTCCAGATAGTCGCGGACACATTTGATGATACGGTGCCTCATCACGAGATTGTTCCGCATTGTGGGACGTCTCAGGTCGAGGTAGCGGTACTGAAGCCGTGTGTCTTCGGCTATTGAACCGATATCTCCGACGGTGGCACCGGCGACCATTGCCTTTTCCGAAATAGGAAAGGGTAGTGGCTTGGAACGGTTAAGAATTTCCAGATCAGAGGCAACGATCTCGATCTTACCCGTCTCAATATTCGAGTTTTCCGTTCCCGTATTTCTCTTCTTCACAAGACCTCTGACTGCAACACAAAATTCACTTCTGAGCGACTGGGCCTGCTTACACGTAGTTGAGGGTGTATTTTCGGGATTGAATACGATCTGTACGATGCCGCTCCTGTCACGGAGATGAATAAACAGCACCTCTCCATGATCCCTTAAGGCATCCACCCAACCCTGCAGGTATACCTCCTTGTCTGTATCGGAAAGTTTCAGCTTCCCGCAGTATGAACGCTTTACGACTGCCATAATATTTTTTCCATAACCAGTTATTTTTCTATCTTGCCGCACTCGACGGCAAAGAGTTCTTTGTTGAAATCTTGTGGTATCTCTGTCGGATAATCTCCCGTGAAGCATGCGGTACACTGAAGCTCTCCCCTGGGAACGGCACTCAGCATTCCCTCAACCGAGAGATAGGCGAGAGAATCGGCTTCGAGATATCGGCACGTTTCTTCCACGCAGTGAGAAGAAGCGATAAGCTCACCGCGGCTCGATATGTCGATCCCGTAGAAACAGGGACAGATAATCGGAGGGGAACTCACCCGTATATGTACTTCCAAGGCACCCGCACTTCTGATGAGACGAATCAATTGTTTCAGGGTGGTGCCGCGAACGATGGAATCCTCTATCACGACGACCCGTTTCCCTTTCAATACGCCGGTCACGGGATTAAATTTTACCTTGACGTCCGTATTTCTCGTCTTCTGGTGAGGTGCGATAAAGGTTCTGCCTACGTAGTGATTACGTATTAGTCCGATTTCGAAGCGCAATCCAGATTCCTGTGCATATCCGAGGGCGGCGGTATTGGCCGAATCGGGGATAGGGATTACGATATCGGCATCGCAGGGCGACTCTTCCGCCAGCTTTTTACCCAGCATACGTCTTGCCTTGTCCACTTTCTCGCCAAAGATGATACTGTCGGGTCGCGAAAAGTATATATATTCGAAAACACAAGAAGACAGTTTTGGTTTTGCAGGAAGAAAGTGTGAAGAAAGGCCGTTTTTATCGATGACGATGATCTCACCCGGCTCAACACTTCGAATGTATTCGGCACCTATAATGTCAAGGGCACATGATTCAGAGGCAACAACAAACGCATTGCCATCCTTTCCGATACAAAGCGGCCTGAAACCCCGAGGGTCCCGCACGGCGATTAACTTGGAATTGGTAAGAAAGGTGAAACTGTATGCGCCTTCAAGTTGGGAGAGGGAATCTTCGATCTTTTCCTCGATAGTTGCCTTGTGAGATCTCGCAAAGAGATGAAGGGCTATCTCACTGTCCGATGTGGTTTGGAATATTGCCCCCTGTTCCTCAAGCATGGTATGGAGTTCCCGGGAATTGACGATGTTCCCGTTGTGAGCGGCGGCAATCTGCTCGCCCCGGGAACGAATGAGAAGGGGTTGTGCATTCCTAAGATCAGAGGAGCCCGTTGTCGAATATCGATTGTGTCCGATAGCGGATGAGCCCCGAAGCGTTGGCATGATGTTAGGATTCTGGAAGACGGACCAGACTAGCCCCATCCCCCTGTGGAGTGATATCTCGTTCCCATCCGACGCCGCTATCCCCGCACTTTCCTGTCCGCGATGCTGCAGTGCATACAGCCCCAGATACGTTTTTTCCGCGGCCCCGGGATCCCCAAAGATCCCAAAAACACCGCAAAATTCATGCGGATGATCTTCACATTCTTCTGCAATCATGCCATCACAATACACGGGATGACTCCTTCTTGAACCAGTTTAATAATATATATTTCAAAATCCGAGGTGCTTTTTCAAGCATCTCGTCCGGCATGGCCAGGCCCACGTTCATGCAACCGTTACCCATTAACACCGTATGCATATGCATCGTCACCATTGAAAGACAAGAGATCGTTTATCAATTCCCACGGCACAAGCGACCTGGCATCTGGAAATATCGGTCTCACTTACTGCGGGTGTACTATCAAGCGGAAATAGATACTGTAGCCCGGCTTGATATCCTATCCATATTGGTAAACGGTAATGTATACCATCTCAACATCAATTTTTCCAGTCTAAAGAAGCCCTACCCTGTATTAGTATGTGGTCGTTTTCATATCCGTCTATCTTGAAGAGAACAATGTGATCGTCGCCCTTTGAAGGCAGGCCCACGTTAGAATTATGCGCTTTGTGGTATGCGGGTCAATAGCACGTCAGGCGCAAAAATTCCCGTGCACCTCTACCGCAATTATAATGCCAAGTGCGTTAAGGGGTGAAAATGGGAGTAACCCTTCGGTATTTCTTGCTATAATATCTTCCGGCCTGATTTGCTACGGTCTTGCCATAATCGACATTTTCGTAGGATCGTATGGCGATAACTACAGATATGTGCGAAACGGGTCGTCGATTGTATCGGTTCTCAGTGTTTCTGATATACAATTGTTGAGGGGCTGTGCACGTACGCTCGATGGTATACGATACATGATGGATATGTACATACAGTTGCAACGAGATAACAATGTCCGGCTTGCGGCAGAATGTTCCTGAAGATTGGAAACATATGCGTAGCTCTTGACGTGACAATCAATGCTCGGAAATGTTGTTGACTGTGAAAAAAAGTACTTTAAATCTGCAAATAATCCTGCCATACTAACGCGACTTTAAAGGAGGTACCCCAGATTTGACTGAAAACAGACATAGATTCGTTGAATTTTCAAAGATGTCCGGTCACGGAAATGATTTTATCGTTATAGACAACCGCTCCGAAGATATCAGTACCGACTGGAGCGAACGTGCCTCTGTATGGTGCAAACGCCGTACATCTGTCGGGGCTGACGGTCTTCTCATTATCGAGGCGTCCACGGATGCCGATTTCAGATTGCGAATATTCCAGACTGACGGGAGTGAGGCGGAAATGTGCGGCAACGGCGCACGATGCGCAGCCGCATTTGCAGTGAAAAAGGGTTTTGCGAAATCTCAGATGATCATGGAGACGATGGCAGGAAAAGTCGGCGCCTCCGTACAGGATGAAATGGTCGCCATTCAGCTTACCGACCCCTCCTATCCGAAGGATAAAGACTTTGTGGACATAGACGGGGTGCATACTCCCTTTTATTTTATAAATTCGGGGGTTCCGCATACCATTCTGTTCCGGAACGGGGTTGCTGAAATGCCGGCGGATGACGTGGCAAAAACAGGGCGCACGGTTAGATTCCACCCGGCATTCGCACCGGCGGGAACAAACGTTGATTTTGTGGAGATTATCGAACGGGGCCGTATACGCGCACGCACCTATGAACGGGGTGTGGAGGAAGAGACCCTGGCGTGTGGGACCGGTGCGGTAGCATCGGCCATTATCAGCAGCAGGTTTGAGGGTGCGGGAGAACCCCCGATCCATGTTGAGATGCCCGGGGGAGTCCTCATCGTTGATTTCAAAGAAAAGGACGGTGCCTATAAGGATGTTTGGCTCAAGGGAAAGGTAGAATTTGTCTATGAAGGCAGCGTGAGACTGTAACAAGGAACAACCATAACCAACTTTCGGGGTTACGAAGATACATAGTTTGAAAGGACTTGACATGAATACAATATTTTCTTTTACCGGCGCGGGAAAGATCGTGTTTGGGAACGGGGCGTTTGAGAGGGTGGCCGAACAAATACGGGAACTCGGCGGGAGCAAGCCGCTGATCGTTCTTGACAAAACCCTCGCCCTCTCGGGACTGACGGAAAAGGTATCCGGATATTTCAAAAAGGCCGGAATGGACATCATCATATTTGACAAGGTGGAGGGTGAACCCCCTCTGGAACTGGCAGATGAGTGCTCCCAGGCGGCCGCGGATGGAAGCTGCGATGTCGTTGTGGGAATCGGCGGAGGGAGCACCATGGACGTGGCAAAGGCCGCAGCGGTGGTAACCGCCAACAGGGGAAGGGCCGTAGACTATCTGGGGCTGAATAAAGTCCCGGGACCGGGGCTTCCCACTATCATGATTCCGACAACCGCCGGTACGGGGAGCGAAGTGACCTTCACCTCCGTGTTTATTCGAAAGGATTTGAACAAGAAGGAAGGGATGAACAGCCCCTACCTGTACCCCACTGTCGCCCTTCTCGACCCGGAACTGACTCTGAGCATTCCGTCAAAGGTAACCGCGACCACCGGTATTGATGCTCTGTGCCATGCCATAGAATCATATACCTCGATCGCTGCGAGTCCCATGAGCGAGATGGTGTCGCTGGAGGCGATAGAACTGATTTCAGAGAGCCTGCGAACCTGCGTCCATAACGGGACCGATCTGGAAGCACGGGGGCAGATGCTCCTGGGAAGCCTGTATGCCGGGCTGGGCCTGGCAAATGCCGGGGTTACCGCCGTCCATTCACTCTCGTACCCACTTGGGGGTACCTATGGAATCCCCCACGGTCTGGCGAATACCCTTCTCCTTCCGGCGGTTATGAATTACAATCTTCCCGGAGCGCTGGAAAAGTTCGCCATAATCGCCGAGGTCATGGGCGAACCTACCGATGGACTATCCCTCAACCAGGCTGCGGGACTGGCCGTCGGAGCGGTGGAGAACCTGATTGATGACTGCGGCATCTACGACACGTTGGAAACAATCGGCATTCCAGAGGAAGATTTCCCGAAGCTGGCGGAGGCCGCCATGACGGTAGCCAGACCGCTGGCGAACAACCCCCGGAGTGTTACGGTGGAAGATGCCATAGAGATATACAGTGACGCGTACTAACAGACAATAACGGAGGCAATGCAATGGCAGGATCTGAGCTGATCGGTAAAGAAGAAGCAAAGGAAGTAATGGACATCCTGGAAACGGGTGTCTTCATGAGATACGGTTTTGATACGGAGCGCAAGGGCGTCTTCAAGGTAAAGGAATTCGAAAAGGCATTCGCCGAGTATCTGGGCGTCGAGTATACACTGGGCGTGACATCCGGCTCCGCGGCTCTGAAGGTCGCACTGACCGCGCTGGATGTGGGACCGGGAGACGAGGTTCTGGTTCCCGCGTTCGACTTTATCGCCACCTATGAGTCGGTGCTGGAGGTGGGGGCCATACCGATCATGACGGATATCGACGATTCGCTGAACCTCGATCCCGACGATATGGAGGCGAAGATAACCCCTTTAACGAAGTGCGTGATTCCCGTCCATATGTGTGGAGCGGCCGCGCGGATCGATAAAATCATCGAAGTAGCAAAAAAACACAACCTCATCGTCCTTGAGGACAACGCCCAGGCCTGCGGCGGGAGCTACCATGGCAAGAAGCTGGGATCGTTGGGCGACATGGCGATCCTAAGCTTCGACTACTACAAGACCATGACCACCGGCGAAGGAGGCATGATCCTGACGAACAGCAAGGCCCTCTATGACCGGTCCGACTGGTACCACGATCATGGCCACGACCACAATCCAAACGTGGGGAGAGGTGACGAAGGGCGATCCATCCTCGGTTTCAACTTCCGCATGAACGAATTCCAAGGGGCAGTCGGTCTGGCCCAGCTTAGGAAACTGGATTACATGCTCGCCGAGCAGCGCAAGAACAAGGCGGCATTGAAGGATGCCCTGGGCGCGGTGAGCGGGATCGGTTTCAGAAAGCTGTTCGACCCCGACGGAGATACTGCGACCTTCCTGGGTTTTAATCTTCCCGATGAGCAGACCACGAAACGCTTTCAGAAGCTCCTCGCCGAGAGGGGTGTCGGCACGATATACTACCGCGACAACACGTGGCACTACGCCCCGCGCTGGGAACATCTGATCGCCCGGGCAACCGCCAATTCGAAGAAGTTCCCCTTCACCAATCCCATGTACAAGGGAAACGTAGCGTATCGCGTGGAAGATATCCCCAACGCGGAAGCGATCATGAGCCGGACCCTCTTCATGATCATACCGGTCAAGATGTCCGACGAGGCACGGGCGAAGAATGTTGACGCGATAGCGGCGGCGGCGAAGGAACTGTAAAGGCGAGGGTACCAGTATGCCGAAGGTCGTATGCATCATACCGGCGCGATGGGGTTCATCGCGCTTCGAGGGAAAGCCGCTGGCGGATATCTGCGGCAAACCCATGATCCAGCATGTCTATGAGAAGGCGGCCGGAGTTCAGCTGGTTTCGTACGTCGCGGTTGCCACCGATGACGAACGTATCTTCGACCGGGTAAAGGAATTCGGGGGCAATGCCGTCATGACCTCCCCCCGTCACCGGTCCGGGACGGACAGGATCGCGCAGGCCGTGGATGATCTCGCCCTGGATGGCGGGGACATTGTCGTGAACATCCAGGGGGATCAGCCTCTCTTCGTTCCCGCGCAGGTTGAAGAGGTGGCCCGGCCCCTCCTGGACGATCCGACGCTGAATTTCTCCACCCTCATATACAAAATACAGCGAGAGGAAGAGGTGCGCCATCCCAACGCGGTCAAGGTCGTCTTCGATAAGGATCACTTCGCACTCTACTTTTCCCGGGCAACGATCCCCTACGACCGCGACAGGAAAGAAATCGTTCCCTATTACAAACACCACGGAATATACGGGTACCGCCGGTCGTTTCTGAGGATCTTCACCTCTCTGGAGGTAAGCCGACTGGAGCGAACCGAGGCCCTCGAACAACTCCGGGCGCTGGAAAACGGCTACAAGATCAAGGTCGTCGAAACCCTCCATGACTCCGTCGAGGTGGACACGCCGGAGGAACTCAACCGGGTCAGGGCGATCATCGCCGGTGAAGGCGACTGATTGTCCCTCCCACTCTTAACATTTCATTAAAACCCATTGGACGTTTCATTCAATGGAACAGGGATTGTTTGCATTGTAATGCCACGTCTGCCTGCCGCACTCTCTTCAATAATATAATTATTATCAATATGTTACACATATTCTATTCCCAAA
>DAISYQ010000006.1:0-121837 GCA_036825195.1 Syntrophales bacterium
GCCGATGGCACGGGCCATCCCCAGTATCACCGCCGTCGATATGCCCGACAGCGCTGCCGGCACGATGACCCTCGTAATGGTCTCGAATCGTGTCGCGCCGAGAGCGTACGATGCTTCCTTGAATTCCTGCGATACCGAGTAGAGCGCATCTTCCGAGATACTCGATATCGTTGGAACGGCCATGAGGGCCAGCAAGAGAGAGGCATTGACGATGTTCAATCCCGTAGGCAGATCAAAGGTCTCCTGCATCCACGGCGCCAGGACCGCCATTCCGAAGAATCCCAGTACAACCGACGGCAACCCAGCGAGGAGCTCGATGACCGGTTTAAAAATCTCTTTTATCCAAGGGGGGGCGATCTCGGCGATATAGATGGCCGAAAGAACACCGAGCGGGACAGCCAGGAGCGATGAAAAGATGGTTACCACAAACGATCCGACGATCAGTGCCCCGATCCCAAAATCAGGCGGATCGTATGTGGGATACCACTGTGTCCCGAAGAGAAAGTCTTTGACCGATATGACATGAAAAATCGGTATCCCTTCCGAGAATAAGAATACGATAATAAGCGCAAGGATGATAATTGATACGAGTGAAAAAAATAAAAAAACGTTTCTGATTATAATTTCTTTCAGTCTTCTCGACATATAATGATTCCTTGAAAATTATGGCCGAAAAGAGGAGCCGTACGTACCACTCTGACTTCTTGTTATACGGCTCCTCATTATTGTAGCGAAAATCCTTTAATTAGTATAGAGGCACATATCCTTCTTTTTTGACCACGTCCTGTCCGCTCCTGCTCAGTACGAAGTTAATGTAATCGGATACGATGCCCTCCGGCCATCCCTTGGTAAACATGAACAGAGGGCGCGATACGGGATATTTCCCCGAAAGGGCATTTTCCATTGACGCCTCGATTCCGTTCACATCCGTTGCTTTCACACTCTTGTTGAGGTATCCGAGCCCGATATATCCGATGGCGTATTTGTTTTTGGAAACCGCCTGGACAACCGCTCCGTTCGACGCCTGGAGCTGTGCCTTCGGGGTTACCCGTGCCTTGTGAAGGATCTTTTCTTCCCATACTTCATAGGTTCCCGAACTGGTGTCTCTGGATACGACCACGATTTTCATGTCATTTCCGCCGACTTCCTTCCAGTTGTCTATCTTTCCCTGATAGATCAGGCTCAACTGCTCGATGGTCAGATTGGTTACCGGATTGTCCGTGTGAACGATCGGAATGATCGCGTCCATGGCGATTCGGTGAGGTACGGGGTAGACGCCTTTTTCGTTGGCAAGGGCCACTTCCTTGTCTTTGATGAATCGCGACGCGTTGCCGATGTCGGTTGTGCCGTCTATCAGCGCCTTAATGCCGTTTCCTGATCCTCCGCCGGAGATCGAGATATTGACACCGGGGTGGGACTTCATGTACATTTCGGCAGAAGCTTGGGCCACCGGAAGGACTGTGGTCGATCCTTTAATAACAATGGTATCAGCCGCCAGAGCGGAACCGGCACTCACAAAACACAAACAGATTAGGTACGGTAATAGAATTTTCAATGTTTTCTTCATTGATATGTTCCTCCTGATTTCTTTATTTTGCGAGCGATACTACACGATAAATGTTACAATCTTATGACAGGGTAGTGACGGTTTAATTAAATCGCATGTACTCGGGGAGCCGCTACCAATCCTGTACAGGGGAGATGAGAGAGATGAGGATTATTGATCTGAGGAGTGATACAGTCACAGTACCGACGCAGGCCATGCGTGACGCGATATATAGTGCTGATTGTGGTGATGACGTCTACGGGGAAGATTCTTCGACGAACCGTCTTGAAGAGATGGCTGCGGAGATGATGGGGAAGGAAGCCGCGATTCTGGTCTCCAGCGGAACGATGGGAAATCTGGTATCCCTTCTTGTTCACTGCAGGCGTGGTGATGAAATTATCCTCGGCGACCAGGCCCATATATTCTATTACGAGGCGGGGGGCATGTCGGCGCTGGGAGGAATTATTCCCCATACCGTAACGAATCAGCGAGACGGTACGATGCTCCTGGAAGACATCGAAGCCGCGGTCCGTGATGACAACATACATTATCCCCGCACCAGTCTGATCTGTCTTGAAAATACCCACAATCGCTGCAATGGTGTGCCGATAACGGCGGAGTATATCGATTCCGTGAAAGAGCTTGCCGATCGTCATGGACTTCATGTGCACCTCGATGGCGCCCGTATATTCAACGCAGCTGCCGCCCTCGGTGTGCCCGTCACGGATCTCACCCGCGGTGTCGATTCGGTCAGCTTCTGTCTGTCCAAGGGGCTGTCGGCACCGGTTGGTTCCATAATCTGCTCTTCCGATGAATTTATCGCAGAGGCGCGCCGGGTCAGAAAGATTCTGGGGGGCGGTATGCGTCAGACGGGTATTATCGCGGCCGCGGGGATCGTGGCGCTTGAAGAGATGACGGAACGTCTCGTGGATGACCATGCACATGCGCGTCGTCTCGCCGAGGGGATTGCAGAGATTCCCGGATTAAGGGTGGATCTCGATACTGTGCGAACCAATATAGTCTTTTTTCATCTTGAGGATACCGGTTTGACAGAAGACGATTTCATGGCTCGACTCGAAGAGAGGGGAGTACATCTTCTTCACCTGGGATCTTTCCAGTTCAGGATGGTCACTCATCACGGGATCACGGCCGAAGATGTCGAGATGGCACTGGAGGCCCTGAAGGATGTTGTCGGGTAAAAGGTAAGAGTATATCAAGCAAATCCTGCTCCTCCTGCAGGGAGGAGTAGGATGCGGTCGGTTGAACAGATATGCGTTAGTTGTCCACTATCTCTGCGATTCTGGTCATCGCCGTCTCGACACGTTCGTACTGATTGAAGGCGCTCAGGCGGATGTATCCCTCGCCGCATGAGCCGAATCCGCTGCCGGGGGTGCAGACAACGGCGGCCTTGTCAAGAAGGATGTCAAAGAATTCCCAGGAATCCATCCCCGTTTTGACCCAGATATAGGGTGAGTTTTTGCCTCCCGCACAGGGATATCCGAGATCGGTCATCTTTTCGAGGATCAGGGCGGCATTCTTCAGGTAATAGTCGGTCAGCTCACGAACCTGCTTTTTCCCCTCATCCGAATACACGGCCTGAGCGGCACGCTGTACCGGGTAGGAAACACCGTTGAATTTTGTGGTGTGTCTGCGGTTCCACAGGGAATGCAGGTCATGTCTGTTCCTATTCGAATCAAAGGCGATGCATGATCTTGGTATGATGGTATACGCGCATCGCGTGCCCGTGAATCCGGCGGTCTTTGAGAAAGATCGAAACTCGATCGCCACGTCTCTGGCCCCTTCGATTTCGTAGATGCTCTTCGGTATCGATTCATCACGGATGAAGGATACATAGGCGGCATCATACAGGATCAACGCCCTGTTTTCTTTCGCGTATGCGACCCATTGCGAGAGTTGTTCTCTCGTGGCGGTGGCCCCCGTGGGATTGTTGGGAAAGCAGAGGTAGATCAGATCGACCGGCTTATCAGGAATCGTCGGGACATATCCGTTTGCCTCGGTCGCTTCGAGGTACACTAATCCCTCGTACCGCCCGTTATTCCAGGAACCGGTTCTACCCGCCATGACGTTGGTGTCGACATACACGGGGTACACTGGATCGGGCAGGGCAATCTTCAGATCGGGAGACAGGATCTCCAGGATATTGCCGGTATCACACTTCGCACCGTCACTGACGAATACCTCATCCGGGTTGATATCCGCTCCGAAGGCCTGATAATCATTCTTCGCAATGGCGTCGCGCAGGAAGTCATACCCCTGCTCAGGGCCGTAGCCGTGGAAGGTGCTGTCGCTCGACATCTCATCAACGGCCCGGTGAAGTGCATCAATGCATGCGCCTGGCAGGGCGCGCGTCACATCGCCGATTCCCAGCCTGATTATTTCTCTGCCGGGATTTGAATCGGCAAAGGCTTGAACCCTCTTCGCGATGTCGGAAAAGAGGTAGGATGACCGGAGCTTCAGGTAGTTCTCATTTATCTGTATCATGCTATGTCCTTGTTGATAATATCCGTATTTTTTCGATGACCGGATCGATCCCTGACAGCAGTTCATCAAAAACCTCCTGTACGCTTTTGATGTCCTGTATCATGCCTGCGATCTGGCCGCTCATGACCGATCCGTCTTGTACATCACCATCTACGGATGCCATTTGGGTCCTGCCCGGTCCTATCAGGTCAAGGATATCTTCGGGAGAGGCACCCGCAGCTTCAGCGTCCAGGATTTCCTGAGAGAGCTTATTCTTTATCACCCGTACCGGATCGTTTAATTTCCGGCCGGTTACGATCGTATCGGTGTCGATGGCATGGACGATGGCCTGCTTGAAGTTGTTATGGACCGGTGATTCCTTTGTTGCAACGAACCTCGTGCCCATCTGTATCCCTTCCGCCCCGAGGGCGAAGGCGGCTACCATACCTCTGGCGTCCGCAATACCACCCGCCGCGATGACGGGTATATCGACGGCATCGACCACCTGTGGAATCAGGGCAAAGGTCGTAATCTCGTCTTTTCCGTCATGTCCGCCTGCCTCGAATCCTTCGGCAACGACCATGTGATATCCCTGATCTCGGGCCTTGAGCGCCATCTTGACATTTGCTATCACGTGTATGGCGACAACTCCCGCAGCTTCAAGCATCTTATATATCTTTGCGGGATTTCCGGCGGAGGTGACGACTACTCTTACCCCTTTGTCCAATGCGGCGCCTATCATCTCCTCATAATCGGGTCGTATCAGTGGAAAGCTTATACCGAACGGTTTGTCAGTCAGCGACCGGAGCCTGTCCAGTTCCGTGTTAAGGATCGGGATGTCCATGGCCCCGATGCCCATTACGCCGAGTCCTCCGGCATTGGATACGGCAGCCGTAAGCTCCGCATTCGACACCCACACCATGCCTCCCTTTATAATGGGGTATTTGATACCCAAGATTTTGGTTACCCTTGTTTCGATCATCCCGCTTTTCCCCCTTTAAATCGAACAGACGCCTGCGCTCGGAACATCCCCTTGTATAGCTTAAGCTATTCCGTATATTGATATCTCTATATCTCTATAGTTCCGTTATTTCTACCTTTTTCATTACATCGCCCTGTCGGATCGCATCAACAACGTCCCCGCCCTGTACCACTTTACCAAAGACCGTATGATGCCCGTCCAGATGTGGCTGTGGCGAATGGGTAATGAAAAATTGACTCCCGTTTGTGTTCGGTCCCGCGTTTGCCATGGAGATTACGTGAGTCTCATGCTTCAGGGGATTTCCCCTCGTTTCATCCTCAAACTGGTAGCCCGGTCCACCGCTTCCGGTTCCGGTCGGATCGCCTCCCTGAATCACGAAGTCACTGATTACCCGGTGGAACGAAACCCCGTCGTAAAATCCTTCCCGTGCCAGAAAGACGAAATTATTGACTGTCTTGGGTGCATGCTGTGCGTATAGATCCAGCTCGATGATACCTTTGTTCGTTTCCACTGTTGCCCGGTAGATCTTCTCAGGATCGATCTGTATCTCCGGCGGACTATTCCATTGATTTATAGCCATTGCTGAATATCCTCCATCATATGATTATCGGACTGGTATGTCCTTGTTGGGTCCTGTCGGGTGATTCGACCGGGTCCCGTTTGTCAAAAAGGTACAGGCACCCTAACAGGAGCGGAAAGAAGTGTCAATATCATATCCTCTTTGAGGTTACCGTTTTTTCTCCGATATGCGATCATACCAGATACGGTGCCTTCGCCTTGCATAGTCCAGATCGATCTTACCGGTGAATATCCCCGTAAGCATGGGCCAATTCTCTTTGAATATGAAAGCGCCGAGGTGGACCACGACACCGATAATAATCAGAACGGTACCCACGTTATGCAACAGTGTGGTCCAGACCATGAAACCCTCTGAAAAGTTGATATGGGGAAGGTTTTTCAGGACCTTGATTATGCCGGTTATCACCAGAATCAGCAGGCTGAATCCGATGAACACATAGGCGAGGCGCTGTTCGGCCAGATACTTGTCGTTTTCGGGTTCCTTTCCCAAACCGAGGACGGCCATGATAATCTGTGCGGATTCCTTGAAATCGCCCTTCCGCGGAAGGATATCGAAGTCACGGCGCAGGCCATGAAAAACGATATGGTACACCATGGCACATATGAGAACGACCGCCGCCCAGTAATGGATGGAAAGCGTTACGGAATAATCGGACACCCACGATAATCCGGGGAGCCGGTCCAGCATGTAGCGCTTATACAGAGGCATCTGACCGAATCCACTGAAAATCAGCACAAAGGTAGAGATTGCCACCGCCCAGTGCACGAAGAGGATGGAAAAACCGTGACGTGTAATCTTTTCTCTCTTCCTGATAATTTTTTTAGCCATCCTTCCTGCCCCCCTTCATGGTCTTATATGCCACTCCGGCGGCTGCGGCTATGCCTGCGACAGGTGCTATCACCATACTTAAGGCGATTCCGTTGGCGGTATCCGTTAGGTTCTCTACGTCTACTGACATGCCGGGAAAACCGGGTGCTTTCGGGTTCGGTTGAGCCGCTTTCTGTCTTGTAAGTTCGGCATGGATTTTTTCGAATGGAACGGGGGATACATAGAAGGTCGACGTACCGCCGTTTTCCTTCTCACCATAGATATACCCGTCTATTTCCTCGGCCCGTCTGTGGGCCAGTTCTCGCATCTTGTCCTTTTCTCCGAACAGGATCGCCTCTTGCGGGCATGCCTCGACACATGCCGGTTTTCTGCCCGACTTGAGTCTGTCGTAGCAGAGATTACACTTGTACATGACGCCGCCACCAGCAAACTTCGGTGCTATATGCAGATATATTCCGACCCCGGCTTGGCGGGCGGGGATACCCCAGGGGCATACGTCACGACACTTTGCGCCTCCGAAACACAGATCGTGATCGATAAGCACCGGTCCGTTTGGCATCTTGTGGAGGACACTGAAGGGGCAGAGGTCGGCGCATGGCGGGTTGTCGCAGTGCATGCAACGCCGAGGGATATTCACGATATGTCTCCTGCCGCCATGTTCAACCTGCACCTTTTGAACAAACGTCCAGTTATACGGCGTCAGACGGCTGGTCAGTCCCTTTTTGTCGGACCAGTCCTCTTTTTTCTTCTGCGGCCAGTAGTTACCTATGTCCTTGATGGGATCCGGAAATAGCTTCTTGTTTTCCTCCCGACAGGCGGTTACGCATGCGGGCTGAGCCAGTGTTCGGCAACCGTCGCACCGCGTTAAATCGATCACGGTTCCCACCTGTAGGGTGCTTGCGGCAGCGGCGGTTTTACCGAAGCCGGTTAGGGCCACACCTCCCGCCACGGTGGAGGCGACGGAACGTTTTAAAAATTCCCTTCTCGAGAAATCGGACATGGTTTTCCTCCTCCCGGTAGATACCGTTATTCTATCTCCGGAGATGCATTTGGGTCAAAGGGATTTGTCCTCATGGCGAGTGAAAAGAGAAAGGGGTAGTCGTTGTTGAGATGCTTCATGTAGAACAGCCATTCCGTCGTCAATAAAACGTACGCCCTCTTCATGTCGTTTGCGATATGTCCATAATCGGCATCGTTCAACTCCATGACGTCACTTCGGTATGCAAGCTCTTCGGCAAGGTGAAACACCGCCCAGAGGAGGTTGGAGAACGTTCCATGCTCCAGCAGGGCGGGATTCTGCAGCAGTGTGACGAGAAAATGCCGCTTATTCATGAGCAGGTTCTTCAGCTCACTCAGATCTTCTTTATTGATATTGATGTCGATATTGTATTCATAATTTTTGCACGTATTAAGTGCCGTTTGAAATTGTTCATCATACCAATCCATACATGAGGACAGATCTTCTCTCATCTTCTGGGAATTCTTGTCAAATCGGGAGAAGATCGTGAGCAGTTCCGTCCCGATTTCACTGAAAAAAACACCTATGATCATGTTCAGTTTGTAGAGTTTCTCCTTTTTATCTCTGTAGCTCAGCAATTCATGAATAATAATGGTAACGAGCAGCACTTCGATAAAGACGAAGGCGATGTCTCCGAACATATAGATGAAGATATGGTGAGGATCCCTGAAAATCAGATAGTGTACAAAATAAAAAAATGCCGACAACAGGATCAGTCCCGCGCCCCAGAAGATTTTCCATTTATCAAGCTGCATAGGTACTCCTTTGTACGTTGTATTGCGTAGTTGTTGTTCTACCACACTCGTCGAGAAAAGATGTCACATCCATATCTTTCCGTATTCCCAGTCGTGTCAGTGCAAAATCATACCGTACCGGATCGTGTGGAACGATCTCTCGAAACGCATCGGTTATCTCCATGGCCGTTTTCATGTCCGCCTGTTTTCGATTTGTAAATCCCAATGCGAGGCAGATCCTATGCAGGTGCGTATCGAGGGGAACCACGAGATATATGGGCGATATGCCCTCCCATCCTCCGGGATCGACATCGTCACGGCGTATCATCCATCTAAGAAAGAGGTTGAGTCTTTTACAGGCGCTCCCCTTCGCGGGTGACGGCAGAAGACTGCTGCTCCGGTGATGAAAACCGGCTCTCAATTCTTCCACGAATCCGGTAATTGCCGGTACGGTCGATCGGGTATTATTCGATAGCCCCTTCTTGAAACAGGCACGGAGCGATCCATACTTCGTTATGACGGTTTTCACTCCGAACAGCATTTCCGCCAGTTCATCTCCAGTCGTAAATCTGTGTTTAAAACCGGAAAAGGTATCCCAGAGCGATTCCATCGTGGCATCTTCGATAAACCGAAAAGGGGAAGGACCCATCCATTCAAGGACACGGGAGATACTTTGTAGTATCTGAGAAACTCTACCATAGGCGAGGGAGGAAGCAATAAGACCTGCAATCTCTCGGTCGCGAAGGTCTTCGTAATCGTACAGAACTTCCAGGGGATCGGGGTGGATAAATTCGCGTCTGTTGTACGTCCGGTACAGATTCTCGAGAGTTTCTTCTAACTGTTGTACTGACATATCGGTGTTGCGCCTTCACGGGGGTCGAGCCCGATTCATTGAGTTCTTTCATCTTTTTGACGGTAGACGCAGAATGGGGCCTCCAATCTGGGTCGTACACATCACTATAACGAATGGTTCCGATCTTATCAACGATGAAAATTATCCTCTCCGCGGTTTCATCGGTACGTACCACACAAGACCTGTCGGTAACACTGTCGTGATACCGGAAGGACGAGGGATCATCATTCCTCCCCCTGATGCATCCGTGGGAAGAGGAACCGGAGGAACCAATATGTAAGAAAAAGATCGACGGGCTATGAAAAGGACTGTTTCCCTCCGCTGGCCGGAATCACTTCTTCAATGCATTCCACGTTTCTCTCTGAAGGAAGCTCCCTTCAACATGGGTTTCCATCTCCCGAAACATCTTCAGGGGGACGGCAAAGGTTAACGTATCTTTTCCCAGTTGACTCCGTACGCTTTTTCGTGCGGTCAAGTCGGTGAGACCGATGACCGCTCTCGGGTTTTTTTGGCCTGCTTCCCTGTACGGAAAGATGCCGATGGTCTGGCACGCCGCCGCATAGGGGATAATAACATTTTCAAAACTTCCGTTCCCGTAGTTGGCCAGCGTTACCAGTGCCGATAACTGGTCCGGATTGGCTAAGAAGATGACGATGATGGGTTCTTCCTTGCTTTGATCCACCTCCTGCAGCGGTTTCAGGACAACATAGGGAGCCGGTATATCGGTTATCGGCAGTGACTCGACAAATTTCTTGACCCGTTCGGGGGATTGTATGTATCGTTCACCGTGCAGTGCTTCGTTTAACAGGCCGGTACCGATAAAACTGCAGATCTTTTCGGCTACCATCCTGCGCATTCCGCTTATATTGTTTCCCGTCGATAAAAACCGGTAGAATTCCTTTATGCCGCCGGGTACGTTCATGTACTGATTTCCAAATCCCAGTCCGACACCTCCGCCCCAGCACCCGAAAGTTTTCCGGTCAAACACGGCGGTCTGTCCCTTGGCTGCATGTGCGAAGAGAGACATGACACATCCCCATCTCCCCTGCTTAAACTGGAGTGCGTTGCGTGGTTTCTCGTCCGACCAGGTGATGGCAACGGGATTGAACTTGAGATTGAGCGACGAGGCAATGGTGCTTTCCATATCAAATGTTCTCCAGAAAGAAATGATTGTCGTGGATCAAGGTCTCCCGCAAGCGATTCGGTTCAAAACTATATGTACTATAAAGAGGGCCGATAGCGATAGGAAACGCTTGCATGGATAACAGCATAGGACATCAACACTCTCCGGATATACGAAGGCCTCTCATACCCTGCTTTTATTCAAGGAATTCAACCTCTACTTTCTTCACATCCCAGAGGGGCTCTATCTTTTCAATTATCTCGCCTTTAATATTGGAGGCAAACTGATGGTCGGCCGGGATGTCAACCGTGACGTGAACGGTCCCACCATCTACCCTGATGTCCTTCACGAGTTCCGTTCGTACAAGGTCTAGGCCTGAGAGGGGATTCATAACCTTCTTGAGGCGCTTTCGAACGACTTCCACGGTGGTGGTTTTCTGGTCCGTAACCAGACCATGTTTTTCTTCGTAGTTCTGAATAGCCGAGCGCAGACCTTCCACGGCGAGGACTGAGCAGTGGGCCTTGATCGGTGGGAGACCGCCTAGGGCATCCGATGCCTCTTTCCAGTTGATCTTCTTTGCCTCCTCGATGGTCTTACCCTTGGCGAGTTCGGTGATGATGGACCCGGTTGCTATGTTGGAAGCGCAGCCATAGGATTCGAACTTGATGTCCGTAATTCGCTTCGTGTCAGGATCGACCCGTATCTGAACCGATACCATGTCTCCGCAGGCGGGGCTGCCTTCCATGGCGGTTCCGTCCGGGTTTTCGATTGTGCCTACATTACGGGGATGCCGAAAGTGTTCCAGTACCTTCTCATTGTATGGAAATGTCATTTTTAGGCCTCCTTGTTGTGAGCCAGCGGGCTTATTTTTCTCAATTCTCCTACCACCTCTGCAATGGTGTCTACCAGCCTGTCCACCTCTTCCATGGTATTATAACGGCCGAAAGTAAAACGGATGGACCCGTGTGCCCTTTCATGATCGCCGCCAATTCCGAGGATCACGTGGCTCGCCTCCAGTGAACGACTGAAGCATGCCGAGCCGGTGCTGACGGAAAAGCCGCGCATATCGAGATGCAGTGTGATCGATTCTCCTTCCACAAAATGAAAGGTAATGTTTGCATTTTGTGGGGTTCTCTTGAAGCGGTGCCCGTTCAGGGTCGTATCCGACACCTCGGACGACACACGGTTGATGAGGTAGTCTCTCATCGTTTTGATCTCTTCGTTCTCCTTGGGCGTGACCAGTCCCACTGCTTTGGCAAAGCCGACGGCTCCGGGAATGTTTTCCAGTCCGGCCCTGAGGTTGAACTCCTGAAATCCCCCGTCCATCCACTTGGTGATCGGCGTGTTTTTACGGATGAAGAGACCGCCGATTCCCTTTGGACCGTGGATAGTGTGAGGAGAGACGGTGATCAAATCCACCGGTATCTTTGTAAAATCCAGGGGCACCCGCGTGAAGGTATGGGTGGCGTCGGTGTGAAACAAAATGCCTTTTTCGCTGCAGATGCGGCCGATGGTTTCGATGTCCTGTATGGTCCCGATCTCCTGATTTGCGTGCTGGATGGAAACTAGGATTGTTTCATCGGTGATGGAGTCTCTGAGCATGTCGAGATCCACAAGGCCTTCGTGATCCACCTTCAGATAGGTAACGGAGAACCCTTGTTTCTCAAGCTCCTTGGAACCGGCACTGTGAAGGACGGGAAAATCTTCGATGGATGAGACGATGATATGCCGCCCCTTCTTCTCGCCGAGAGCCAGGGCCACGCCCTTGACGGCCAGGTTACTCGATTCGGTGCTTCCCGAGGTGAAGATGAATTCATCTCCGGACGCGCCGATATAATGCGCTATTTCGTCCCGTGCATATTCCAATGCCTCCCGAGCCTCAATTCCGAGAGAGTAGCCGAAATCCGACGTGGCAACGGGATAGGTTTCAAAGAAATACGGTTTCATAGCCTCCAACACCCGATCGTCCATCCGGGTGGCCGCGGCGTTGTCCAGATACACGCTTTTTCCGGTCATGGCAGTTTCTCCCTATATGAATAAGGTTATGCTCGATTCACGCGCCTCTTGTACGTAAGTCCCCACGGCGCCGTACTCGTCTATCAGGTCCGCACGAAGATCATCCTTCTTGATTCCCATAATCTGCATCGTCATCTCACAGGCGATGATCTTGCCTCCCAGTTCCTTGAAATCCTGTAAGAGCTTTTCAAGGGAGGCCACACGGGCCGCCTGCATTCGACGCCGTACCATCCATTTCCCGATACCGAACAGGTGCATTCGGGATAGCCGTCCCCCCTCCAACTTTCCCTTGACAAGTCGTTCGAGCCCCCAGAAGGTGAAGTAGAGCGAGGCATCCATCCCCATCGACAGCGCGCCGGTGGCTATGATGAGGGCGCTGTACAGCTTATCCATGTCGCCGCTGTGAACGACGATCGTTGCTTTATCGGTCATGGCCGCACCGCCTTTCCGTCAGACACCTATCTTGATCCTCCATACATCCCCGTCCTCCTCGATATCCTTCAGTTTCAGGCCCAGTGCCTTCAGGGCCATGGGAATCTCCTTTTTTGAAGCGGGGTGCGTTCCCACAATCTCCACGGTATCTCCCGGCGAGGCTTTCCGAAGTGCCTTACGGGTTTCCACCAGGGGCACCGGGCAGGTTTCTCCACGTACATCAACCTTTATGTCAGCCATAGTAATCACCTCTTTTCTTTAATATAATAACGCCTGCCGGAGATTTCAATATTCCGTCATCCGACATTTGTTTTTTTGTACATCATATGACGATATTCCCCTTTCACACTTTGGAGATCATCTAAATCTTTTTGCGTCGACGAGGCCGATCAGTTTTTCTTTGTCCAGTTCTCTCCTGAAAAGCGGAGCGGCGTCTCTTCTGTAAACCGGCAATGTTTCATCAAAGGTGGGTTTGTCGGGATGCATATAAAAAATGCCAAGCGGCAATCTGTCCTTTTCTATTGCTCTTCGGAATGCTTCGACCCTGTCAAAGGGGTCGTGACTGTCTTCAAGATAGTAGGTGTGATCCTGAAACCACTTGTAGGTATTTACCTTATTGAAGGTCACACAGGGTTGAAGAATATCGACCATGGCATATCCCCTATGGGAAAGCGCTTTTTTTATAATCTCTTTGAGCTGTTCATGATCACCGGCAAAGGCCCGCGCCACAAAGGAGGCATCCAGAGCAATCGCCACAGCGATGGGATTAAAGGGATCTGAATGGGAACCGTCGACCTGTACCGGCGTGACAAATCCCGCCTGACTGGTCGGAGATGCCTGTCCCTTGGTAAGCCCGTACACCATATTGTTATGAATGATATTGGTAATATCGGGATTTCTTCGAATGGCATGGATGAAGTGATTCCCTCCTTCACCGTACATGTCACCGTCGCCGCTTTCGGCGATAACGGTAAGGAACGGATTGGCGGCCTTTATGGCCGTCGCAGGAGGCAGAGCCCTGCCGTGAAGACCGTTAAATACGTTTGTTTTCAGGTAATGAGGAATCTTTGCCGCCTGTCCGATGCCGGAGACGATGACCAGTTGTTCGGGATGTATGTCCGTCTCGACGAGTGCCTCTTTGAGTGCTTTCAAGATGCCAAAGTTTCCGCATCCGGGGCACCATGCTATATCGATATCTCCCATGTCGAACAGTTCCGTACCCATGGATCACCCCTCCCGGTCCAGGATTGTTTTCATACTGTTCACCAATTCCTCGACCGTAAATTGGATGCCGCTATATTTCAAAATCCGGTCCCTGATATCAACTCCCGTGGTGAGATTCAACAACCGACCGAACTGGCAGGTGGCATTCCCTTCGATCACGATGGTACGCTCTGCTTTTTTGAGGTACTTCACAGTGTCCGGATGAACAGGATACACCTGCTTGAAGTGGAGCAAGGCCACATCGTCTCTTCCCAAGTTTCCAACCGCCTCGCGAATTACATGGAAGGTCGAACCCCAGCCAATGATAAGAACTTTGTAATCGTTATTCCCCACGAATTCTGGAGGAATGGCTTTTGCCGTCATTTCTTTCAGCTTTGAAAGCCGCTTGTCGACCATTGCAACCCGCATATCAAGGTCTTCGGTAATGTGACCTTCCTCATCGTGCTCGTCACTGTCCACCAGAACCAGTCCTTCTCCGTACCCCGGTATGCCACGGGGTGATATGCCGTTTGAGGTTAATCGGTATCGTTTATAATCTCGATCCGTTTTTTCTATATAGTTAATAATGCCGGTTTTCGAGAGATTGAGGGTCGGTACGTTGTAATATGAATCCATGAAGTACTGATCCGTCAGGATAAAGACAGGAACCTGGTATCTATCGGCAAGGTTGAATGCCTGATGCGTCAAATCAACGGCATCTTCCAGTTTTCCCGGTGCGAGTATAATCCGCGGGAACTCACCGTGACCCGAATAGAGCGCCAGCTGCAGATCACCCTGTTCCGTTCTTGTGGGAAGACCGGTAGCGGGGCCCGGCCTCTGGGCGATATGAATGACCATCGGACTTTCGATCATTCCGGTCAGTCCGACCGCTTCTTCCATAAGGGCGAAGCCGCCGCCGGATGTCGTCACCATTGCCCTGGCACCGGCATACCAGGCGCCCAGGGCCATGTTGATGGCGCTGATTTCATCTTCGGCCTGCTCCGCTATGATGTTAAAATCCCTCGCGTTCCTGGAGAGGAAGGTCAGCACGGCGGTTGAGGGGGACATGGGATAGGAGGAGATGAAATTGCATCCTCCGGCGATGGCGCCGATTCCCACGGCTTCGGCACCGTTGATCATAATCTCCCCTCTCACGTCGGCGTCCCGTTGGATATCGATGTTGATTTTCCCGGAATGTACCAGATTTTGAGCTATGTCATACCCCTTCTGTGCGGCATTCCGGTTTTTATCGACAGTCGTTGTGTCACCGGGTGAGAAGAATTGTTCCATGTAACGATCAAGATCGTCGGCTCCCACCTTAAACAATCCGGCAATAAGTCCTGTCGATATACTGTTCATATAGATTGAGCCTCCTATTTCGGATGCGGTATCGGAGAAGGGGATATCTATCAGATTCGGAACGTTCTTGCTGTCTTGAACCGATATGATCGTTTTATCAGCCAGGATTACCGTCTCTTTCGATATCCGTTTTTTTACGTGTTCAAGCGCGGTGGAACTGAGAGGGATGAGGATATCGATCCGGTTCAGGAGTGAGGATACCCGTACGGATGAGACGCGGATCTGTGTGGAGTTGCTTCCTCCGCGCACGCGGGACATGTATTCTTTTGTCGCGAAGATGTGAAAGCCGGAGCGTTTAAGGAGTCCGGTAATGATCTGTTCGACCGTCTGGATGCCGTGTCCCGCTTCCCCGCAGAGGACAATTGATATGTCTCCGGTTTTCTTGACCATAGAGTTATCCATACCTGTTCACCTATATGACCTGGCACCGTACCCACCCGGATCTTGTCCGGCCGATGGAGAGAGGGTTGCTGTGATAGTGCTGCTTCAGCTGCCAACGGTCAATTCTTTTGTCTTGGATCCGATATAGTTACAGGTAGCTGTAACTATCAGCGTATCCCCCTTTTTCGCTTCTACGATATAGGTGTATGTGAATGAAGAAGGGTCCGGCTGGCCCTTGTATGCATATGTTCCGAGGGTGTTTCCATTTTTTGTTATTGCTACTTCCTTGATGTAATGGCTCTGAGGATTCGATACGGAATGAGAAATAGTGACACTTAATGTTTGTGAACCTGAATCATAGTTCAATACGACCTCTTTCGGGCCATGAGCCTGCGCCGCGGCAGGTAAGAGGGAGATCGCAAGAAAGCATACAAAGATGCACAGGATATATGCTGTTCTATGGCAAACCCCGGGGACTTCATTATCGCCTGTTCGGTGCAAAGATACCATATGCTGTGTCCTCCCTTTGTGCTCCTGCGGTGCAAGAGCAGGAACCTGTCTATGGGAAGGCGGTATTCCTATGTGATTGTTCCGCCTTCCCATTTCGATATTGATGATATTTGTAACTTTTTATTACTCTTATAATTAGAGGCCCTTCTTCTCAAACCATCTGAAGAGCAGCAGGCCTCCGATGACAAATAAGGGAATGATAATCCAGTGGTTCAATCCCAGCACCTCCGGCAGGGTAATCTTGCCGAAGTCACCCCACGTCATCACCGTTGCCTTCAATGCCGGATATGCTTCCGCAAAGAGAGCCGCACCGACGAGCATTCCCAGCATTCCCCATAATGCATCCAGTCGTCCCTCACCCAGTGCTCCAGCCGCGGTTCCAGGACAGTAGCCCACCACCCCCCAGCCGATGCCAAAGATAAGGCCTCCCAGGATGTTGGCTCCCAGGACTGTTGATTTTACATCGAGTTTGACCATTCCAAGGTCTTTCAGGAGATAGACTCCTACCATCCCCACCAAGATGGCGGAAAACATAAATTTGATGATAGTCATATCTATCAGTCGCATCGCGCCGAGCTGTTTGTCATAGCGAGCGGCACGGCCTTTTTGTAAGAAAAACCCGAACAACATTCCTGTGATCAATCCGAAAATCAGTATCTTCATGGTCGTCTACCTCCTCCATACAACATACGGGCAATCACTATGCCTCCAATGAAGAAAGATATGAGAGCAATGTACCCGCTGACCGCCAGCTGGAGCGAACCGCTCAGCCCATGACCGGTCGGGCATCCACCCGCGAGGCGGGCACCAAACATAACGATTATGCCACCGCAAAAGGCGATAATTCCCCGATTAAGTGTGTTCGATCCGAATCGTCTTTCCCACATGTCCGGCACTGCTTTCAATCGAAAGTCACCCGAGGTGATCGATGCGATTAAGGCGCCGAGAAAGATGCCGATCACGAACATCATTTGCCAATCAACCTTCGGCACATATTTGACAAAATAGGCCATTTCGGCTGTTCGCTCAGGTGCAAAAAGCTTTTCAATCGCCCCGGCCGTCCGGGCAAAGGTGGTGGATGAACCAAAAAATTTATTGGTCGCAAATACGGACAGTACAAGGACTAATCCGCTCAATGCGCCGGCCAGATAGGGACTCCATGATCCTTCGTCTCTTTTCATCTTTTACACTCCTTTCATTACACATGAAAATATTATTTCTGAGATCACAATGGGAAAGGGTCTCTTTTCATCCTGCACCTCCTTATGGTAATCCGAGAAGTCGTACTATCTCCTTCAGAAAGTAAACGGTTTTCCTGACGCTACCACGTTTTGAGAAAAAACCCGGCGGGTTTCGTCATCGTTAATCTTTTCTCCTATACGGCATGGAGCCCTTGCTTTTCCCAGAACCTTGTGGGTGGAAACGTCCCGATTCTCGGAAAGGGGAAAGGGAGTATCATAGGTCTTGCCGAATATTCCTGCCTCATGGGGGGACTTTTCCGCGTCGATACCTATCGACCTGATGGTATCATTCAGATTCGGATTGTTTTCTGTTATCCGATACGGTTCTTGTACATTGGATATGTCACACTGGCAGAAAGGACGGTACAAGCTGAATATTTCAATAAAGAACAACTTCGTATTGCATACACCTGAGCAGGAACAACCTAGATGGCTCACGTGTTCCGATTTCTGGGGTATGGTAAGACTCGTGGCCTGCAGTACCCCTCCTGTTTGAGGCGGCACGATGATCGCCTGAACAGGAGGGATATATGCAGAGATACATCTGACAACCGCTATGAAATATTTTGTTATTCTTTTCATAGTAATCATTCCCCTCCGTCGTCCCTCCGGTCTGTCTGTTGTATAGAAAGACGCAGGCAGGCGAGGGAAGGACGGTTGCATACACGATGTGCCGCACGTAATAGGGTAATGGATTGGGATTGTCAGGAATTAGCCCCCATCAAGGCCTCCTCTTTCTTTTTCACGAAACCAGCCTGCCGGATCGGAAAGGTAGAATTTCATGTCTGTCAAGGCAGCGTGGTGCCCCTTCTCTTCAACAATCATTTTCTTGATGAATTCCCGTTCCAGGGGATCGGTGGCCTTTGGGAGTTGTTCCTCATAGAACTCAACAGATCTCGCTTCGAAATCGATTCCGGTATCAAGCGCTTCAAGATCACTCGCATCCGCAACGATCTTCGATCCGTACTTCTTCGCCATATCTCGAAAGAGACCACCTACATCGTCGTGACGTACTGTCAGTTCTTTCCATTGGCCGGACCAGGCTTGTGTACCGCTCAGGGTTTCATATATGGACCTGATACGATCCATGTGGATATCTTCGTCTTCCATGAGGGTTTGAAATATCTCTTTCCCCATGTCGTTTTTACATGTCGAAACGGCACGCTGATAGAATGTTTTCCCCTTTTCCTCCATTTCGAGTGCGGTGGAAAGCATTTTCAGCGATCTTTTTACATCTTCACTCATGTTATCCCCCTTCATCATCACTGACAATCAGGTTACGGGATTCGGCTATTTTTCAATCTGTGCACCCGGTTTCAGTACCCCATCCGCGACAAGCGGCAACACATTATCGATGCGGAAGAAAACAACGTATTTCGATTCGTTGTCGTACTTTATCGTGAAAATGGGATATCTCTTCTTTCTCAGTTTCTCGATTAATTCCAAATCTTCTTCCTCTTTAACCTTTGTGAGATACAGCCTCTTTCCCCCGAAACCGCCGCCATGCTCAACAAAATAATACGCCGCATGAGGATTGGACTGCAGGTTGTTATGGGTCAGGTGTCCCGCCATGATAAATGCGGCCGTTCCGTCATCCATTATTGTCGGCCTCGATAAGGCAGCCACATTTATCTTGCCTTCGGAGTCCGCCGTTGCAAATACACCGAATCCTTTTGTCTTCTCAAAATATTCAGCTAGATCCATGGACGAAGACCTCCTCTCATCAGCTTTTCCACAGTCCGTGTATGTTGCAGTATTCCCGAAGGGTAATCTGGTCGCCTTCGATCTTAAATTCGGCCTCAGGAACATCTCCCGGTTTCAGGAACTGTCGGTATGCCTTTCCGTCTGAGATGACCTCGATCCATTCGATGTAATGCTTCTCTTCCATCGGATGGGGGACAGCACCAACCTTTACTTTTATGCCGCCTGCGGAAGCTTCTTTAACGGGAACATGTTTTTCTTTGGCCGCATCGACGGTATTTTCCTTGAAAAGTTTCATAGGCTGATTGCAGCATACGAGTTCACCCTTGCCACCATGCAGCATCTCTACGATATTCCCGCACACCTCACATTTATAAATCTGTAATCTTTCGGTCATGTTATTTTTCCTCCTATGCGTATTTTCCCTTCATCTCGGAAAGGGTTTTAAAATGCTTCCGTTCCTCATTAATAATCGCGTCTATGGAATCGTGCTGATCATTGGCAATAAACCCCTTGATTTCGTGATAGTACAGAATGGAATCCAGCTCACGCCGGATTGCGAAATCAATAGCGGAGAGGGTATCGGTAATCCCTGCCATCTCCGCATCCATTACATCCTTTTTGAAAATAAGATTATTGTCGGCATAGTTATGAAGATAGGCGCCGTATTCTCCCGGATAACTCTCGGGAGGCACGAGGGTTTCTATCCGGGACAGCATGTCCTTGAATAAAGCCTTGTGGTTATCTTCCTCACCAGCAAGCCAGGTGAACATCTCTTTCGCATCTTCTTCCTTTGCAACCTGAACCGCATATCGATAGAAATTACTTCCGTTTTCTTCTATTCGCATCGCAATTTCAAAAATATCACTTGCCTCAAATTGATTTCCCATTGTTCGTTACCCTTCCTTTCTTGCTATTTCACGATCTTCCGTATTGTGCCTGCCGGCTCAGGCCCCTGATCTCGGAACCGGTTTTCCGGATTCGCATCCATCCTATTCTCTATTCAAATCTGAAAAACTTTTCTTTCGGTACCCCGCAGATGGGACACTCTTCAGGCAAAACTCCGTCAGAGACATATCCGCAGACCGTGCACACATAGTATGTCGTCTCTTTCTCCTCAAGGACATGGTCCAGCGCCTCCTTGTAGAGTTTTGCATGGCCTTCCTCCACATCCCTTGACTGACTGAAATAGAGAGATGCGGCCTTGTCACCGACTTCTTCTGCTCGCTGTATGAATGTGTCGTATGCAACTCCTGCCACCTGGGTTTCCGATTCAAAACTGTCGGCAAGGTTTTCTTCGGTACTCTTGATTTCCTTCAGGAGCCGGAGGGCTCTCTTGCCATGAATCTCTTCGGAGAAAGAGATTACTCTGAAGAGCTTGGCTAATGGATCATATCCGTCCTGCTCGGCCTGTTCCGCAAATACCTTGAGTCTCAGGGAAGCCTTCGATTCACCGGTATATGCCTGATGCATGGCATCCTTGATTGTATCGTCCATAACAACTCCGTCTACTTCCTTGTGGGAGGAATCGATCCCGATGCATCAACCCGGAATCGTGTCCCCGGATAATCAATAATTTTCCGCCCGTAATTCGAAATAGGCCTGAGGATAATCACAGGCAGGGCACTTTCCGGGAGGCTGAGTCCCTTCGTGCAGATAGCCGCAGTTGCGACATCTCCAGGTTACTGCCGTATCTTTTTTAAATACTTTTCCCTCTTCAACGTTTTTAAGAAGAGCAAGGTATCGCTGTTCGTGTTCTTTTTCCGCTTTTGCTATGTTTCTGAACACCGTCGCGATCTCGTTGAATCCCTCTTCTTCCGCCACTGCGGCAAAATTGGGGTACATCTCCGTCCACTCGTAGTGTTCTCCTGCGGCAGCCGCCTTGAGGTTGGCCGCCGTATCACCGATTACTCCTGCGGGAAAGCTTCCCGTTATCTCGACTTCTCCCCCCTGGAGAAACTTAAACTCTCTCTTGGCATGTTCTGTCTCATTAGCTGCCGAATCCAGAAAGATGGCAGCAATCTGTTCGTATCCCTCATCCTTTGCCTTTGAAGC
This sequence comes from Syntrophales bacterium, assembly GCA_036825195.1. Lineage (GTDB taxonomy): Bacteria > Desulfobacterota > Syntrophia > Syntrophales > UBA2210 > UBA2210. The sequence continues at coordinate 21,044 of DAISYQ010000006.1, forward strand.
AAAGTAGGTGTACCGATTCCTTGCCTGTGATTCTCCTGCAAAGGCGGCGAGTAAATTTTTTTCCGTCTTGCTACCCTTCAATTCCATTAGTTAGTCCTCCTTTTCAAAGTCATCCTTGGATGCACCGCATACGGGACATGTCCAATCATCGGGCAGATCTTCAAATTTTGTTCCGGGTTCGATACCTGCGTCCGGGTCACCTTTTTCAGGGTCGTATACATAACCGCATATCGTACAAACATACTTATCCATGGTGGTTCCTCCCTTTGTCTTTAGGCTTATTTTTTCTTCGTTTTCAATGTAATGAGGAGCGTTCTTTGATGCTTTGCCGCCCTTAATGGTATGATAATAGGCATACGTCATCGGGCTTTTGGCTGACAGGATATCTCCGTCTGTGACCTTGCCCAGGAACATTGTGTGGCTGCCGATATCCATCTGATCAATCAGTTCACATTCCAAGAAAGCTACGGTGTGATCCAGTACTATCGGAGCACCGTTTTGGCCTATCCTGAAAGTAATATCCTTGAATTTATCAATATCCCGGCCACACTTAAATCCGAAGGTGCCGATCAGGGGCATCGGGGCCTCTTCAGATAAGATCGACAGGGTAAAGACTTTACTGCTCTCAATAAATTCATGGGTCAGGTTTTGGTGGTTCACGCATACGAGAACCGTTGCAGGGTCCGAGGTTGCCTGGATAACGGCGTTTGCTATCTGGCCGTTAAATGTGTTGTCTTTTCCGGATGTCAATATGTACATACCGTAACTGATTTTATGTAAAGCCTGTGCATTCATTAAGTTATTCTCCTCTCTTGGAAATGTGAGCGTATGAGATGAGCCCGATTCTTTCCGAAGGCATCAGATAAGGTGATGCTTCTCGTGCTTTTCCGCGATAGTGGCAGCCAGTGTGTCCAGCTTCTTCAAATCATTCTCTGTGGGCAATCCCTTGCAAAGGACGGGGTCTATGACCTCAACCTTGAGATTAGAAATCATCCCTGAAAGTGTCTCGACGGTTTTTCCTCCCCATCCATATGAACCGATAATGGAAAGAAATTGTGTCTTGGGACGAAGGGCGTTTGCAAGGAACGCGGCATGAGCGGCGTTCGGGTGAGGACCGGCCAGGACCGTGGGAGTTCCGATGACGATTGTAGCCGCATCAACCAAGGCCATAGCGAGTTTCCCGATATCGGTTACTTCCAGGTTGAATTGTTCGACACGAACACCTTTTTTCACAAGGGCTGACACGAGGTGATCCACCATCAGCTTTGTGCTTTCGTGCATTGATATATAGGGCAACACCACCGTGTTCCGGGGGGGACCGAGTACCCAGTCGCGGTAGGCATCAATAATAAATGCCGGCCGGGGATACAGTGGTCCGTGGCTCGGAGCGATCATGTCGATATCGTAGGGCGCGAGCTTTTCCAGGTTTTTTGCGATCACGTTCCGGAAGGGCATCATGATCTCGGCGAAGTAGCGTTTAGCTGGCTCATAAACGCGACCTTCATCGGTAACGTAAAGATCGCTCGTCGCAATATGAGAACCGAAAAAATCACAACTGAAGAGGATCTTATCCTCTTCAAGATAGGTTGCCATGGTCTCAGGCCAGTGGACCCAGGGGGTATAAATAAACTTCAGCGTTTTGTCGCCCAGAGAGAGGGTCTCACCATCTCCGACGGTAATTATGGATTCATCGGATATGGGAAGGAGATCGATAAGCATCCCCTTTGCCTTGGGCGTTGATATCAGTTTTGCATTCGGGTATCTCTCAAGGATCAGGGGTATTGTTCCGGAATGGTCCTGCTCGGCATGGTGCGAAATAAGATAATCGATTTTGGAAACACCGTCAAGCTTTGACAGGAGTTCGCCGGCCATGGAAGGGTCGACCGTATCGAGTAAAACGGTCTTTTCGCTCCCCTCGATCAAATAGGCGTTGTAGCTTGTTCCATCGGGGAGGGGAACGAGAGCATCGAAGAGACGCCGATCCCAGTCAATGGAGCCCATCCAGTAGATACGATCCTTGATTTTTATTCCTTCCATATTTGAGCCCCCCTCAGGTCTCAAGAGTTAAATAATTTTGTGCATATCCTTATTCAGTAAGATAGACATATATGTCTATCTTGTCAAATATTTTGTGTCGTCTATCACCGGGTTTCGACGCTCGAATTACCCACAATGGAACCTTGGAACAGATCGTCATTTTTAGTTTTTCCAACCCTGTAATTAAGAGGTTACCTGAGGTCTTTCATGATTATGATGGATGCCTGAGAAGGGTAGAAACGGAGAAAGTTTTTCAAAGTGATGTGCCGCCACTGCTCTACCCAGACATGTAGGATTCAGTATAAAGAAATCTCTATAGCGTATGCCAAAATAACTGTTAAGTTTTGATTATCAATAGGGAACCAAAACGGACAGGACCATTCTGCATTCCCGTTTTTTCATGCGGGACAGAGATTGATCCCTGCAGTCTCTTTCTTGAAGCGCCTCCCCCGACTAGATCAAAGGTGAAACCAATGACGATATCTACATTAAATAAGGTAGCCTGTCGGAAGGGGTACGAGTAAGAAACCATGAAAGATGAGCCAGAATACGACAATCGTCAAGGTGTACATGGCGATCGATGAAAGTGTCCGTGTAAAGGTTGGTTTCTGGAGATCAAGGAGAAACGTGAGTGTAGTCAGACAAAGGACACTCGAAACGATAAACCCGAGAATGTCCAGCAGAAAAATCCAGATAAAGACCACGATGGTTGATTTGACAATATATCTAAGGTTTTGTGGTATAAAGGATTCTGTTTTCGGATATGCGATCAGAAACGTTTGAATGAGCATAACTGCTGAAAGGAAGACCATAAATATAATCAGCAGTCGTGGGAAGATCGAGCAATTATACTGCAATTCTCTTGTCTGTGGCCAAAGGATCAATCCTACCAGGATAAATACGATTGAAGCAATCCGATCAGCTTTCATCTACTGACATCTCCTTTATATTCCATCTCTTTGAAAATTTCTTCATGAGCAGCGGCCAAGCCAGTGATAATAAGGACATAATGATTAGCACCCAGGAAAGTGGGTGGATAAAAAAGATCATCCATTTATTGGGCAGGACCTGACCCATTAAGAGCGCTTGGACGAATCCCGTTTCCCCGATGGGTCCCAGAATCAAACCAAGCGTGATGGGTCCCGGATGAAAATCGAGACGTTTCAGGACATAACCCAGAACCCCGAGTGTGAGCATGATGTATACATCGGTGATATTGTTTCGGATTGAATACGATCCGATAATTGTGAGAAAAAAGATGATGGGGGCGAGAAAACGAATGGGAAGCCGGACAACGGTTCGATGCAGGAGTCGTCCCGAAAGGATCCCCACAGGGACCATAAGAATGGTCGCCACAAAAAGGGACATGATAAAGGTATACACCACTTCGGAGTGTGTGGTGAATAATTCTGGACCGGGTCTGAGTCCATGCAGAAGAAGGACACCGTAGAGGATTGCATCCGGTGGAGCCCCTGGAATGCCGAGGGTCACTAGCGGTATCATGCCTCCCCCGACAACGGCGTTATTTGAGGCTTCGGTGGCAATGATGCCGTCTGGGATTCCAGTACCGAACTTTTCCGGTGTCTTTGAAACTCTGAGTGCTTCGTTGTAGGCGACGAGATTTGCCACGCTACCGCCGGCACCCGGAAGGATTCCCACAATAGTGCCCAGAATTGATGATCGCAGAAGATTACCCTGTTTTTTCATAACTTCGAGAAAGGTTTTGAACAGTATACCGCCTTTGTGTTTCGCCTCTGTGAGGTGAAATTTCTGTGTTCGATTACTGATCATGGTCAGCGCCTCGGGAATACAGAAAAACCCGATCAGTGCCACAATGAGTTCTATCCCTCCCTGCAGCTGAGGATAACCTGCAGTAAATCTGACATCTCCGCCGATGGGAGCGATGCCGATTGTGCTGATCAAAAGGCCGATGGCACCACCGATAAACCCCTTCAGAACATTTTTAGATGCGAGTGACGATATGATCGTAATCCCAAAGACCGCCATCCAGAAGTATTCAGGTGGACCGAATTTCAATGCAACGCTTGCGAGTGGCGGAGCGAGAAAGAGGAGAAAAATAACGCCGATAATTCCACCGTAGGCGGAGGCAAAGGTGGCGATGAGAATGGCCCGTTCACCTTCTCCCCTCTTTGCCATGGGGAAGCCGTCAAACGTGGTTCCAATCGATGACGGCGTTCCGGGTGTGTTGACGAGGATTGCCGAGAAGGCACCGCCATAAATGCACGCCATATAGATTGCCCCCAGAACGATCAGCCCTTCCGTGGGACTCATGGTGAATGTAAATGGAACGAGGAGGGCGACCGCCATTGTGGCGGTCAGCCCCGGAAGTGCTCCTGCCATAAGGCCGCCGAATAGGCCGGCGATAATCATGAGAATTACTTTAACCGTAAATATATGACCGAAAGAACCAACGATAGCTTCGAGCACGTTCCGACTCCTCTATGAAAATTATTGTTTCAGCAGACCCAGATCCTTTAACAGTTTTCCATAATAATCCGTCAGTTGTGTAACGAGCGCCTTCGAAGCGTCTTCGCCGTAATATTCCATAATGAAACCGAGGTCTTCCATTTTCTTAATGACTCCGGAATCATAATTGACCTTTTCAAATGCCTGCTCCAGTTTCTTTTTTATCTCTTTCGGTGTTCCTGGAGGAACGGCAACTCCCCGGTATGCCCCTTCTACAAACTCATATCCGAGTTCTTTAAAAGTAGGTACATTGGGAAGGGCTTGAGCCCTCTTGTCTGCGGCAACCGCCAAGGGACGGATCTTATCGGGATACTGCGCCGCCATCGACGTGTAGGTCATCAAGGCCTTGACATGACCGCCCAGGAGAGCGGGAACGGCCGTTCCCGACCCGGTAAATGAGATATAGGTGAGTTTGAGTCCGGTCAGCTTACCAAATGCCTCGCAACCGAGACTGTTTGCGGATGGCTGCCCGCTGCCGCCTACACTGATCCCGGGATTCGCTTTGGCGTACTTGATGAAATCATCCACTGTTTTAATTTCACTGTCAACGCTTACTGCCAGAATGTCGGGTGTGAATTCGAACATATATATATTGTCTATCTTTTCCGTTTCATACCCTGCATTTCCCCGTGTCATGGGCTGCACGATGGTATGGGGCAGGTTGGTCCCATAGACAGTATAGCCGTCAGGTTTGGTACGCATCAACTCCGACCATCCCACGGCGCCGCCACCGCCCTTTTTGTAGACAATAACGACCGGCACACCGAGAGCATCTTGGAGGGCTTGCTGTTGAATTCGTGCCGTTATATCGGATTCCCCCCCGGCATCGAAGCAGATCACATATGTAAGCGGCTTGTCGGGGAATTCGGCTAATGCTGCCGACGTAAAGGTCATTCCAGCCAGTATGACCATCAAGAAGATTATAAGGTTGAATTTCTTCATTTATTTTCTCCTTTCAATAATGAATTACAGTACGTTTATTACCGAGGATATGAAACCCAATATCTGAAAATCCACCTCCTTTCTCACAGATGTCATATTGTCTTGATCCTTATTCTCCTTACAGATCAATTCTGAACGTATCAAGCATCTTTTCGTCTATGGTTATGCCGAGACCGGGCCCGGTGGGAACTCGCACGTACGAACCTTCGAGGCGAAAGGGTTCTGTTATGAGGTGGTCCCGGATGGGGTTGTCGGACTGATCGAATTCCAGCAGGGCCTTCCCCGGTTTGTTTGCCAGAACATGCAGTGATGATGCGATGGCAATCGGTGTTCCCCAGGCGTGGGGAATACAGTCGATGTTCAGTGCCTGTGACAGTGCCGCAATTCTCTGAACTTCCGTAATACCCCCGGCGGAGCAGACATCGGGTTGAGCATAGCTCACTGCCCGGCGCCTGAAGACTTCATTGAATTCACTCACCAGAGCCCATCCCTCACCTCCGGCAATGGGCACATCGAGTTTGCCGCTCAAGTATGCATACCCGTCGTAATCATGAGGGGGGACCGGTTCCTCGAACCAGTATATACCCAGTCGTTCACAGGCGCGTCCCACTTGGATCGCCTCAGGGACGGCATAGGCACAGTTGGCGTCGATCATGAAATCGATATCATCGCCGACCGTGCGCCTGAAAGCTTCCACCAGCCGGATATCTTCCTTTGTTCCCCATCCGAGAAGGGCGAGGCCGATCTTCAGTTTCAGCATCTTGAAACCCTTGGAGAGGTTCGATGCGGCTTCCTCTTCTATGATGGCTATCTGCTGTTCGATAGTATCGACCTTTCGAAAATAGTGTCCCGTAGCGTAGGCAAGGATCTTGTCACGAAAGGAACCTCCCAGCAGGGTGTGGATAGGAAGTTGGAGAAGCTTTCCCTTAAGGTCCCAGAGGGCGATATCGACACCACTGAGAGCGGAATAAGGGGCGAATGAATGGTAGGCCCACCGCAGTTTGAAATGAATCTTTTCCCAGAGAACGGCAGTATTCAGGGGGTCTGTCCCCAGCAACAGGGGAGTTATGATATCTGTCACAACCCGATGATTGCCGGCGATGGGTCCCCAGCATTCACCGTAACCGACGGTTCCGTCGTCCGCCGTTATCCTGACGATGAGGTATTGACGGGCGGTAGTCCACCCCTGGGCGTTGCCAAACGGCTCCTTCAACTCCTGCCTGATAGGTATGGCTTCCACCTGAGCTATCTTCATAGCCTTCAGACCTTTTTTGTGTATTAGCCGGCCACGATCTCCGCTATGGTTTTCCCCAACTCTTCGGTCGTCGCCGTACCACCCAGATCGGGTGTCTTAACATTGCGATCATCGATGGCCGTCTCTATTGCCTCTTCGATTATCCGTGCCGCCTCGGGCTGCCCAAGATGTTCGAGCATCATGGCACCCGACCAGATCTGACCGATGGGGTTGGCGATCCCCTTTCCCGCGATGTCGGGAGCCGATCCGTGAACCGGTTCAAACATGGAGGGGTACTCCCTTTCAGGATTCAGGTTGCCCGATGCGGCGATGCCGAGGCTTCCCGCCACAGCCGGTCCGAGGTCGGATATGATATCGCCGAAGAGATTGCTTGCAACAATAATATCGAAATATTCCGGTTGGAGAACGACTCTGGCGCACAGGGCGTCAATGTGAAACTGATCCGTTTTAACATCGGGGTAGGCCGAGGATAGTTCCGTAAATATTTCATCCCAGAAGGGCATGGTAAAGACGATGCCGTTTGATTTTGTGGCAGAAGTGAGATGTTTTCTGTTCAGCCTTCTCGCCAGTTCAAAGCTGAACCGCTGTATCCGTTCCACGCCCTTTCGAGAAAAGACCGATTCCTGAACCGTTATCTCGTCTTGGGTACCGGAATAGATCCTGCCGCCGATGTTTGAGTATTCGCCTTCGTTGTTTTCTCGAATGACATAAAAATCAATATCACCGGCCGATTTATTTCTCAGGGGACTCGTGATTCCCCGTAGTAATCGAACAGGTCGTATATTCACATACTGCCTGAATTCCCTTCGGATCGGAATGAGAAGGCCCCAGAGCGAGACATGATCGGGAACACCGGGCGTACCCACGGCACCCAGAAAAATGGCGGCATAGGGCCGCAGTCGGTCTAATCCGTCGGACGGCATCATTTCTCCGTTTGCAAGGTAATAGTCGCATCCCCACGGGAACGTGTCCCACTCGAAAGAGAAACCGAATCGCTTGCCTGCAGCGTCGAGCACCCGTATCCCCTCTTGTATTACTTCTTTACCGATTCCGTCACCCGGAATGACCGCTATCTTGTACATGCTGCATCCTCATTTCTTATAAATCCGGTACTATCAAAAAACAAAATCATCATTCTCATTCTCGCTCATAGAAATCTCAGAAGGATATAGTTCTCAATCGCAGAGAGGTATGATTTTGTCATAGTCCAAGCCCGTCTCTATAGTCAAGATAAAAAAGAGGATTGTTCAGAAAGCATAGTATGAGAAACCTGTGTTATTTTGTAATTTATTGATTTTTTGATATTAATTTGCCAAAACATGGCTCGACAAGGAGATGACAAAAGTCCCGATTTCTTTCTTGTCAGTAACGGTATCTTACGTTATTGTGGATTGCAGCCTACGATCAGCTGGAGGTTGAGTATGAAGTTATTGGAAGTCAATACGCAAACCTGTAATCAGGACGGGATCTGTGCCGCGGTCTGTCCCGCGAGGCTTATCCATTTTCGAAAATACGAGTATCCAACCCCTATCAGAGAGGCTGAGGAACTGTGCGTCAGGTGCGGACACTGCGTGGCGGCCTGTCCGACAGGCAGCCTCACTCATCGTGAGATCCCCGTGGAGCAATGCCCTCCCGTAGAAAAAGATCTGCTGCTGTCCGCGAGACATTGTGAGCATTTCCTGCGCAGTCGCCGTTCAATACGAGTCTACAAAGACAAACCGGTTTCACGGGAGGATGTTGCACGACTCATAGAAATTGCCCGGTACGCTCCGTCAGGGCATAATTCCCAGTGCGCCCAGTGGCTGGTTCTGGATAACAGAGATGAATTAAAAAAGCTTTCGGGGATTGTTGTTGACTGGATGCGCTGGATTCTCGACAATATGCCGGAAATGGGTCTGCTCTTTCATATGGACAGGGCGGTACAGGGATGGGAAAGCGGTATCAATGTCATTCTCCGGAACGCGCCGGCTGTAATCGTCACGCACGCGGAGAAGGACAATTGGTCGGCCACCTCCACCTGTACCATTGCCATGGCGTATCTTGAACTGGCAGCGCCCAGCATGGGTCTGGGATGCTGCTGGGCCGGTTACTTTACCGCCGCGGCAACCACCTTTCCCCCCATGCAGGAGGCCCTGTCGCTTCCGGAAGGACATGAGTGTTTCGGCAGTATGATGGTGGGATATCCAAAATTCAGCTATCACCGGTTACCCACGCGCAAACCTCCTCCCATCACCTGGCGTTGATCGTGATACTGCCGTATATTTCAACCGTGGATATGGCCACATGAAAGGAGTATGTTCACAGAGATGAATCCGGAGATGGAGCCGTATATCAAACCTTCGTCGATTGTTGACTGCGATCATCCCGCCGTCGCACAGTTTGCTCGGGAAAACGCCGGTGACTCAACCAATCCGATAGAGCGGACTGTCAGTCTGTATTACGCCGTGCGCGACGGTATTCGCTACGATCCCTACGCTTGCATTCTGTCGGTTGACGGACTCAGGGCGACCACCACATTACGTATCGGCCGGGGCTGGTGCGTGGCCAAGGCGATTCTTCTCGCGGCCTGTTGCCGGTCGTTCGGCATTCCCGCCAGGCTGGGTTTTGCAGACATCAGGAACCACCTGACGACCGCGCGCATGCGTGAGGCGATGCAAACCGACATCTTCTTCTGGCACGGCTATACATCGATTTACCTTGACGACCGCTGGGTCAAGGCGACCCCCGCCTTTAATGTCGAGCTCTGTGAACGGTTCCGGATAAAACCGCTCGATTTCAACGGGCGCAACGACTCGATATATCACCCCTTTGATCTCGAGGGAAACAGACATATGGAATACCTCCGGTATCGCGGGGAATTTGCCGATCCTCCTCTCGATCAGATCATCGAGACATTCAGCCGCGAATACACCCCGGAAAAGCTGCTTTCGAAGGAAGCGGATTTCGACCGCGAAGTCGAGCAGGAGACGCGGATGGATCAAGGGTAATATGGGATACCGGGAACTGTCATTACAGCTGCCCACGGATTATGCCGAGGAAGAGCTGAGGAAAAGAATCGGGAAAGAACTGAACATCAGGGAATTCTCCTATCAGATAGAGCAGAAAAGCCTCGACGCCAGGAAAAAGAAGGACATACACTGGCTGGTTCGAGTCGGAATTCTGTCACAGGAGATCCAGGGAGGCGAACCGGTCAGCCCCCCCTCACTGACCATTCCACACAAAAAGAGAAAAGAGAATGCGGTCGTTGTCGGAAGCGGTCCCGCCGGATTCTTCTCTGCATTTGTCCTTCAGAAGGCGGGGATCGACACGATCCTGATCGAACGGGGTTCCAGGGTCAGCGAACGGGCCGAAGGAATCAGAAGATTTGAAACAACCGGCATATTCAATCCTGTGAGCAATTACGCCTTCGGCGAGGGCGGCGCCGGGACCTTCTCCGACGGGAAATTGACCTCTCGAACCAAAGGTATCTCGAAAGAAAAACAGTTTATGATTTCGAGTTATATCCGCGCGGGAGCACCGGAAGAGATAGCATACCTGGCCCATCCTCATCTTGGAACCGATAATCTCAGAAAGATCGTCAGGAATTTACGGGAGGAATTCCTGCATATCGGCGGAAGCGTGCTCTTTGAAACCATGCTGGAAGATTTGAAGATCAAAAATGGAAGCGTGTATGAAGCGGTAACAACCTCCGGGGGGATTGAGGCTGATTACTGTATTATCGCGCCGGGGCATTCGGCATATGAGACATACCGCATGCTGATCGGAAAAGGGGTGAAGTTCCGAACAAAAAACTTCGCCATCGGCTGCCGGGTCGAACACCCCCAGGAGCTGATCAATATTGCCCAGTGGGGGAGGGAAGGGCTGCCAGGGGTCAAAGCCGCCGAGTACCGGCTAACATCAAAAGGTGACGGGAATCTTCCCGTGTACACATTCTGCATGTGCCCCGGCGGGATTATCGTCCCGGCGACCGCCTATAAGAATACTAACATCGTCAACGGAATGAGCCGGTATAAGCGGAACGGAAAATTCGCCAACGCGGCCTGCGTCGCCGGAATCAATCCGGAGAAGCTTCTCGGCAGACACATAGAACCACAAGAAACTCTTGACTGGTTGGGCGCCCTCGAAGAGAGTTTCTACGATTATTCAAACGGCTATCAGGCCCCCTTCTGCACGATACAAGACTATATCGAAAAGAACACGCCGTCGGCAACGGTTGATTCGAGCTATCCGCTGGATCTGAACCCGGCGGCCTTATGGGATTTGTTGCCCGGTGACGTAAGCGGATCGATCAGGGAAGGGCTGAAGGACTTTTGCCGAAAGGTCAGGGGATTTGAGACGGGCATCATCATGGGGCTTGAGAGCAAGACCTCGTCACCCGTTCAGGTCGTGCGGGAAAAGACCGGACGGTGCGCCGGTTTTGAAAATCTCTATATGGTCGGGGAGGGTAGCGGTTATGCCGGCGGGATCATATCGAGCGGATCGGACGGGATCCGGGCGGCGATGAGTATCATCGAAAACAATTGATGAAACGAATCACTTTAATATCTCTTGACAAAATACGATCATGAGGTCAATACATAGCAATCACAACATAAGGAGGGGGGATCATGTTGACGATATCAAAATGGCTGTTGATAATAGCCGGTGCGTTGTTAATCGTTGATTCGATATTGATATTTGCGGGCATTCCAAACCCGTTGTCTCCGAACCTGCCGTTACCCTGTCCGGTGACCTTGATCCTGCTCGGCGCGGGGGTACTTCTTTTTGCCATCGACAGCAAGGCATTCAAAAGTTAGGGAAGTATTTGGAGTTTACGGTACCGAATTCTTTTTATCCGTTCAACTGATTCAAATAATTACGTAATATTTCTTGACAACACATTGCTGTAGAGTTAACTGATTAATAACTTTGATCTTGAACGCATCATATGTAGTTTTTATACAGCTGTAACCAAGGGGGGATTATGGTCTGATCATCTAAAGCCCTGTTTCTCAAAATGAGAGATAGGGCTTTTGTTCTTGGTAGCTGAAAAGGATGGAAAGAAAGATAGCAAAAGAAATTAATATGGGAAGTGTCCCAAGTTTTTCCTAGTTTTTCTAGTTTTTTCTAAGATGTAGCCTTCATTCAAGATCGTTTAAGCTTTTTCATTTTCTTATTAAGATTGACTTACACTATTTCATCTTGTATATGAAAACAGCTTACACTTAAAAATCTAGCGTGAAAACCTAACGCGATCCTACATCCGAACTTCTTCTTCAAACTTATAAACAGTTTTTTCTTAATTGCCCAACTTGATAGAAATCTAACGAGATGTCTACATTACCATTGGTTTGGTCTAATTGATTCATTTCGGTTATCTAAAAAGTTTTGGTAACGAATTCAATATGCATGGATCTGACAAAGGATCATGTTTTATGACCCTTAAAAGTCAAATAAAGGAGGATTTAAAATGAAAAAAAGCAATAAAAAAGTAGTACGCCAGCTTTTGACCCATTTTAATCTCAGTAATGGAAATAAATTAATAAGGTTGAGGATAAAAAGGGAAGTCGTAAAAATTTTCTTTTTTTCTGGGCTTTGCCTTGTTCTTTCTTGTTATCCAATTTTCTCGAATGCGCAAGATATCGAAAAAGAAATGGATGATAAATATATGCACCTCGCAAAGATGCTGATGGATAAGGAAGCTGTTAAATCATCACTTCAACTTTTCAATGCAACATTTGATCCTCAAGATAGCAAGCTAATCGGACTCAAAGAGATTCACAAATTTTTGGATGAAGAAAAGGTGGTTGTCAATATGCTTCCAGATCAAATTCAAAAGGCTCTTAGGAATGATAAGTTGATTGTGCTTCTAGTTTCCCTTCAACGAATTCCTGGATCACCGAAGATGTGGGAAGGCTCAGAGAGAAAACTCTTTTTTTACCACGGGAATTCCGGCTTATACGAAAAGGTGTCTTATGACTTTTGGGTCGGTGGTCTTCAACGCTCCGGTGCTGATGGCTGTAATGGTGAATATTGGGTGTATTGTTCTGGTTGTTGGGGGATGACAGATCGTGGCACATATTCAGTATGTTGTTGTACCAATAGCTGTATTGCGGAAAGAGAGTGCCCCCATTGTGGTGGATCTGGGGGAACAAGGGAGCTTTACTGAACGTTTTCAGCAAACATAGAAATCAGGAACTGTTGTGCCCTTTTTTATTAATGGGGGAATAATCATCTTTTCATTACTGATGACTGAAACGGCGATTGTGTTTATAAGGAAAAGAAACAATATGTCCGTATAACGAATAAGTGACAGACAGTTTTAAAATCAGGAAAGGTCAGAATCAATCATGATTCTGACCTTTCCGTTTAACCAGATATCTATCAAAATCAATGCATCAACTTACGCTGCTGTCACACACTACTTTTTATCTTTTTTCTCTTTAGAATTCCCCTTCACTTTCGTATCTTCTTCAAGGGGGATATATTCTTCCTCTTCTTCACTCGCATCGAAGGTAATCAGATCGTATTCGAAGAGGTAGGCGGTGGGATTCCATGCGACCATCTCGCACAATTCTTCACTGCAGTTAACGTCATCGGACAGTACAAGCCAGATCTTGGCGCCGTCGTTTTCGTCTGTCTCAATCGGCAGGTCACCCGTATCGACGGACTCCTTGATGTGGATGTCTCCGTATTCGTTCACCGTCCCGGAACCCAGGCAGATTAAACCGGTCCCCGGCCAGGGATCGGGGTAGTAGATGAGTGTATACTCTTGCCCGATCGGCAAATCATGCCCGTTGAACACGAAATCAAAGGTCGATCCGGACAGATCGTACTTCGTCTTTCCCCACGCACCGCCTTCGACAATCTCCCAATCAGCGTCCTTTTCATAGAGATACAGATGTCCAATATTGGATTTTCCTGCCTGACTGCTGGGACCTTTCGCGATTGCGGGAACAACCAGTAATCCCAGTACAAAGGTTATAACGATTACTATTGTAAGTTTCTTATGCATGCCTTCCTCCTTCTATCTGTATGGTATTTAAAGGGTTTAGTTTTTTATAAATAATTATTTATAACCGATAAAAGATGCTTCTTTCGGATCAATCTTATTGTATGGAATATCACCTCCTTTTAATCTGTACGGTAAAAGGGCAGTCCAAGCTGTTTTCATCGAGAGCGAAAGCGACAATGCCGGAAGCTGACGAGATATCTTCTTAATTTCATGAAAGAAGAAGTCGTAAGCGTGCGCTGTCACTTGAACAAAATACATGTTTAAAAACCTTGCAATACTGTCACAGAAATGAACCATAGGTTCAATGGTGTGCTTCATGGTGTAATGGTGAAATTCTTCACTTCGCCATAGAGGTATCCATTATTTGTTAAAGGCATCGTGAATTTCTCCTCGACTTTGTTCTTTTCAGTATTCTCTTCAAATTTTATAAAGTGCTTGACGAATATCTTCATGAAGAGTATCCTTTTTCTGCTTCATGGAGATTTTTCTACGGTGACATTATTACTCTGATATCATTTGTATGGAGTGATTATGGACTGACCCTTAAAAACCCCTGTTTTTCGCCGAGAGAAACAGGGGTTTGTGTTTTTAAGTTTCGGTTGAACCGAATTTAGAAATAAAGAATGACATCCGCTTCCAGTTCTTGTAATCGCAATACATGTAGTGTTTGAAATTTTCATCGACAATAGAATCCACGGTGCACAAACGAATAGACAGGGTATGGAATTACAGTTTCTTTATATTCATATGATTTGACAATGATTATTATGATTATAGGAGGAAGCCATGAAAAAGCTCTTGATTTTTCTCAGTGTTGTTCTATTCGTAGCAACGGCGGCATACATATATGCACAAGGCATGATGATGGGTGGGAGAGGGTTCCCTATGCGTCACCATATCATGCATGCCAAAAACCTTAAAATATTGAAGCCTCATCAGGTTTCACAGGCAATGGTCCATTTCAGCGAGTCATTGCATGTGACGTGCAATTTCTGTCACAAGGCGGATGCGGATGCCAATTCCAACAGCATCAGAAATGATCAATGGATACAAGGGGATTTTGCCCTGGAAGATTCATCGGCAATAACCGATGAAACGTTAAAAAAGGCCCTCGGGTATAAGAGTCGTGCCCGTGAGATGCTGAAGATGGTACAGTATGACAACCGTGAATTTCTCAACTGGTCTCACAGCAGCGGCAGAACGGCCGATCAGGTGAACTGCTGGATATGCCACCGGGGAAAACATGACAAAATGGTATCCGATTATAAGAATGAGAACAAAGACTTCGTAGATCTTTATTAGGTTTTAGTCCTTGAATCTTCGAGGCCGGTAAGAAAAAGCTGTGTCAGAAAAATAATTACACGGAGGGGATCGCAATGAAACAAAACATGGGCAGGATGGATAGACTCATCAGGACGATGCTGGCTCTTGTCATAATAATACTCTATTTTACCAACAATCTGACCGGCCTTGCTGCAATCATACTGGGCATTATAGCTCTTGTTCTCTTGCTTACAAGCACATTTGGCTATTGCCCTATGTATACTGTCCTGGGAATAAGAACGAATAAGAACGAACGGAAAGACGGTTGACCAGACGTTACAGACAGTCATATCGTCCTGTGTTTCGTCCTGGCATCGTTCCTCATTAAGAAGGAAGCAACACCCCGTGAGATGTTTCTATATTGCTGATTTACTTAAGAAACTTTCTCGTGCTTCCCAGGCCTATCAGGCCGAGTCCCAAAAGTACAACAGTCAGTGGTTCCGGTACCGAGGTTCGCTGAAACTCGTCGACGTGGCTGATCTTTCCTATTGTGGTAGAGGAAAAACCGAGTTCGGCAAGACTGATGACTCCCCAGTCAGGCGACTCATTATTTTCAAACAGGAAGTGGTCGTCTCCGGTGGAGGAGCCCTTTCCTGTCTTAACAAGAAAGTATGTAGAATTATACCTCAGATCTATTGCGTAAACGCCTTTTACATTGGTTTCGAACCAGCCCATATCCGTATATTTAGCATCCAATACAAGGTCGGCAAAACCCGTCATGGTCTCCACCCAGAAGAGTTCCGCTTCGTCGCCGCTGTTTCTGAGCTTGTCTGAAGTTATGATAGTATCCAGGCCCCCAACGTCAATAGTGTTTGATCCGATCGTGACGGAGTACGGCCAGGCCGGTGCTGTCATTACCAGCAAAGCACACATAACCATTACTGTTTGAAAAAATCTTTTCATGCTACTCATCCTGTCTTCGAATTTGTTCTAGGAATTACAGAGACATACGTGTCAATGATAACCCAAAATGTACCGATTAAGATACTTTTTAAAATCGATTGTAGTAAAACACGGCACCCGACAATTGTCCATACGCCTAAAGTATGATTTTAATGATTGAAGTAGTGAACATTTGGTAGATATTAGTGTTCCCGTGTACTCGTGTCTCGTTAGTGACCAGGGGACGTGATGAACTCCTGACGATGACGGACAATAGGCATGGTGTTTTCTATGAATCGAGAAACCCTATTTCTTTTGCATACTCGAACTGCCGCTGCCAGGGAACGTGTGGATGTGTTGCGGTGATGAGATTTTCTCCCATCTCTTTCAGCGATTCGCGATCGATCATCACCGGATGATCTTCTCCGATAAAGCCTATATCGGGCAGCAGGGCATCTTCCTTCCCAGGCATGCAATCACAATTGGGTGTTATATTGATAAGGGCGTTGATACAGATGGTGTTTTTTCTGATGCGCTTCCACACTGCCGCGGCGGTTTCCACAAGTTTTTCTTGGAACACTTCGGCATCGCCTGAAAAGTGGATCTTGAGCGCCATCACGGGGCACATGGCAATGCACTGAGCGCAGCCGATGCACTTCTCCAGATCGTACGAGGGAAATTCGTCGTTGATCATCTGCGCGGCACCGGTGGGGCATATATCGACACAGACACCGCAGCGGGTACACCTCTTTTCCCGAAGAGACGGATAGGCATCGGCGTGCATACGCTGTTTTTGAGCCCGTGAGGCGAATCCCATGGAAATGTTCTTGATCGCGCCACCGAAACCGGCACCCAGATGCCCCTTGAAATGCGAGAAAATTATGAAGCCCTGCGTTTTTTCTATGACCGATGCCACCTGTACGGTAGAGAAGTGTTTGAGTCCACCGGGGATGTCAACAACGTCCATTCCTTCAAGTCCATCGGCGATCACCACCTCACATCCGAGAAACTCCTCGGTGAACCCGTGTTCTACCGCAGTCGCGAGGGAGTCCTCTCCTCTCCGGCGCCCCCCGGAATAGAGGACTGTCGTGTCAAATATAAAAGGTTTTACCCCTTCCTTTTTAAGCCATCTCACAATCTCCCGGGCATATTCGGGCGGCAGGTAGCTGTGGTTCCCCCGCTCTCCCCAATGGAGTTTAATTCCGACAGAATCGCCATTGTGGAAGGGATGATTCATCTTTGTCAGGAGATCTTTCAGGGCAGCTAGGGCGTCATGCCGGTAATCCCGTATTCTTGAATATTGAAGATTCATAATCTAATAAGCCTTTTTAAATGTAAGAAATACATGTCGTCCATAAAGTCATTACAGGGGCGTTACTTTTTTACCGTACCAATTTCCTCATACATCAGGATCTCCGGAGCACAATCGAGGCAGGGGCCGAGGTCCGTTAACATTTTTTTGAAATGATTGGTTGAACTGTGTGTTTTGAGTGCATCTTTGTCCGTGTATTTTTCATAAAAAACAAATTCTGTGGGATCACTCAGTGAACGATTGAATGTGTAAACCAGCGTGCCTGCTTCCTGTTCCACATGGGGAATCGCCTCTAAGACAGCCTTCTGAAGGTCTTCTTCCTTACCTTTCTGCGCTTTCATCTTCGCAATAACAATCATCCGATTTCTCCTCTGGTGTGCATGATTTTCGCTTCATCTTTTTTTAACAGTAATAAAAAAAAAGTAAATAGAAAAATCGAGGGGGATCATGAACCTTACTCAATGCAACCAAGTATACAATCTTTTCCCCGGAACAATCTCAGGCAAACATTCCCTATCTGTATCGCAGCGCGTTGCCTCCTAAGATGTGACAATACGGACGATGAAACGCCATATCTGATGAGGGATTTCCAAAGGATGTTATCTTCGTGCCAGATAATGCGCACCTGACAAAAATGGATGCCGATACAGCATGCGCGGGCCAGCGTACTTCATTACCTCTCTAATCTTTTCTCTCATATCCGGTTTGTAGCAATGAACGGGACACGTTGCGCACGTCGGTTTGTCTTCCTGAAAGGGGCATTTCTCGAGGCGTGTCACAGCATAGTCCAAAAGCTCCGTGCATTCGGGGCATGGCTTTTTCCCTTTGTCGCCGTGGTGCCCGTGACAATACATCCCAATCATTACCTCAATGGTTTTGCGTTCCCTCATCGTTCCTGGGGATCATTATCGTTTGTGTATCGCACGATAGTGAGGGCCTCTGGGCTTATAAAGCCGTCTCACCCATGAAATTTCCCGAGCAGGGGTGTATTCACTGTTTATCCGGATTTGACTTGTCTTCGATACTCTTTTTATCTGCCACCTGGCAGGCTTGTTTCATTCACGTGGATATACCCATACGAGGCAGGATAACCGCCTGGAGCAGATACCAGACGGCAATAACCGCGAGCATGATTAAAATTTGTTTCATACCATTCATACCTCCACTACTATTTCTGTATTCGAGAAGAAGACGTGTGTCTTTCTCTCCTTCTCCCTGATTTCTTATGAGTGTTTCAAGATTGTTCCTCTTGTGCTCAGCACAACCTCTTCCATGGGAATTTCCTTGCCTGCCGACTCCATTCCTTTTTTCACGATCATGGGAAGGCCGGAACAGCAGGGAACCTCCATCACAACGGTCGTTACGCTCTTGATGTTTGCGGTTCGAAAAATATCCGCAAACTTGCGTATGTAATCCTGGACGTCGTCGAACTTCGGACATCCCATCATGACGACCTTCCCCTTCAGAAGATCCCGGTGAAGGGTGGGGAAGGCGACGGCCGTACAGTCGGCAAGAACAAGAAGATCGGCACCCTTGAGGAAAGGGGCGGTCGCCGGTATAAGCCGTATCTGAACAGGCCAGTGAGTAAGAGACGATTCGCTCCCGCTTTCCACGATATCGGCAGGTCTGTTTGCCTCCTGGCAGGATGTAAGTGGTTCAAAAGTCTGCAAGGTGGTTGAGGGACATCCGCAGGGCAATGCGCCCATCTCCGAACTCGTATCACTTTCCTTTTCAGTAAGGTATTTATCGACCTCCTCTTTGTCAAATTCTTCCGCTTCCCGCTCGATTATCCGAAGCGCTCCCGTGGGGCATTCTCCGATACAGGCTCCAAGGCCGTCGCAGTATTTGTCCGATACGATCCTTGCCTTGCCGTCAACGATCTGCAAGGCTCCCTCGGCACACCCCGGGACACAGTTCCCACACCCGTCACACAATTCTTC
Organism: Syntrophales bacterium; assembly: GCA_036825195.1. GTDB lineage: Bacteria > Desulfobacterota > Syntrophia > Syntrophales > UBA2210 > UBA2210. The sequence continues at coordinate 40,216 of DAISYQ010000006.1, forward strand.
ATCAATCTCAATTATCTTACGTACTGTTTTCATATAATCACCTTATGGAAGGTCATGCTCCCTCTATCATTGCTTCAATATCTCCTTGAACGTCTCCGATCGGCTTGATATCGAATTTATCAACAAGAACCCCCAGAACGGTTGGCGATACGAACGCCGGCAGTGTCGGTCCCAGGCGGATGCCTTTCACTCCGAGTGAGAGGAGGGCCAGCAGTACGGCAACGGCCTTTTGTTCATACCAGGCAATATCGTAAGAGATAGGGAGGTCATTGATATCTTCGAGTCCGAAGGCCTCCTTCAACTTCAAGGCAATAACGGCGAGGGAATAACTGTCGTTGCACTGGCCCGCGTCAAGCACCCTGGGGATTCCGCCGATATCACCGAGATCAAGCTTGTTATAGCGATACTTCGCGCAGCCCGCAGTCAGGATCACCGTATCTTCGGGAAGTTCGCGGGCGACATCGGTGAAGTAGCTCCTTGTCTTATGCCGTCCGTCACAGCCGGCCATGACGACGAAACGCTTGATTGCCCCGGATTTTACGGCGTCCACAACCTTGTCTGCCAGTTCCAGGACCTGATTATGGGCAAAGCCGCCTACGATCTCACCGGTTTCGATTTCAACCGGGGGGGCGCACTGTTTCGCCAGTTCTATCATTCCGGAAAAATCTTTTACGCCGCCTTCCGGTCTGTCGGGAATATGCTCAACGCCGGGATACCCTGCCATCCCCGTTGTGAAGATTCTGTCTTTGTACGAATCCTTGACCGGAATAATACAGTTGGTCGTCATGAGTATGGGGCCGTTAAAGGATGCGAATTCCTCTCCCTGTTTCCACCATGCATTTCCGTAGTTGCCCACGAAATGGGCATACTTTTTAAATGCGGGATATGAATTGGCCGGCAACATTTCGCCATGGGTGTACACATCCACCCCCGTTCCTTCGGTTTGTTCCAGAAGTTCTTTCATATCCTTGAGATCATGGCCGGAGATCAGGATTCCAGGATTGTTTCTGACGCCGATATTGACCGTGGAAATCTCCGGATTTCCGTAAGCGGATGTATTAGCCTGGTCAAGGAGGGCCATACAACTGACCGCGCATTCTCCCGCCTTCATGACCATTGCCACCATCTCGTCAACGGTCAGATCCCGTGTTGTCGATGCAAGGCCTTCCATCAGGAAGCTATAGATCGCTTCATCCTCATGGCCGAGAACGGCCGCGTGATCCGCATAGGCGGCGATTCCCTTTAATCCATAAACCAGAAGTTCTCTGAGAGAACGGACATCTTCATTGCCGCTGGTAAGAACGCCGATCTCTGAAGCCTTTTTGCCGAATTCGGCAACATCGTCCGAAAACCAAAGGGCGGAGTCGTGCATCTCCTCAGGGATATGACTTTCACATTTCTTCCGTAATTCATTGCGAAGCTTCAATCCCTCTTTGATGAGTGCAATCAGTCTATCGTTATCAAAGTTTACATTTGTGATTGTTGCGAACAGGGCCTGAGCTATAAATGATCCGTATTTCCTGTCTAACGGTCCTCCCTTTTTTGCCTCTTCACCATAGATCGAAAGTCCCTTTAAGACATACAGGAGCAGATCCTGAAGATTTGCCGTTTCTTCCGTCTTGCCGCAGACTCCCTTGATGGTACACCCCGTGTTCTTTGCCGTCTCCTGACATTGATAGCAAAACATATGTTGTCCTCCTTGTTTCAGATTCATTGGTTATATTGTTGATTGCCAACGTATCTTAAAAAACGGTACATAGCCTTGACTTATGTTAAGAAGAGATGGTATTTTTCAAAGAAGGATCGAAATCATGACCGATAATATGGATGCTCTGTCAAAGAGCCAGCTCTTCGGAGGGGTATCTGAGGGACACCTGAAGGAAATTGCCCGTATAGCTGTCGAACGACACTTCGACAAGGGGGCGATGATCTTTTTTGACGGTGATGAGGGCGCTGGTTTTTATCTCGTCGTAACGGGTGCGGTGAAGGTGTACAAACTGTCATCCGAAGGCAGAGAACAGATCCTTCATATCGTTTCAGAGGGGGGCACCATAGGAGCGGTTCCGGTCTTTTCGGGGGAGTCGTATCCAGCCAATGCTCAGGCTATCGTGGAGAGCCGGCTGTTGTTTTTCTCAAGAACGAAGTTTACTGATCTTATAACAAACAACCCTTCTTTGACAATGAATATTCTGGCGATTCTCTCGATGAGACTTCGTGAATTTACCATACAGATAGAGAACCTGTCTTTGAAAGAAATTCCCGGAAGACTGGCTGCATATCTACTTGACCGGTCGGAAGAGCTGGGTAACACGGAATTTGTCAGACTGAATATTTCAAAACTGCAGCTTGCACATATCTTGGGCACCGGTCCTGAATCGCTCTCAAGGGTCTTGGGGGATATGAAGGGCAGGCACCTTATAGAGGTGGATGGATCCACTATCAGATTGCTTGATCGCGGAGCATTGGAAGCATGTGCCCAAAACGGTAAAGGTATCGAGTAAAAGGTATTACAAGAATGATCATCGGCACATCATTCGGAAGGGCGGTGACAGATTCTGGTGAAGATATTTCATAAGACAAAGAGGATTGCGATTTTTTCGTTTCTGGTCCTGTTTTCCCTTGGTGCGACTGCGGATATTCACGCCCAGGATGCAGCCGCTCTCGTCGATGCAAGTTATGATTACATGCGGGGCAAGACTTCCGTCTCCACGGTGGTAATGACCATTCATCGCCCCGATTGGGAGCGGGTCATGACGATCAAGGGGTGGACGCAGGGGATGGAAGACAGCATCTTCTGGATCACCGATCCGCCCAGGGACAAGGGGAACGGTACGCTCAAGAAGGGCAGGGAGATGTGGACCTATAATCCCAAGGTCAACCGGATAATCAAGATTCCACCATCCATGATGTCACAGGCCTGGATGGGGTCCGATTTTTCCAACAACGATCTGTCCAAGGCCGAGAGCCTGATCGTCGATTACACGCACACAATCATCGGGACCGAAACCCATGAAGGGAAGAAGGTGTACGTAATCAAATCCATGCCAAAACCGGAGGCTCCGGTGGTATGGGGGATGCAGAAACTGAAGATCCGCGAGGACTATATCTTTCTGGAACAGGGGTTTTATGATGAGGATCTTAAGCCGGTGAAGATCATGACCACGCTGCAGTTGCGGATGCTCGGCGGCAGGCTCTTCCCGGGCGTGTGGAAGATGCAGAAGGCCGATGTGGAGAATGAGTATACCGTCCTGGAATACCAGGACCTCGCTTTTGATACGAAACTGCCGGACAGGTTGTTCACACTGTCTTCCTTGAAAACTCCCATACGGTGATCCGACATGTCGATAGATGTCAAAATGGCCTGGCGCAACCTCTGGCGCAATCCGAGACGTTCCATCCTTACCATAGCCGCCATTGCCTTCGCATCTCTGCTGCTGGTCTTTATGCTGTCCTGGCAATTCGGCTCCTACGAGACCATGATCGACTCCTCCGTCAGGATTCATACCGGCCATCTGCAGGTTCAGGCCGAAGGATATCAGGATAAAAAGAGCATGCGCCTGGTGGTATCCGACCCGGCCGCTGTTGGGAATGTATTGGATAAAAATCCGGAGGTGGCCGCATATACCTATCGGGCCAATGCCTTTTCTCTGGTGTCTTCCAAAGAACGAACCTACGGCGTCATTGTGGTTGGAATAGACCCGGACAGGGAAGCGAAGGTGTCGACCCTCAAAAAACTGATCCGCCAGGGGAGCTATCTGTCCGAAAACGAAACGGATCAAGCCCTGGTGGGAGAACTCTTGGCCAGGAACCTGCAGATAGGCGTGGGTGACGAACTGGTCGTGCTGGGTCAGGGGCGTGACGGCTCCATAGCGGCCACCGTGGTTACGGTCAGGGGGATCTACCGGTCTGGTATGGACGAATTCGATCGCAGTTCTATACAAATTCCTCTCGCGTATTTTCAGGATGTGTACAACATGAGGGGGGCGGTTCATGAAGTCGTAGTACTCGGTAAATCACTGAAATATGTCCCTGAGATAAAGAAGACCGTTGCGGCCGACATCAAAGGCATCAAGAACAAAGAGGCCCTTGTCGACCTGGATTGGATGGAACTGATGCCGGGACTGATCGAGGCCATCAAGATGGATTTGTACAGCGGTTTTATCTTCTACATCATTCTTATCATTGTTGTGGCGTTCAGCATTCTGAATACCTTCCTGATGACCATATTCGAGAGGACAAAAGAGTTCGGCGTCCTCATGGCCATCGGAACGACGCCAGGCCGTCTGTGCAAACTGCTTATGATCGAGTCCACGATCATGACCATAGCGGGTATTATCGCCGGTATCATCTTGGGAAGTCTGGTTACTTGGTACTTCCAGGTTCACGGGATCTTTATCTCGGGTACATCGGAGCTGATGAGACAGTTCGGTCTGCCGGAGCGCATATACCCGCAGCTTTCACTCCTTTCCGCATCGATCGGACCGGCCGCGGTGCTGGTCATCACCTTCTTGACGGCCCTCTATCCGGCCCTCAAGGTGTGGCGGTTCCGCCCCGTAGAGGCAATGGCGGGGAAGTAGATGGCTATGTATCTGTGGCTGAAACGGTGTTTTCAACCCGCGATAATACCGAATGCCGTTTGAGGCTGAAGAAAGCTTTACATAACTTGACTGTTTTCTGATTTTCAACAACCGACCACATGAGGTTCGAACCGTATGCATCTGCAATTAGCCTGGCGAAATATCTGGCGTAATCCGAAACGGACCGCGGTCATCATGACAGCGATCATTATCGGTGTCTGGAGCATGATTTTTCTGGGAGCACTCATGAGAGGAATCTCCGAGGGGATGGTCCGAAACGGTATCTCCACGCTCACGGGCCATATCCAGATCCACCATACCGGGTATCGGAACGACCCCGTTATCGAAAACAGTATGCCCGATCCTGAAGCGGTGAAGACCGTCCTGAATAAGGTCCTTGCACCCGACGATATGTGGACCTTTCGAGTCCGGGTCAACGCGGTCGCGAATAACGCCCGGCATACGGAGGGTGTCACCTTTGTCGGAATCGATCCGGCACGGGAGGCCGACATTTCGTTCATCGGGAAGGCTGTTACCGAAGGACGCTATCTCAGAGACGATGACACAAACGGGATTGTTGTGGGAAAGGCGCTGATGGATACGTTTGAGACCGGATTGGGCCGCAAGATCATTGTGATGTCACAGGATACCAACCGGGAGATCGCTTCTCGTGCCTTCCGTATTGTGGGGGTCTTTACGGCCGAAATGGAGGCTACGGAAAAGCAGTTCGTCTTTGTAACCATGACCGCCGCCCAGCAGTTGCTGAAGCTGAAAAAGAGTATTTCCGAGGTTTCCCTCGTTCTGCCCGATCAGAATGCGGTTGCCCAGGTGGCAAAGCAACTGCAGGCGGCTCTTCCTGCCACCGAATATGAGGTTCAGACGTGGCTGGACCTGTTGCCCCTCATCAGAGCGTACCTCGATATCTATGATAAATTTATGTACATATGGTTTATCGTAGTTTTTATAGCCATGGGGTTCGGCATCGTCAACACCACGCTAATGGCCGTATTCGAGCGGATACGGGAGTTCGGCCTGTTTAAGTCACTGGGAATGAAGCCTCTGTGGATCATCAGAGAAGTCCTGACAGAGTCGTTCTTTATGCTCCTTATCGGTACGGCTGTCGGGAACATTCTGAGCTTTCTGAGCGTCTTTGTCCTGTCCGGGGGGGGCATCGACCTTTCTTCTTTCGCCTCCGGTCTCGAGTTTGCCGGCATGTCCCGGATCATTTATCCGGCTATCTACGGCCGTGACGTGATTGCAGCCAATCTGGTGGTATTCATGCTCGGCCTGTTAGTGAGCGTGTATCCGGCGGTAAAAGCGGCGCGGTTTACGCCGGTGGAGGCCCTGACCCATACGTAGCTGAAGGTTTATTGCTTATATATTTTTCTTCAGGAGTTTGTCATGAATATCGTGGAATGCATCGACGTTACAAAGACCTACCAGCAGGGGAAGATCGTGGTGACCGCTCTGGGCGGCGTGAGTCTGTCCATAGAAAAGGGAGGATTTGTGGCCCTTGCAGGACCATCGGGATCGGGTAAGACCACCCTGCTGAACATAATCGGAGGACTCGATTCGGTCGATTCAGGGCATGTTACCGTAAACGGAAGCAATCTGGATGCGATGAACCAGTCGGAACTGGCGAATCTCCGTTTGCATAATATCGGATTCATATTCCAGGCCTACAACCTCATCCCCGTTCTGTCGGCGCTGGAAAACGTTGAGTTTGTGATGCTTCTTCAGGGCGTCCCATCGGCGGAGCGGCGTGAACGGGCAAGAAACATACTGGATGATGTCGGCCTGAAAGATACCTACAACAGGCGTCCGGCGGAACTGTCAGGGGGGCAGCAGCAGCGGGTGGCAGTTGCGCGGGCCATCGTGTCCGACCCGGCTATCGTCTTGGCCGATGAACCTACGGCCAACCTGGATTCCAAGACAGGGCAGGGCCTTTTGGAAATGATGAAGGAGATGAACGAGATGAAAAAGGTCACCTTTATCTTCTCAACCCACGACAAGATGGTCATGGATTATGCGCGCCGGCTTGTTCTTATCAGGGACGGCCTGGTGGCGGGTGATGAAGTGAAAGAAGGAAGCGGAGAATCGGAAAGCAGGGACCGGGGGAATTAGCCGACGATGCACTGTGCTATGCTGATACTCATGAGGAAATTTCATTATAAGACCTTTCATGCTGAGCAATATCTGCCGAATATCGTTTTCGGTCTTTGTTCACTCTGTCTTACGGTTGTTTTGTTTGCCTGTGTCGATACATCACCCTCATGGGCAGCAACAACTTCTCCGAATGGGTCACTTTCCGCTGCATCTGAAAAGCAAAATACCGCTCCAAGGTCTTGGTATACAGATATCGATAATCAGTGGGGCGGTCATGTGAAGGTCACAGGATCCGTTGTTTGGCCCGACGACGAATCGTATTTCCAGTTTGTGAACACCGATCCCTGCTATGACGGCTCCGCCGAGGTGCGGCTCAAGAGTACCCTTTTCTTCGGAACGTGGGGGAATTTCGAAACCCATTACGAGGCCGTTCTCTCGGGTGGAGATACCAGGCGTAAGGAAAGGGAACTGGCGCAGCTCATCCCGGGGCTCTTTGACACCGGTCCGATGACCGGAGGACTTCCCGACGATACGCGGCGTTTGATGGATCTGACAAAGATCGTTGATGAGAATGACAGCCATATTTTCTATCACCGCCTCGATCGATTCGCCCTGACCCTGACATCCGGGTGGGGTGTTGTCCGTATCGGTCGTCAGGCGGTTACTTGGGGGAACGGCTTTCTCTTTAATCCGATCGACCTTTTCAACCCCTTTTCACCGTCAGATATCGAACGGGAGTACAAGATCGGAGATGATATGATCTTCACCCAGTTCTCATCGAAGAGGGTAGGGGACGTTCAGTTTTTGTATGTTCCGAGACGTGACCCTGAGAGTGGGGATATTCAGTTCGATCAGTCCTCGCTGGCGGGAAAGCTCCATTTCGCCCAAGGCACAACGGAGTTTGATGTCATGGCAGCCATGCACTATGACGACACGGTGGTGGGATTCGGCAGCATGGGATACTTGGGGAATACGGCCTGGCGTCTTGACGGCACCTGGACGTTTCTTGAAGAAGGCCACGGTACGGATAACTATTTGTCGCTCGTGGCGAACATCGATTATTCCTGGGTTTGGTGGAAAAAGAATTGTTACGGCTATGTGGAGTATTTCTTTAACGGTCTCTGTCATGACCGATACGCGGAAGCGTGGACCGATCCCGATATTGCCGTCCGGATCGACCGGGGAGAACTCTTCACGATAGGACGAAATTATATGAGCGGTCACATCAGGGTGGAACTCCACCCCCTGGTCAACGTCTATCTGACCGCTATCAACAACTTGAGTGATCCTTCGGGATTATTGCAGCCCCGCATTTCGTGGGACATGACCCAGAACTCACGGATTATCCTGGCCGGTAATATCTATTATGGTGGAACAGATACGGAGTATGGCGGATATACAATACCGGGCACCGGTTTTCTCTGTAAGCCTTCAGACAGCGCGTATCTTTCGATAACCTATTATTTTTAGATGAAAGCCGAATTTCAGACCCTTCATGATGAAGCAGATAATTTATGGTGTGTATTATGGATGTAGACATTCCCAACCGTTTTTCAGGCCTTTTTTCGTGAGCACTATCTGCCATAATTGATTCTTTCGTGCCCGGAATGATCCTGCACAGGAAAGCAAGTAATATTTCCACATGCGATAGAATCGGTTATCGTAGGCATCTTTTATGGAATCCCAGTTTCTGTCGAAATTCTCAAACCATGCCATGAGAGTCTTGTCGTAGTCGATCCCGTAATTCTGCCAGTTTTCCATGACAAACAATCCTTCAAAGGATTGTGCAAGCTGTTTGATCGAGGGCAGCATACCGTTCGGGAATATATATTTTCCTATCCAGGAATCGGTCCTCTTGACGGATCTATTACCGCCTATGGTTTGGAGTAGGAAGATCCCGTCGTCTGTGAGACACCGGTGAACTATCTGCATGTATGTTCGGTAATTCTTGTAACCAACGTGTTCGATCATGCCGAGGCTGACGATACGGTCATACGTTTCATCGAGATCACGATAATCCTGCAATCTGACTTCTACGGGAAGTCCCTGGCACAACTCTCTCGCAAGTTTTGCCTGTTCTTTGGAAACGGTTATGCCAACGACCTCGGCACCATATTTTTCGGCAGCATACTTGGCAAAACTGCCCCAACCGCAGCCGATATCGAGAACCTTCATTCCATCTTTCAAGTCTATTTTTCTGGCAACCAGATCAAGCTTGTCTTCCTGCGCCTGATCGAGGGTTTGTGCATCTTTCCAACAGGCACAGGTGTAAGTCAGCCGCTTGTCAAGCATTGTCTTATAGAGTTCATTCCCCATATCGTAATGGTGCTCTCCGATATGAAACGCCCTCGATTTTTTTTGTTTGTTGAAGAGGCATGCCCTGAGATGTTGTATGACTATCTTCCAATCCCTGACTTTATTATCTAATTCTTCAGACAGGATCTTATAGAAAAATTCATCGAGTTCATCACAGTCCCACCAGCCGTCCATATAGGATTCGCCGAGACCCATGGAGCCATGAGAAAGAACGCGTTGGTATAGCTCTTCATTGTGTACCGTAATGTCCCAGGGACGTGATCCGTTAATCTTTACATCTACTGCATCAAGGAGATCTTCAATCTGTTCTTTGAAGGGTTGCATCTGACAGTCTCTCAGTTGGTTTTCTGACGTCTTCCCGAAGCTGATTTCGAATGATCAGTTCAAAAGACGAGATATATAAACCAAGCGGTTATTGATTCCTCCTATCAAAAAATAAGATACTTTTCAATATGCAACCTGCTGTAAGGGACAGGAATTATCAGGCAGGACATGCAAAAATGTCAGCATGGATTACTATCGGATTCATTATTGATACATTCAATAACATGCCTGTATATTTCTTTTCTCGGCATGCCCATTTCTTCCGAGAGGGCATGTATGATATCTCTGGTGGAGGATTCGGGATCTTTTCGCGCTTCCTGGAATCGTGCCCGTATTTCTTCGGCAGATCGACCTGAGCTATCTCGCGGGGCTCCCGAAATAACCAGCGTGATTTCCCCTTTTATCTTCTTTCCCCGGAAAGATTTGCTGACTTCACGTACGGTACCTCGCAGGGTTTCTTCATATATCTTCGTCAGTTCTCTGGAGACGGTGATCTCTCTGTTCCCGAGAATATCATTGACATCCTGAAGGGTTGCAGCAAGACGGTTGGGTGATTCATAGAATACCATTGTTTTTGTTTCGTCCTTGATGGACTCCAGCAACTGTCTTCTCTTTCCGCTTCGGGTGGGCAGAAAGGCGAAGAAAACGAAGCTGTCCATGGGAAGACCTGAGACGTTAAGGGCGGCTATTGCGGCGACCGGTCCGGGAATGGGGACAACACTGATGGATTCAGCGATAGCCTTATTTACAAAGATATATCCGGGATCGGATATGCCGGGTGTGCCAGCATCGGAGACGTAGGCAATGTCCGTTCCATCATTCAGTTTTTCTATCAGGTGAACGCTCTTTTTCAGTTCGTTACGATCGTGAAGGCTCGTGAGAGGTGTATCGATTCCATAGGTATCGAGGAGGATCTTCGTCCGACGCGTGTCTTCAGCGGCAATCAATCCTACCTCTTTGAGGGTGCGGATAGCACGGAGCGTTATATCCTCCAGGTTACCGATAGGAGTGGCGACGATATATAATGTTCCCTTGTGCATAGCGGTTTTCAATCAACAGTCCAGATCAAATGCGTTTTTTATAATTTTCACCCGATTGCCCTCCGGAAGGTAGGTGATAGCCACAATATCAAATCTGGCATTGTGGTCGGAGAGCCCCTTGTCCTGCAGATAATAGAGAGCAACTTTTGAGATCTTTTTCCGTTTGGTTATGCCGACCGCCTCTTCGGGTGAACCGAACAGGTCTGATTGTCTGCTCTTTACCTCCACAAAGACGATCTCATCGGCATCCATGGTGACAATATCGATTTCTCCATACCGACATCTGTAATTCTTTTCAATAATCCGGTACCCTTCTTTCCGGAGACAGGAGGTCGCAATATCTTCCCCTTGAACTCCCTTTTTCCTGTTATTTGATCCGAAAGGATTTCCTGTGGATCTTGCATCGGCCATATTGCTTCACTGCCTCTCGATGCTCTTTGGTTCCGTACCCTTTGTTCTTGAGGAAATTATACTGTGGGTATGAGACATGATATCTGTCCATGAGATGATCTCGCGATACCTTGGCAATTATGGAAGCGGCTGCCACGGAAACACTCAGGGAATCTCCCTTGACAATTGTTTCCTGCGGGATAGGGATGTCGATGGTATTTATGCCGTCTATGAGGAGATAATCCGGTCGGGTGGAAAGATTCTGGACGGCTATTTTCATTGCGGCGAGTGTTGCCTGGAGGATGTTGATTTTGTCTATGGTAGAAGCTTCTATTGCGCCCAATCCGATAGAGACGGCATCATCTCTTATTATCTTGTATAGGGTCTCTCTTTTCTTAGGAGTCAGTTTTTTCGAGTCTCTGATCTCCCCGTTTGTGTAACCTGGAGGAAAGATTACGGCTGCTGCGAGAACGGGGCCCGCGAGGGGCCCTCTTCCTGCTTCATCGACACCTGCAATCGTTTCGAAACCTTGGAATCGTGCACGCAGCTCAAATCCGTACATCTCATCTTCTGCCAAGTTCCTTTATCCTTGCCTTCTTGCCCTTGAGATCTCTCAGGTAATACAGCCTTGAACGTCTGACTCTACCCCGCATTACAACCTCTATCTTATCGATGATGGGGGAATGAAGGGGAAATGTCCTCTCGACTCCTATGCCGTTAGATATCTTTCTTACGGTAAAGGTTGCGCGGTTCTGTCCCGCTCTTTTGCGGATAACAGATCCCTGAAAAACCTGAATCCTTTCCTTCTGACCCTCGATGATCTTCACATGCACTTTCAAGGTGTCACCCGGTTTGAAACCGGGAATATCAGCTCTCATCTGTTCTTTCTCAATAATATCGAGAACATTCATAGTTTTAAATCCTCCTCTGAAATATCATATTTACATGTTGTTATTGTCCACATAATCTATCCAATGTAATGGCTGCGGCCGAACGGACAGATAAGTGATTATAATCCGAACTTCCCCGTATCGGTTCAACAAAAAAGTCAGCTTTTTCGACAACCTCGTCGGCTATTCCCCATCCCGTTCCAAAGACTATCAGAAAGGTCTCTTCGCTTTTCGATATCTTTTCTTTCAGGGCTTCGTAGGTCAGAGGTTCTCTCCGGGATGAGGCGCTTGTGACCACCACATGCACCTTTTCTCCGCTTTCCTGCGATATGGCCGTTATTGCATCATCAAGAGTTTCTTCCAGCCTTATGATATCGAAAGCCTCTTTTCTGGAAGGATTGTAGATGATGCCGTATCCCTCCTGCCAGTGGCGGAGGATACGTTCCACAAACGCCTGTTGCTGTTCTATCGGCGTTATGATGTAAAACCCTTTCACATCGTATGTCCTGGCGGCCCTTGATATGTCGTGTAGATCCATGTTGGTAACCGCCGTTGTCACAATATCGCCCCTTTTGTTGTAAACAGGGTAGTGTAAAAGAGCAATGTACAAATTTTTATACAAATTCAGGATCTCCTGCAAGTTCTTCGAGCATCCTTGTATCTTCTTCCGTAAGATCTGCCCGTTTCAACAACTCAGGTCTTCTTTGGAGCGTCCTCCTGAGAGACTCCTTGCGCCTCCATTCGTCTATATTCTTTTGATGCCCCGAGACCAGCACTTCGGGAACAATCCAACCGTTATATTCCCTTGGTCGTGTGTAGTGAGGCCCTTCAAGAAGTCCGGTTGAAAATGAATCATATAAGACCGATTCACTGTTTCCTACAAACCCCGGTACAAGACGCGAAACAGCATCCAGGACAACCATTGCAGGCAGTTCCCCCCCGCTCAGAACGTAATCACCTATCGATATCTCTCTGTCGACGAGGTGTTCTCTGATTCTTTCGTCAACTCCCTCGTAGTGTCCGCATATCAGGACAATCCTTGAATATTGCGAGAGTTCTTCTGCGGTTTTCTGTTTAAAGGATTCCCCCTGTGGTGAAAGTAGGATGACAACTGTTTTATCCCCTGAGGGGGCTATGGCCTTCAGGGCGTCTGCGACAGGCTCTATTTTCATTACCATTCCACCGCCCCCTCCGTAAGGGGTGTCATCGGTGGTTTTATGCCTGTCGTGTGCATAATCGCGAATGTTGTAAAGATTTATTTCGATCAGGCCCTTATCTATGGACTTTTTTGTAAGGCTGCTGCCGAGAAAAGAATGAAACATCTCTGGAAAGACGGTCAAGATATCAAAAACAATCATTTTACAGGCCTTCGGGAAGCATTACAATCATAATGCCTTTTTCGATATCGATCTTTTTTACCACGTCATCGAAGGCGGGAATGAGGATTTCTCTTTCACCATTGTTGCAGACATATACATCATTACTTCCCGTTGGTACTATAGTGGTCAACCTTCCCAGTTCCTGACCTTCTTCCGTGACAACGTCAAGACCGATAATATCTTTCCAGTAGTACTCACCGTCCGAAAGATCCTCCGAAGGCGTGAAAACAGAGCGCCCTACCAGCTGAACGGCCGATTCCAGAGTGTCTATACCTTCAAGATCAAGAAAAAAGGAACGATACTTGATGGCGACCCTCTTGACACTAAAGGAAGTCACATGATCCTCATCATCACCTATGAAGACATCCGTTAAGGTCTCAAGCACCTCTGCCGATTCACAATATGAAAGAACTTTAAGCCGGCCCTTAAGACCGATGGTTTTGACGATTTTTCCTATCTCAATAAGGTCGCGCACTTACTCAATGATTTCAAGAACCGCCCTTTTATGGATCTTGGATGATGAAGCACTCAAGATGGTTCTCATCGCCTTTGCGGTCTTTCCTTGTTTTCCAATAACCTTACCCAGGTCATCTTTCGCGACTCTCAATTCAATTACAGAGGTTTGCTCCCCGATTACTTCAGTGCAATCAACTTCTTCAGGATGATCTACTAAAGCTTGAGCCATATACTTGACCAAATCTTTCATCGCAACAACCTCCAGTGATTTTTAGAATAAGTAGGACACAGATCGTCTATTTTCCTAAACTCCCGTCTACGCCTTTTCCACCTTTGGTACGATAAGCCCTTTTTTGTTAAGCAGACTTAATACCGTCTGAGTCGGTATGGCTCCCTTCGAGAGCCAGTCCGCTACCCGATCTTCCTTGAGGTTTATCTCAGCCGGCTCCTTCATCGGATCATAATTTCCGACGATTTCGATGAATCGTCCATCACGCGGCGCCTCGTTTTCAGCCACCACAATTCTGTAGAAAGGTTTCTTTTTTGCTCCCATTCGCGTTAATCGTATCTTTAATGCCATTCCTTGGGTTATCACCTCCTGATGATTAATTTCGGATTAATATTTGCTTCTAACATATCTTTTATTTTATTTAAAGGGGAAATTGCCCCTCATCATTGATTTCATCCCACCCTTTGTCAGCCTTTTCATCATCTTTCTCATCTCAATGTAATTTTTGAGAACTTTGTTGACATCCTGTACGGTAGTTCCACTCCCCTTGGCAATCCTTTTTCTTCTTTGGCCGTCTATGATCTTGTAGTTGAGACGCTCCTTCTTTGTCATGGAATCGATGATGGCGGTTGTTTTCACCAACTCGCGCTCGTCAGGCGTCGCATTTTTCAGGGCCTTTATCTTTCCCAGTCCCGGGATCATCCCGATAATATCCTGAAGAGACCCCATCTTCTTGATTTGTGTCAGCTGTTTTTTCAGGTCATCCAGTGTAAACGAATCTTTTCTGATCTTTTTTTCGAGTTCTTTTGCGGCCTTTTCGTCTACGGTTGTCTGGGCTTTCTCGACGAGGGTCAATATATCACCCATGCCGAGTATTCTGGATGCTATGCGTTCCGGGTGAAAGACTTCCAGTGCATCGGTCTTTTCGCCCATGCCGATAAACTTGATCGGTTTCCCGGTTATCTTTTTCAGCGATAGCGCCGCTCCTCCACGGGCATCGCCATCCATCTTGGTCAACACAACACCGTCTATACCCAGCAGGCCGTCAAACTTTTCTGCCACGGATACGGCATCCTGGCCTGTCATGGCATCGGCGACAAAGAGTATCTCAGATGGCTGAATGGCGTCTTTTATCCGCTTCAACTCATCCATCAACTCGTCGTCGATATGCAACCTGCCAGCGGTGTCTATGATCAGGGTATCGGAACCGTTTGATTTCGCGTCTTCAACGGCATCAACACAGATCTTTATCGGGTCATCCAAACCTTTGGAATCGTAGACAGGTACATGGATCTTTTCCCCGAGGATCTTCAGTTGTTCAATGGCGGCAGGTCTGTATATGTCGACAGAGACAAGAGATACCCTGTGATCCTGAACTGTCAGGTAGCGGGCGAGTTTTGCTGCTGTTGTTGTCTTGCCGCATCCCTGAAGTCCGACGAGCATAACGGGAGCTGGAAACCGGTTGGAGAGGTTCAGGTGACTGCTCTCGGTTCCCATCAGTTCAATGAGTCTGTTGTGGACGATTTTGACGATCTGTTGGCCGGGACTTATACTGTCTAGGATTTCCTGACCGATAGCTCTCTCACTGACATCTTCGATAAATTCTCTGGTTACCCTGAAATTGACATCCGCCTCGAGGAGTGCCATTCGGATATCTTTCATGGCAGCCTTGACGTTCTCTTCGTCGAGGATGCCCTTTCCCCTGAGTCTCTTGAAGACGGTGTCCAGTTTCTCGGTTAAATTTTCAAACATGATGATTTATCCTGATTCCTAGTTCCTTATAACAAGACATTTGATACCCCGTACCTTCTTTTCCAGTAGTGAAGCAATCCGCTTGGCATCGTCATATGTTGCGAACCCTTGCAGCTTTATACGGAACCATCTCCCGCTTGAGCGAAGGATAACCTCATCCACTTGTGGAGAATACCCCATATCGGATAATTTTACCTTCAGATTTTCTGTCCGGTTTCTATCCCTGAAAGATGCTACCTGAATAATATATCGGGTGTCCTCCTGTTGTTTTACCGGTGGGTTGTTCTTTACGGTACGTTTTTCTCCCTCCCTGCCTGCAAAGGTGCTCTTGACGGTGTCACGATTTCCCTTCAGCGTATCATAAAAGGTGAATTCAAAATCATCTTCTTTTTCGGCTGTTTCTACAGAAATATCGGTTCTTTTTGTAATTTTTTCCTTTATGGCGTCGGGTATGCCCTTTGCTATCTTTTCCGGATAACTTTCAATGTTTTTCCCGACCATTACTCCTCCTATGAAGGAGAATAGCAGACATAGGGCAATAATAACTGTGAAAAAGAACAGGCCGAATTTACCCAGCTTGAATTCGAAATCTTCGGATTTCCGCGGCATACCTCTAACCTTTGTCCGGAATTACACATTAACGATACGATTTTCACATTCGTTCGGGCGCAGAAACTCCTAATAACCTGAGGGCATTGCGGATGACAATAGCCGTGGTTTTGATCAGAAACAGTCGTGCCTTCGTCATTTCGATGTCATCGGAGACAACTTTGTGTTTATTGTAAAAACTGTGAAATATTGAGGCAAGATCATTAATGTAGTAGGGTATGCGATGCGGTTCAAGCGTCTTTACACTTCCCTCGACCATCTCCGGGAATGCGTCGATCATCTTGGCAAGATCGTGTTCTTCCGGCGCGACAAGAAGTTCGGGACGGATGTCATTATAAACGGGAATTCGGTAACCCTGCTCCTCTGCAAGTCTCATAATGCTGGAGATCCTGGCATGGGCGTACTGAACATAATAGACGGGGTTCTCACTTGATTGAGCCTTCGCAAGTTCCAGGTCAAAGTCAAGATGACTGTTTGATCTTCTCATAAGGAAGTTGTATCTGGCTGCGTCTTTTCCCACCTCCTCGGTCACTTCTCTTGTAGTGACAAATTCACCGGACCTGGTTGACATGGGAACCGGAACCCCGCCCCTCAAAAGGTTCACCAGTTGAACCAGGATCACTTCAAGATCCTCCTTCTTTCTGCCGAGAGCCTGAATGCCTGCCTGCATTCTGGGAATATATCCGTGATGATCGGCTCCCCACACATTTATGATCTTGTCGAAACCTCTTGCGTACTTGTTTTGATGATATGCGATATCGGCGGCAAAATACGTCGGATCGCCATTTCCCCTCACAACGACCCGATCTTTCTCATCGCCGGAATCCGTCGTCTTGAACCACAGGGTGCCCTCTGCCTCGTATATGAAGCCTTCCTCCCTGAGTTTCCGAATGATCTTCGCAACGCCATCGTTGACGTACAGTTCACTTTCGCTGAAATAGCGGTCGAATGTTATGCCAAGGGCTTCAAGATCTTCTTTTATTCCTTCCAAGATGGAGTCGGCCGCGTATTTTGTCAGAAAACCTATTGAGCTTTCCTTGTCTGCTCTGAACTTGTCGCCGAATTTGATATATATTTCCCGTGCAAGTTCAGTAATATACTCTCCCTGGTAACAATCTTCGGGGAATACAATATCATCACCCATCAGTTCCAGATACCGGAAATAGACGGATTCACCCAGCCGATTCATCTGATTACCGGCATCATTTATGTAGTATTCCCTGGACACCGAGTATCCCGATGCCTGCAAGATATTGGCGACGGTATCGCCAATGACGGCGCCCCGAGCATGTCCGATATGGAGTGGGCCTGTGGGATTGGCGCTTACGAATTCCACCTGAACCCGGATTCCGTCTCCGATGTCGGAGTGGCCGTAGTTGTCTCCGAGTGTATCCACCTCTTCCAGAAGCGTGGACCATATACCGCTTCTGATGAAAAAGTTTATGAAACCTGGGCCAGCTATCTCAATTTTATCCAATATCCTATCGCTGTCGTTGATATTTTTGACAATGCGTTCTGCTATCTTACGGGGAGCCTCTCTTTGGCTCGATGCAAGCACCATAGCTATATTGGACGCGTAATCTCCATGAGAGCCTTCTTTGGGTAGCTCTACTTCTATGGGAGGAATGTCCGTTTTCTTTAATAGTTCTTTTTTAATACAGGAATTGATCGATTCTTCGAGGAGTCTGGTAAGTTTCTTTTTCATAGGTCTGAGTGAATTCTTCCTTATGCACAAAACGAAAAAGTTGGCCCGAAAGCCAACCTTTCTCAAATAACTTCAAAGCGGTACAGCTCTATACGCCTTTCACCCGCTTTGTCGATTTATCTATTATCCATTTTTTCTATTTCGTCAATATCTTTATCTTTGATGGCAAGATCTCTTGTAAAATCGGGGCAATTAACTTTTCCACTGGCGTCCTTGGAGACGGTAAACCGTTTGGCACAGGTTCCTCTCCATGCACATATAGAGCAATATCTCTTCTGTGTACCCATGAACCCTACCTCCGATCTATAAATCTTTTATCTAATGATATATGTAGGGCTTTTTCAAGTCAAGGAATTTCGACTTTTCGTTCCTATTTTATAATGGTGGATTCCCAGAAGGGGACCTTATCAAAAAAAGAATATTTACGAAGATCGTTTCTGGTTTTCACGCTATCTGGTAGTTGGTAGATCTCCCGTGCCTGTATCGTTCCATCGGGGAGTTCAAATCCTCGTATGAAAATTTTCTGTCCTCTCTTGAGAAAAGCCAGAGTAATATCGCTCCCGCTGGAGCTTTTTACCATGGTTCTGAATTGTTTGTTCCCTTTTCTGAAGTCAACCAGTTCAATGGTTTTTTCGCCCGCTATCAGGTATTTGTTTTGTGGGTGTACCTTCATGACCGTTGTCTGGAGCGTAAAAAAGTCGAGATCTGCCGACTCGTTTATCGTACCGTTGTTGCCTGCCTGTATGGCCTGGGCAAGGGCAAGACAGACAAATAGTACGACACAAAGGCCAATAAATTTTATTCCGTTCCTTCTGGAATGCATGATGCCTCCTTATGCATATGGGTCCATATAGAATATATTTCCGTGAAAGCGGTTACTCATGAAGTTCCCGCCAGTAAAACACGTTAATATCCATCGTTGCCACCGGGTCTTCCGGTGCTACTCCACCTTCAATTCCGATATAGATCTTCGGCCCGGTTTCTCGTACGGCAATGATTGGTGCGGTCGGGATGGCGGTACCGATTTCCTTAACACGATCCTGTTTTCCGCGCTCTACCACCTCTCCCTCTGCATCGGTTTCGGTAGTACTGTTGTAGTCATGCACGGCCCCTCCGGTGAGATAATTGACCGCATAGAGACGTGCTACGCCTCTTGCCGTCGGTGCCCCGCACGGATCTTCCGGATCACCAGCACTCGTTTCGGAAGCAGGCGTGTAGGTCGTAAAATAGACAACACCGGCAAAGACCGTCGGGGATGCCGTCACCTTCTCACCTGTATGCTCCAATCGTATGTACCATCCTTTGGAAGCTTTAAGGGCCTCGGCGGTTTGTATCTTTTGCTCGTCAGTACCCATCTGTATCAGATCGTCGGTGACATCCACCAGGTCGGATTCCGTTATGGTTGTGAATGTTCCGCTGTCCTCCCAATTGTTCTTGATTGAATACATCCTGTTTACGACGCCTGTCTCACCGGGATCCGCTCTGTCTCCGGTCCCGAAGAATATGACTTCACCGAAAGATTCCTTGACACCATCGGGGGCGTAAAAGATTTTCTTCCTTGTACCGTCCGCTATCGGGGCTGAGAAGAGTTTTCTGCCGGACCACGTGCCGTCTTTATCATTGTCTTCGAAGGCAAACATGTTGCCTCCGAGGTCTCCGGCATATACGCTGTTGACGATGGCGTCCGAATCGGTGTCGAAGCCTGAGGTAGACACGATGCAGTGTGTCATAGAGGCGAAGTTGTTCGCATTAAAGTTCAGGCTGCTGAGTGCGCCGTTGGTAGTCTTTATTGCGAAGACCGAGCGTCCTTCATTGTCGGAGGATTCGGGTGTGGATGCATCCTGATTCGTATCATATCCCCCTGTCATCAGGAATACCGTTTCCGATCCGCTCGAGGTTTGGATGGTGCATATCTCCGGTTTACACCAGGATTGTCCGAGAGTCTCTGCTCCCAATATGTCCGAGTGTATCGTATACAGATAGGATGGCGAGGTAACGGATGAGACATCAAGGGCGTAGTAGTTGTTTCCTCCCCGCCGTTCTCCAAAAAACAGAATTTTCTGGCTGGTCCCTTCATGTACCACCGGTGAGCCGTCAACAAAGTAGTCATGATCGGCCGTTAAGAGCAACGGCAGACGACCGAGCTGGTTCGGCGGTATGAAAGCCCACCGTTCTCTTCCGTCGCTGTCATCGAAACAGTGCATCATCCCGTCATTGCTCCCTGCGAATAGGATAGTACTTGTCGAACTGTAATGAATAATCGCTGGCTCTGAATGGAGGATGTCCCCCAGTATCCAGAGGCTGTTGTAGCCGTATATGTCATTGATCAGGCTTATTCTCTGAGAATCGCTGGTTACTCCTAATGTGGTGTTGGTGATCAGTGCGTTGTCTGCTGAGAATAAGTTGTCCGCATGGATAAGGGATGATTGAGTTCCCATGTAGGTGTATATGCTTCTGCTTGCCTGATCGAGCATGACCTCCCCAACGCCGCCGGCGGCCACATTCGGACCATCAGGGGTGGGCGACCAGTAGGAAAGGGCATTGTCTTTTATCGTTCCATCGGCCATGGTGGCCAGATTCCCGTTTACGTCTATCAGATTTCCGTTCGAGTCCAAGCCGTATTTCTTGAGATTTCCCAGCCATGTACCGCTCTGCTGGGGTTTGAAGAATCCCAGATAGATGCGATCTCCCGCATAGGTCCTATTCATCCTGCTGACCGGGACAACGGGAGAGACAAACATGGCGTTCGCCTCCGATATGTTGGACATGATCGCTTCGAATGCCTCCGATAAACCTGATATGCTGTTGGCCGTGTAATAATCTCCACCGCCGTTCAATGCGGTGTCCTGAAGCAGTTGCTGATCTGTTTTGAAGCCTATGGTGTAGGTGGTGATATTCTGTTTCTCAAAAGAGGTTCCTGTTCCGAGTGTGGGATTGCAGTCGTTTTCGTAGAGGTATTTTGCCACATCATCCAGATAATCCGTTCCATAACTTTCGTACCAGCCTGGATCACTGCCGTCCCCGTCATAGTCACCGATGGTATCTCCGTTGATATAGGTTCCCGATGTGAGCTTTGTGTTGTTGTCCATGGTCGGGGCGCCATCCGTCATGAGAATGATGTAGTTCTTCTGGCACCGTTCCTCCATGGGTGACGTGTATGTAGTGCTGCCGTTGAACCAGCTTTGTTTGCCGGCGAAGTAAAGTCCTGCTTCTGCCAGGGTCTCTGCAAGAGGTGTCCAGGTAGTGGCGCTGAGGGCGTTGATCGTATTTATCAGGGTGGTCTTATCGGTGCCGCATCCGCTGACGATGTGCCCTCCTTCAGATTCATTGAAGATCATAAGACCGAATCTCACATTATCTGTAATGGTTATGAGATTGGTAATAACTTCTTTGGCCACGGATATTCTCGATCTTGCATCTCCGACACCGGATTCGTCATAATTCATGTAATTTCCCAGGCGAAGTGTTTTCTGACTTCCACCGCAGGTGTAACTCCCCGAGTATATCCGTGCCCTGGTGGCGTAGCCCTTTGTGAGGAGTTCCTGTTTTACTGACTCACAATTCAGGCTATTGACATCATTGGCAAACCATACCCAGGACCCTCTGCTTTTTTGATAGACCGTATTGGTTGAGTAGGGACCGGAGTATGTTGTTGCCGGATCGTAATATTCGCCACCGATGTCAACAGTGCCCATACTCCCAGAGTTATCAAATATTATTAAAATATTAGGCTGGAGCGAGATGGTTACTGTACCATAAATCTCCGTGTCATCCGCTATGAGTATTCTCGGCACAGCAAGCAGAATGACGGCCATTATGATTGTTATAAGCCAGGCCCGTTTCATGGCATATTCTCCCCTTTACGTTCTTGTATTACTGACTCTTGTTAAATACCTTCCATACCCCCGTCTGTATCCGGATATTGCCGCTCCCGGAGGTCGTTGTAATACCGTACCTGTGCACCTCAAAATGTTTCATGCTGTATCCAGATCCGCTCGGAGGTGAGTCTCTGTGAAGTCGTGCCGGAAGCGTATTCGCCCCGGTGCTCAATCCCGTAATAGGCGTGTTCGTACTTTCTATACAGCGGATTTCCGCTGTCGTGTCATTGAGGACGCTGGTGTACGATGCAACGGTTTCTCCGGCTGTCAGAAAGGTAGTGGTCAACCATAGACTGGGATTCTCCATCGTATTTATCAGGACACCCTCGTTGTTGTAAAAGGTGCCTGTATACTGATTTTCATTACCGGCGATCTGCATCTCGATTGTCGAAGTTGTAGTTGCCGCGATGCCTATGATAGTCATGACAGCGAGTATCAACACCGCGGCGACAAGGGCAAACCCCTTTTCGTTGTTTATACTGTTTTTGTTGTCTGTTGCCATGATGTATCTCTTTCTCATATTCATAATCATTGATTCCTGCAGATAACCCTTGAGTTCAGTGTCCGAGAGAACGTTTGTCCAAGGGAATCTGTTCCGTCACATGTCATTGAAATAACGATAGTCTTTATGGATGCAAGATCTGCCGTAACTACCGGCGAGGCGATGGTGTTACCGTTTGTGTCCAGATATACCAACGACAGAGCGCTTACATCACTAATAAGGGTTTGCCAGCTTTCGCTTGCAGTTCCTTCATAGAGACATCGCCTGAGCCTGTCATTGGCCGCATCGTACTCATAGGTTATGCGCTCCTCGTTTTGCGGATTATCGATGATACCGTTCATGTCTGTGTCGTACGTGATCCGTATCTTTGTGGCGGTAGCTTCTTCAATGCCCGGTACTTCGGTTTCGAGAGGGTCCAACCCCGCCATGCGTATATCTCTGACCATAAAATCAGTCCCTATGCGCACTCCCTGTTGCGCTTCCGCGACATGATCCTGGGTCTGATACGATCTGTTGGAGGCGATGAATATCCCATAGATTGCTCCTACGGCGATGCCCATTACGGAAATTGCTACCAGGATCTCAACCAGTGTAAAACCGCAGGTCCGTATATTGGCTGATGGGCGTGTCCGGTACATCAATATCCTCCCCCTCTGCTGATAGTGTTCAGTGATACGCTGTGGGTATTTCCTCCTGTTATCCATGATACCGTCACAGTCACTGTGCGTGAATTGGTCCCGGAAGGGCCGATTTGCCAATTCCGGGTATATATCCCATCCTGATCACTGCCACTGGTAGCCAGGCCGGTTATGTCCGCACTGCTTTTCAGCTCTTCCAGTTTGTCCTGTGCCAGGAATATGGCGTGCGAAATATCATTCCCGGTTTTGTTCCCGTGGATCGCACTGACCTGCATCGAGGCTATGGCCAGAAGTCCTATGGTGAGTATGAATATGGCTATCAGTACCTCGATGATGGTAAATCCCCCGTCACCGGGCAGTCCTTTCTTGATGTGTCGCGATGTTTTGGCAGTTCTATTAATCGACATCTATCCAATCTCCACCGTCAGTACTTGTACCGATCTGTATACGGCCAACCATGGACAGGACCACACTTCGGTAATTATTTTTTGTGTTTTTCATATAAACATGTCCTCCGAATCCGTTGGGGAGTCCCCTCCCATCAAAGCGGAATCGTGGCACACCCCCTGCAAAACTGGCTTCGTACATGGTGACATGGAGGGGAATGTGTACGGTTTTGACGAGTGGCTCTGTTCCATCCTGGATGTTATTTCCGGCAATTCCTCCACCTTCTCCGTTATCCACAAAGGCCTCATAGCTGTTGTTCCCGGTGTCGAAGTCCATGACCACTCGCGCATTTTCACGGATAGCTCTCAACTTTGACAGTTCCATGTCGGATTTAAGGTTTCTGATTGCTGATTTCAGGTTTGCGTCTACTGAGTACTGCTGAAGAGCAGGCGTGGCTATGCCGACCACAATTCCTATGACCATGAATACTATCATGAGCTCTATCAACGTAAAGCCGGCTTTTTTATGTCTGACAGTCATCATTTCAGTCTACCTGTAAAATACGAGGTTCATAACCATATTGCCCCAAAATATATAGGCGAGGGCGCCGATAGACAGGAATGGTCCGAAAGGAATGGCGTATTTTGAGTCTTGTCCCTTTGCGATCATGACGGAAATACCTGCAACCGCTCCGATAAGAGAGCTTGCCATAATAATGAACCACAGAGACTGCCATCCGAGAAATCCTCCAAGCATGGCAAGCAGTTTTATGTCTCCGCCCCCCATTCCGTCTCTCTTTGTCAGGAGCTGGTATATAAGGGCGACCAGATAGAGCGATCCCCCACCTATCAGTATTCCTATCAGAGAATCCTTGATGGAAACATCCATAACAAAGATGGCAGCCAGGGCAAACAGGGGTATTCCCGGAAGTGTGATTATGTCCGGGATAATCTGGTGCTTCAGGTCAATAAAGGTTATGACGATCAGGGCGCATGTGAACACAAAGGAAAGAAGATACTCGAATGATAGACCGTATTTTCGGAACAGAATAAACGACATGACAGCGGTCAACAGTTCGACTGCAGGATAGATTGGTGATATCCTTTCGTGGCAGTTTCTGCATTTTCCTCTGAGGAAAATGTAACTGATAATCGGTATGTTATCGTAGAACTTTACGGGATGCCCGCAGGTCGGGCAGTGAGATGCAGGGAACGCGATGGATTTTCCGGATGGAATTCTGTAGATGCATACATTCAGAAAGCTTCCCACGATAGCCCCCAGAATTGCCGAGAAGATTTGAGCAAGGCATTCAATATTCGGCAACATGATCACAACCACCTGTTATTTAAGAAAAAGTGCTGAAAATACATTAAGGACAACCCTTTTGTGAAATTTATACTAAAGATAGTGGGTGTTTGCAATGAAGTGATTCATGCCCCTCGTGTGAAGTGTGTCACATGGGTCACTATAGATGGGCACGTATTGCGAGTCGTTCCATATTAAGAATCGTAATTATGTTTCCTTCCGTGCTGACTAATCCCCTTTCGCGAAGAATCCTCAGTTCCTTATTGATACTTTCCCGTGTGGCTCCAACGATACTGGCCAGATCATTCTGGGTCAGGCGCAGATCGATCTGAATGGGCCCCCCTTCTTCCTTTTGGTTGCCGTATTTTTGGGACAGCTCTACCAGTCTTCTAGCGAGCCTTGTGGAGATGTTGAGAAAGTGAGCATCTTCCAAAAGATCATCCGTCTTACGCAACCGCATTGAGAGATACGATAAGATCGATTGTATGGCCTTTTCGTTATCCTTCAGGAATACCAGAAAATCTTTTTGATTCAGAGCCAACAACTCGGAAGATTCAAGTGCCACGGCATCAGCGGAGCGCGGTAATCCGTCTAGGAGGGACATTTCACCGAAGAAATCTCCCTCTGAGAGTATTGCCGGAGCGACTTCGTCACCCATTTCCGAGGGAAGAACAACCTTGACACTTCCGGATTTTACTATATACAGTGTAGTCCCCTCGTCACCTTTGCGGAACAAAGCCTCTCCCTTTTTCAGAAAACGGCGTTTTAGAGAAGCTGCGAGACGCTCACTGTCATGGTGACTGAGGGACTGAAACAGGTGTACCTTCCTTAAAAAGTTTTCAAGTTTCATGGTATTCCTGCCGGATGTTTTTTATGCGATCGAATTCGAACAAACACATATCAGCGTGTTTCAGATTCGTGACAATACAGTACCTGAAATAGTAACAACGTGGTAATCTTACGTCAAAAAATGTATTTAGTACAGTATTTTTTCTAAAGGATCAGAACCATTTATTTTCTTATATTACGGTATAAAGAAGTGAGGGGAAATGTATGGACCAGGTTATTGTAAAAACACATGCACGGTTTGAGATGGTTGATATTACCGGGGAGGTACGATCGATTCTGAAGAAAAAAGGGATTACAAACGGCGTGTGTTATATTTTTGTGCCTCACACGACCGCGGCGGTTACCATAAATGAGAATGCAGATCCCGATGTCCCGAAAGACATCTTGAAGGAATTGGATAAAATTATTCCGCTATATGATGACTACCGACATATGGAGGGAAATTCCGCAGCTCACATTAAGGCATCTCTTTTTGGTTCCTCTGAGGTTGTATTTGTGGAGAATGGCAGCCTTGTTTTAGGCACGTGGCAGTCGATCTTTTTCTGTGAATTCGATGGGCCGAGAACGAGAAAAGTCGTGATCAGGGTACTCCTCGACTGAAAGACATATCTTTAAGAAATCCGTAAACAGGCGGCTCTTATCGCAACCGTTGGTTAACCCTTCTACTTTGGAGGCCGCCTATGACATATGTAAATACATGGAATAAAGGATCTTGCAATGCTCTATGAATTTGACGGAAATCGACCGTTAGTCGGGAAAAATTCGTATGTCAGTGACACTGCGCAAGTCATTGGTAACGTAATCATCGGTGACAACTGCTATATCGGACATGGCGCCATATTGCGGGGTGATTACGGAAGAATTGAGATAGGGAAGGGGACAGCCGTTGAAGAAGGAGTGATAATCCACGCACCACCAAACGATGTGCACAGAATAGGAGAAAAAGTTACCTTTGGTCATGGGGCTATCATACACGGGAGAAAAATCGACAATGAGGCCGTTATCGGTATGGGTTCCATAATCAGTATATATGCCGAGGTAGGGGAGTGGTCGATAATAGCCGAGGGAAGCGTCGTAAAGATGAACCAAATAATTTCCCGTGGAGTAGTTGCCGGGGGAAATCCCGCGAGAGTGCTTCGTGAGGTATCTGAGAATGACAAGGAGATATGGGGCTGGGGCAAACAGCTGTATATTGATTTGGCCAGGAAATATCTGGATAGCAGAATGAAGCCTGTAGCGAATCAGTAGCATTTTTTGCGGGATGATTTTAACCAATTGTACTATCGGGAGATATAAGAACTATGAATATGCAGGCATCATTTATCCTGGCATCGGCTTCGCCGCGACGCAGAGAACTGCTCGGTGCGCTGGTCCCGGATTTTGAGATAATTCCAAGTGAAATCGATGAGAAACATAAAGACAAGGAATCACCCGAGGATCATGTCCTGAGGTTGTCAAGAGAGAAAGCGCTTGCCGTGTCCCGGGCACATCCGGGCAGGTGGGTTCTGGGAGCGGACACGATCGTAATCATAGACGGGGAAATCCTTGGAAAACCGGCAACGCCCCCCGAGGCGAAGAAAATGCTCGGTATGCTCAGCGGCCGGGAACATACGGTCATAACAGGCTTTGCCCTTGTCAAAGGAGGGGAGGATATCGTCGCCAATGAAGCTATCCACTCAGGCGTTCAGTTCAAGGACATTTCAGAAGATGAGATGGAGTGGTATATACACACCAGCGAACCGTACGACAAGGCCGGTGGGTACGCCGTCCAGGGAAAGGCGGCCTTTTTCATAAAAGAGATTCGGGGTTCATACACCAACGTGATCGGCCTTCCCCTGTGCGAAGTGGTGACTGCGATGAAAAAGGCCGGGGCGCTGAGGTTGGTATGAACAGGAAGGGATGGGGAAGATCAAAGAAAACTCTGTTTCTGCTTCCCCTTTTAATAATTATCAGATTTTAAAGAAGTATTCATGCGGGGAAGTGTTGTCCAAAGAAAAACCTTTGTTAAAATCGGCGTAAATTTTAGCATCTATATTAACTGTTTGGCATAAAACAAATGGCATTCCTCTATGACTTTCATGTTTAACACCATTACCTTTGACGATCAGTTTCAAAAGTTGGAGAAAACAGGAAACTGGTTGAATAGTATAGGTATTCAAACTGAGAGAACACGATTTGAAGAGGTTTTTTATCTGAATAAACAGATAGTTGAACATAGTGAAAATAATCTTCTTGAGGATTTAATTGCAAAATATGGAAATACGAAGCTTTGGTTCGCATTAACCGAAACATCCTCTTTTATTGAAATTCAAGAGGCTTTTAAAAGCTTAAAAAGTAATGAGATTCCTAGAAGAAAGCTACGGATGATGCTACAAGGTCCCTACCATTCTTGGGACGAAGATGTTAATGCAAACAATATTGAACCAAGAAATACACTCTTTGAATTAGAAGCCGCAGCCAAATTTAAGAAGGCTGGTGCTAAAATTGTTGGCTTTGATGATGTCGACTTCGTTTTTAAAAAAGCTAAATTCAATGTTCAATGTAAGCGTATACACAGTGAAAAAAAGATGGCAGATAATGTCTCAGAAGCCGCGACACAGTTATACAAAAAAATGAGGACAAGACCAAATGTTAAAGGTATCATTTGCCTCTCCATGGATAAGTTGACCAAAAAGGAGGAAATGATCTTGAAAGTTGGGTCTGCTGACGAAGTAAGCCCTAAATTGGCCGTACTTTCAAATTCATTTTTAACTAAATATAGAAGCCTGTGGCATAACCATACGAACACAAATATCTTGGCAGTATTGCTATTTATTCATGTTGTGGCCACTATTGAAAGCCAATCTTCTGATCTTCTTACTACATGCCGTGATATTGCCTTTGACGTAATACCACGCCAAGTTTTCTATCAATTGGCCGACTATGATCTTATTGTTGAATTGGGTCAAAGAATGCAAAGTATTAATTAATTGCAATGAGATATAAATCACAAATAAACCGAGTTAAAATCAGCAAGAGCCTTTGTGCCAGTTCTGTAATGTTCATTTTTAATCAGAAGGAGAAACAAAATGTCAGCAGTAGGGGATAACATACGAATAATAAGGGAAAAGATTGCAGAGGCGGCCCTGAGGTCGGGGCGGAAGCCTTCGGAGATAAGACTGATGGCCGTGACCAAGACGGTGGACGATGACCGGATCCTGGAGGCGATCGAGGCCGGTGTGGATATCATGGGTGAAAATTATATTCAGGAAGCGAAGAGAAAGATCGAGACGATGGATGTTGATGTCACATGGCACATGATCGGCCATCTGCAGTCCAATAAGTCGAAATATGCTGTCAGACTCTTTGATATGATCCATTCCGTCGACCGGATGGGGCTGGCGGTGGAGCTTGATAAGAGATCGGCTGCCGTAGGACGGACGATGGATATCCTTGTTGAAGTGAACGTAAGCGGTGAGGAGAGTAAGAGCGGTATCGGTGCGGACGAGGCACTTACCTTGATCAGGCAGATCGCTCCTCTTAATAGCCTCTCGATCCGGGGACTCATGACGATGCCCCCATGGTTTGATGATCCCGAGGATGCACGACCGTATTTTGTTGCCTTACGGAAACTCAGAGATATGATTATCGCTGAGGAGATACCGGGCGTCGAAATGCGGGAGCTCTCGATGGGGATGTCAGGCGATTACCAAGTTGCCGTGGAAGAGGGAGCAACCATCGTCAGAGTCGGAACTGCTATATTTGGTGCCCGGGTGTATTAGCCCGATTTTATCCTTCGGGTACCGGATCGCCACCTTCCTGATGCTGCCCCTTGTAGATAAATCTCTCAAGGAGCCGGTGGTAGGGTGTCCAGTTCGCTTCATTTCCCGGAACATTCATGAATTCTCTGAACGCGTTTGTCTTCGCATCCAGATCATCGATGAAGTTTACGATGAGGGCCTCCACCGTTTTGGGACGTTTCGGAGATCCGAACTCCAGGGTTCCATGGTGGCTGAGAAGGATGTGACGAAGCTCGAGAGCCAGTTGTTTCGGAAAGTCTTCTATTTCGGCGATCTTCGCATCGACAAACTCCACCGCCAGGACGATATGGCCGACAAGCCGTCCCTCATCCGTGTAGTTCATCGTTCCGTTGAATGTAAGTTCATGGATCTTCCCGATATCGTGCAGTATTCCTCCTGCGATAATCAGATCCCTGTTTACGTCCGGATAATGATTCGCCACCAGGTCGAGGAGCTGCGCCACTGATAGCGTGTGCTCGAGGAGTCCCCCTATGTACGCATGATGAAAGCCTTTAGCGGCTGGTGCATTCTGGAAGGCGTCTGCAGTCTCCTCGTCGTTGAATATCCGATCGAGCAAGATCTTTAAATGGGGGTTTTCAACCGTGGCTATGATAGCCATGAGAGAGTCAAGCATCTCAGCGGTATCCGATGTCGATGACGGCAGATAATCGGCGGGGTTGATGGCCGGATCATCGGTAACGGCGATCTTGGAGATGGAAAGCTGTATGACATTTCTGAAACTGACCGCCTGGGACTGTATCCGGATGATATCTCCCTGCTGAAATATGCCGTTCATCTCGGCCGCCCTGTCCCATACCCGTCCGTCAACTTCACCGGTCTTATCTCGAAGCTTCAGATTCAGGTAGGGATTTCCTTTCTGGGATATGGCCATATTCTTTTCCGTGACGAGGAATGTATCGGTAACTCTGTCTCCCGCCCGAATATCCGTTACATAGATGTTTTTCGTATTCAAAATTGTATTCGCCTTTCGTTGCAATAAACTTTAAAAGACCCGCCTCTGACATGGCCTATGAGAGTGATGCCCGCGTTCCTTAAAATACCGACCGCCTCAGAGGTTGGGACCGAATGAGAGATCATGATGGGGATGCCCAGTGTCCATACCTTCTCTGCAATTTCCGACGATACTCGTCCCGTTTTGACAATGACCTTGTCTGAACAGTCGATACCGTTAAGAATGGCATATCCGCCCAGCATGTCGATGGTATTGTGGCGTCCGATGTCGTCCCTCAAAACGATAATCTTTTCTGTGTCGGCAAGGGCCGAACAGTGGGTTCCGTGTGTTTCTTTATGGAGTGGGGATGAGGTAAGCAATTCTTCCATGAATTCGATAATCTTTGTAGGGCGTATCAACATGTCAGACGTAATGGGGTCTTTTTTCTTTCTCGAACCGCTCGTCTTAGCTCCACTGGACAAAACGAACAGTTCGGAATGAGTGGATTCCGCAGGTATCTCATTGGTAGTCAGAACGTCAACTCTTGAACCATCGGGATTTACCTCGATCTTTTGTATGTCTCCCAAAGCTCCTATTGCACCTATAGAAAATATGAACCCCACCGCCAGTTCCTCGAGATGGATCCCTGTGCAGGCAATGGTCGCGACTTTCCGGCTGTTGAAGAATATATCTACAGGATTTTCCCGTATAATCGGTTCGACGATGCGTGAGATCTTCCCTCCGTTGTAAAAGCCGATTTCCATCGTTTCAGTCGGGGCCTTCATTTTACTTTTTCCCTCAACATCCGATAGTTTTCTACGCGGATGGTCAGCTTCGTTTTATCAAAATATTCCATAAGTGGAATTATAAACTTGCGCGACAATCCGGTCATCTCTTTGAAGGTGGCAGGAGACGCCTTACCGTCTTTTGTGAGCAGTGCCCGGTAATCCCCTTCGAGTCGATCGAGGGATTCCCGGTGGAAATACAAATCTTCATTAACCTTTATAAGAACATTCGTGTTCAACATAACATTCAGTATATCGGTCACCGCCTTCTTGTTTCCGGGGAATTGTTCCATGAGTTCTTTTGTCAGAGGTGGCGTCAGGGCCGCATTCACGTAAATACCGGCTATTTCCTCCCTGAGTTGTATTTCATCGTCCTTCAGATTGACCGAGTGATCCTCTATTCGTACATTTTCCTTAGCCGAGACAATTTTCCCTTCGTCGTCAAGGTCCTTCATAGCCTTGCCAAAGA
This sequence comes from Syntrophales bacterium, assembly GCA_036825195.1. Lineage (GTDB taxonomy): Bacteria > Desulfobacterota > Syntrophia > Syntrophales > UBA2210 > UBA2210. The sequence continues at coordinate 71,533 of DAISYQ010000006.1, forward strand.
GCTTGGGATTAATAAAACCTCCGAGGGTAGTTCTGAGTTCTTCCCGGGAAATGCCCTCTCTCAAAGGATACTTTTTGTGATATGCCGCTAGTTCCGACAGGACCCGGTCTTGAAAATCACGGTAAATCCGGGAAGAGACAACCCTTCGTTCGTCGCGGTCGATCAGGAGGGCCTTCTTTTCGGATAGCATCTTTTCGAGAATCTTTTCCTGTTCTCCGGGCGACAGGCCCGTTCGTATGGCAAGGATCAGACTTGTGATACCGTCAAGGCCGGATCGTTCCAGTATGATGCCGGTTTTCTCTTCACCGGTTCCTCGGTGGAGTTTTTCCACTTCATCAGACGCTGGTTGTTTTTTGTGTTTCTTTGCGAGGGGATCCAGTATCTCTCCGCCACCGACCGTGGTAATCGGAGAATAGCTTCTGATGACAAAACGGTCTCCCGACATGGCCACCACCGGGGTCTTCGGGATTACCTGCGCGTATATGTCTTCGCCCGGTTCTATGTAATCCCGATCCGGCAGTATGATTCTTGAAATCGTTTCGCTGGTACCGGTGTGAAATCTGACAAGTGCACGATTCTTCAGTTTTCTGCCTGCGCTGGCGAGGTAGCTCATGTGAATGTCCAGGCGGTTCGATGCCGTAAAGGTGTCAGGGCGGGTGAGAACGTACCCCCTCTCTATTGCCGTGCGGTCGGTCCCCTGAAGATTGACGGCCGTTCTCTGACCGGCCTGTGCCATCTGCGCTGTCTCGTTATGGACCTGAATGCCCCGTATCTTTGCCTGTCCCCCGGCAGGCATGATCTCTATGGTGTCACCGACCTGTATCTTCCCGGATGCCAGCGTTCCGGTTATCACCGTACCGAACCCTTTCATCGTAAATACCCTGTCCACAGGAAGTCGAAAGAGCCCGGAGTCCGTTCGCTCATCAAGGGTGGTAACAATTTCTTGCAATGCCGCGAGGAATTCATCCAAACCGACGCCAGTCACCGACGACAGCGGAACGATCGGAGATGTCTCCAAAAAGGTTCCCTTCAAGAAATTCCTGATATCTTCCTCTATGAGTGCGAGCCACTCCTCGTCCACCATGTCTATCTTTGTAAGTGCCACGAGGCCCCTTTTGATTCCGAGAAGCTCGCATATTTCGAAGTGCTCGCGCGTCTGCGGCATGACACCTTCATCCGCAGCGATCACCAGGGCGACGAGGTCGATCCCTCCGGCTCCGGCAACCATGTTTTTTACGAATTTTTCATGTCCGGGAACATCCACGATCCCGATCTTCTGTCCATCAGGGAGGATAAGAGGTGCAAACCCTAGTTCGATCGTAATCCCTCGTTCCTTTTCCTCTTTCAGCCTATCCGTATCGACATTGGTGAGAGCCTTTATGAGAGAGGTCTTCCCGTGATCAACATGCCCCGCTGTGCCTAAGATAATGTGTTTCGTAGTTCCCATTCAATACCCCAGCCCGTGCTTTACCTGTTGCAGGAATAACAAAAACACGAAGTTTGCACAAGGAGATTGTCTGTTAGGATTTTGTAATATCAGTGATAATGTGCTATGAGATTTCGAGTTTCGGATATAACCCTTGTTGGGACCGTCAATAACGATCCCCGTTACCGAGCATCCGGTTACTCGGAGTTAATTAACAAGTACAACATTGTGTGTCATTATGAGAATACTCGGTCTTGATTACGGAGAAAGGAGAATCGGGGTAGCGGTATGCGATGAACTGGGAATGACCGCCCGGGGAGTCGCCACGATTACCAGAACATATTGGAAGAAAGATATTCAGCAGATAGAGAGACTTGTACAGGAGTATGAGGTCGAAAAAATCGTCATAGGGTACCCTGTCAGGCTTGATGGCACGGAGGGGATTGCCTGCGAGAAAGTAAACATGTTCGGAGATGCCCTTGAAAGAGGGGTGTCTGTGCCTGTTGTGAAATGGAACGAATCCCTCTCCACAAAAGAGGCGGAGGGCCTGCTCAGAGAGACGGATATGAATCACAGAAAGAGAAGAGCCGTTGTCGACAAGGTTGCGGCATCAATTATCCTCCAGGATTACCTGGATCACATGAAGAACAAAAAGGATGATCGTGGTGCGATGGATTAAAATAATTACAGTCATAGTTTTAATAGCTGTATCTTTCATATGCCTGGCTCTCTACAATTATGCGTACAGCCCGATAGATTTTCAGTACCGGGAGGTTACGGTTGAGATACCTCGGGGCAGTTCCTTTTATCAGACGGCCGATATTCTGAACAAAGCAGGACTTATCAAATATAAACAAGGATTCTATTTCCTGGCATTGGTAACGGATACATTGAAGCGTATCAAGGCGGGTGAGTATGATCTGCTGAGTTCCATGACTCCGCTGGATGTGTTAGGCCGACTTACGGGAGGAAAAGTAAAAGAATACCAGGTCTTTATACCGGAGGGCTTTACGCTGAGCCAGATAGCCTCCCGTTTGGAGGATCAGGGACTTGTCGATCGGGAAACCTTTATGGGCCTTGCATCCGACAGCAGCCTGCTGTCGTCACTCGGTATTGAGGGAGAAAGTGCCGAGGGGTATCTGTTCCCCGATACCCATACGCTTAACAAATCGATGGGCGAGGAAGGAATTATCCGGTTCATGGTACGACAGTTCAGAAATGTCATGACGCCCGACATGGTGAAGAGAGCCGATGAACTGGGTCTCACGGAAGGTGAAGCGGTAACCCTTGCCTCCATTATTGAAAAAGAGGGAGGGCCTCAGGAAGAAAGATCTATGATATCGGCGGTCTTCCATAACAGATTGAAGAGAGAGATGAAGCTTCAGAGTGATCCGACCGTTATTTACGGCATCGAAGACTTTGATGGAAATCTCAGAAAAAGCGACCTGCTGAAAACAACGCCTTACAACACCTATCGGATAAAGGGTTTACCACCGGGACCTATCTGTAATCCCGGCAGGGAGGCGATCGAGGCCGCCCTGTATCCGGCGTCAGTGAATTTTTTATATTTTGTCTCTAAGAACAATGGTTCCCACCACTTTTCGTCCAACCTGAAGGAACACAATAAAGCGGTCCTAAAATATCAGATTAAAAGAAAAAAATAGCGGTTTTTTTCTTGACAAAGCCACTATGCGTCTCTATAGTTCAACCTAAGAGTGGAGCAAAGTGGATGATTGTGGAGGATCTCATCGCATGTCCGTATTTAGGGGAAGATATTATCATACCATTGATGAGAAGGGGAGGGTCATCTTCCCCGCCAGGCTGTGCCAGGTCTTCACCGAGAAGTATGACGAACGGATGGTGATAACAAACTGGGATGGCTGCCTCCTTGTATTTCCTTACAACGAGTGGGTTGCCATCGAAGAGAAGGTGTTCCAGCAGTCCATAATAAAGAAAGAAGTACGTGCATTTCAGCGTTTTTTCATGTCTGGCGCTGTTGACTGTTCTTTTAATGCACAGCGGAGAGTACTGATTCCTCCCCCTCTCAGGGAGTACGCGAAGCTTGAGAAGGAGATCATTATCGCCGGCATGGGACGGAGTATAGAAATCTGGAACAGGGAGAGATTCGAACAAGAGATAGACAAGTCCAGCCAGGATGTTGATGCCTACGGCGATTATATGGCCGAGCTTGGGATATGAAAACGCCTTTTTTTCATGAACCGGTTATGCTCCGAGAAACAGTGGATTCTTTGGGATGCGGGCCGGGTGGCGTATATTTTGACGGAACACTGGGGGGTGGTGGACATGCGTATGAGATTCTTGTCAGGACGGCTCCGGATGGTGTTCTTGTCGGTGTTGATCGTGACAGCGATGCACTCTCAGAAGCACGGCGACGCCTTGGGGTATTCGAGGATCGGATACGGCTTGTAAAAGGCAACTTCGCCGATATCGGAGACATACTGTCGGGATTGGGTATCGAAAAAGTAGATGGCATTTTACTGGATCTGGGAGTTTCGTCCCACCAACTCGATACACCTGACAGGGGTTTTAGTTTCTCTATGGATGCGCCGCTTGATATGCGGATGGACCGGGAAGTTGAATTAACGGCCTTCGATGTAGTGAACGGTTTCCCGGAAGAGAGACTGAAGAAGCTCATAAAAGAATATGGTGAAGAGATGATGCCCGGAAGGATTGTACGAGCAATTTCGGAAAGGCGGAAGCTATCTCCAATAAAAACGACGGGTGAACTTGCCGCGGTTATCGCACGGGCCCTTCCCGGTCACCTGAGGAACAAAAAGATACATCCCGCCACGAAGACCTTTCAGGCCATCCGGATTGCCGTCAACGATGAACTGGCAAATCTTCATAGGGCAATAGAAAACGGCATCGATATGTTGGAGAGAGGGGGCAGGTTTTCCATCATATCCTTTCACTCGCTCGAAGACAGAATGGTTAAAAATGCATTTCGTTCCTGGGAAAGAGGCTGTATCTGTCCTCCTGATTTTCCGGTCTGTCGTTGCAACAGGTCAAGTAAGGTAAGGGTGCCGATCAAGAGAGCTGTCGTGCCAGGAGATGCAGAGATAGCTTCTAATCCGCGGGCAAGAAGTGCGCGACTGAGAACGGCCGTAAGGATATGAAGATGACGGTAACGGACAAGACATGGGGGAGATGGAGATTCTCTCGCCTTATCTTTGGCGCACTTATGTTCATGGCTGTCATTCTTGTCTCTGTGTGGTTTCGTATCAGTATCACGAACATCGACTACCGGATAGCAGAAGAGATGCACCTCAGAGACAGACTTTTGGAGGAAAACAGGAGATTGAAGATTGAAATTGCGACGTTGAAATCTCCTGGCAGGATAGAATCCATTGCGAGAAATACACTTGGCATGGACTATCCGGAAAGGGATCAGGTGATTTTCTTAAAATGAGTTCAAAATCGGGAAAATGGCTACGATTCAGGGTACTGTCGATATTGATTTTTTTCCTTGTGCTGTTTGTGGCACTGGCTTCAAGGGCATTCCAGCTTCAGGTTGTTTCCGGTGAGGCACTGAAAAAACTCGCTGACAGACAGCATAAAAAGAGTTTGAAACTCTACCCGGAAAGAAGGTTCATATTTGACAGAAACGGGCAGAAACTTGCGGCCACAATCATGGCGGACTCCGTTTACGTGGACCCTTCGAATGTTGAAGATCGCCGGAAGGTTTCGTCAAAGCTCTCATCCATATTGGGTGTCGAGAGGCAGAAGATAGCGAAGGAGCTTTCAACCGAGGGAAACTTCCGCTGGATCGCCCGTCAGATCTCTCCGGTCAAAGCAGAGCGCATACGAGCATTAGATCTAAAGGGTGTTCACCTGATCCAGGAACCCAAGAGGTTCTATCCACACAGGGAAATGGCATGTCATCTCCTCGGATTTGCCGGTCTGGATTCCACCGGTCTGGAGGGTTTGGAAGTAAAATACGACGAATATCTGAAAGGTATCCCCAAAGAGATGGAATGGGGGAGAGATGCACGGGGATATAAGATCTATTTGAGTGATGACTCTGTCGGTCCGGTCGACGATAAGAGTTGCAGCCTTTTCCTTACCATCGACAGCCGGATCCAATATATCGTTGAGTCTCAGTTGAGGGATGCAGTGGAACGTACCGGCGCAAAGGGAGGGACCGTTGTTGTTATGGATCCTCGAACCGGGGAGGTGCTGGCGATGGCCAATGGTCCTCAGTTCAATCCCAATACGTTCTCCGTATATCCGGCGGATGTCAGAAGGAACAAGGCTGTTACCGACTGTTTTGATCCCGGTTCGGTTTTCAAACCCTTTGTTGTGGCGGCCGCTCTTGAGGAAGGCCTTGTTACGGAATCTGATGTTATCAATTGTGAAAACGGGAGCTACAGGGTGGATAACAAGGTCATTCGTGAGGCCCAGTATAAGAAATATGAAGATCTTACCTTGTCGGAGATACTGAAATATTCGAGCAATATCGGGTCGGTTAAGGTTGCCGAGAAACTCGGAAAGGACAGATTTTACCATTATGCAACAGCATTCGGTTTTGGTTCAAAGACGGGGATCGATCTTCCCGGTGAATCAACCGGAATCCTGAGGAGTCCGAATCGATGGAGAGATGTTGACTTTGCGACGATGTCATTTGGTCAGGGTATTTCGGTTACGGCCATACAGCTGGCCAGTGCCATGTCCGCCATAGCGAACGGGGGTATACTGATGAAACCGCGTGTCGTTCGATGTCTGGTGGATAAGGAAGGCACGGTGGTGAAGAAATTTGAACCTGAATCGGTGCGGAGGGTTCTCTCACCTGAGACTTCTCGGAGAATCACGACCATCCTTACCGATGTGGTGGAAGGTGAAGGAGGAACCGGAAAAAATGCCCGTATCGTTAATGTTTCCGTGGCCGGGAAAACGGGCACATCGCAAAAACTTGATATCTATTCGGGTCAGTACTCGTCCAAAAAGGTGGAGACCTCATTCATTGGATTTTTCCCTGCCGAGGACCCCCAGATGGTAATCCTTGTCATTCTCGATGAACCGAAGATGTATAGGTGGGGTGGAACCGCGGCCGCACCGGTCTTCAAGAGGGTTTCGGAACAAATACTGAGATGTTCCAATGATAGCATAAAGGTGAGAGAGGTCGCCAGCGGTGAAGAAAGCCAGAGAATGCGGATCATTCCGGCATCGACTGCGACGGAAATAACGTATCACAACACTACGGATGAGTCGGTTGTCCCTGATTTTGAGGGGATGTCTATAAGGGAAGTACTCAGAATATCACAAAGCAGAGGGATAAATGTAAAGATTGGGGGGAGCGGCTGGGCCATAAGCCAGAAACCGGCCCCCGGTGTTCGGATGGATGGTCAGACCTGTTACGTCTTGTTTGACAAGGGAGTCTGAGCATGACAAGGGGCATGAAACTTTCGCACCTGCTTAAGGGAGTGGACCTTCTCGAAATAAGAGGAGACATTTCCGGACATGTATCCAGCATCTGCTACGACTCACGGAAATGTCAAGAAGGATCGCTCTTTGTTGCAATTACCGGCACTGAGCTGAACGGTCATGATTTTGTGATCGATGCAATAAAACGAGGGGCAGGCTACATCGTGTACGATAACGAGGACGTTCCCCTAATGCCGGATGTTGTTTGTATAAAAGTAAGGGACAGTCGTTTGGCGCTGAGTGGTCTGGCGAGAAATTTTTACGATAATCCGTCTCGTGACATTTGTCTCATAGGGGTCACCGGAACGAACGGTAAGACGACGATAACCTATATCCTCGAGTCTATTCTCGAGTCAGCCGGATATTCCGTTGGAGTAACCGGAACCGTGAATTACCGATACGGAGGTAAAGCATTTCCTGCTCCGAATACAACTCCCGAATCCCTTGATCTGCACCGTATACTCCGGGAAATGGTTGATGCCGGAGTGACGCACGTGGTCATGGAAGTCTCATCTCACGCGATCGATCTGAAAAGGATCTACGGACTTGAGTATGATATTGGAATATTTACAAATCTTTCACCGGAGCATCTCGATTACCATCACACCATGGAAGACTATTTTCTGGTGAAAAAGAGGTTCTTTACGGATGTGATTGATGGACGCATTACCGTTGTGAACGGCGATGATCCCTGGGGGGCAAGGATCGTTGATGAGATCAGAGCACCCGTGGTTACCTTCGGCATGGGCACGTCATGTGATGTGTCGCCTGCTGATGTCGCTCTTACCATGGATGGAATAACGGCACAGATACAAGGTCCGGATAGCCGATTCCCGGTATCCTCCTCCATGGTCGGACAATTCAACCTTTACAATATCCTTGCAGCGGTAGCGACGGCCCTGTCAATCGGCATACCGCAGGAATATATCCAATCAGGCGTACAGGCGCTGAAAACCGTTCCCGGACGTCTGGAAAGAGTAAGTACAGCCGATAAACCTTCTGTATTTGTGGATTATGCCCATACCGGGGATGCCTTGAAAAAGGTGCTTACGGCCCTATCCGAATTCAGAACAAAGAAGATCATAACCGTCTTTGGATGCGGAGGAGACCGGGATCGTACGAAAAGACCCGAAATGGGAAAAATTGCGACATCGCTGAGTGACCTTGCCATTATTACCTCTGATAATCCGAGAAAAGAGGATGCCTTAAGGATCATAGATGAAATTGAAGGGGGAATCGAAGCGGGTTTAACCAGATACAGCCCCGATGATATTATAACGGGCGGCTTTACGGGAAAGGGGTATACGATTGTAGCTGATCGTAGAACTGCTATCGAGCTGGCAGTCTCTGTTGCCGATGACTTGGATATTGTGCTGATTGCCGGAAAGGGGCACGAAGATTATCAGATTATAGGAACCAGAAGGCTTCCTTTTGACGATAGGGTGGTTGCCGGGGGAGCCTTGGCCACCCGTGGGACGGGAGGTGGGCATTGAAAAATCCCGTACTGACGAGCGGAGAGGTTGTAGCCGCAACAGGGGGAACCCTGATCAAGGGACATCCTGACGGTATTTTTAAAGGATTGACTACGAATTCAAGGGATGTGGTCCAGGGTAATCTCTTTATCCCGCTCATAGGGGAGAGATTTGACGGGCATGATTTTATCCCGGAAGCGATGAAAAAGGGTGCCGCCGGACTGCTCATTAAAAGGAGGGCACATACGATAACAGAAAACATGCCGGATGCTATTAGTGTGATTCTTGTTAATGATACGCTGAGAGCACTGGGTGATATAGCCGGCATGTGGAGAAACAGATTCTCGATTCCGGTTGTGGCGGTTACAGGAAGCTCTGGCAAGACGACAACGAAAGAGATGATAGCCACGGTCGCGGGGCTTTCCGGAACGATCTTGAAGAGCAGGGGAAATTTTAATAACCTTGTCGGTCTCCCCCTGAGTCTCCTTGAGCTCAATAGTGAGCATGAAATGGCCGTCGTTGAGATGGGAACCAATCAGAGGGGAGAAATAGCCAGACTCACAGCCGTCGCCAATCCCGATATCGGCGTCATTACCAATATAGGGCCGGCCCACCTGGAAGGATTCGGATCGCTCGATGGTATCATGGCGGAGAAGGGGGATCTTTTTTCCACTATGAGGGATTCGGGAGTGGCGATTATCAACAGAGATGATCGCTTTTCAAGGGTGCTGGCAGATAGATGGGCAGGGAGAAACATCACCTTTGGTATTGATGAGAACGCATTTGTCCGGGCCGAACGCATCTTTATGAGGGGTGATCATGGCATGAGCTTTACGCTTACGATGGGGGGTACGGGCAAAGGGGTCGATATGACCGTTGTCGGTAAACATAACATATACAACGCCCTGGCCTGTGCGGCGGCCTGTCTGGCTATGGGGATTGAATACGATCTGATTTGTGAAGGTCTGTCTGCCTTCAGGCAGGTACAGGGACGCATGGATGTGCACCGGTTGAAGATGGGTGGAACCATTATCGATGACAGCTATAATGCCAATCCGTCATCGACAATGGAAGCCCTTAAAACATTGAGCGATTTGAAGGGAAAGAACGAAAGTATGGTTATCTTCGGAGATATGCTCGAACTGGGGGATGATGCCGAACGACTCCATGAAGAGATTGGAGGGGCTATGGCTGATACCGGTGTAGGGAATATATTTCTCAAGGGAGACTTTTCGAGATCTGTAGCGCGAGGTGCCATACAGGAAGGATTCGACGAAGACAATATATATTTTGTCGACGCACCTGAGGATATGATGGCAGAACTTCATTCATTACTTCGCGAGGGAGACTGGGTACTTATAAAAGGGTCGAGAAATATGAAAATGGAGACATTCCTCAAAGCGATACTTGAGGAATTCGGTCAGGTAATGGAATGAAGAGACCCACTGCGTGAAGGAGTCTGTCAAGGGGGAGAATACGGCGTTGAAACCTCTTTTTGGCGTTAAAGCATCTTGGACCGGAAAACATGATGAAAGTACCGTATATAGTTGTTAATTTGTTGTAAGCCACTATATAATGTGGTATGTAGTATACACCCGTAGTGTATTGCCGTACATTGTGGGGTTGATTGGGAGAATGTATACGTGATTTATCATTTTTTATATCCACTCAGTGACACATATTCGTGGCTTAATGTTTTCCGTTACATAACGTTCAGAACGATATATGCCACGATAACCGGGCTTGCTATCTGTTTTATCCTTGGTCCGTGGGTGATTGACAAGCTTCAGTCTCTCGGCATACAGCAGCCTATCCGCGGTGATGGCCCGAACGCCCATCTTTCAAAAAAGGGAACGCCAACGATGGGCGGCATCCTCGTCATCTTTTCTGTTGTCGTTTCAACGCTTCTCTGGACAAGACTCACTGTGGATTATGTCTGGATTGCCCTCATGGTAACGGTAGGATTCGGCGGTATCGGCTTCTGGGATGATTACACGAAATTGTCGAACAGAAGTAGCAGGGGTGTACCGGGAATAGTCAAACTCGCCGCAGAGATTGTCATAGCCCTCATTGTCAGCGTTATTCTCTACATGAAGCCGGGTTTCAGTTCGAATCTTGTTGTTCCCTTTTTCAAGACCATTCTTCCTGACCTCGGATGGGGATATGTGATCCTATCCACATTTATTATTGTAGGTGCGGCAAATGCGGTAAACCTAACCGACGGTCTTGACGGTCTTGCCATAAGTCCGGCAACAATATGTTTTGCGACCTACCTTCTTTTTGCCTACTTTGCAGGAAATAGTAAGCTATCCGAATATCTCCAGATACCTTATGTGGCGGGAGTGGGGGAACTCACGGTTTTCTGCGGGGCCATGGTTGGGGCCGGCGTGGGTTTTCTCTGGTACAACACCTATCCCGCACAGATATTCATGGGAGACGTGGGATCTCTCTCTCTGGGGGGTGCCCTTGGCACGATAGCCGTTCTGACAAAGCAGGAGATACTCCTCGCGATCGTAGGAGGTATCTTTGTGGTTGAGACATTTTCGGTCATTTTTCAGGTGGGCTGGTTCAAGGTGTCGAATGGGAATCGGATATTCAGGATGGCTCCCATACATCACCATTTTGAGTTAAAGGGATGGCCGGAGCCCAAAGTTATTGTTCGTTTCTGGATTATTTCCATCATCCTTGCGCTGATCGCAATAAGCACACTGAAGCTGAGGTGATATGGACGGTTTTGCATTACGAATTGGTGGATGTTCATGGAGTTGCGAGGAAAGAATATTCTGGTAATCGGGTTAGGCAGGACGGGTGTGGCAACGGCAAAGTTCCTGTCTGATAGAGGGGCCAGAGTTATGATTGCCGATCAAAAAGCTATCTCAGAGCTTGGAAATACCGCCGCTCTCTTCAAGGGTCATGCCGATATCGAATTGGGTATCAGGGATGATGATACGGATGTCCTTTTACGAACCGATATGATCGTCCCTTCACCGGGAGTTCCGCCATCCAACTGTCTGCTAGAGGAGGGCCTGAGGATGGGAATACCGATTCTCAGCGAGCTGGAACTTGCCTCCAGGTATTTGAAAAAACCGGCTGTCGCGATTACCGGAACGAACGGAAAAACGACCACCACGAGTCTACTTGGAAGGATATTTGAACAGTGCGGCAGGAGGGTTTTTGTCGGAGGCAATATCGGTAATCCCCTTATATCGTATGTAAACGGCAAACAGGAGGACGATTTTGCCGTGCTGGAGGTGAGCAGCTTCCAGTTGCAGTGGGTCAGGCAGTTTCATCCCTTCATTGCAGTGCTTCTGAATGTAACGAGTGATCACATCGATTATCACGGCTCATTTGAGGAATACCGGTCGGTCAAGGAACGGATATTCGCATGCCAGGGGACAGAAGACTATGCCATTCTCAATGTGGACGATCCTGAATCGGAGGATCTCTCTCAGAGGCTGCCTGCCGGCCATGTCGTCCGGTTCAGCTCATCGTCACGATTGAAGGAGGGGATCTTCATCGATGGCGACTGTCTGAGATACCGCTTCGATGGGAAGGATGAGGAGTATCCGATCCGATCGATACGATTAAAGGGGAGGCATAATCTGGAAAACACCATGGCGGCGGTAATTGCGGCAAGGATATGCGGATGTCCGCCGGCAGGGATTATTGAAACCCTGGAAAGTTTTACCGGTATCCCCCACAGGATTGAATTTGCAGGAAGTATAGATGGCGTGGACTACTACGATGACTCCAAGGGCACCAATGTGGATGCGGTTTACAGGGCACTCGAGGCTTTTCACAGGCCGGTTGTGCTCCTTGTGGGAGGCAGATACAAGGGTGGCGACTTTGGGGTACTCACGCACCTGATACGAGAGAGGGTCAAGATGCTGATCGCCTTCGGTGAGGCAGGGAAAAAGATACTGTCCGTTATCGGTGGAATTGTAAAGACCGAACGAGCGGAAGGTCTCAAGAGTGCCGTCTATATGGCTCGCGATAATGCCTCATCAGGCGACATCGTGTTGCTGTCACCAGGCTGTTCAAGCTTTGACGAATTCAAAAACTATGAAGAACGGGGAATGGTTTTTAAGGATATCGTTGAGCACATGGGCCATGAGAAGGATGAGAGGATATGGGCGAACCATCTTCAACAATGAGGGGAAAACCGGATGTGATACTCCTCCTCGTTACGATATCCCTGGTCGTCATCGGAACGGTTATGATCTACAGCTCAAGTTCTATCATTGCCATGGAGAAGTTTGGTGATGGGTATCATTACATCAAGAAGCAGATACTGTTTGTCCTGCTGGGGTTTGGTATCATGATGGTAATGTCCCGACTGCCGTATCAATGGTGGAAGAAGGTGGCCTATCCCGGTATCCTCATATCCATCGTTCTCCTCTCCGTACTTATGATACCCGGTATCGGTACAAAAGTAAGCGGCGCCACCAGATGGATTCGTGCCGGAGGTGTTTCTTTTCAGGTATCCGAACTGGTAAAAATCATGCTGGTTATATTTCTGTCCCATTACCTTACGAAGAAGATTGTATGCGTGAAGGAATTCTCACGTATCTTTCTGGTTCCACTGGTCATTATGATGATAATCATCGGTCTTGTGCTGTGTCAGCCCGATTTCGGTGCGGCCGTTATCATGGTGACGGTATTTATGCTCATGTTCTATCTGGCGGGGAGCCGGATTGTATATCTTGCCGGTTTCGTAGCGGCTGTAATCCCTGTGGCAGTAGTTTTGGTTATCCATGAAAGTTACCGCATGCAGAGGCTTATGTCGTTTCTTAACCCATGGGAAGACCCGACCAGAACAGGATTCCAGATAATACAATCATTCATCTCCTTCGGTTCGGGAGGGGCTTTCGGTGTGGGGCTTGGAAGTGGGATGCAGAAACTCTTTTATCTCCCTGAACCGCATACGGACTTCATCCTTTCGGTAATCGCGGAAGAGGGCGGTTTTGTCGGAGTTGCCATTGTTCTTGTATTGTTCGGAGTCCTTATCGTCCGTGGTTTCATGATTTCCTTTGCCTGTTCCGATCTGTTCGGGATGCTTCTTGCCTCCGGATTGACTACGGTCATCGCCCTGGAGGCGTTTATAAATATGGCGGCCGTTATGGGGTTGATTCCAACGAAAGGGCTGGTGCTTCCCTTTCTCAGTTATGGAGGCACATCACTGATGATGTGCATGGCAACTGTCGGTATATTGCTGAATATATCTTCTTTCCAGGCAAGGAAAGAAGATAATGCCGAGACTGCGTAATGAGAGCAGTGAGGGATTGAGAGATCGACTTCTTCTCTCGAACACCAATCTCTGGAGGGGCTATATGGTTCATATAGTTATTATTGGAACGGTAGTTGCGACGGTAATGATCATATCGTTGTGCAGGATTTCTAAGAAGAAGGTGCCGTTACCGTAGCGGATGTGGGAGTGCTTTTTCAGTGTAGTGGTGAGAAGCGCTCAGAGTAGGGGACTGACCGCGTTATTCTCTGTTTTCTGGTCGGTGACATCGCTGTGGGCTTTATAATCAGACCGGTTGTTTTGGTATGGAGAGAGAAACGAAGAGGATAAAGATCGTGCTGGCTGGGGGCGGTACAGGAGGGCATGTATTCCCCGCCGTTGCGATTGCCGGAGAATTCCTGGAGAGAGAGACGGTACGCGATGTTCTTTTTATAGGGACCGAACGAGGGCTGGAGGCCAGAATCCTGCATGATATGGGCTTTACGCTCCGAACGATCAGGGTAGAAGGGTTAAAGGGCAGGGGTATTGTCGGGGTGATAGGCGGGATGCTGAAGGTACCTCGAAGTATCGCACAGTCGGTGTCGATTCTGCGGGCGTTTCGTCCCGATATCGCCTTGGGTGTCGGCGGGTATGCTTCAGGACCGGCGGTGATAGCGGCTCATTTTATGGGTGTAAAGACGGCGATCGCCGAACAGAATGCTCTCCCCGGTCTTACGAATCGGATGCTCGGCAGATTTGTCGATAGAATTTTTCTCACCTTTCCCGACGGGGGAAGATGGTTCCCGGATGAAAAGACGGTTGTGACGGGAAACCCGGTGAGAAGAGAATTTCTGCAGGGGATCAAACGATCCCATAGGGATGGCGACACATTCTCCATCCTTATATTTGGTGGAAGTCAGGGGGCGTCGGCTATCAACCGGGCGGTTGTGGACTCCATGCAATACCTGAATGGCATGCGTGACAGGCTGGTAATAACTCATCAGACGGGGGCAAGAGATCTGGAAGAGGTATCCGCAGCGTATCGTCACTATGGGATCAATGCCGCTGTGCATCCCTTTATCACCGATATGGCAGCGGCATATGGATCGGCCGATCTTCTGATATGCAGAGCGGGAGCGACCTCTATCGCCGAAATAACCGCGAGTGGAAAGGCATCCGTACTGATTCCGTATCCGTTCGCGGCAGGGGGACACCAGGAATTGAACGCCCGTATGCTTGCCGATATGGGAGCGGCCGAGATGGTACTCGAAGAGAATCTTGATGGTAAAATCCTTGCCGGGGTTATCAGGAGACTCGCCGACAGCCCGGAGACAATAAGCAAAATGGAGGAAAAATCAGAGGAACTGGGCAATGTGAAGGCAGCTAAATGCATCGTCGATGAGTGTCTGGCGATGCTTGGATATACGAAACAGGAAAAGGAATAATGTACCGGAGAGTTAAGAACATACATTTCGTCGGGATAGGGGGAATCGGGATGAGCGGGATTGCCGAGGTCCTTCTGAATCTCGGATATAAAATCAGCGGGTCGGATCTGGAAGAGACGGATATTACCGAGAGGCTGAAATCGCTGGGAGCCCGAATATTCCACGGGCACAAATCGACAAATCTCACCGCCGCCGACGTGGTGGTGAAGTCAACGGCAATCGGTGAAGATAATCCGGAGATTATGGAGGCACACAGCAGGAATATCCCGGTGATTCCGAGGGCTGAAATGCTGGCCGAACTGTTGAAACTGAAATATTCCATAGCCGTGTCGGGCAGCCATGGGAAGACGACAACCACCTCCATGGTTTCAACCGTGCTCGCGTACGGCGGTCTTGATCCGACGATGGTGATAGGGGGCAGGCTTGACAGTATCGGAAGTAATGCGCGGCTGGGAGAAGGAGGATTTATCGTTGCCGAAGCCGACGAAAGTGACGGTTCCTTTCTCCGACTGAACCCTTACATCGCCGTTATTACCAACATCGACCGAGAGCATCTGGACTATTATCCGGGAATAGGGGAGATTAAGGATGCCTTTCTGCAATTCGCCAATTCGGTTCCCTTTTACGGGGCCGTTATCATGTGCGGTGATTGCGAAAATGTGAGGGATATCCTGCCGAGGGTAAAACGAAAAGCGATCACCTACGGGATATATAAAGATGTCGATTTCAGAGCGGCCGATATATCTTTCAATGGTCTGACGTCACGATATTCTCTCTATCACAGGGACAAGCTTCTGGGTGAGGTGGAGTTGCAGGTTCCCGGTCTGTTTAATGTCTACAACTCCATAGCAACCGTGGCGGTGGCCCTGGAACTGGGCATGAAATTTTCCACAATTCGCGATGGTATCCGCACCTATAAGGGTGTTCACCGTCGGCTGGAGATCAAGGGACAGACCGGTGGCATTACCGTAGCCGATGATTATGGTCACCACCCGACGGAAATTAGAGAAGTGCTGGCGGCCGCTAAGAATGCGTGGAGGAGCAGACTCGTTGTCGTGTTTCAGCCGCACCGCTATACGCGAACGAAAGCACTGCATGATGAATTCCTGAACGCTTTTGACGATGCCGATGTGCTCATACTGACAGATATATATGCGGCAAGTGAGAAAGAGATTCAGGGTATTCATTCCATGAACCTCAGTAAGGATATCAAGGATCATGGTCATGACGATGTCATGTATCTTTCTGGGTTTAAGGAAATAACCGATCATCTCTGTACCGTAACGAAGCCGGGTGATGTGGTTGTCACGCTCGGGGCGGGAAATGTGTGGAAGATAGGAGAGGATTTGCTGGAAAGACTGAGAAGCGAGGAGTCATCAGAGGCTGGTAAGGAATAAATCCGATGATTGCGAACCGACAGTTCAGAGACATCATAGGCTCAATGATTACCGGAAAGGTACTTTTCGAAGAACCCATGTCTCTGCACACATCCATGGGAGTCGGAGGAATGGCCGATGTCTTGATCGTTCCCGCCACGAACGGGGAATTGAAAGATGCCGTCTCCTTTTTCTTAACAGAGGGAATTCCGTTCCTGCCTGTCGGGAATTGTACAAACCTTATTGTACGGGATGGCGGATACCGGGGAGTCTTGATTTCTCTGGAAGCACTTCGAGGTATGAAGGTGCTCAATGAAAAATCCTCTGCGAAATCTGCTTCGGGAAAGAATGATGCTGACAGCGTTTTCGTACATGCCGAGGCAGGCGTTTCCCTTCCCGCTATTGTTGATTTCTCGGTTGGGGAATCCCTCACGGGACTGGAATTTTGTGCCGGGATTCCGGGCAGTGTCGGAGGCGGTGTGAAGATGAATGCCGGCGCATGGGGAAAGGAGTTGAAGGATGTAGTGCACTCAATCTCCATTCTCGATGCCAGCGCTGAGAGTCTGGAGGTGGAAAGGAAAGATCTGCTGTTCGAATATCGGAATCTCTCGCTTCCTGAGGGAACGATCATTACCGGTGCCGATTTTCATCTGGCAAGAGGAAAGAAGGAGGCAATCAGGAAAAGAATCAAAGATTTCATCGCGAAGCGTAAGGAAAAGCACCCGCTCGAATACCGGAGTGCGGGATCCGTTTTCAAGAATCCACCCGGCAGTCCGGCGGGAAGAATGATCGAAGAGGCCGGCCTCAAAGGGCTCAGGGTGGGAGGAGCGGAAATATCCGGGAAGCATGGGAACTTCATCGTCAATGTGGGAAGTGCAACGGCTGAGGATGTTCTTGTCCTGATTGATACGATCAGAAGGAAGATCCTGGATGAGAGGGGAATTTCCCTTGAGACGGAGTTGAAAATCATAGGGGAGGGACTATGAGTATGAAAAAGCCCCTCACAAAAAAGATCATGCACAAAAAGAACAGGCTGAAACGGCGATCTGGAGTGATTCGTGGTGATATTTTCAGGACACTCACCATTATCGGTGTTGCCGGTCTGTTGGCGATTCTCATGGTGTATGCATATAATTTCGCCCTATGTGCGGAATATTTTCGGTTGAAGAATACTGTTGTCAAGGGTTGCGACAGGGTCAGTAAAGAGAAGATTGTTGAGCATGCGGAGATATCAGCCTCTATGAATATCCTGACTGCAAATCTCGGGAAGATGAAACGAGATATAGAACAGGACCCTTGGATCAAGGATGCATCCGTCGGTCGCGAACTTCCCGACCGGCTGGTTATTAAGGTTGTCGAGAGGAATGCTGCCGCTCTGGTTAAGGATGGCAACGACCTCTATGTCGTGGATCGAAACGGAGAGGCGTTCAAGAAATTTGCAACAGGTGATACCGTTGATATCCCCGTGCTCACTGGTTTTTACCGGGACGGGACCGTAAATAAGGATCTGCTGGAGAAGGCCTTTGCGTTTCTGGATTGTCTCTCTAAACAGGACAACTTCCCGAGGGCGTGGAATGTGTCGGAGATTTATGCAGATGACGTTTATGACCTTTCGATTTTTACGGACACCCATCTGTTTTTGAATCTCGGGTTTGGTGAGTATGAAAAGAAGTTAACGAGACTCAAGAGGGTTATGGCTGACCTGGCCCAAAGGGGATTGGATGGGACATCTTTGAGTATTGATCTGGTGGATTGCAGCAGGATTATTGTTCAGCGCGGAAAAGATTTTGGTCCGAAAAGTCTGACGGAAGATCTCAAGACAGAGATATGACGTCGGAAAGGGTGAACTGATGGCAAAGAGGGAAAATATCGTCGTAGGGCTGGATATAGGAACAACCAAGACGTGCGCTATCGTCGGTGAGGTTTCAAATGTCGGGATAGATATTATCGGTATCGGCACCCATCCATCAGAAGGACTCCGAAAAGGTATAGTGGTGAACATCGACAATACCGTCGATTCTATTAAAAGGGCAGTGGAAGAAGCGGAATTGATGTCGGAATGCGAGATACGGTCCGTATTCACGAGCATTGCGGGGAATCATATCAAGGGTTTGAACAGCTACGGCATTGTGGCGGTCAAGGGCGGTGAGGTGGATGAATATGATGTGCAGAGGGCGCTGGAGGCCGCGAAAGCGGTTGCCATCCCTCTTGATAGAAAGATCATTCACATATTGCCCCAGTACTATATCGTAGATGATCAGGACGGAGTAAAGGATCCCATAGGAATGTCGGGGGTCAGACTCGAGGCGAAGGTTCACGTCGTAACCGGTGCCGTTACCTCCATACAGAATATAATCAAGTCGGTCAATCGTGTGGGTCTGGATGTGAACGAGATGGTTCTGGGACCCTTGGCATCGAGTGAAACAATCCTCAGTCAGGACGAAAAGGAACTCGGCGTTGCCCTGATCGATATCGGCGGCGGTACCACTGATATTGCGGTCTTCGCCGAAGGAAGCATTAAACATACCGCAGTCCTGCCTCTGGGAGGCAACTATGTGACGAGCGATATATCGGTGGGCCTGCGAACCCCGGTCCTGGAAGCCGAAAAGATCAAGATACGGTATGGCAGTACCTATACGCCCCAGATACCTCCAAATGAAAACATAGAGGTTCCAAGTGTGGGGGGGCGAAATCCGAGAACGGTTTCACGGCAGGTGCTGGGAGAGATCATCGAACCGCGCATGGAAGAGATCCTCAGCCTTGCTCAGAGGGAGATCGTCAAATCGGGATACGATGATCTGCTGACTGCCGGTGTGGTACTGACGGGAGGAACAGCAACCCTTGAAGGGATAACGGAACTGGCGGAGCAGATATTCAATACGCCGGTAAGAAAGGGATATCCCGTTGGTGTTGGGGGTATCACCGATATCGTCAATAATCCGATGTATGCGACAGGAGTGGGATTGGTTGTCCGTGGGAGTAAGGATCGCTCCGGATATAACGTAAAGAGAAATGAAAATAGTATGTTTAGCGGGATAAGAAAAAAACTGGAAAGATGGTTCAACGATTTTTTTTAGGTAAGGGGAAGGAGGACATGGATATGTTTGAGTTAGTAAAAGGCGGTGCTCAGAGCAATGTGGCAAAGATCAAGGTCATCGGTGTCGGAGGTGGCGGAGGAAACGCGGTTAACATGATGATGACCTATAATCTCACCGGCGTGGACTTCATCGTGGCAAACACGGATTCCCAGGCCATGGTGGCGTCAAAAGCTCCAATAAAGGTGCAGCTGGGAGCCGAAGTTACGAAGGGCCTTGGTGCCGGATCGGACCCTGAAGTGGGCAGGAGGGCCGCTATCGAATCCAAGGACAGGCTGAGAGAACTTCTGGATGGTGCCGATATGGTTTTCGTAACGGCAGGTCTCGGTGGTGGGACCGGTACCGGTGGTGCACCGATAGTTGCGGAGGTCGCGAAAGAGTTGGGGGCCCTTACCGTTGCAGTCGTCACAAAACCGTTCCAGTTCGAAGGGAAGAGACGGTGGCAGCAGGCGGAAGCCGGCCTTGAAGAATTGAAAGAAGTGGTCGATACCCTTATCGTAGTACCGAATCAAAGACTTCTGAGTATCAGTGGAAGAAGTATGTCCCTGCCGGATGCCTTCAAGAAGGCTGATGATATCCTCTATAACGGTGTGAAGGGGATTTCCGATCTTATTATGGTTCCCGGGCTGATCAATCTCGATTTCGCCGATGTCAAGAACGTCATGTCCGAGATGGGGCTGGCTCTTATGGGAACCGGCGTAGCCGGCGGAGATAACCGGGCTGTTGAAGCCGCACAGAAGGCGATTTCCTCCCCCCTGCTCGAGGATAACTCGATTCAGGGCGCGCGGGGTATCCTCCTCAACATAACCGGTGGACCCGAGATGACACTCTTTGAGGTCAATGAGGCTTCATCACTGATCCAGACCGAGGCACACGAAGACGCGAACATTATATTCGGAACGGTTGTCGATGAAAATATGGGGGACGAGGTACGGATTACCGTTATCGCAACGGGATTCGATTCGATGGGCCGGAGTGTAGAGCGGATTCCTGAAATTCCTAAGATGCCGGGTTTACATGACAGAAAAAGAGAGGATCTTTCAGTCCCAACATTTAAAAGAAACCGGGACGAGAAGACGGGAGAAAAACCTGTTATTGTCAGGATGGGAATGATCAATGATGATGACAATCCGGATTTCGAAACACCTGCCTTTCTCAGGAGACAGGCGGACTAAGCGTAAAGAGACTGTAGAGGAACACATGACAGTTTATAGATGGTTAACGCTACTTGAAGGAAATGGCGAATAAATGCCATGAGTTGTCCATCTGCCGGAATAACAAGGGGTGGTAGGGGTATGTTTTCATAGGACCAGGATGATTTCTCAGTGCCTCTTTATACCTTTCGTAGGGTAAAAAGATGCATTAGATAGGTCCATACCCTCCTAATGAGAAGGCGGGAATAACGGATTCCCTCCGGACCTGCCAGTACCACCCCCAGTCCCAGCATTCCCCATGTCAGGGCGTAGAATGCACAGCCGAGATAGGTAAAGAAGATATCACATTTTTGTATGGCAAGAGTGTTACAAATCGCCAAGGCTGCCCAGCCAATAGGCTGATTGGTTGTAAGCAGTACAATCCCCATCCAGAACCGAAGAGTAAACTTGAAGGTGCTTTCATCCTGCGGAGGATCGGGGGTCCTTTGCGTTTCATTACAGCATTCGTTACGATTTGATTGTTTAAGGGATTTTGTCATTTTGTTACAACGTTGCGAAGACCTTCTGCGGAAAAAGGCACACATGAGAGTCGAGAATCAAAGAGAGCTAATACAAGTCACGCTACAGGGCTTTCCAAATTTTTGCCTTTTTATACGGTGAATGATTCTCCCTCTTTCGGTGCGATGCATAGGGTGGATGACCCCTTTTTCTTTAATTGAGTCAGCGCCATTTTCAATTTACCGTCTATGTCGTCGTCGGTCTGATCAGGATCATGATGAAACAGGAATAGCCTTTTTACCCTGGCTCGGTCGGCCAGTTCTATCACCTGATTTATGGAAGAATGTCCCCATCCGATTTTTGCTTCATACTCCTCATCCGTGTATGTACAGTCGGTTATCAATATATCGGTATCCGCTACGAACTCCGTCAGATCATGGATATACCTTTCGCTGTAAAGTCTGTTGGATTCCAGGTACATTTCATTGTCCGTGACATAGCAGACGGACTTGCCTCCATAGCTCAGGCGATATCCGAGACATTTTCCCGGATGATTCAGAAAGATGGTTTGTATCTCTATTGTGTCTATGGAAAACCTTTCTTCTCCCAAATCGCTGAATGAAACTGTTGCGTCGAATTCCTTGATATTGATGGGGAAATATATGCCGTCCATTTGTCCCGATATCAATTCCTGCATGGACATGCCTCCATTCGGAGGGCCCCAGATCTCAAACCGGTTTCCCCTTATATACAGAGGCGCGAAGAAGGGGAAGCCGTTGATATGATCCCAGTGAGGATGTGAGATAAATACCGTCGCTTTTGTGATTGTGTGATCTTGAGATGTTAAATAATTTGATAGTTCTTTAATTCCTGTTCCGGCATCAAAAATGAAGAATGCACCATTTGGGAATACAGCGCTGATGCAGGATGTATTGCCCCCATATCGAACTGTCTTCCGCCCCGGTACCGGCAGAGTTCCGTGAACTCCCCAGAAGGTTACTTTGATACTTCCTTCAATGATTTGATTGTGTGGCTTATTCATCTTGTGTTCCAGAGGACAAATTCTACCATATAACTCATTGTCGGATAATGTATTAACTGTACATCTCCTTCTCGCATGATTTCTTGTTTGTGTCAAAATGTTTTGTCAGTATCGTTTAAAAATAAGCGACCGTCGCATGGTAGCCAAAAAAGACACACGGACTAATTTTTATTTCCATACTTTTTTACGTTTCTACCGAAAGGGATGCCCAATTTGCGCATGCGGTGTCTCAGGGTTCCCGGATTAATCCCCAGCAGTTCGGCAGCTCCATCGCTGCCTTCGACTTTTCCGCCGGTCATGGTGAGCACTCTGAGGATATGTTCTCCCATTGCCTGATCCAGCGGTAGCGGAACTTTGGTGTCTGAGGGAGCACTGTCCGGAACGGGAGGCGGGGCATGATCGAAGTCGGCAAACACCAGTGGCTTTCCGTGGCTGAGAATCAGCGCGCGTTCTACAGCGTTTTCAAGTTCCCGCACGTTTCCCGGCCAGTTATAGGTCATCAGTAGATCGAGTGCCCGGGAGGCCAAAGCCGGAACAGAGCCCAGTTTCATCTCTCGGGATTTCTTAAGCAGAAAATGCTGGACCAGCGCGGGAATATCGCCGCTTCTTTCCCGAAGAGGTGGGATTTCAATGGGAAAGACTTTGAGCCGGAAATATAAATCCTCCCGGAATCTCCCCTGGGCGATCATCTGAGGAAGGTCGCGATGGGTCGCCGCGATCACCCGGATATCGACACTGAGTGATTCTGTTCCTCCGACCCGTTCAAATGTTTTTTCCTGTAGTACTCGCAGGAGCCTGACCTGGGCTTCGGGAGTGAGTTCTCCGATTTCGTCAAGGAAGATCGTACCGCCGTGAGCCCGCTCGAAGCGCCCGCGCTTCCGGTTCAAAGCTCCGGTAAAGGCTCCTTTTTCGTGGCCGAACAATTCGCTGTCTATCAGTGTTTCGGGAATCGCGCCGCAGTTGACCGGAATGAACGGATTCTCCCGGCGTGGAGAAGCGCGGTGAATGGCGCTCGCGATGACCTCTTTTCCGGTTCCGGTTTCACCCAGCAACAAGACCGGGCTGGTAAGGGGGGCCACGTGATGGACTAGGTTCATGACCCTCTGCAGACCGAAATCGGCCCCGATAATCTCATCTCCGCTCTGTCGCTGCAGCTCATCCTGCAGGTAACGATTATCATCAGCAAGCAGATCCTTGAGCCTGAGAACTTCCTGGTGCTGCACTGCGTTAGACATGGCAATGGCAAAGGGTTCCTTGAGGAGTGATACGAGACGGGCATGCTCGGATGAATAGATATCTTTTCCCGGTACCTTGAAAATCACATGTCCCACATTATCCCCTTCGAGGGTCAACGGCATGACCAGCAGCGAGCTGTCCGATATGCCGAAATCTTCTATCATCGTACGGCATATGGG
This sequence comes from Syntrophales bacterium, assembly GCA_036825195.1. Taxonomy (GTDB): domain Bacteria; phylum Desulfobacterota; class Syntrophia; order Syntrophales; family UBA2210; genus UBA2210. The sequence continues at coordinate 95,122 of DAISYQ010000006.1, forward strand.
ATCCTGTTGGGGACGATTGACGATCAATGCATCGATAAGGCCGCCCTCTTTGAGATGCCGGCGTCTCATTTCATTGAGATAGGCCTTGGCATCTTCGGGCAGAAAGGTGAGGCGGTCCAGTTGCTTCCCTCCGGAAACACTTGCCGTGGCGATGGTTCGCATGGCTCCCAGATCGGGCTCATAAAGATTTAAGAACAGCATATCGATCGGGATAAATCTGCTGATGTATTGCACACACAGCGACATCGCCTTTTCAATCTCCAGACTGCCGCACATTTTCAGTGTGGCTTCCCGGAAAAATTCTCGCTCGTCCACGTCCATAGCGCTTCCCTCCTGCGTAGTCTCAGAAACTTCTGCAATATATGACAGTATATACAGTAACTGATAAATATGACAGTTTTTTCTGCGATATTTTACAGACCGATACAATCGACTTCCTGTATTTTGTGCGTGTAAATGCGTAACTACCCGAAATTGGATGTATTTCAGTGCCTCGTAATATGCTGGCACGCCGATTGCTGAAGGGAACATAAAAAGCCCGAAAATTTATGAGTTATGAAGCACAGGGGAAAAGGTAGAAACTATGAGATGGATGGAATTAATTAAATTACAGACGGTCGATATCTCTGAAGCAGCACTGGAAGAGGTTGGCAAGCTGATGCGGGAGATCACCGCCACTTCCGGAATTGTTACTGCGGAGGTCTATATGCATGCGTCCGTTGCCGGCGATATGGCCCTGTTGCTCATCTGGGAGACGGAACGGCCCTCGTATCACGGAAGTTTCGCAGGCCTGCAACTTGTCGGAGAACTGAGGAAATTCGGACTGGTCGCGCATGCTGTCTGGATCGGCATGCCGTAATCATACTTTTTAATCAGTAAACAAGAATCAAAAAAGAGAGGAGAAGATCGATGAAATGGATGGTTACTGTGTTTGTAGTCATGGGACTTGCTGGTATGGCGGCACTCAGCGGGTGTCAGTATTTGACGGTGAATACAAAGGATTCGGCGGTGGATCATCAGAAATATCTGGGGAATCACAGCAATCCGGCAGAAATATATGACGGTCCTTCTACAGGACTGTTGTATTCGCCCTTAAATATCGCTGTGGTTCGAATGGACAAGCTTATGCTGGTAGATATTGAGGATGATCCCGAATATACCACCATCGAATTGCAGAACTTTGATGATACAAGAGGTCGGGGTGCCAGAGTGTTGTTATATCACCATGACGGCCCTGCCGATTCCTATTATACCAATGGAGCTTTTGTGATACAGGAATCAGACCATGATACATTTTTTATTGCTCCGGATATGGCATATCGTTTCGATGTGACGGCATCCGGTCTGGATGCCTCGCTCAAGATGCAGGATCATGCAGGAAAATCTATAGAATTTCGAGTCAAAGAGGCTCCTCGCAAGAAATGGTCAGAGGGATTTCTGGCTCCGATTGGCGGAAGTGACGCGGTGACATTTGACTATTTCCCGTTGTATCACATGAAAGGGATGAATTTCGTGCCCCGTTCAGGCACCGAGATTGTCATTAAAATCGGAGGAGAAGAACGGAAGCCGAAAAAACTCCCCATTCCGGCCAATTGGAAGTTTGTGTATTTGAGCCGCTATAGTGCCGCCCCGATTATCGGATGCTGGAATACGTCCCATGATGGTAAATTGCCACCATTACAGCCAGATCAGCACCTGATGTATCAGGACGGGCAAACACGTTACGAACTTGTCGATAATGCCGGACATTATGAAATTCGCACAATGGTTGGATTCAATGACAGACATGAGGTCCGTCTTGATTTTTCACCACCCATACCGGATCTGCCCACACTGAAAGACGGGATCGAACGAAGAGGGCGGTTCTCCGCCGGTGCCGACGGGACGTTGGGGATTGTCGCCGGAACGTATCAGATTACACGGCAGGGGGATGTGATTGAGATGGAGATCGACCCGCAGGAAGGCTGGCAGCCCATACCCGGCGAATTGTGGGTCAAGAGCTGGATCTGGAAAGGTACGATAACCGTTGGGGCGGATCACACGGTCTCGATGCAATCGAAATGGAATCGGAAAGATCAATGAAAGAAAACCGCTTTATTAAAACTTGCTAGTTATTTATGAAAATTCTTTGCAAAACTCCCCGCGGCTTGCCGCGGGGAGTTTTACTGCTAAGGTCATACTATTCAGTTCGTATAGGTAAAAGAATAAATATTTGATGCGGTTCATTGCATCCGAATTAATGGAATATTGTCTTTTTCAATTTGTCCCCTATCTCAGGTCGTTTATCGTCAGAATATCCTTGCGTCTCAAGTCAGAGGAGATTTTTTCTTTCCAACTGAATATGATAGTCATACCGCTACGTTCTGTTTATAACGAGGAGCACTGTCGGACTTTCATAGGCAGATTGACACCAGCTGTATTTATCCACTATTTTTCTCGGCACTTCAGCCAAGTTTTTTTCTGACACAAATCCAAATTGTCTGTAAAAGCAGTCAAGATGAGAAAACGGTATGCAATAGATTATTCTATATTTTTGCGAATTTTTTATAAGGTACTCAACGATCTTATGTGCAACTCCAAACCTTCTATATTCTTCATTTACATACATACCGCCTAATTCGCCCACACCATCTTCGATGTATTGTAAACGGCCTAAACCGATTCTCTGGCCGTCTGACTCAGCTATTGCTATGTGTTCGTTTTCATACACCGAATGTTTGAAATCAACCTTGTCATATTGAGCATTGATCCAGTCAATTTCTTCTATAATGGCCTTCCTGACAACCACCTGATGCACCATGTACGTTTCCTTAATATACTACCAATACCGTATCTTTTTATGACAGGTTAAAATTCTAAGATAGGAATAGAAGGATGTCAAGCGTGATCCTTGACGAGGGCCATGCAGGGGTGCTGTATTATGCGTGCGGAGTATAGCGAAATAGGTTCAGGTTCAGACCCAGTTCCAAATCATCTTTCAGGCGAACCAGCGTTTGTGACATGCGTGCCTCTTCGGCATGTTTGCATAACATCTCGCCTGCTTTGCCCTTGATTGTGTAAGCGACCGACAGGATTGTATCCAGATCCTCCAGTTCATTCAGTAGCCGGGCGGCCGTCTTCGGGCCTACCGTGGCAACGCCGGGAATATTGTTGCCGGGGTATCCCGTCAGGGCAAAGAAATCCACCAGTTGATCCGGCCGCACATGCAGTTTTCCCGTTACGCATGCCTGATCCATGTTCAGTTTCTGGAAATGGTCACGCACCACGATCAGATCTGAAGCAAGCTGCAGAAACATTTTATCGGTCGAGAGGATGATGACCTGTCCGCCCCTTGATGCTACCTTGACGGCCAGTGTGGCTATGATATCATCTGCTTCCACGGTGGAAAAACCCACAGGACGGGCGCCTGCATCGGAAAAGGCTTCCCTGAACCGGTCCATCTGCGAACAAAGGGCTTCGGGCATGGGTTCTCGACCGGCCTTATATTCGGAATACAGGCTGTGGCGCCAGCTCGTTTCGTGTCCGTCAAAGACGCTGATTGCGTGGGTGGGTTGGCATTCGCGCAGGGCGCGTTGGAGGGATGAAACGCTTGTTTGAAGGGCGTCATTCACGCGATCCGGTCCGTCATCCCCCGGTTGTGCGGCATAGACACGGCGGATGAGGTTGAGGGCGTCTATCAATAGAAGGGTAATATTCATTTCTCTTACCCTGTGGGTGGTTTGTTCAGACTATCAGCGAAAGCCCGATATCTGCGCGCCTCTCTTTCATTTCCCTTAGCGATGTAAATCTGCTCGACCTTTCTGAAATGGTTTTCCCTTCCCGCCGGATCTTCATCAACCAGGGAAAGATATATCTCCAGTATTTGCGCCGAATGATCTCCGAGTTCCATGGAGATATCGGCGTATTTTTGTTTGACGAAGGGGTTAATTCTCATTCTGCAGCTTTGGCATTGAGACATGATTTCACTGTACAGGGCAAGGGCTTCCTGCTTTTTCCCCAGCGCTTCATATGTTGCCGCCAGAGACAGGGCGGTGAGTTCATCCCAGTTGAGCGATTCGAGGAGTTTCCGGTAGAAGACTTCCGCGTCCTCGTACCTTCCTGACCGGTACAGCGATTCACCTCTGAGATGCAGAACGGGTGTTGATTCAACTATTGCCTGCGGGCAGGAAAGCAGCAGATCATCTGCTTCGTCGAATCTGTTTATCGCCCACAGGGCTTCGCAGAAGATCTGATATCCGGGTATGTAATCGGGATGCTTGGTGACAAATAGTTCAAGAAGCGCGACGGCATCGTCGTAGCGTTTCAGATTCAGGTATGCGGTTGCCAGTTCGAGAGGAATCAGGCTGTCAGGATGATTTTCTTCCATTGCCTGTGATAATTTTGTTAATGCCAGTTCATAGTCCCCACTATTCAGAGCCACGTATCCTTTGATGAATGCTTCTCCATAGCCTCGGTAGGCATCTTGCGCCTCATCCGGGAGCGCGCCGCACAGGGCGGTAAAGTATTCATCTTCTTCTACATGCCATTCCTGGATTTCGATCTCCTGTTCCTGGGGGTCGGACTGCAGAACCTCCACATCTTCCTGCGGGATGTGGGATTGTTTGCCGTTCAACAGGTTACCGATCTCGGCCTTAAGCTCCGAATCATCGGTCAATTCGCGAGCAAGGTTAAATAGTTCCATGGCACCTTCATAATCGCCCGATTCTCTCAATAGCTCTCCGTTGTGCTTATGTTGCAGTGCCAGTCTTTCTCTGCTTTTGAGTATCTTCTCTCTGAGGCGGTTTCCGAGATCTGTATCGTCCGGAGCTTTTTTCCTCATCTTATCCAGGGCGGTCTCGTATTCCAGCTTTGCCGCCCCATATTCCTTGAGTTCAAAGAATTCATCTCCCCTGTGCTCATACTCTTCAGGGCCCTTGCCCGAGAATATCTTCAAAAATCCCACGTAAATCTCTCCTTATCTGTTTCAGGTTTTTTGTGTCGTTTCATTCTTGCGTCGGTTACTCGGAATTCGAGACCCGCTTCCGATCCTATATCTCGATTATCCTCCCCGCTCCACCCTCTATATATGCATCAGGGTAGAGGAATTGTATCTCCGCCTTATATTCCGTGCAGTGAGTGGCGCATATTGCCGATATCTCTTCCAGCAATCTCAGTTCGTTGAAACCGTGGAGCCCACCGATTACGGCATGTATCTTTCCATGTGTGGAAGCAGCTTCCAGTATGTCCTTCACACCGGGATGAGAACAGCCGGTTATGATAACCGAACCCTGGTTTGTGCTTACGATGAGTGATTGCTCGACCCCCCGAAGTTCTCCCGTGGAGAAGACACCTTCACAGATCCGTATAGGTTCCTTCACGACGATGATCTCCCGTGCCCAGTCGGACGGTACGCTGTAAGACGAAGGAATGTAGAGATTGATATCGCTGTTTTCTTTGAGAAAATCGTCCAGTCCCCCGGTATGATCCCAGTGGTCATGCGAAATAACCACATCGCTTACCGATGAAGGTTTGATGCCCAATGCCTTCATATTATCCAGGAGAATGTCCCCATTTGCCCCGGTGTCAAAGAGGATATTCCTCTCGTGGGCCTCTACGAGACAGGCAAAACCCCAGTCGGCCTTGAGATCCTGTCTATCTGTTTCGTTATCGTAGATAATAGTGAGCTTCATACGTCCTACTCCTCTGTAATGGGTGAGACACGAAACGTTTCATTGTATATTCGGGAAAGTCCAGTACAGTTGTTTCGCGGTATTGTAAACGATATTCCTACGTATAATCTTTTTATCTTCAGTGGTCAACGCGGAAAAGCAACTATTGGATAGGATTAAAATGTGTGAATGGCGGTTTCCTTGAAAGAGACAAAGATCCGGGCTCCTTCCACGAGCTGGAGATCGATCAGGGCGCTCTTTGTAACCAGGGACTTGAATATGATATTCTCCACCATGATACCGGTTTCGTAGTATAAGCCGCAATCGGTTATTTCGATTATATGTCCCGCGAAGGAGTTTCTCATGCTTGAGGTTAACTTCTCCCGGCTGAGGACAATGTCTTCCGGTCTGATCGCTATGTACCCCTTGCCGTTCGAAGGCATTGTGCTCAGCGTAATTTCCAGGGTTCCCGTATATGCCTTTGTTTCGCGAAACTGCGCGATGAAGAGGTTCTTCATACCGACAAAATCCGCTACAAATGTGGAATCCGGTCGCTTGAATATGCCTTCCATGCTTCCTGTCTGTATTATTTTCCCGTTGTTCATGATTGCCGCCCGGTCAGACAGTGAAAGCGCTTCGGCGAAATCATGTGTCACCATGAGAAAGGTGACGTCGGAATCCCTGTGCAGTTTTTTAAGCCCCGCCCTGATCTCTTCCCTGAAGGCGGGGTCAAGAGCCGAGAGCGGTTCATCAAGGAGCAGGATATCAGGATTCACCATGAGGGCCCGTGCCATAGTGACTCGTTGCAGCTCGCCGCCGCTCAGATTGAGCGGAAGACGATTCAGGATGTAGGAGAGGTTCAGATTTTCCACCAGGCGGTCAAATGTCTGATCGGACAACTTTTTGTCGATCTTGTGAAAATGCAATCCATAGCGCATATTTTCGCGGACGGTCAGATGAGGAAAGAGTGAATAGTCCTGATATACGATACTGACTCCCCGTTTTTCCGGGGCGAGTTTTGTGACGTTCTTCTCGCCAATATAGATATTCCCGCTTTTTATCGGAATCAGCCCGGCAATTGCTTCGAGGAGGACCGTTTTCCCTGCACCTGTCGGTCCCATGAGGATGAAGAACTCGTTCCTCCCTATATCAAGGTTAATATTGAACAGGCTGAAATCTTTGAGATGGATGTTGAGATCTTGTATACGTATCATGCCGCCTTTTCCCTGTCATGGAGGGTGAGCATCCTCAGGATCAGAAAGAGCGTCAGGCAGATGAACACGAGCCATACCGCCACAGGCTGAGAGTATTTAAGACCGTATGCCTCGAATCTCTCATATATCATGACCGGGGCGATCATAGGGTGGTAGGCGATAATTACCACGGCCCCGAATTCACTGATCGCCCTGGCGGAACACATGACAATACCCACAAGCATGCTTTTCCATGCAAGAGGAAATGTTATCCTGAAGAAAGTACTGAACATCGATGCTCCGAGGCTGCGCGACACCTTTTCCAGCCTCGGGGGGATGCTCTCAAATCCACTTTTAACGGAGTTTATGTAGAAAGGCATTCCAACGAATGTGAGCACCACAATAATTCCGGTAACGCTTCCCATGATGCGGATGCCGATCTGATTGATCAACTCACCGATCCAGTGATTTTTCCCGGCAACGCTGAGTATGGCGATACCCACGACAGGGTGGGGTATCACTACGGGCAGATCGATAATACTCTCTATCAGCTTTTTCCCTTTGAAATCGTTACGGGCAAGGACATAGGCGAGCGGTGTTCCAAAGATAAATGAGATCAGGGCGGCCGATCCGGCTGTGTAAATACTCAGCCAGATCGACCTGACAACATCTTTATCTTTAATGGTTTCCTTCAGCATCGCAAAAGACGGCGCAGTCATCATCTCGATGAGAGGAAGAAGAATGAACGCCATAATTACGATGCCGCAGGAGATGGTAACCCAGAAAAACGGTTCTTTCTTTGTCACTTAATCTTTGACCTCAACCAGCTTTTGCAGTTCGGCCGGGAGGGATTTTTGCATTTCCGCGGTGGGCACCCGGCAGGGTACAAACGGAGGTTGCCCCATTTCTTTGAGCACTTTAAGACCGCCTTCGGGATCGAGCATATACTCCAGAAAAGCCACGGCCGCTTCCCTGTTGGGTGCGTTTTTAATCAGAGTTACACCATACGTACATGATTGGCCCTTGATGATCATCGTAGTTCCCGGTTTCTGACCGGTCACTTCAACAGAGGACTTCTCATAGATAGAATCGTACTTGTAATTTCCAAGATTTATTTCATCCGGAAGAACAATGTATTTCAGGCCGTGCTGAACGGCAACGGAGAGGTATTCCCACGCATAGTCCATATTGCCCGTCTGGAGGAGGGATATTAACTCCACTGACTTGGGACGAACATTTTCCTTCGGGCGATTTGCGATCAGTTTATCGTAAAGTCCTTGCTTGTTCAGCGCTTTTTCAGTGAGTTGCATAACCATGAGAGATCGGTATCCGCAAGGGTCGAGGTTAGGATCGGAATGTCCCCAAACGACGTCCTTCTTTTGGAGAATTTCATACCAGTTATCCGCATTGACCGTGTTGGCATAGGCGCTCTTGTCGGTATAGCAAAGGACGAGCTGGTTGGTCGCGAAACGTACGTTCCAGTCTGCATACTTAGGTATGAGCAGTTTATCGATCACCTTGTAATCGGCTGATGCCATGATATCGCAGGGCTTGCCTAAGTCCGATATCTTCCGTGCGCACTTCTGGCTTCCGGCTGCCTCACGTTGAAGATCGACATCTGGATATTTGGCCTCAAATGCCTTTTCCATGGCAGCAAAGGGGACGGAAAGACTGCCCGCATGGAACATGACCAATTTGCCGGAGGGGCCAGCTAGTGCGAATGTCGAGAAAAACACTAATGTTAAACATAATAAGGATACGGCAACTGACTTTAAAAAACAGTTTCTTTTCATAATACACTCCCTTCATTTGATTCATGTTGCATGAGGTTCCTACCATAATAGTCATTATGTATCAATATTAAAGACTAATAGTTAGTATGAGGCATTAATGGTAATAATTTAATTCTCGTTGATTTTCCCTGCCTTGCGTGGTATTTTCCAATATTATGAATACATTACTGACAACAAAAGAACTCGCCACACTTCTGAGACTGAATGAAAAGAAGGTATATCAACTGGTAAAAGAGTGTAATATTCCCCATGTGCGCATTGCCGGTAAGTGGCTTTTTCCGGAGAGGCATGTCACGAGATGGATTGATGAAAATGTCCATAGGGAAAAAGATATCTTTATTGTGGGCAGTAATGATGTCCTTATGGAAAAGCTTGTACTTCTCTATTCTCAAGAAAAATTTCCCGAGTCCATTGCATTCTATTCATCAATAGGCAGCTCCAAAGGCGTACATGCTTTCGCTCTGAAAAAAGGGCAGGTATGCTGTACACATTTGCTGGACATGGAGACGGGAGAATATAATCTTCCCTTTCTTGATAGAGCCCTCTCGGGGCAACGATATGTTGTGGTCAATTTGTGGCGCAGACAACAGGGCTTGATCGTAAAAAAGGGCAATCCCATGAGGTTAAAGGGATTGGAAGATATTATAGAAAAAAAAGCAAGATTCATCAACAGATGTGAAGGTTCCGGCACGCGTGTCCTTCTGGAATATTTATTAAGAGAGCAGCATGTGAACAAGAATGATATCAATGGCTTTGATGAAGAAGTCGACAGCCATATGGACGTGGCCCTCAAGGTCTTTTTTGATGAAGCGGATGTGGGATTGGGTATAGAGTATGTAACCTATCCCCTTGGACTTGATTTTCTTCCGCTCAAGGAGGAGCTATTTGATCTTGTTATACCTGCGGAGTTATGGTCAACAAGCGTTATGAAGAGATTTATAAATTACATTGATCCGGTCAAGGTAAGCAATTTGTCCGGAAATCTTCCCGGTTATAACCTGAAAGACACGGGAAAGATCAGATTTGAAAACTGATGGACAGCAACTCTCTCGTCCCTCTATCTTTTTGATAATTCATCAATATCATAAGGATTGTGTTACCCATGCCGTATCTTCATAATGATGATATATGTGGTGATAGTGAACCCTATGCCGTTTCCCACGACTACCGGAAGCGAGTGTATCAGCAGTCCGTAGACAAGCCACAGGAAAAGGCCGGTTGCCAGCGTTCCGAATGCGCCCAGCGACAGGTCCGATGTCTTTTTCGTGCGGTATATTTTGACGACCTGGGGTGCCATGGATATTGCGGATAACAAAGCCGCCATAAATCCGATAATAGTCTCTATGTTCATAGGTACTCTTTCAAGCCTTTTTCTTCAAGATATTCCACGACCTTTTTGACGTCCTGTGAGTCGCCCCTCCTGCATATAAGGAGTGAATCTTTCGTCTCCACGACTATAAGATCTTCTACCCCGATGAGCGCCACCATTTTATGCGGACTGTATACAAGGGAATTTGAGGTGTTAAAGGTTATGATGTTCCCCCTCATCGCGTTGCCGTGATTATCTTTATCAAGAACATCCCACAGCGCATCCCAGCTTCCTATGTCGTTCCAACCGAAATCCCCCTCTACCATATAAACATCGGGGACCTTTTCCATGACGCCATAATCTATGGAAATCGGCTTTATGTCCTGGTAGACTTCGGAGAGAACATCACTCTCATGCTGTGTGCCGATGGAATCTTCTATTTTTAGAAGACCCTCATACAGGTCGGGTATCAGCTGTCGTATCTTGTCCAATATGGTGGATGCCTTCCATATGAACATGCCGCTGTTCCAGAAAAAACCTCCATCACTGAAAAGCGTCTCCGCAGTTGATCGGTCCGGTTTCTCGCGAAATGATCGAACCGCATACACATTGGTCTTTCTTATCGTATCTGCCGCTTCGCCTCGCTCCATGTATCCGTACCCGGTTTCAGCCCATCTCGGTGTTATCCCTATGGTAACAAGGCAGGATTCCCGTTTCGCCATGTCGCGTGCAACGGTGAGTGAGTCGAGAAAACGCTCCGTGTCCGTAATGAGATGGTCGGAGGGGAGAACAACCATGACGGCATCAGGATCTCTCTTTCGTATGCGTATTGCGGCAAGGCCGATACATGGCGCGGTGTTTCTACCCACCGGTTCGATCAGTATATTTTCTAACGGGAGTTCGGGAAGCTGATCTCTGATTTCATCACAGTGGCTCGCACCGGTGACAATCAGAATATTGTCCTTTTTTATAAGGGGAGTCATCCGGTCCACCGTATATTGGATGATGCTCTTCTCGCCTGTTATATTAAGCAGGTGTTTCGGTCTTTTCTCTCTGCTCAGGGGCCAGAATCGGGTTCCCTTTCCTCCCGCCATGATTACCGCATACATAGAATACTCCTCGTAAGGTATCTCTCTAAATTCCCTATAACCGACATGCCCTGTGGATTCATGTATTTCTGTAATGTTGCTATAGTATTGTTGACATTAGTGTCAAGATTTATTTCAAGGATAAAAAAGGTTTGATACAAGGTACGGACAGCCGAAAACACTGCCTAAAGAAGGTGGCCAAAGTGGGTGCGCCGACTCCTTGATTCTGTGTGGGATAATATGATAGCGGTTCTTGCAAAACCCCGTATAAATATACCTTGTGCATAAAAACCGTTTTTTACGAAGGAATGGTAATGAAGTGTCATCACGGAGAGATTGTGCTCTTGACAATATCGGAACAAGTAACTACATATGGAATACTGGGAGGGCAAAATGACTGTAAAAGAATTGCTGAAACATGCCGAGAAGTTCGAGGTAGATACTTATAAGCTGTCCAGAAATTTCAGAGAAGAACACGTTTCATTCACCGGCGCACCGGAAAAACATCCCTATGCAAATGACAAGATCATACTGATACAGGATCCATTCAGTACGAATATATCATACTACGAGTTTGCCTCGGATGATATTGTGGGAATTGAAGAACTACCCAATTTGGCCACCCTCGAAGGAACATCGGTAAAGATGTGTCGCGTTTGGGTGAGAAGAGGGAGTATAGGCGTAAGGTCCGTCCCCTTTGTGGTCGAGGATACTGTTCGTAGGTAGTCAGGGTTTTCTTACATTATTCTTTACAACGTATACTGTTCCGATATCCAGGACTGGTATTCGTTGTTCCGTACACGCCTCACCCATTCGCTGTTTTCAAGATACCAGGATATGGTTTTCCGTATTCCAGATTCGAAGGATTCCCGCGGTGACCACTTCAGTTCATTGTGCAGCTTTGAGAAATCAATGGCGTATCTCCTGTCATGGCCCGGTCTGTCCTTGACGAACGTGATAAGGTTCCTCCGGGGGCCGTTGCTGCCGAGACCGGTTATCTCGTCCAGTATATCGCAGATCATCTCGACGATGACAATATTTTCCATCTCCATCTTCCCGCCTATGTTGTATGTTTCGCCCCTTCTGCCGGATTTCATGATGGTCCATATCGCGTCACAGTGATCCTCCACATACAGCCAGTCCCTGACATTCTTCCCGTCACCGTAGAGGGGGAGTTTTTTACCTTCCATCGCATTGAGCGTTATCAGGGGGATCAGTTTTTCGGGAAACTGGTAAGGTCCGTAGTTGTTCGAACAGTTTGAGACGGTCACGGGCAGTCCATAGGTTTTGTTGTATGCCCTGACGAGGTGGTCCGAAGATGCCTTTGCCGCAGAGTACGGGCTGTTGGGCTGGTATGGCGTGGTTTCCTTGAAAAGTCCCTCCCTGCCAAGGCTTCCGTATACTTCATCCGTGCTTATGTGGTGAAAGAGGATAAACTCTTCGGCATGTGAACGGGCCGCTTCCAGCAGGTTGAAGGTTCCGACTATATTCGTGTAGATAAAGGCCCCGGGGTCCTTTATCGACCTGTCCACATGCGATTCGGCGGCGAAATGGCAGACCGCGTCTATCCGGTATCGGGAAAATATGTCTTCCATACGTTCGAGGTCGCAGATATCCTCCCTTTCAAAGAGGTACCTATCCGGGTGACTCTTTTCAATGCCGGCCAGATTGTCCGGGTTCCCCGCGTAGGTGAGCTTGTCCACGTTGATGATCCTGCCGGTAAAATCACCTCGCCCGAGAAGATAGTGTATGAAATTACTGCCGATGAAACCGCATCCGCCGGTTACCATGAGATTCTTTATTTCCATATTCCCTCTTAGAATTTCATATTTAGCGGTCTGATTACACTAAGTACGAATAGCCTGTCAATCGAAATGCCGAAGACTGACAGCATGGATAAATTACCTTGAGAAAACGTAGGAAGCATCTCCATCGATATTGAGTTTTAACTTGTTGTTATGACAGCGATTACTCGAATGAAAGGTGTTAGCAAATTACGTGGTGCAGCTTTCGCACTTGTGCTAAAATATCCCAGTTCTAATGATAGTAGAGTTTTTAAGCTAGAGGAGTGACACCATGCTGAATCCGGACCTCCAAGAGGCAATGAACCTCTATAAGACATTGAAAACAGAGGCTGATAAAGGTGTGATTGGTTTGGATTCCGTGAAGGATGCAACCTTTATTGCGTTCATGTCCGAAATCCCCACAACGCTGAACACCCAGAAGAACAGACGCGCCAACGCAGGTCTCGTATGGTATAGAGGTGTCCCGGGTGTAGGAAAGACCTACATGGTACTCGTGCTCGCGAAGGCTACCGAGTCCGAATTTGTCCGTATCCAGGGCCGTGCCGATCTAACGCCCGGTGATATCGTCGGCGTTGAGATCTTCAACCCGAAGACCGGTGAATGGGAGAAACGACCGGGACCCGTCGTGCGGGCGAATATCCTGTTGCTCGATGAAGGGAATCGTATCTCTCCGAAGTCCCAGAGTGCATTTCTGGAAGTGAATCAGGACCGTGCGGTGACCTTAGGTGATTATACATTCGCACTGCCCGAATTTTACTTTGCCGTGATGACTACGAATCCCGTGGAAACCGGCGAGGGAACTTTCCCACTCTCGGCGGCGAATGCTGACCGTTTCACGTTCCTTATAGATGTGGGATATCTTTCACCTGGAGAGGAGCGGAGGCTCGTTGACCTGGACCTCAAGGCAGTGGAGATCCTGCCTCTTGTTAAACCCGAGAGGGTTATTGAACTTCGCTCGGCTATTGCAAACGGGATTCAACTTCATGAGTCACTCAAGAAGTATATCCGTCGACTTGTCCGAGCCACCCGCCCGTACAACCCGGGCATTCAATGGTATGAACGTTCTCCATCACCACTCGTTGAAGAATTCGTCGAACTTGGTGCCTCCCCCCGCGCGACGATCGCATGGGGGCCGACTTCGAGGGCACGGGCGCTTTTTGTCCGCGGAGACAACAGGGTTCTCCCGGAAGACATTCAGGCGCTGGCGAAGAATATCCTCACACACCGCATCAATTTGAAGTCCCGCGCCCGCAAGGCCGGCGTGACAGTTGAGGATGTGATCAGCGAAATCGTCGAAAGGGTTCCGATCCCATGATGAAAGACAGTGCTTCTTTGCTCCTCGATCCGTCAGAGGTCGAAGCTATCAACCTCTTCTGCAATGCCAGGGTGCACGGACTGATATTCGGCGAACACGCAAGCGTGTTCACAGGAACACGAGGATTCGATTTTTCAGGCATTCGTGATTTTGAAGCCGGTGACCAGCAGATAAAGGTGGATTGGGCCCATTCTACAACAACGCTCTTCAACCCGCTGCAAGTGCGAGAGTGTGTCGAGGAGCGTTCCATAGACATCGTGATCGCTGCGGACGTCTCATGTTCCACAAGATGCGGCACCTCTCATGGCTTGATCGGCAAGGGTATCGCCCGCACCATTGCAACCATCGGTTTCTCAGCATCCATCTTCCAAGATACGGTGGGACTGGTTCTGTTCGGCGGAAGAGAGCATATTATTGAACCGTCCCGCGGCGGACTGAACCATGTGAAACAGATGGTGGAACTCTACCAAACGATGCCAGCCGCACCCGGTCTTTCGGAGAAGAACCGTCTTGCAGAGATCCTTGCAGGCGAGTTACACAGGACATCGTTGGTCATCGTGGCGTCGGATTTTTTCTTCCCGGACGTATTTTCCACACTGAAGGAACTTGCTGACCTGAAACAGCACCATGACGTGTTTTTGGTAATGGCCGACAGTGCCTTCGCATTCGAACTTCCCCTATTCTCCTCCGGATTGATCAGTTGTATGGACAGCGAAACAGGGATGCTCGTCGACCTCTCACGCTCACAGGTGCAGGAGCTTCCCCGCCTGATTCGCGAATACCAGGATGCCGTCGCTGACTATGCGGAGCGATCGGACCTGGAGGTCTTAAGGATATTCTTGGAAGCGGAACAATTTCTGATGGCTATCGTAGATTTCTTTCTGGAACGCAGACTTCGGAGGAAGTAGTCGGCCCTGAAGACAGGATTTCGGATTTGCCGGGCTTTGCAATTGATGAGATTTATAATTGTTTTGGTGTGTGCTGTTAGTATTCGAGTCACACGATGATGGGGGTCGGTACATGTCGAAAAAATCAATGCGTTGTAAGATCTTTGGCCTGTCAATGGTGGCTATGCTCGCTGTCTCAGCATCCTGCGTGGAGACAGACACCGTCGCTCGGAATCCGTCAGACATGTCATATGATCAGACCAAGATGATTGCTGCTGATGCGCTGTCATGCTGGTGGAAATCGGACAAGAGTTCTATACGCATTGGCGAGGAGTTTACGGTTACGCTGACCTGCCAGTCAATCGAGACAGACCGGGAGAAGACCGTTATCCAAGATTCGCTCCTCGATCCGGGCGCAATCACACTTTCTCCTTACCAGGTAAAGAGCGGAAAGCGCTACAAGGGTCTCAGCCGGATTCTCCCCGGATCGGACGGGCCTGTTACGTTTCACATCGTACAGTACACGTATACCGTCAGGCTCATGGGTGAGGAGTTCTTCGGAAAGGATGTACCGTTGCCCCCGCTCGAAATCCGTTATCACCTCGATCTCGTGGCGAATAACGACGTTGTAACCCCAGGTAAGGAACAAACATATATACTCCCGCCACTGCCGATGAGAATCCAGTCACTCGTGCCGATAGCCACCGACGATATTAGGGATGCCGGGGAGGGGACGTTCAGCGCCATCGAAGACCACCGGAAATACGCGATCGTCGCATTCATTGCAGCAGGAGCATTCCTGTTTCTGCCGCTGGCGGTCATACTTCCCATTCTAGTACGGGCAGCCCGGAGCAGGCGGGAAAGCGTCTCCAATAGTACCGTCTTCCGTGAAAAGGATTTACTGAGACATCTGGCGGGGCTGCTCGATCGAATTGAAAAAGACTGCCGCACCGCATCGTGGAATAATGCATCCGTTGAGACGACACTGTCTGTGTTTCGTGTGATCAGCGCCCTAGCCGTCGCGCGACGGGTTGCCCAAGTTTCGGTGGGAATTGAAACCCGTGCACATGAAGGGCAACTGGAATTTTGCAAGGGATTATGGCCCCGGACGAAGGTTCTTGTATCAGCAAGTATCACCCCTGAAGTGATGGCCTCTGAACTGACCGGCGAACACTGGCAGGAAGTGGGCACGGCCCGGAGGAAAGCATTGCTCAAAGAGGCTCAAGAGGCATTTACCGTATTCAATGATGCCCGCTATGCGACGATAGAAAATGCCACAGATCGAGAGGCGCTCGACGAAGCACTGAAGACGTGCTTGCGGCTGCTTCGAGAATTGCAACTTGATCACTACCACCCTATCAACCGGATGGCTCGTGAGATTGCTCGATATTGCACACGGTGGAGGGACCAATGGAAACGATCCTGATCTTCATCCGCCTTTGCAAACGTCTGCTCATTGATGGCTGGAAGCTCGATTGGATGCAGCTCCGTTTATCACGCAGCGGTGAGGCACTTGTGACAATGTTCTCTCTTGCGGTGTTGGCCCTCATAGCTTTCTTCATCAGAAGGCGGAGCAGAAATGTCCCCGGGAGGACAGGCATCGTCCTTCCAACGGTCACCTTATCCTTACACTCCAGCCAGAGGCCGGGAATGCGATGCCTGCCTGTGGTACTCGTACTAGCCGGCATTTTATTTTTCTTTGTAGCCCTCGCCGATCCTTACACCACCTTCATCGAGCAGGAGGTGACGAATGTAGGTCGGCGTATCCTCATTCTGCTCGATGCATCCGGAAGCATGGGCGGCGGGACATACGGAAACCGATTCGAAAAGACTCAGAAACTCAAGACTAGGTCAGAGGAACCATTCTATACAGCGGCTGCGGCAGCCGAGTACTTTGTCCGTGCACGGATGAAAGGCGGGTACCAGGACCTTATCGGACTCATCGAATTCGGGGACGAGTCGTACGTTGTCAGCCCCTTTAACAGTGACTACGAGAACGTTCTCACCAGCATCCGCCTCCTCTCTGAACCGGAGGAGTATGAGCGCTTCGAAAATTCCGGGACTAAGATCGTAAAGGCCATCAATCAGGGAGTTGATCTCTTTAAAACCTTTGCATTTCTGGAGTCTTATGGAAACATCATGGTGCTCATTTCAGATGGAGAAGATTATCAGGTCGAGTATGAAGGAAAAAGCCTCGATGATATTCTGGCGGAGAGCGGCAGCAACAACATACCCATTTTCTTCATCCGCACGGTGAGTGGTAGACAGCTGGGAGATCCATCCACCAATGACGAACTCTGGGGTGCTGCTGTTAAAAAGACCGGAGGAAAGCTCTATGCCGGTGCCAATGAGAGTACCGTTATCGAGGCCTGTGATGAGATCAACAAGATTGCGACAGGCAGGATTCAGTACACTCGCTATAGCCTGCATACCCCACAGTTCCCGTTCTTCGCGCTTATGGCAACGCTTATTTGGAGTTTGGCGCTTGCGCTGTGGCTCGTGTTTCGATTCTTTCGGAAGTTTCCCTAAAGAAAGGAGTGAGGTCTCATGAAGGGAATATTAGGAACCGTGATGGCAATAGCGTTGTCATTCATGCTGGCATGCGGTGCTCTGGGTATCGGTTTCTATCATCTTGAAATCGCACGGGCTGAAGAAGCACTTATGACATTTGACACCGCTCTGGCGGACCGTATCTATGCGCGCCTTGAGAAGATGGTGGATATGGGGAAGAACATTCCTTGGATCTTCGAAAGGGTCCGCTCTGATTTGCAGGTGTGCAGAAACCGTGTCTCCTACTGGCGACGAGACTATACGGCAATCCTTGAGAAAACGGCTTCGATAGAGAAAAATAAGAAAATAATCAACCCTTCTCTGTACTTCATACGGGCTAACGCACGCTATCGGTCCATCACCGGAGAGGAAAGTCGCGAGAAGGTTATCAGGGATCTCGATCAGAGCATCCGTGATTACGCCGGGACGATCGATGCCGATCCGATGTTCGAGGACGCCGCCTTTAACTATGAATTTCTGGTGATGTTGCGTAACAACGTGGTGACCGATGGACAACCGATTCCGCTCATGCATCAGAGTACTCAGATGTTGCAGGATCAGATGAAGAGTGTTCATGGCGGCCAGGGCGCCGAGCCTGGCTTCAAGATACCGCAACAGATAAAGATCTTGGTTCCCATGGAAGACGGAGAAGACCCCCAAAAGCGGGGTCCGGAGCCCGGCAAGGGTTCGGCTACGAAAAGACGCGGTTAAGGGGCGAATATCGTGACTGACGAGACATTTCGCTTTGCCCAACCCTTTATCCTCTGTTTCTTAACGGTTCCGGGGGTGTTGGCGCTTGTCTGGATCCAGCGTATTGCTCAACGCCGGCATGATATCCATCTGCTCCAATCGTCCAGGATCACACCCTTTCCCGAGCGATTCCGTTTCGCAGGTCCCCTTGCCTTTTGGGGATTTCTGATCCTGGCGGTCGCGTCGACGGTAGTTGCAGTGGCACGGCCTCAAACGTTGATGATGTCCGATGATGACCCGGTGGACCTCATCATTCTCCAAGACGGGTCCGCATCCATTCGTGTTACTGATGTCCAGCCGGACAGGTGGCAGCGGTCAATGAAGTTCCTCCGAACACTTGTGGAAACGCTTCCCTGGAAAGATGACCGCATGGGTCTTGCGGTGTTTGCGAACCATGCATTGCCCCAAGTCCGTCTCGTACGTGACCCGAACACAGTTATCTTTTTTATCGAACATTTGAGAAGAGAATCGCCGTTTGCACTCGAAGATAATACGAGCTGGGATACGAATGCTTACGAAGGATTCCGGTGGGGTCTGAAACTCATCGGGAAGGATGAGGAGTACCACGGTAAGAATCCGAACCCGAAAGCGCTTATCCTCCTTTCGGATGGCGACCAATTCAGCGGCGAAACTCTTCCTGCCATTGCCGACGCCCGGAAGCTGCGCATTCCCATCCATGTTATCGGCGTTGGAACCCCGTCGGGAGGCCCCATTCCACAGCCGAAAGCGCGAGAACAAAGAGAAGATGACGAACAGTGGTGGTACTACGAAAAGTTGGAAAAAAAGCGGGCGGGTATTCCGACAGCGCTCATTCACTCTCGAATAGACCGGGATTCACTCCGGCGTATTGCTGCTCTGAGTGGAGGCAGGTACTTCGAGCTGAATACGGAACCGGATACGGTTATCGCGTCTGACATCATCAACGATGTGCGAAAACGGGGTCAGTCCTCGAGTGTGCCAAAGGCTTTTATCGACATCTACTGGTGGTTCTTGCTGGCGGCCGCACTATTCTTCGGCTTCGGGGTCATCCTGCGGTGTTAATAGACAATGCCATTCTTCACTGCTTGACATGTCCCATTTATTTTCTTATGGTTAGGTCCTTAGTCATTATTGGTGCTTGATTTCTATGACAGGTCACCGTTACCGGGAGTGAATATGTCTTTCGACACCCTTATTCAGGGTTATTCAAAACCGATTGATACGATACCCGTTTCTCTCTCGCCAGGGGGGAGACTTGAACATGCCGTAAAGGCGATCCTTTTCGATGTGTACGGTACGCTCTTTATCAGCGAAGCGGGCGACATAGGCGTGGCGAAAAGATGGGCCGAAAATAATATTATCCGGATAGCCGGTTTACTTGACAAGTATGCCATACCTATTCTCCCCACTGTTGTACTCGAAGAGTTTTTTGCGGAAGTCGAAAAAAGCAAAGAAAGGAAGGCAGAGCAGGGGTTACTCTATCCTGAGGTCAGGATTGAAGAGATATGGAGGCGGGTGCTCGGTATTGAGGATATGAACATAGTGAAGCGCTTCGCCGTCGAGTATGAACTCGTTGTCAATCCCGTGTATCCCATGCCCCATCTGAAGGAAATGTTACTCGGGTTCAGGGAGAAACATATCCCTATGGGCGTGATCTCAAATGCCCAGTTCTATACGCCCTGTCTGTTTACTGCCTTGCTGGGCAGCGATCTTGCTGGACTCGGGTTTGTGGAAGAACTGCTGTTATTTTCATATGTTCTGGGTTATGGAAAACCGTCCCTCACCCTCTTTGAAGAGGCTGCGGACAGGATTGAGAGGATGGGAATAGAGAGAAAAGAGGTGCTTTACGTTGGGAATGATATGCTTAAAGACATATTTCCAGCCGCGACGATCGGATTCCAAACAGCCCTCTTTGCCGGTGATGGCAGGTCGCTGAACCTGAGAGAGGATGATGGAAGATGCAACGACCTGTCGCCTGATATCGTGGTAACCGATCTTATCCAGGTCCTGGAGTATATCGAATAATTGGACTCTATCCCGTAGGCATATTTGAAGATTTACTAAAGTTGTCCAATATAGTATATACAATATGTCATTCAAAAATGGATTTTTCATACCAATAGCTGCAAGATACTAATTGCGTAGAGGGGGAGTAGTGGTGAAAGACAGGTGGTTTGCTGCTGTAATTGCCGTGGTGTTCCTGATCCTTGCATTGGTGATCTTTTTAAACAGAGACAGTATCTTTTCCGATGAGAAGACAGCGATGACAAGAGAAGGGTCCGAAGTCGTCTCATCCGATTCAGAAAACGAGGCCCGGTATGATAACGGACAGATCCGCAAGAAAATAGTATCTCCCGATCAAATAAACAAGGAATCGATGCTGTCCGAGATCGGCATCGACAGCGATCAATTGCAGGAACGGGTAAGACAGTTTTTTGATTACCTCGATAGACAGGAGTATATACAGGCCTACAACCTGGAGGCAGGATCATACCAACACTTCCTGGAGATTGCTGCCAAACTGCTGTCCCATCCACCCGTGGTGTCGGGTGAAATGAAAACCCTCTATATACTGGGGTGTAATATTGCTCATTTTTACAGGGTTATGGGGAAGAAGGATATCGTGCTGACAAAGGACATTCTTTCCAATGAGAGGGAACTGATCGAGCCCGTCATGGCAATGCTTTACGAATGGGGCTTGGGGGAAATAGAGGTTACCGGGGGAGAGATTCATGCCTCCGTGGGTGATGTCTATGAGTATGCCGCTTTTTTCCTGAACACCGTGGGGGGTACTTCCTATCTGGCGAGGAGGCAATCCGGAACAAGGATGCTCCTGACGTACTACTCGATCCTCACGATAGACAGGGCGAACAGGGAACGCCTGAATCACTACGGGGTGGATATCGTACCCCATGTGGACCTTCTGATTGAGGATATCAGAAAATACAGCGGTCTGGACAATAAAGATACGTACCTCGAGCGATTGAACGCTATACGGAAAAGTGCCGCAAATCGAATGTAGCACCTGTAAGCTACCATCCAGGATTCGCCATCTCCTAAGACAGTATGCCTTTGTGCCTTCTGTACCAGACATTGGGGAACATTCGGTAGAGCAGTTTTGAGATGGAGCCTATGTATTCTTTCTCCCTTTTGTCAAACTGGCAGGCCTGGATGACATGCTCCCGTATCTCATCTTTGTTCGTTTCTTCATGAAATATCTGGTGGGCGCAGTGGAAGAGGGGACTGTACATATTCTTCTTTTCCAGATACCTGCGCACGTTCTTTATCGTGTTGGGTCCTTCAGGAGTCCCGTCTATTTTTTCCCGCGTTTGGATATCTGTTTCAATGGGATTGCCGTTAAATAACTGATAAAAATATTTGCCATATCGATAGTTTTTACTGGCATCCGATGAGATTGTGACATACAGATCACCGACGCCGGCCTGACTGTGGAATGCCTGGAAACTTCCCCCCAGTAACTTTGTCAGGGACCGTATCTCAACACCGGACCGTGCGAAGATCGTTCCAGGGAGGGAACTTCCCAGATCCAGACAGTCGGTGACCCCCTTCAGGTTTGCAACGATGTTTTTCAGGGCCCCACACGCTTCGATGCCGACAGTGTCAAAATTGTAATAGGCAGTCAACTCCCTGCGATTCAGTCTGAGGAAGCTGAGGTTAAAGGCTTTCACCATATGTTTATTTCCCGTTACCGTTACACACACCGGCCTTCCGGTTGCGATGTCCATCTCGAAAAATGGGCCACCGATACAGATGATTGTAAATTTATGTTTAAGGTCGAAGAGATGGTTGTTGATAGCCTGTGACGGGGTTATGAGTTCGCTGGTCTTTTCGTCGGATGACAGGCCCTTTATGGGAGATACGATACATGTCCGGCCCGATTTTCGTGCTATGAGGGGTTTAATATGGCTCAGCAGTTCCCTGAGCCTGTTCATGGTTATTGCAAAGACGATATAATCATTTTCGAGGACAACCTTCTCCAGATCATTGGTAGCCGTGACGTTCACCAGGCCGGGAACGCGTTCGATGCCCCCAAGCATTTTTGCGAGATCACCCGTCAGATGCCTGGGGTTTCGATGGGTTTGATTGATTTCTCTGCATATCTCGGCGTCGTGATAGTACAGGGTTACGTCTTTCCCGTCGCGTCCGAATTTATAGGCGAGAGCAGTTCCAAGTCTTCCTGGTCCGATGATTGCCACTCTGGATGAGTCCATATCGTTCATATAGTATAAACCTTATTGTTTTTCTCTCATGATGTATGGCAGGTGCCCGAGAAGACCCCGGGTACCCTTTTATCTCCCCAGCGTAGTAGGATAATAGCCTTTTGTCAACAGTCAAAACCGATTGTTGTCTTTGAAAAACGTTGTGCATATTGCGTTGATTCTTCTCTCTATGAATGTGGCGTTATGGCACCAAAACGGGGTGTGTCGGTGGCATCTGAATGTTATGAAAATATTTGCTGTTACCAGAAAAATACCATATACTGCGCGGTCTGACGTGCTTTGGAACGGCGTAAACAAAAACAAACATTCAAGAGATGTCGACGATGAAAAAACGACTTGTCGGTTCCGTAATCTTAATAGGGTTGATCCTTGTTGGCTGGCAGATATATCAAAAGGCGGGTCTTTTTACAAAAGAGACTGTCCGCCCGATAAAACCGCCCGTCGCCGTAGAGGCACAACCCATTGTAACCACTACTATTCGGGAAGTTGAAGTCTTTTCCGGCACCCTTTTACCCGAGTCACTCTTTAATGTGGCGCCCAAGATCTCCGGACGACTGGAAAAGCTCCTGGTCAACATTGGTGACGAGATCAAGCAGGGCCAGCTGATTGCCGTTCTTGACGATGATGAATTTGCTCAGCAGGTGGACCAAGCCAGGGCTGAACTCGATGTGGCTCGTGCGAATATCGAGGAAAATAGGAGCACCCTCAATCTGAAACGCCGTGAATTTGAGCGTGCCGAATCGCTCAGGGAAAAGAAAATCGTCTCCGTCGCGGAACTCGATGCTGCAGAAGCTCAGTATAAAGCGGCCCTCGCCAGGCAAAAGGTGGCCGAGGCACAGGTAGCACAGAAAGAAGCGGAGTTAAAGACGAACGAAATCCGACTTTCCTATACACGAATCAAAGCGGCATGGAAAAACGGGAGTGAATCACGGGTGGTAGGCGAACGGTTTGTCGACGAAGGGGTCATGCTGACGGCAAACTCGCCGATTGTTTCCATCATTGATATCAGTTGCCTCAGAGCGGTGATACATGTCATCGAAAAGGATTATCCTCGGGTAAAGACCGACCAGAGGGCAATTATTACGACCGATGCCTTTCCGGGGCGAACCTTTGAAGGATCGATCGCAAGGATCGCACCTCTTCTCAAGGAAGAGGCACGGCAGGCCCGTGTCGAGATCGATATCCCCAATCCCGAACGTCTTCTCAAACCGGGGATGTTCGTGCGCGTTGAGATCGAGTTTGCCCGCCATGATAATGCCACGGTCGTGCCCATCGACTCAATGATTAAAAATAACGGACAATGGGGGATTTTCATCGCGGAGCCAAAGACGATGCGGGTACAATTCGTCACGGTAACACCGGGCATCATCAATGGCAGAATCGCGGAAATAGTCAAACCCCAAATTTCTGGTCTCGTAGTGACCGTGGGGCATCACCTTCTCGAGGACGGTTCACCCATTTCCTTGCCTGCGGAACGGAAAAAGACATCATCGTAGGAAACAGACAATCCCATGAAACAAAGAGTTTTTCTGTACGAATACAAGGTATCCTGACATGAATCTTTCCAGAGCAGCCGTTCATCGCCCTGTCTTTACCATCATGGCAATCCTGATAGTATTAATCATGGGCGGCGTGTCGCTTATCCGTCTTCCCATAGACCTCATGCCCGATATCACCTATCCGACTCTGACCATTCGAAGTTATTACGAGAACGCCAGTCCCGAGGAAATCGAGGAGCTGGTCACACGTCCCGTCGAAGAGGCGATGAGCGCTGTACCCGGCGTTGAGAACGTTTATTCCACCTCGTCGGAAGGTGTAAGTGACGTCCGTGTCACCTTTTCCTGGGGGACCGATCTCGACACGGCGTCAAATGATATCCGCGACCGCCTCGACCGTATCATTTCCCGTCTTCCCGATGACACCGAACGGCCCACCCTTTTCAAGTTCGATGTCGCCAATTTCCCCATCCTGATCTTCGGTGCATCGAGCAATCTCAATCCTCTCCAGATGCGGAAAGTGATTGACGATCAGGTCAAATACCGCATAGAACGGGTTCCCGGCGTCGCGTCACTCGATGTCTGGGGCGGGTATGAACGGGAAATACAGGTAAACCTTGATGCCGCCAGGATCAAGGCCATGGGCCTTCCCCTGGACCTGATCCTCTCCCGGATCGAAGAAGGCAATCTCAACCTGCCCGCCGGGACTATCGACCGCGGATCTCTCGAAGTTACCATGCGTACGTCGGGACAGTACAGCAGCCTCGATCAACTTGCCAACACCGTCGTGGCCATCCGCGATGGTGCCTCCATTAAACTTCAGGATATTGCCCGGATCGATAATTCCTGGAAGAAGATATCCCGGATTATCTGGGTAAACGGAAAGCCTGGTGTGCGTCTCGGAGTGAGAAAACAGTCTGGAGCCAATACCGTCGATGTGGCGAAGAAGGTCCTGACCGAAGTGGCTCAGATCAACCGCGATATACCGCAGATACAGATTACGCCGATTATCGACACGTCCGACTACATCCAGAATTCCATTACCAATGTGGGGACCATGGCGGTCTACGGCGGGATTCTGGCCGTACTCGTTCTCTTTTTCTTTCTCAGGAATTTCATAAGCACCCTGATAATCGCTACGGCAATACCCATATCGATTGTTGCCACCTTTGCCCTCATGTATTTTGGGGGACTCACCCTGAATCTGATGACACTCGGAGGACTGGCCCTCGGCATCGGCATGCTTGTTGATAATGCCATTGTTGTCCTGGAAAATATCTACCGGCACCGGGAATCGGGAGAACCTGCTGAAAGTGCGACCATTACCGGGAGTGGGGAGGTAACGTCGGCTATCTTCGCCAGTACGCTCACCACCCTGGCGGTCTTTCTCCCGCTGATTTTCATCAGAGGGATGTCGGGGATCATGTTCAAGCAGCTCGCCATGGTGGTCAGCTTCTCCCTTTTGTGCGCCTTCATGGTGGCCATTACGCTTATTCCCATGATGACCGCAAAGCTCCTGCATCCGGCAGCCCACGATTCGAAAACATCAATAACGGATAAGCTCTATCGTCTCAGCAGCCGTTTCTTCATCGGGATGGAAGACCGATACAAGGAACTACTCCATTTCGCCCTCAATCATACAAAACTCGTGGTCATCGGAGCCTTTGCACTCCTTCTGGCAAGCATGGCTCTTATTCCCCTTGTGGGTGTCGAGTTCATGCCGGCAACCGACGAGGGGGAAGTGCGCGTCAACGCGGAAATGGAGGTCGGCACACGATTGCAGGTTGTCGAAGAAAAATTCAAACTTATTGAAGAAATCGTGAGACGGGAAGTTCCGGAGGCAAAAAACACGGTGACCCGGATCGGCGGATCCGGCGCGCACTCCGGGGGGTCACATACGGGACGGATGCAGATCTCGCTGAAACCCAGGGCCGAACGCACCCGTTCCAGTGAACAGATCGCGGCGGACCTTCGTCCCATACTCGGCAATATCCCCGGTACCATTATTCGTACACGGGCCGGGCAGGGCCTCTTCCTCCTGCGGATCTTTTCAGGAGGGGATAACGAACAGGTCCAGATCGAAATAAGGGGATTCGATCTTGAAACAGCGGATGCCCTGGGAGCGATGGTAAAAACCCTCGTCGAAGGTGTCGACGGTGTCACCGATGCGCAGGTGAGTAGGGAATCGGGAAGTCCCGAGGAGATTGTCTACGTCGACCGCCTGAAGGCAGCGGATATGAAGCTGACCGTATCGCAGATCGCCAATATGCTCCAGACGGTGATATCCGGCACCCGTGCGGGCAGTTACCGGGAGGGTGGCGATGAATACGACATCCGTGTTAAGATAAAAGAGGCGGAAAAGCTCGACCTTCGGGAGATCCTTGACCTGACGCTTGTCAGTTCGGCGGGTGAGCCGGTGGTGCTCAGAAATGTGGTAAAGGTGGAACCAAGAAGCGGACCGGTCAAGGTCGAACGGAAAGATCAGGAACGCATTCTCACCGTTTCGGCCAATATCAGCGGTCGTGACATGGGTTCGATTCTGGACGACATCCGTGAACGGCTCCGGACAGTCCCGGTGCCCCGTGATTTCAGCATCGTTTTCGGCGGCGATTACGAAGACCAGCAAAAGGCCTTCAGGGAGCTGCTGCTCAGTTTCACCCTG
>DAISYQ010000007.1:0-107486 GCA_036825195.1 Syntrophales bacterium
AGTTTAAAGTAAGTATGAAAAACAGAATTGCGGTTGATGTCATAGATACGACCGCATCCGTGAGGATGTAATAAACATGGTGGTTATCGTCATAGGTGCCGGAGAAGTCGGGTATAATATAGCGGATATCCTCTCTAAAGAGGGGAATGATATTATCCTTATCGACAAGGATGAGGCTCGGCTGAAGAGCATATCCGAAAATCTGGATGTGCAGACCATCGTGGGCAGTGGAAGCAGCCCACAGGTGCTCAAAAAGGCGAAGCTGAATCAGGCTGAGATGGTAGTCGCCGTGACCGACAGCGATGAGACCAACATCGTTGCATGTCTTCTTGCTTCAGCTCAATCAACGTCTCCATTCAAGATTGCACGGATACGCAATCCCGATCTGAACAAGGATTCCGTTCTCTTCGACAAATCTCATCTCAATATAGATCTTTGTATAAACCCGGAACGGGAGGCGGTGAATGATGTCATCAATCTGATGGAATACTCGGGGGCTTCGGAGGTTTTTGATTTTGCCGGAGGGACCGTCAAACTCGTCTCCTTCTATGTGGATCCGGAATGCAGCGTCATAGGAATGAATCTTGAGCAGATCATGGGAATTTACCCTGAGGGTGAGGACATCCTTATCGCATCCATCACGCGGGAAAACGACCCCATTATCCCGTCGGGTAAGACGATCATCAAGGAAAAAGACCAACTCTTTGTCTTTGCCAAGTCCGAAGATGTGAGAAGTATGCTCAAATTCTTCGGAAAGAAAGGGAAACCTTCGGAACGGGTATTTATTGTCGGTGGAGGCAATACAGCCTTTATGCTCGCCGAGCTGCTCGAAAGGAAATGGGTCGGTACCATAAAGCTTATTGAGAAACAACAGGGCCGGTGCGAGATCCTTGCCTCCCGGCTGGACAAGACCATCTGCCTGCATGGGGACGGGACGGATCAGGATCTGCTGAAAGAGGAAAACATACAGGATGCCGACTACTTCATCGCGGTAACTGATGATGAAGAAGCGAACATCTTAAGTGCCCTTCTGGCCAAACAGTTGGGTGCCAAAAAGGCCATATCTCTTGTCAACAAGGCCGGCTACAACCATCTTATTCCCGTCCTCGGCATCGATGGTGTGATGAATCCACGGCGGGCGAGTATCGGCAAGATACTCCATTTCATACGGAAGGGTAAGGTTATTTCCGCAACACCCCTTGGTGATGAAAAGGCGGAGGCCGTAGAATTTATTGCGCTTGAAACATCAGATATCACGAACAGGCCATTGAGGGATATCGATTTCCCCAAGGGTACCATTGTCGGGCCGATTACCCGGAATGGTGATGTGATCATCCCCGGAGGAAATACCATAATCTATCCCGGCGATCATGTTATTCTGGTAACGCTTCGCTCCTCAATTCCGCAGATCGAGAAAATCCTTACGGTGAAACTGGATTATTTCGGATGAACACGAAGAATATATTCTATATCCTGGGGACTCTCGTCTTCTTCCTGGGCCTCACCATGCTTATCCCCCTAGCTTGTTCCCTGTACTATCGAGAGGGAGATATCAACGCCTTTCTCTATTCCATAGCGATAACGATCGGTATCGGCGCGCTCTTTTATTTCCTTCTCAGGCCGGGGAAAGAAAAGATAAGCCTGACGCATAAAGAGGGATTTCTTATTGTCGCCACGGGGTGGTTCCTCGCAGCTACATTCGGGTCTCTTCCCTATATGCTGTACGGTATACTCCCTCATTTCAGTGACGCCTTCTTCGAATCAATATCAGGGTTCACCACTACCGGAGCCACAGTCATTACGAACATAGAAGGCCTGCCCCACGGGATACTTCTCTGGCGCTCACTGACACAGTGGCTGGGAGGAATGGGGATTATCATTCTGTCCATCGCCATCTTACCGCTCCTCGGCGTGGGGGGCATGCAGTTATACAAGGCGGAACTGCCCAGCCCGGTGAAGGACAAGATTACGCCACGCATCGCAGAGACGGCCCGTACCCTGTGGATTGTCTATATTATCATCTCCGTTTTTGAATTTATCATGTTGCTCACGGGAGGGATGGATGTGTTCAATGCCCTCTGTCACAGCTTTACCACCATGGCAACCGGCGGGTTCTCAACCGGCGATGCCAGCATTGCCCAATTTCACAGTGCCTATATAGACGGGGTCATTACCTTCTTTATGCTGGTTGCCGGAATAAATTTTACGCTCCACTACA
This sequence comes from Syntrophales bacterium, assembly GCA_036825195.1. Taxonomy (GTDB): domain Bacteria; phylum Desulfobacterota; class Syntrophia; order Syntrophales; family UBA2210; genus UBA2210. The sequence continues at coordinate 2,219 of DAISYQ010000007.1, forward strand.
GTCTTATCATGGGGAATTTCAGGGCTATCCTCGGAAACAGTGAACTCCGCCTGTACCTCTGTATTATCCTGATTGCCGTCATTATCATAACCATCAGCCTGAACCAGAGTGGGAGTTACGAGGCGGGAGGCTCTTTGCGCTATGCCTCATTCCAAGTAGTTTCCATCATCACGACGACCGGTTTTACCACCGCCAATTTCGACACCTGGCCCTCACTTTCGAAGATTATATTGTTGGTTCTGATGTTTGTAGGGGGATCGGCCGGGTCAACAGGCGGGAGCATCAAGTGTCTCCGGATTCTTCTCATTTTGAAACACAGTTATCAGGAACTGTACCGGCTCGTTCATCCCCATGCTGTAACCGCTGTAAAACTCGGAAAGCGAATCGTGTATCCCGAAACCATGGCGAGTGTCTGGGGCTTTTTTCTTCTGTACCTGATGATGACGATCGTTGCATCCATTATCCTGACGCTGCTCGGGCTCGATATGATGACGGCCTTCTCGTCAGTTGCCGCCACTATCGGGAATGTGGGTCCCGGATTCGGTGCCGTCAATCCCTCTACGACCTACAGCGAAATACCCTACCTGGGCAAGTGGGTTCTTTCCTTCTGCATGCTAGCTGGCAGGCTTGAGATATACACGGTTATAATCCTCTTTATCCCCGAATTCTGGAAGAGATAAGAAAGGGGAAGCCGTAATTTCTTATGTTTTGGAGAAAGTGTAAAGATGCAAGATAATGATACCCAAAATGGGGGTCAGGTAAAGACAGATATTCATACAGCGCAAATCGAAAATCTTACCTTGTGTTATCGGTTGGGTGCGGGCTTTAAAGATATTATAGAATGTCTCTATGATGGGATATATATAACAGACGATAAATCAATAACGATAATGGTGAACTCTGCTTATGAAAAAATGACGGGAATCGATTCGTCTGAATTGCTTGGGAAAGACGTAAGAGACTTGGTAAAGGATGGGTATTTTCATGAAAGCGTAAGCGAAATGGTTCGCAAGAAGAAGGAAAGGGTCTCAATTTCGCAAAAATATAAGACAGGCAAAGAGGTATTAACCACGGGCAACCCAATATTTGACAATAAAGGTAATATAATAATGGTTGTGACGAATGTCCGTGATATGACAGACTTGAATCGTCTAAATAGAAAACTTAAACATTCACACGAAATCGTGTCTGAATATAGAAAAAAGATCCAAGTTCTCCAACAAGAATCAATAATATCAAGTAACATAATTGCGAGTTCTACTGACATGCAATCTGTTCTTGATCTTGCAGATAGAGTGAGCAAAACAGATGTAGATATTTGTATTTATGGTGATACTGGCGTTGGCAAGGATCGCATTGCACACTTTATACATGAACAATCTCACCGTTCAAAAACCGGTATATTGGTAAAGATAGACTGTGGAGCTATTCCCGATAATCTGATCGAGAGCGAGTTGTTTGGATATGAAGAAGGAGCTTTTACGGGTGCAAAGAAAGTAGGAAAAATTGGGTTGTTTGAATTAGCTCATCGAGGAACTGTTTTTTTAAATGAAATAAACTCCTTACCGCTCAGCCTACAATCTAAGCTATTACAGTTTATACAAGACCATGAATTTAAGCGTGTTGGAGGTACCAAATCAAAAAAGATTGATGTAAGGTTAATTTGTGCGTCAAATCAAGATTTAAAGAAATTAATTCAACGTAATGAATTCAGGGAGGATCTATATTATCGGTTGAATGTTGTGCCAATATATATCCCTCCGCTCAAGGAAAGACGGGAAGATATCATTCCTTTGTGTAAAGAGTACATGAATGTTTTCAGCCAGAAACATTCGAGACATAAGGTGCTCACAGATGACGCCCTCAACGTACTTATTGGCTATTCTTGGCCGGGAAATGCTAGAGAATTGGCCAACACGATGGAACGGTTGGTCGTAACAACACAAAATACGTACATTCATTCCTATGATCTGCCGCTGGAAATATTGCATAATATAGATATAGATGACGCTGAGACAGTATTTGATTTGAATGATTATTTAAGTACTATCGAAAAAGCGATCATTATTAAAGCGATAAAGAAACACGGTAGTGCTCGTAAAGCCGCACCACATATTGGATTAAACCATTCGACCATAACACGAAAACTGAGAAAACAGCCCCGGGGCAATATGTCAACAGGTGATACGCTTTAAGCCAATTAATGAGTACTGTAACATAATTCAACCTTTATTCTCATGCCTCCCTAACGCATTACCGGAAAAGATTAGCCTTTAAGGAGAGTGTGTTGCATATCGTCAACATCTAATCCTCTTATTTAAGTCGGTTTGATATTACTGAACTCAAGTTATTGTAATACCTTGTAAAGTAATCTTCTCACGAAATCTTTGGCTATTTCAGACGGTTTTCTTCGATAATATTAATGTTGTGGTTTGCAGAATGTGAATTTTCGGGGAACAAGATCTTTCAGTATGTGTTGCGTGATCGCAACGGATATCACTTGGCGACGCATCCTCTCTAATGAGAAGTTTCTCTTTCAATGCAAGATCAATATCACATAACAAATTAATATACATAAATATATTTAGATATCCTTCTTTCTATATTCTACCATGGCACACCTTTTGAAAAAAGCAATGCGATGTGCTGTATTATTGTCATCAGAATCGTTTCAATATAGAGAGAAAGGTATTCATGAAAGAGATCGAAAAAATGTTGCATCTTCTGAATCTTAAAAAAAGAAAGGTTTGTGAAGGTGGGGGAATAGAGGCGCAAGAGAGGCAAAAGAGAAAGAAAAAAAATACGGCTAGAGAAAGAATCGGTATGTTGGCCGATAGGGGCACTTTTTATGAATACGATATGTTTATAAAAAATCGAAGTACCGATTTTAATCTTCAAGAGAAGGATATCCCGGCGGAGGGAATTATAGCAGGACACTGCTTTATCGATGGGCGGCCCGTGTATTTGTTTTCACAGGATTTTACCGTGATGGGAGGATCGCTTGGTGAGGCTCATGCAGCAAAGATGTGCAACCTTATGGACATGGCTGTGGAGAATGGTTGCCCGATAATAGGGATCAATGATTCCGGTGGTGCCAGGATCCAAGAAGGGATGGGTGCACTGAATGGATACTGTTCCATATTTTATAAAAATACAATGGCATCTGGTATTGTGCCACAACTATCTATCATCATGGGCCCTTGTGCAGGAGGCGCGGTTTATTCTCCGTCTCTGACGGATTTTATTTTTATGGTTAAAGATACAAGCCTGATGTTCATTACCGGACCGGATGTGATTAAAGCAGTAACAGGTGAAACGATTGACAGCCAAGATCTCGGAGGTTGCCAGATTCACGGAAAAATTACCGGTGTGGCCCACTTTGTCGCGGATAATGAAGAACAGTGCTTGGCGTTAGTCAGTAAACTTCTTTCATACTTGCCTTCTAACAGCGGTGAAAAACCGCCGATAATAACAACCAATGACAAAGCTGATCGGATGGAAGAATCCTTGCGGGATATAGTCCCGATTGAATCCAAAAAGCCTTATGATGTTAAAAAAATAATCAAACTGATTTCCGATGATCAAGATTTCCTTGAGGTTCATACTCATTTTGCGCGGAATATTGTAGTTGGTTTTGCCCGATTTAATGGTATGCCGGTTGGTATTATAGCTAATCAGGCGATGCATATGGCTGGTTGTTTAGATACAAACGCTTCGGTCAAAGCAGCCCGGTTTATCCGGTTCTGTGACACTTTTAATTTTCCCCTTCTGACCTTTGCTGATGCACCAGGATATCTTCCGGGTTCTGGGCAGGAGCATGGGGGTATAATACGACACGGAGCAAAACTTTTATATGCTTACTCGGAAGCAACGGTTCCGAAAATCACGGTTGTGCTTCGCAAAGACTATGGCGGTGCCTATTCCGCAATGTGTGGAAAAGCTTTAGGTGCGGATTATGTTATGGCGTTTCCCACGGCAGAAATTGCTGTAATGGGACCCGAAGGTGCCATCAATATATTATATAAAAATGAATTAACAAAAGATCCTGATTTTGAACACACACGACAGGAAAAAATAACGGAATACAGAAAGTTATTTGCAAATCCATACAAGGCGGCCGAATGGGGATTGGTTAATGAGATTATTGACCCCTCAGAATTAAGACCTCGTATTATCAGCCTGTTGGAATTTTTAAAAAACAAAAAGGATACTTCTCGCGTAATGGCGCTCAAGAAGCATGGAAATATCCCTCTTTGATAATGTTCGACTGACAAGCTTATGTTTTTCTCTATTCAAACAAATAGTATTTGGTAAACGGATTCAAAAAAAGAGAAAGGAGTAGAAAAAGTATGAGGAGTTAAAAGGAGATAGCCTTTGCAAACTATAACTATTTTTCATTTTGATCGAAAGGGGAAGCTTTACCGACTTGAATCATCAGAATTTCTTGTCGTTAACACTCTCCGGCATGACAAAGTTCAATGGTATTAGGGCATCAAATTCATATAACTGAGGAGGTAGTGCTAATGAATATTTTTAAGTTATCAAGAGTTACTTTGGCGATCTTTACTATCTTTATTATTTGCTCATTCATAGCAAATACCGGGTTTGCAGCAAGTCGCACAGAGAGACAGCAAGTTATTTCTTCGATAAACTCGGTCATATCAAAGTTAAATATGGGAAGCATCAGTGAAGAGGAGGCGATTAAGGAGATAACAGCCATTGTGCCGAAACCCAAAAATTATCCCAAGAGAAACATAGAATTTATCATCCCGTGGGGTGAAGGTGGTGGGTCGGACCGGTACGCAAGAAGTATCGGAAGAGAAGCAGCGAAGTTTTTACCCAAATCCCTTATATTCAGGAATATGCCCGGAGCAAGCGGGGAGGTTGGCTACGCTTATGTTTTAACTCAGCCTTCAGACGGCTATACACTATATGGAATGGTAAGCCCCAATATCATTAATGATGCCCTTGGTGAAACACCCTACCACTTTACGGAGGAGACCACATACATTATAACCAATCAGGGGCCTTCGGAAGTATTTTGGGCTCGAAGCGATGATAGTCGCTTTAACAAGTGGCAAGACGTTGTCGATTATGCCAAGAAGAATCCGGGTAAACTGGTGATTTCTGCATCAGCTACGAAATCTGACGATGAATTTATGCTAGTTCAGTTACAAGAACAGTTAGGTATTAAGATCACTCATCTGGCATCTAATAAGAGTGGACAAAGGCAGGCCAATTTATTGGGAGGACACGCTGATCTCCTTCATGAAAGCGTGGGCCCCGTCATGGATCTTTACAGAGGTGGGAAGATCAAACCAATCTTGTACAATGGAAGCAAACGATTTGCCGAGATCGATCCCGATGTACCATGTGCGAAGGATGTGGGTTTGAATCTAACCATCATGAGGTTCAGGGGCATAGTCGGACCTCCGGGCATTAAAGAGGAAATTGCCGAATACCTTTACTATGTATTTTATGCCGCGTCTAAGATGCCTGAGTATAAAAAATTCGAAAAAGCGTCATCGCTTCAGTACAGCCAGCCATGGGATCTAGGTTTGGAAGATTTTGAAAACTTGTGTAAAAATTTTAAGAAAACGGCCCAAGGGGTCATTGATAAGTATTACAAGTAAAAACTCAATCGTGCAGGGAGGCTATTGCGTTGCAATTGCTTCTCTGCACCGTCAAAGTTTCGAGACTATATGGGAGGTTTTATGAAGGACAAATACAGGGATGTCCAAACGCTCATTTTCCATGTGCTTCTCTTTGCCATGTTTGCCTTTTTTCTGTTGAATCTGGATTCAATGGTGTCCGGCAAATCACTGTCGTTACAGGCACAGTCTAGTCCCAAGTTGTTTCCATTCTGGATATTAATGCTTTTAGTCGGTTTTACAGGTATTCAACTGTTCAAGTCAGTCCGTATTGTCTATCGCCAATATCGTGAAAATCACAGGGATGATACGAATAAAAAAAATGTTGACGAGTGCAATAGTATCGTCCTCGACGAGGAACAAAGGACTCCCCGAATCTTATTCTCCGTCATCATGATAGTAGTCTTAACGGTATTTATAATGAAATATCTTGGTTTTATTGTTGCCGCTATGTTCATGTTGACGGTCACCCTTTTCATGTTGGGCAAAAGAGATCTGAAGTCTCTACTTATCATACCTGTGGGGGTATTTTTAGCGGTGTTTATGTTTTTTGCAAAACTTTTGGCGGTTCCTTTTCCTCGCGGTATTGGTGTCTTTGCCGAAATATCAAGGTATCTTTATTGACACGTTTTGCAGAGTATTATGACTCGGCTCTCCGCGAGAAGCTTTGCTGAATCTATATAATCATGGAGTAGTTTAATGAATATTCTCGATTTAATAATAATAACTTTTAGTCCCTTTAACGTACTGATGCTCTTAGCAGGTTTCTGGATTGGAATGCTTTTTGGCATGCTTCCCGGCCTGAGTGGCGTGACAGCTGTAGCTGTATTGATGCCATTGAGTTATGTATTAACACCGCTTCAGGCACTAATCTTCATGTCAGCCATCTATTGTACGGCCGTATTTAGTGGATCCATATCTGGAATTCTTTTTAATTCTCCGGGCGATACACCGGCTGTCTTTACCACGTTTGACGGATACCCTCTCACACTGAAAGGAGAGCCCGGAAGGGCATTGATTGTGGATATGGTATCCTCGGGTATCGGTGGAGTCGTTGGCGTGATAATTGCCATGTCTTTTGCCGCGTATTTTGTCAACGTAGCTTTGAGCTTTGGTCCCCCTGAATATTTTGCATTAGGTTTGTTCGGCCTTTCTCTGGTTTCGGTCATTGGGACAAAATACCCGATGAAGGGGACGATATCGGTTCTTATTGGTTTGCTGTTGGCATGTGTCGGTATAGATACGGTTACTGGTATGCATAGGTTCACATTCGGCAACGTGCAGCTCATGGCTGGTTTGGATTTTATACCAGTTATCATTGGCTTATTTGCTGTTGCGGAGGTTCTCAATCAGTTTGCTAACTTCAATTTCAGGAAAAAACTGGAGAAACGTCTAAAGGATACGGCATTGGATGTTAGCTTTATATCAAAGGATGATTTTAAGCTCTGTTGGCCCCATTGGATAAGAGGAAGTATTTTGGGGAACTTTATCGGAACCTTACCGGGAGCTGGTGCGACGATAGCCGCTTTTTTGGGATATGGGGTGGCTCAAAAGTTTTCCAAACAACCTGAGGAATTTGGGAAAGGGGCAATTGAGGGTGTCGCGGGTCCGGAAACAGCCAACAATGCCTCAGTAGGCGGGGCGATGGTCCCGCTCTTGACCCTTGGCATCCCAGGAAGCGCAACAACAGCGGTTATGCTGAGTGTCTTTCTCATACATGGATTACAACCGGGACCTTTTCTTTTCATGCGTTCACCTGAACTCATGTATCCGATATTCATATCCATGATACTGACAAATATCCTGATAATAGTTGTTCCCTTTTTCTTGGTGAAACACTTGGTCAAGATACTTCGTGTTCCCTATGAATATCTCGGGACGACGATTCTCTTCTTGTCTATAATAGGAGCGTTCGCGATCCATAACCGTGTTTATGATGTCTGGATAGTTTTTATTTTCGGAATAATTGGACATATAATGACGAAATACGATTATTCTCCTGCCGGTTTGATATTGGGTCTGGTTTTGGGTCCAATGGTTGAAAGTGGGTTCCGCCAGTCTCTGGTCTTGTTTCAGGGTGACTTAATGGGATTTATACATCGTCCTATCACACTTACTTTGATCATGCTCAGCCTCGTATTTCTTCTATGGCCTCTGTTGACTTTGTTCCGGAAAAAGTTTTTCAGAAGAACTGAGTAATTGTTTCAAAACGTCACTACCTAACATACTGATAATGATAGTAAAAGATTGTTTCAACGGAGTTATAGCATGGAGAAAATGCTTTTAGGAATTAAAGTGCTTGATTTGACAAAAAATTTATCAGGGCCATATTGCACGATGATGCTTGCCGATATGGGTGCAGAAGTAATTAAAATAGAGAGCCTTCCAAACGGAGATGATGCCAGAATAGTTCCACCCTTTATCAAAGGCGAGAGTGCCTATTTTATCAGCGTCAACAGAGGCAAAAAGGGCATGACCTTAAATCTGAAGTCAGAAGAAGGAAAAGATATTTTATCAAGTTTGATAAAGCGGTCTGATGTTCTTATTGAAAACTTCAGACCAGGGGTGATGGAACGACTGGGTTTCGGATACGATCAGGTACAAAAATTAAACTCTCAACTTGTATATACTTCAATCTCCGGTTTTGGTCAGTATGGCCCATATAGAGATAAACGTGCGTACGACATGGTTGTTCAGGGATACGGTGGTATTATGAGTATCACCGGAACGACAGACGGTGAGCCAGTACGAGTTGGTTATTCGATTACAGACCTTTCTGCGGGACTGTATGCTGCCATCGCAACATTGGGAGCTCTTTTGGCGAGACATACCTTAGGTACAGGTCAGCACTTAGATATTGCAATGTATGACTGTCAGATTGCCTTGCTGGAAAATGCAATCGTGAGATATGGTGTTTCAGGCAACATTCCTGCTCCTTTGGGTAACCGACATCCCTCACTTGCTCCTTTTCAGGCTTTTAAAGCAAAAGATAGTTATTTTACGATTGCAGTAGGCAATGAAAAACAATTCACGACACTGTGTGACGTATTAGGTATCAAGGAAATTGCTGAAGACGACCGGTTTACAACAAATACCGGAAGGGTTGAACATATTGAGGAATTGCAAAGTATTTTATCCGCTATATTCGAGGAAGAGATGAAGGAACATTGGATACAGGTTCTCGACGATGCCGGAATACCTTGTGGGCCCATCAATACCATTCGTGATATATTCGAATCCCCTCATACTCAAGCAAGAGGTATGATTACGGAAGTGAGGCACCCGGTTGCTGGAAACATAAAAACATCCGGTTCACCCATTAAAGTTTCTGGAAAGGATGTATTGGCTGATGATCCTGCCCCAGTCTTAGGTCAACACAATGATGAGATTCTGAAAGATCTAGGGTTACAAAAACATGAGATAGGTTTGCTTAGGGAGATCGGCGTTATTTGACAAAACATACAGCTGAACGGAAAAGAGAGACGGTATGGCGGTGAAAGAAATGTACTTGCTGCCGGGAGGGCTATTGGAAATCGACCGTTTCCTGTTATTGATGGGTACAAGCCCGGGCAGGACGATCAAGGCTCCCGTATACTCGGTTTTATTAATGCATGATGAGGGTCCTATCCTTATTGATACGGGCTTGATACCGGAGGGATTAAGCGATCCGAAACATGCATGGGGCTCACGGGCAGAACTTATTAAACCAGAGATGACGGCAGATGATGACATCCGATACCGGTTAGGACAGATAAATCTGACTGTTTCCGATATTAAAATGGTTATTTTGACACATCTCCATTGGGATCACACAGGAGGGTTACAGTATTTTACACACTGCCCCATTGTTGTACAAAGAGCCGAATACCGTTTTGCTTTTAATCCTGACTCATTCGTATCAGCTCAGTATATGCCTAATCATTTTGATTTTCCCTTGAATTATCAATTGTTGGATGGTGACGGGGTTATTCTGCCCGGGATATCTGTCTTAAAAACCCCAGGACATACACCGGGGCACCAGTCAGTATTAATTCAGATGGCAAGCGGAAAATCATTCATCTTTTCGGGTGATGCCATATCTCTTGAAGAAAATCTTCATTTAAAGATACCCGGAACCAATGTATGGAGCGCAGAGAAGGCGGTGGAAAGCATTTACAAGCTTGAGCATGTGTCTCTTCTTCTCAATGCGGAAATTATGCCCTCACATGACATGATCAAATGGGAACAGCTTAAGAAAATTCCGTATTCTTATACATAATGAATAGATATTACACGCACTATTCATAACCACTTATATTGTGAGTCCTTGTAATCGATCCAGATGTGAAAGGATTCTCTATTTCGAATTTGTATGAGGAAGCCATGATTTTGCAGTGTGCGGGCAGGTACTTTTAAGCCGATACAATGCAAAGAGGGATTGGGGTTAATTGCAGTTATATAAGTCATGAAACCAGATTTTCATTTTGTGAAGGGTCAGATCTTTTAGGGACTATATAGTAGAAAATACGTACTGATTCATAAAAAAGGTGGCAGGAATGTATTCCCGCCACCTTCTTCTATGGCAACTGAAAGGTACGAATAAGAAATACCCTCTCAGGTTATTTGAGGGGGGACGGTGAGTGGCAAGGAGGGTTATGCGACCACTCACCGCTGTGCAAACCTGGATCAAGATTGAATACTGCCCTTAAGAGGGTTTGGCTTGGGAATCGTGTTCAGGATCTCGGCCAGATTTATCTCTAGTAAAGAACGGTATCGCGTGTGGCACCTCATATTGATAATGTCAAGAGCATCCTTTTCGAGTTGGATGTACGTCACATCACTTTCCGGTTTATCATTCTGCATACTTCTTTTCCTCATACTGGTATGTGAGAAGTGGGGGGACGGGAAGAAAAACCTGCCACATGAAAGCCGCCTTTATCATTTGAGGTTCCAACCCTTCCCGTCCCTCCGGTTCGTTGTCGACAACTTTTAAGCCCCCTTTGCCATTGCCGACACACAACCAGTAGGTGTTGCTCCCGTTGACCCGTGACCTCTCTATCTGTATGAGCCAATGTTTGATTGCTTTCTAATTCACGAATCGTGCCATTTTTATTGCGCCTGATTGTGTGCAATGAAAGTTCACTATTTTCGAAGTGTTAAAATGATGTAAATCTTTATGCGATTATGAACGGTATGAACGATTATAAGAATGGGGAGATTGTCAAAATAGCATGATATGGGGAGTTTTGAGGATATTCATGATATATTACGGATAGTTAACCCTAAGTGCCAAAACGACGTGTCCATGTCATTCTGGCATATGTTCTATGTCCCCCCATTCTTTCAGTTTCCTCTGGAGGGTTCTTAATCCTATTCCCAGCAGCTTGGCAGCCTGTGTCCGGTTCCCGCCTGTTGCATGGAGGACTTTATTTATATGGTTTTTCTCCACTTCTTCGAGGGTCAGTATGTCATCTTTTTTCCCCTGTGGGTGATCAAGGAAAGGAAGAAGATTGGGTACTGAGGAACGGGTGAGGGTCTGTGTTTTTTCCAAAAGCACCGCTTTCGCAATGATGTATTCCAATTCCCTCACGTTTCCCGGGAAAGGATGCGCAATAAGACACTGGGCGAATTCGGGATCAAGTGCATGGATGGCCTTATGGTTTTTTTCTGCGTGGATCTTCAAAAAATGCAATGCAAGGGGAACGATATCGCCACGTCTTTCTCTCAGCGCCGGGATATTGATATGAAACATATTGAGGCGATAGAAAAGGTCTTCTCTGAATTGACCCTTATCGATCTCCTCTTTGATATCTCTATTGGTGGCGGAGATGATTCTCACATCGATATCACGTGCGCGAGTGCTCCCCAGCCGGTACAGCACTCTTTCCTGAACAGCACGGAGCATCTTACCCTGGAGCGATGCGTCGAGTTCCGTAATTTCATCCAGAAAGAGGGTCCCTCCTCTAGCCGCCTCAAAGAAACCCTGTTTTTCAGAAATCGCTCCGGTGAACGCTCCTTTGGCATGGCCGAAAAAGTCATCTTCGAAGAGGGTCCTGCTGAAGGAGGCCATGTTAACAGCGACAAAAGGTCCTGTGGAACGTGTACTGAGCTTGTGGATAATTTTGGCGAGCATCTCCTTGCCTGTGCCTGATTCACCGGTGATCACGATGTTATAGTCAGTAGGAGCCACAACCTCGACCTGATGAAACACCATGGCCATGGCGGCATCTTCGGCGACCATGTCTTTGAATGCAACCGGGTTTACCAGATCGGAGAATGTCTGACTTCGCTCAAAGAGGGCAAGCTTATTTTTAAGGTTGTACCGTTCGAGTGCCCGATTGATGGTAATTATCAGTTTTTCGCTGTTAATGGGTTTAACAAGATAATCGTAGGCTCCGAATTGCATGGCTTGAACCGCTGAAGATGTATCATCGATTGCCGTTATTATAATACACTCTAAAGATGGAAATTCCTCCTTTATCTGCTGCAGGAGTTTCATGCCTCCCAGTTCGGGCATGATGAGATCCAGGAGCACCAGTTGAAAGGTGTTTTCTCTGATTTTTCCCATAGCGCAACGGCTATCCGAAATCAGTGCGGGTTCGGGCATGCCGGAGCTGACAATAGAGGCCTTGATACTCGAAAGGAGACCGATATCGTCATCGACAACCAGAATAGGGGTACTGTGGCGGGGTATGGATTCCATGATATCTCTTATTGATCCGTTATTGCGGGAAAGGTGATGGTAAAGGTCGTTCCCTCGCCCTCCTTACTCTGGAAGTTGATTTCTCCTACATACGCTTCGATGAGATTACAGGTAATTGAGAGGCCGAGACCCGTTCCTCCTTCGGCCTGTCGGGATGTTACAAAGGGATCGAATATCTTGTCCACTAGGGCAGGATCAACTCCGGTGCCGTTGTCCGATATTGAGATGACCGCCACCTCTTTACCGTTTTTTTTCTGAAGTCCTGTGCATATAGTGATTTTACCGTGAGCATGGTTAATAGCCTGGGTTGCATTGATGGCGATATTCATAATAATCTGTTCAATGCTTTGAAGGGTACCCTCAATCACCGGATTTTCTTCAGCCAGGTCAAGTTCGAGGGTGATCCTCGACTTTTTGAGGGTAGTCTCTATAAGACGCACAGCGGTTGTAACCGCCGTGTTTATTTCGATCGGCTTTTTATCCTTAAGGCTCGACTTTCTGGTAAAATGCTTCAGGTTGCTCACTGTTTTTGCGACACGGTTTGCAGCCAGGTCGATATCAGAAAGGAGTTGCGGAAGATTCTCCTTGAGAAAATCGTACGTGAGTCCCCCATACTTTTTTCCGGGCTCCATTCGGGCCTCTTTCTCCAAGACGGGGAGCGCATCGTGCCATATCTTCTGCAGAAGAGGCATGTCGAACATGATCTTGTTAATCGGATTATTGATTTCATGGGCGACACCGGCCACAAGGGTTCCAAGAGCCTCCATCTTCTGAGCATGCATCAATTGTCTCTCGAGGTGATCCTTTTCCTGTTCCGATCGTTTTTGATCAGTAATATCCTCAATCATTGCAATAAAATAGAGTGGGTGCTTATTTTCATCATAGACAACAGACGCAGTGACATTTCCCCATATACTCTCTCCGTCCTTTCTGATGTATCGTTTTTGCGTCTTGTAGTATGGTATATTTCCTTGCAACAATTGAGCCACTTGTTCGAGGTCTCGCTCTTTATTATCCGGGTGGGTGACGTCGATAAAGGATCTGCCTACCAAGTCCGTTTCATGGTAACCCAGCATCCTGCAGAATGTGGCATTGATTTGCTCAAACCGATTTTCAAGATTAAGGATTGCCATCCCGAGAGCACCACCCTCGAAGACCTTTCTGAACCGTTCTTCGTTCTCTCTGAGGGCCTCTTCCACCTTTTTGCGCTCCGTGATATCTTCACCGTGAATAATGGTCGCGATCAGTATTTTTTCCGGCTCCCCATAGATGTTGGCAGAGGTCCACACACCGATACGCACCGTTCCGTCTCTTCTGAGAATCGGCAGTTCCTGGACATGTAAGTCGCCTTCTCCCTTTTGTGCATCCATAAGTTTTTGTAATGAAGCTGATCGCGTAGCATCGGGAAATAAACTATCGAGCTGTTGACCTAGCATTTCCTGTTCGGTTCTTCCACTCATCCATTCAAATGCCTCATTGAATATGGTTGTTTCCCCGTTGCGGTTCAGGACGACGATCGGTGCATTGGCGCATCGTATGAGTTTATTGAGGTACTCGGTCGTTTCTCGGAGTTCCTTGGTTCGTTTCCGTACTTCATGTCTGAGAGTATTGGTCCAACGGTAAACCGAAAGCGACGAAAAAACGCCTGCTATGATAAGGAAAAGGATGATAAAGGCGAAGGTATTCAGTGCCTGGATCCCTGCGGTTCGAATAATGCGATCGATTTCACTTACTGGTGCGACCACGGCGACAGACCAGATCTGATCGAGAATATACACGGGAGAATAGGCAATCAATTTTTCGATTTTCCCCGCCTTTCCCCTATGCCAGCCGGACATATAGCGACCGATACCTTCTTTGCCGGTCATCACCTGTTGTTGGATTTTATTGATGGACTCATAGGACAGTTCCGGGTTCCTTTGTTCTCGTGCCTTAAAGGCGTCCTGACCGATGAATTCCTCCACATTATGGGCGAGAAAATATCCCCCCTGATCCATCAACCACGCGTATCCGGTCTCGCCCGATACGATAGGGGAGATAAAGATATCGTTAATGGACCTCAGGTCAAAGGAGATAATGATCACGCCCGCAAAGCGTTTCTCCTTGGTATTCGGATACCTTCTCACGTAGACCGGAGCCGACATTCGTATGCGCTTTTCGCCCATTTCATTGATCGTGATCCCATACAGGGAAACCTGTCCCGTTTCCCTTGTCCTATAGAAATACGGCTCCTCATCGTAGGTTTTGCCGACAATGTCCCCTCGCCAATCGTCGGAAGGGTATATGAATCGAAGAACGCCATTCTCATCGAGACGGCGTATGGAGGTTCTCGGTATAAACCCCAGATACATGTTCTGCATGTATTCGAGACAACCGGGGGCCATATTCTGGATGCAGGACACCTTTGTCGCCGATACAAGTGATGCCTTGACCTCACTGAAATAGGTCTCAATACCGGCGGCTGCCGATCGGGCGAGGATCAACTGGTGTTCGTTGAACTGATCAAGGGCCGTCTGTCGCGTTGCATGGAAGGTCTTAATGCCGAGATACGAGGTAATAATAATGGCGATACTCGTTATACTGAGGATGAAGATTTGGATCCACCAAGAATGAGCTTTCAGTGGCGTGTGAATAGAATTGGCGTCCTGTAGATTGTCCATTTCTGTATGATCGGCCATGCACTATTCCTGATGTAGCTTACAAACAGTTGACGCTCCGCCTTAAAAGTATATGCAGAAGGAAATTCCCATGTCAATAAAATAGTGGTTAGTCAAGAATATACGATGGTTCGTGGTATGGTCCTCGCCGAAGGGCAATCACCGTTTCATTCTTTTCAAGATGCGCTATATGTCACTTACCTTGCATGATCGGTGCAATGTCTATGAGGGCAGTCCTTCTTTCTCCAAACCGAGGACAATGGCCTGAGTATCAAACATTCCAAGTGGAAATTAATCTCTCTAAACATGACCTTGCAGACGCTGGCTTATAGACAAATTGTCTTGACATACAAGAGGGCCTTTCCTATACTTCCAAAAATTCGGGTAGGATCTATTATCAGTTATTTCAAGTGCTCATCATGAAAATTCGATTGATTGTGGAGAAAAAGATCATAGTGGTGGCCTTCTGTTTCCTGCTGTCCGCCTTCCTGGCAGGATGTGCTGCGAGTAAGGGCGCCTTGGAAACCGTTACGGAAAAAGCCAACACACTCCAGCAGAAAATGGCGGGGACCCCAACTCCACAGAAAGCACCACCCCCTCCTGTCAAGAAAAAATCCACAGTACCGGCACCAACGGCTAAACAGGAGCCCGCACCGATAGCTCAGAAAAAACCTGAAGTACCGGCTCTGCCTCCAGCTGCCCCCAAGAAGCCTGCCCCTCCCGCCGAGAAAAAAGTTATAAGCCCCGGCTATACCTATTGTAAAAGTCCACGGAATTCATTTTATCAGGCCTACCTCAGTCCTGAATGGAATAACAATGCATTTAAATATATATCGATTGACGGACTCAGATATTCACTTGGAATCATAATAAATTATGTAAATGATCCCAAGAATGACACCATCTTTTTTTTAAGGGATGACAAGGGTCTCGGGGTGGAGCTCAACGAACACTTTGAACTTGAAATCGCTTTTTACCCGCCTGACAAAAAAGATCATGAAGAATTCAAGCCTTTTAAGGTAATCATTATCAATAGGGATGATGAAGTCGCCCAATCTGAAGAGATAAACAGTAGAATGAAAAAGTACCGGATTTCAAAATAGGAAAATCGCATGAAAAAAATTCTGATGTTACTGCTCTTCGTAGGGGTTGTGCTTTTCGGTTCCGCTTGGGCTGATGATGTGGTCACCATTACTTCTAATGATATTCAGCTCAACGAACCCGGATTTACCGATTTTGTAAAACAGAAATATCCCTTTCTGGTCGATAAACTCTATAACCTGGCCAAAGAAACAGACCTGTTACACCTCAATGTGGATTTTAACAATTTTGACGAGTTCTGGAATTCTGTTACAAAATATTATGTCCTTGAAGATGATCTATCAAAGAATATCCCTGAATATGAATCGGAAGCTCAGCAGGTGCGGCGTAAAATCTTTGAAGAGGGGGATCTGAAATCACCGACTGCGATCACTCTGATTCTGGATTATAAATTTCTACGGAAGAATATTGATTATGCAAAAATGAGTCTCGATTCTCTCACGCGGGATTTCAATATGCTCTTCATAGTGCTGCGTAATAAACCCATTACGGCCGATGTACAAGAGGTAACGGATCTTCGTACCTATGCGGCGGCTATGGTCAATAATATATCCGCTTTGAAGGCAGAGAAAATTACGATCAAGGACTTTAACAAGACCTCAAAATCGCTCTTTCAATCCGTTGCAAAGGTTGAAAACGCGGAAAACCTTCATCGTCAATTCCTGGCCGCTTCTGCCGAACTTACCGGCAAGGGTCAATTCCTGGCGAAAATCAAGGGTGGTTTTGGCGGGATCGGCAATCTTGTAAAAAAGATCTATACCTTTGAATTGTACATTGTAGAAAACAAAAAGGTAACCCTTGGCGGTATGCTCGGACTGCTGATAGTAATAGCGGTTATCATTGCCGCTTACCTCCTTGCCCAAAAACGGCTCTATCAGAGGCTCAGCCGGGAAAAGGGGACGTGGCATGCCTTCAATATGTTGTCGAAGTATGTCCTGATCCTGGCCATTGCCCTTATTACCCTCTTTGGTCTTGGATTGGACCTTGGAAAGGTGACCCTCCTGGTGTCTGCCGTGTCCGTCGGCATCGGTTTTGGACTGCAAAAGATATTTTCCAACCTCGTATCGGGAATTATTCTATTGTTTGATAAATCGATAAAGTTGGGTGACACTCTCCAGGTGGGGGAACTCTATGGTACCGTTACCTCGATGAACGCCAGATTTGTGTCGGTTCAGAGTCGGGATGGGAGAGAACACTTGATTCCAAACGAAAGTTTGATTGTCAATAATGTGGTTAACCTGACGTACAGCGCTCCCCGCTTTCGGCTGGGCATACCGGTGGGAGTGTCGTACAAGAGCGATGTGATGCTTGCCATGCGCTTGATGGAGAAGGCGGCCGAGGGAATCTCGCGAGTGCTGCCCAACCCAGAGCCGAATACCTGTCTTATCGGATTCGGGGAGAGCAGTGTGGATCTGGAACTACGGGTTTGGATCTCGGATCCGGATCAGGGTTTGATAAACGTAAAAAGCGATATCCTTGTCGCGATCTGGACTCTATTTCACGAAAACAATATCGAGATTCCCTACCCGCAGCAGGATGTGTATGTTAAAACCCTCCCCGACGATTTTTCACCGTGGGTCCAACAAAAAAACCCATAGCCCATCTTTTCTCGAAAGCGACCCATAAAGAACCGAATGTGTAAGTAATCATGCCAAGTCCCTTGCCGTGGCCGGTATCCTCGCCTATGAACCAAGAAAGTGATACTCTTTCTTATTGAAGATACGCAGACAGGCATCAACTGCCTCGGGATCAAATTGGGTTCCCCTGTGGTTGATAATCTCTGATAGAGCCAGATCGATACCGAGAGCAGGACGATAGGGACGATGCGATGCGATTGCTTCGACCACATCAGCTAGAGCGATGATCCTTGATTCAAGTAAGATTTCTTCACCCTTTAAACCGTTCGGATATCCGCTCCCATCCACCCGTTCATGATGTTCCAAAACCATCCGGGCAACTGGCCAAGGGAATTCGATATCCTTCAAGATGTCATATCCGGATTGGGGGTGGAGCTTTATGAGAGAAAACTCCATATCGGTCAATCGAACTGGCTTGCTGAGAATTTCTGAAGGAACGGATATTTTCCCGATGTCGTGTATGGCGGCTGCTGTCCGTATGCCTTCTATCCGATCCTTTAATCCCATTTCCGTGGCGATGGAACGGGCGAGATCGGCCACCCTGCGTTGATGCCCGGCCGTGTAAGGGTCTCTTGTTTCGACAACCGCAGCCATGGCCTGGACGGTGGCCCCGACGGCCTTCCTCAGTAGGTCGACGCTCCGTTTCCGCTTGGTGATATCGCGGGCGATTCCCATAACGGCATAGGGCTTGCCGTCGCGATAGAGGAGGGACGATTTGGTTTCTATATCCAGCAATGCGCCGTCTTTTCGTAGTACCGTAAATTCTCCCGCCTTTTCTTGGAATCCGGTCTTTCGAAGCATTTCGATTTGTTTGAAGACTTTGGGAAGTTGTCCCTGAGCCAGTACGGATGCGATGTTCATTGAGAGCATGTCCTCTCGATCATACCCGAGCAGGTCCAGTGCCGCCTGATTAGTATCAATAAAATTGCCTTCAAAATCATGGATATAAACGCATTCGAGTGAACGGTCAAAGAGGGATTGGAACCGTTCTTCGCTCTCCTTCGCCGACAGCTCTGCCCGTTTCTGTACGGAAACATCATCGTAGATGGAAACAATTTCTCCGGACGGCAGTTTATAGACATAATTTTCCTTCCAGCCTTCGATACGATTGTCCTGGTAATATGTTGCAGGGTAGTGCTCCGGCCTTCCGGTTCGCCATACTCGTTGTAACACCTCAAATAATCCCATCTCCCTGATGCCCGGGAAGACCTCAAGAACCGGTCTTCCGATGAGACCTTTCCGATCTATGCACTCCGTCTTTTCTGCCGACTTGTTGAAATTTTTGAATACAAAGTCTTTGCCATCTTCCACGGCTTCATAAACAGCCATGCAACTGCTCATGTTCTCGAACAGCTCAGTGAACCGGTGTTCACTTTCCGTGATCACTTTTTCGGCCTTCTTGCGTTCGCTAATATCCCTGAAATTGACGATGACTGCTCTGATCTCCGGTTCATTCATCTGGTTACTTCCGACAACCTCCATCCATCGCCAGGAGCCGCCCCGATGTCGGCCTCTCACTTCCGCTGTCACGGTATTGCCCGGTCTCGCCAGTACTTGAAGCCACTTGGTTGTCATCATCTCAAGATCATCGGGATGGATGAACGGCTCCCATGGCTGTCCGATGAGATCCTCAGGGGAATAGCCGAGCACACGCTCAACAGCCTCGGAGACGTAGAGAACGGTACCTTCAGCAGAAAAGAGCGAAATGGTGTCCGTGCTGTGCTCAACCATTTTTCTGAAGCGTTTTTCGTGTATTCTTGTCGTATCTTTCATACCTATTTTCCTCATACATGGACGCCTGTACACAAAAACCTTTTTCAAAGTCACTCACGGGGAGGAATGAAAGCACAAATGGGTGAGGGGGGGGGACAATGTGAAAAGCAGCTTTCGGTGTCTCTTGACTTTAATGTAGTTTCAGATGCGGTAATGTCAAGGAAAAGCAATCTTATTCAATAATTAATATGTTACGGCATGACCGGTACCGCTCATAGGCCGGAACGTTTCCCTATTGCATCAGATTTTCCGAGGCTTGACTGGATTTGACATTTTCATGCCCGCTTCATGGCACAGAATGTTCCCAGGCTGTTGCCGCCTGCAAATGCGATGATGTTAAAGATGCCGCTCGTCGCATTGTCCTTGAGGATTATAGTCAGCAAGACAAAATTGGCGATGGTGATCATGCCGCTCAGGACCGTTGCCCTGGTTCTTTTCCTTTCGGCGATCGCTCGTGTATACCGTGTTACCAATAGATCTACGATGAAACCCGCCGCGAAAATCAAGACAATCTTCAGAATCATATGCATTACCTCCCGCAGGAACGCTCCCGATACCAGCCCGCTGAAACCACTAACCGGCTCAAGGACCCGTGCAAACCAGGCTACGACTGTCTTGCCTCCGAGATAACGGGCAAAACGATCCACGTCCGGTTGTTCCTTCCGGTGTATGGTTAATAATCTATATGTGATTGGTAAGGTTTAAGGGTCGGGTAACCCATGGACTTGATACGGGGGGGAAAGGAGAATATTCACATGGGCCCCCCATTACCCATAACCTGGGGGCTGTTCGTGATCAGTAGCTTCCATATAGTATCCTTTCCCTGTTGTATATTCCGCCCTGGCGGTATAACAGGCAGTCAAACTGTATCCCAGAGCCCTGTTAAAGTCAAGTACCGGCCGTGTCACGCACAGGTGAATGAAACAGGATGGACACCTTTGTGGCTTGGAGACTCCGATACCTCCGTTACGGGATTCCATCGAAGCGCATTCAGACAAGATGTTCAGGTATGGTACGTGGTTTTTCGCCGGGATAACGCCGAATCCCGCTTTCAATACCAGTCCACAGCCGAGGCCTTAAAAAGGGTCCATACCTTTTTCCCGGGGATCAGCTGAAGGCTCTCCGCTGCAGATGGGGTCAGACGGGACAGGAGTGACAGACCCCCCGTATCCACCTCGATCAGGACATCTCCCGAATCGCCTTCCATCGTCATGTTGGTGACGATCCCACGGAGGATGTTACGGGTGGATATCCCTTCGGGCTCAAGCAGGGATAAGACGATATCCGAGGGATTGACTACACCGGCGGCCGTCGTGTGAGGAGGCTTTGTTACAAAAAGGGTCTGTCCGTTGGGAAGGTCTTTCCCATAGAGGCCGTTCTCCTGATTGTTCCAGGGTCCCGAAAGGATGTTCTCCGCACCCGTTCCCACAATCCGGCCCTCATGCATGCGTTTGATTGTATCCGTGGCGCTGTTGAGCCACACCCGGTCGTGACTGGCGATGATGAGCGACATTCCGAACTGCCTGCGGCATTCGACGATCGCCTCTTTGATAAGCAGTGCACTCTGCTGGTCCACGCTGGCGGTCGGTTCGTCGAGGATCAGCACCTTTGGCCGCAGGACGAGACGGGATGCGAGGGCGATACGCTGGGCCTCGCCCCCCGAAAGTTCGTGCCATCTTCGTCGGGCAAATTCCCGAGAGGACATGCCCACCAGTTCCATCGCGGCGTAGACCCTCTCTTTGATGTCCTTCCGGTCGTTACGGATCTTCAGCCCGAAGGCCACGTTCTCAAAGATGGAGCGTTTGAGCAGATACGGTTCCTGAAGGAGCATGGTAACGTCCCGCTTGGGTCCGCCGTTGTTCTGGGATACCTCCGCCCCGTCGAACCGGATAGTTCCCTTCTCGGGCAGTTCTATAAAGGCGAGGAGCCGCAACAGGGTGCTCTTCCCACTCCCGTTCGATCCCGCGAATCCGACGGAAGTTCCTTCCTCGATGGTAAGCTCAGGTACATCAAGTTCGAAATGTTGCCCGTACCGGTATTTAAGGTTTGTGATCTGATAAAGAGAGGACATCGCCATCATGACCTCTTTTTCAACAGTGTGAGCGAGCTGTTTACGGCGAGAGCCAATGTCAGCAGGACGATCCCCAAAGCCATCCCGACGGCGAAATCGCCCTTCCCCGTTTCAAGCGCGATCGCTGTGGTGATGGTTCGGGTATGCCACTTGATGTTCCCGCCGATCATCATAGAGATCCCCACCTCCGAGATTGCCCGCCCGTATGCGGTAACGGCCGCCACAAGCACTGCGTACCGTGCCTCCATGAGGCTCGTGATCAGGATCTGTCTGCCCCGTGCGCCCAGGGTGACAAGGGTAGCCTGCAGGCGTCTGTCGAGGCTTTCGATGGCTGTGGCCGTTAGAGAAATCACGATCGGCGTGATCAGAATGGTCTGTGCGACGGCGATACCGGGGATTGTGAAGAGAAGCCCCAACTCGCCGAGCGGTCCCCTGCGAGAGATAAAGGCATAGACAAACAGGCCGACCACCACGGTCGGGAGGGCGAGCAGCGTATCGACAAAGGCACGAACCTGTCGTTTACCTGGAAATTCGAAATACCCCAAGAGAAAGCCAAGGGGTATTCCGATTGCCAGGCTGATAATGATCGAAAGGGTGGATATCCTCAGAGTGGTGAATATTGCCGAATAGGTCTCGGGATCACCGGCAAGAAGGAGTTCAATCGATCGAATAAGACCCTGCGCGATATAATCCATGGAAAACGGACTCTGTCCTTCTTTTACTTGGCGTTCGGGGTGAAGAGCTGCTTATCCATCAGTTTGAAATCGCCGATGAATTTCTGGGCCTTCGCCGATGCCATCCATGCGATAAATTGCTTCGCCAGATCGTACTTCACGTTCGAACATTTTTTAGGATTGATTGCAAGGGCGCTGTACTGGTTCCGCAGAGATGCATCGCCTTCCACAAGGATCACCAGCGGCGGATTCCCCTTCCAGTTGGATTCGTATTTAATGAAGGTTCCCCGGTCGGTCATCGTATAGGCGTCGCGTTCCGCCGCGATATTGATGGTATTCAGCATCCCTTGGCCGGTCTGGATATACCAGGTCTCCTTATCGGGAACGACGAGCTGCGCGTGTTTCCAGAGCTCCAGTTCCTTTTTATGCGTACCGGAATTATCCCCCCTGCTCGCAAAGGAGGCTTTCTTGGCGGCTATTACTCCCAGGGCGTCCTTCACCGATGTCCCTTTAATCCCTGCCGGATCCGATGGGGGACCGATAATGATAAAATCGTTATACATCAGTTCCGTTCGGTCGACACCGCTGCCTTCCTGGACAAATTTTATTTCGGATGCGGGGGCATGCACGAGAAGGACATCCACGTCGCAGTTTTTCCCCAGCGCAAGGGCCTTACCCGTTCCCACGGAAACCCATTGCAGCTCAATGCCCGTATCGGCCTTGAACGCAGGTGCCAGATAATCAAGAAGTCCCGTATTATCGGTGCTGGTTGTCGTCGCCATCTTCAGCACATCATCCGCAACGGCGGCATTGCCCGAAAATCCAATGAGACACACCAGCACACACGCTGCCACACATATTTTCTTCCATGTCATTCTCACTACCAGTCTCCCTTCTCTACCCATTTATTTTTTTTGCATATATGATCTTTCCGGCATCCCGGTAATCATATCCTTCCATTTCTTTCAGCAGGTCCCTGTAGTACCTCGACTTGAGAAATTCGACAAAGGCCTGAATGCTCCGGTCAAAAAAAATCTCCTTGCGGACGACCATGTCGAAGCGCTCTTCCAGAATCTTGTGAAAGGGGAGGTTTGAACTACGGGCGACTAACTCGGTCACGATTCCCACGTCAGCCCGGCCGCTGCTGATCCGGTTGATGACATCGAGGTGCGTAAAAGCCTCATCTTCAAATCCTTTTATATCTGAAGCCTGTACCCCCTCCGTATCGATGAGGTGATCGACAAGGGCCCGTATCCCAGACTCTTTCTGACGATTAATAAATTGCAAGTTGCGGCCGACGAAATCGGCAAAGGATGTAACCTCGTGATCCTTCGCGACGAAACCGATGCACCGGTAAAACAGATTGACGATGGTTAGGGCATCGGGGTATTCAAAATAGCTATGCAGAAAGGGGAAATTAAAGTCTTCGGTATCGGGATCGTACAGGTGACAGACGGCAACATGGCAAAATCCCTCACTGAGGAGCCGCAAACCCTCTCCGCTCCCCACACTCGATGAAAAGAGCGTATAGTCCGGATATTCTTTGTGGAAACAACCCTGAGCCATACAGAGAACGGGATCATCGGAACCGCAGACGAGGATCACTTTTTTGTTGATAACCGATTCAAAGAATGACCTGCGAATGGTCTGCTGGGACTTTGATCGTAGGTAATTTTCCAGTTCTACCCGGGGGAAGATCCACTTTCCCGTCACCTTTGTTCCGGGAATTTTTCCCTCCTGAGCAAGGGCATACACCTTCTTTTCATTGATATTAAGAAGTTGAGCGGCATCCTGCGCGGTCAGAAGATCTGTACTCTTTCCCTTCATGGTCGTCTCTCTGAAAATACCAACTTATAATAACTTATAATAACTATTATAAAGGAGCCTGTTTGTCAAAGAATTTTCATGCTGAAAGATTCATCTTCGTTATTGCTGTCGCCTGACACCGAAACTATGCTGCGTTGGGAATTACCACTACTCCCCGGAAACGTATATGGCTTTGAGAGGTACCTATGGAGCGCATGTAGATCGCTGTGATCAATCCATATAAATGGTGGGTATGCTCGGAAAGGGAGTTATGTTTGCAGGCAGGTAGTGCCCATCCGGAGATATTATGTTCACGAATGGGCTCAGATCAGGAAGAATGCAGCTACACAATGATGAAATGTACACCATTGATGCAGTGATGAACGATATGGTTGTTTCCTGATACCTTGGAGCTGCCCCAGGCGCCTGAAGCTGTTATGCACCCAAAAATACGGGCTCTCTCTTTTCGATTCTCGCGGTGACAGCTTCGACGAAATCTTTTGACGCAAATAATGTATTGAGAGCACTGTTCTCCCGGTCGAGGGCACCTGTTACTGCTTCGACAAGGGGTTTGTGCAGTATTTCCTTTGCCATGCGTACTGCCTTCCATGCCCCCCTGGGTGGAATGAGCCGTAGCGCCGTCTCCCTCGCGTACGGGATCAGATCCCCGTGGGGAAGCACTTTATTGACAATGCCCAGGTTGTACATCTCCTGGGCGGTCATCTTTTCACCGAAAAACATGATTTCTTTTGCCTTCTGTAATCCGAGGAGTCGCGGCAGCAGGTAACTGGAAGCGAGTTCGGGCACGATCCCCAAGCTCACAAAGGGAAGTCTGCCCCATGCATACTCCGAGGCGAAAATCAGATCGGCGCATGCCAGGGGGATCGTAAGCCCGCCGCCTATGGCGAGGCCGTTCATCGCAACGATAACCGGTTTGTAGAGTGACCATAATTTCAAACACAGTTTCTTTTGTGCGATATCGGTCAGATCGATTTCGGCCTTCGTTTCTTCGTCCATCGATTCAAGATCGGCAGGATTGAAATATCCGCCACTGCAGAAGGCCTCCTTCGTCGGATCGGTATTTCCTTCGACCCTGGCACCGGTGATGATCAGGGCGAGGGCCGTATCGTCCTTATCCACTGCGTCGGCCGCCCAATTCAATTCCGCCAGGACTCGTAAGGTCAGTGCGTTTTTGATCTCAGGTCTGTTGATGGTAACCGTTACAATCTTTGTGTCATCGTCCTTTTCATAGAGAACTGCCTCGAAGTTTCTTCCGGTCATGGTGAATAGCCCCCCTCTTTTTTTATTTTGTAACGTGGGCACAGAGATCTTTCCGTTAAGCTCCCCCCTTATAATGGTTCTAACACCTGTATATGGCAAAAGCATCGACACAGCCTGAAGCAGGATGATCAAACGCCTTGTGCAATATTCCAATTACTTCAAAGCCAAGCCTCTTCCAGAGCCCGGCGACCCCTCCTATTCGTTGAGACAAAAAAAGTTGAACTGAAGGGCGTATCTTCCGTACGCCTCGTGCTATAAGACGACCCTGCAATACCGAACCGTTTCACAGGGAAATCCGTTTTCGATACTTACTTCGATTGGAGCATGTCCTTCAAAAGAATCTCCGGATGGTGGTACCTCTCATAGCGGGGTGTTTTTTTGCCGTATTGTATCGCCTCTTGCGGGCACCACTGCAGGCAGGCGAAACACTGGGTACATCGGTGGTTCCAGATAGGCTTTCCCGCATCCATGGCGATGTTTCCAACCGGACATATCTTGTGGCAGATTTCGCATGCATTGCATTTGTCATCAAACCAGAACTTTGTATCCATCGTGGGGACATGCGAAAAACTCATCTTATAAATGGCTGTAAACACTATTCTCTGCCAGAAAGGCCCCTTTTCAACCGGCTTATTCTCTCTTGCCTGTATCAACGGTGCGATGCGGGAAATCTTTTCCTGCGCGAGTTCGAAGCGTTTGAGTTGTTTTTCCTTCGGACCCGGGCCTCCCCACGGAATATAATTTGATGGCATCGGTATTTCAAATCCCGCCGAAAGATCCAAACCGTTAACAGCCATGATCTTCTTTAACTGAACCAGTGTATTTGAGACCTGTCCGGCGTTCACCGCAATCGCGAAAGCGTATGCCGGTTTCGAGCCTTTCAGGGTATCGACAAATCGAACAACCGGGCCCGTTACTCCCCAGATATGGACGGGAAAGATCAGCCCCATGGTTTCTGAACTGAAGGTTGTCCTTTCACCCCTGCATCGTGAGATCGAACACAGCTCGACGTCACCCAGTTTTTCAGCAATCTTGCGAGCTACCCAGAATGAATTTCCGGTTCCTGTATAATAGAAAAGCGTCGTACTCATTGCACCCTCCCGAGGCACAGGCTGCCACAGATGAAAAAGTTTTGTCAATGCCAGTCAGTAAAACTCTCCACGGAACATCGCGGGGAATCTCCGATTGGTATGGACCATGGTGATAGATTGTTCACTCCTTACCTCCTCTGCAAGCAGCGGGGCTAGCGCCTGTTGTCCGATGTCGATTGCGAACGTACAAGTCCATCGACAGTTACGTTGTTTACAAGAGCAAAAGGCCGATGATTGACAGTATGATCCAGCGGAAGAAATCGATCAGGGGATTCAGAACACCGAAGTAGAGCAATCCGATTATGATAAAAAAGCCGTAAGGCTCGATTCGTGAAAGCGTGTATTGAAGACGATGGGGTAAGAATCCCATGAGAATTTTAGATCCGTCGAGGGGCGGGATCGGAATCAGATTGAACGCCGCCAGTATGATATTGATATGAGCCAGATAATAAAGCATCGTAGCGGCGATGCCATGTGATGGTGGCGACAGCAGTTGCATCACGAAGATAGCAAGAAAGGCGAGAATCATGTTGACGATAATACCTGCCGAGGAAACCAGCAGCAGTCCCTTCCGGCTTTTCCGCAGATTGGCAAAATTGACGGGAACCGGCCTGGCCCATCCGAAGCCGAATAAAAACAGCATGAGCGTCCCTACCGGATCGAGATGCTTGAGAGGATTGAGGCTCAACCTTCCCATCATCTTGGCGGTGGGATCCCCCATTCGGTAAGCGACCCACCCGTGAGCCAGTTCATGGAGGATTACCGAATACAACAGCGGTACGGCTATCAGAATAAAGGTCAGCGGATCTTTCAATAAAAGATTGAGCAAGCCCATCGATGAACACCATCCATTCGGTATGTTACCCTCTTGACCACGGACAATATACAAATGTTGGAACAAAAGCAAACCATATCGGAAATGGAATCCTTGCAGATTCGGCACCTGCGACTACGGTGTGAGTCGTGCACTGCAGGCAATCGCCCTGATTCGGTGTAATAATGGGGTGATCATGTTTCCCTACCGCAACCTCACGATGATGTATACCGGAAATTGATTATTACCTCTTAAAATCTTTGGATAATATTCCTTGACAAGATATCATAATGAGGTTAGTGATTTGACATATCCTTGATAATAAACGAGTCGTTGATGCTTATGAATGCCGATAACCGAGAGGGGGAATGTATGAGATTACAAGACAGAGTCATACGATCTGGTACTGCCGCACTATTCTTTGTTTTTGGTCTTGTTCTTTTTTGCGGACCGGTTTTTGCGGTTACTACCGATGTTGATCTTTACGTAAAAATTGAAAGCTTTGAATGGAAGGAATACAGCACCGGCGGATCACAACTCATGAAAGAATCGGGGCCAATCTATACGCTCGGTGCCTCAACAAAGGTGAATTTTGCCAACTCACTTACATGCAAGGGAAGGGGTGAGCTGTTTTTCGGAAATATTGACTATGACGGACAGACATGGGGAGGAACTCCTGTCGAAACAGACACAGATTATTCCGGTTTCAGGATAGAAACGGATGTGGGGAAAATCTTTATGATATCGGACAGATCATCTCTTGAACCGTTTGTGGGGTTTGGTTGGAAGTCATGGTTGAGAGACTTGCAAAGCACGGAGACCGCAGCCGGTTATGCAGTTGGTTATGAGGAGACATGGTCGATTGTCTATGCTCGGCTGGGAATGCGGGGCGATCATGTCTTCTCGAAACAGCTGAAGCTGTTTGCCGAGGCCGGATTCAATCTCCCCGTATATAACGAGAATGTGGTGGATTTAAATGGACTGTCCGTAACCATCGAGCCTGGCAAGGAGGTATCCCTTTTTGCCGAGGCGGGTATTACGTGGAAAAACCTGAAGACCAGTATCTTTTATGAAGGTATGAGATTTTCCAAATCCGACCTTGAATTTATTGAATCCGGTGGCGATACGTACGGGATCTATCAGCCGGAATCGGAGGCCGATATGTTCGGAATCAGTATCGGCATAGCTTTTTGACGATATATCCACAGCCGGCCTCAAGCCCACTCGAAACCCATAACCGTTCGGCCATCTATCGTTCAGTATCCCTCTGTGCGCTCTTATGAGCAATATGTGATGGGATGACCGTACCCCGATTCCCGGAAAACCGGAGGCATCAAGATACGAGAGATACGGCAACTCGACGTTGCCGTTGTACGATTATGCAATGATAGTCCGATGAAGAGATTCACGGAAGAGAGATACTGTATGAATCGTGAAAGTGACACCCACCTGAAAACGATAGGCTATGTTCTATGGCTCTTCGGATTTACCGGTTCCCACCGGTTTTATTACGGCAAGCCGGTTTCGGGGACGATCTATTTTTTCACCTTAGGTCTCCTTGGTATCGGATGGCTCGTCGACCTGTTTTTGATCCCTTCACTGCAGAGACAGGCGAATCTGCGATTTGCCGAAGGGTGGATTGATTATTCGATCGCATGGATTCTCCTGACATTCCTGGGGCTTTTCGGAGCGCATCGGATATACATGGGAAAGTGGTTCACGGGTGTTCTGTATCTGTTGACGGTGGGCCTCTTCGGACTGGGATATCTGTATGACTTTTGGACGCTGAACGATCAGATCACACAGATAAATTTGGATGACCGGATTCCATAGATCCCGGAACACAATGAACTACACATTTCCTTCATTCGGAAAACGGTAAGCACTGAAGAATCATAGAGATATCTGCCTGTCGAGTAGCCTTTCTAAAAGACTATTTTCCCAGGCGGACGGCGCTCCGGAACGTATTGGTGCCGGATAGCCCCCTCGTTCCACTCCCTTGAGACATAGAGGTTACAGTAACAACTACCGTACTCGGCAACATCGGGAGTCCTGTAGATACAGGGACAGATGATATCGCTGTCCTGCTCCCGGTTGCCGGCAGCGAGCCGACAGGGGCAGCCCATGTATCCGTACCTCTTTTTGTTGGTCAGCAGACCCTCGAGGAGATCGAATACCCTCTCCCTGTCTTTGTTCAGGTAGTACCCTTTCGGTTCCTGAACCTTTTTCAGCATCTCATAGAGTTGCTCTGCTTTCATCATAATCCCAGGGCCTCCCGTATCTCGTCCTCCTTAAACCCGACGATAACCCTGTCGCCGATGATGATGGTGGGGAATGAGCAATCGGGATTGTACTTTCTTAAATCCTCGATGATCGCCCTTCGTTCTTCTCCTTCGAGGAGATCGACATCGGTAAAATCATATTTCACGTTGCAGTCATGCATGAGTTTCTTGGCTGACTTACAGTGACTGCAGGTGCTGAGTGTATACATAGTAACCTTTTTTTCAGACATGGTGATCTCCTTTTGATAATGGGAAAATCTTGTGGAAATGACCGGGGTGTGTCCGCTCTATGGACATGGTGTATAGTTATTATACATCATGAATACCATTTTGCCATTTATTTGTGGAGAATATGTCGCGAATGAGCTAAAGCTGGAACGTGAAAAAAGGTACATGGTCGGTAAAAAAGGGAATGTGATCTTACCGTTTCAAGAATATCCTGTGACCATTTCGTGTACATCTGGCACTATAGTTGCTTATTTTTCTGCCTGTAATCACGAAGTATCTATCGGTCTGTTCCGGTGACAGAAGGAGTTCTCATGAGTAAAAAACCTACGTATAACGAACTCGAAGAAAGAGTGCGGCTGCTTGAAAAAAAGATCCGGTCCTATGAGGAGATTATCAGAGATATTCGTATAGAAGCCGAGGGAAGCTCCTACCGCTTTCAGGATGTATCCTTTGAGGGAATGAGCGTTTGTGAAGAGAATCTTATCATTGATGCGAACAGGGCCTTATCGACGATAACGGGATACGATGCTCAGGAGCTCATCGGGATGGATATCTTGTATCTCTTCACACCTGCGTGCAGGGACTTTGTACGATACAATATGGACAACATATTTGATAATCCCTACGAGGCGGTTTGTCTCCGAAAAGACGGAACCTCTCTTCCCGTGGAGATACAGGGGAAAAACTTCACCTTTCTCGGACAAAAGCAGAGCGTTATATACCTCAGGGACATCAAAGTCCGCAAGCAGGCCGAGGAACTCTACAAGACCATGGCCGAAGAATCCCAGGCGGGTGTCTATGTGGTGCAGAACGGAAAGTTCATCTATGTCAACGATAATGCCGCAGGATATACCGGATATTCACCGCAGGAACTGGTTGGCAGGGACACACGCTTCTGCGTCCACTTTGACGACAGGAAGATAATCGAGAAAAATCTGAGGAGGGCCCTGAAAGACAAGCGGTCGCGTCCCTATACGTACCGGATTATCACGAAAGACGGCTCCATGAGGTGGCTCATCGAAACGGTTTCTCCCATCTACTTCGGCGGAGAGAAGATGGTTCTCGGCAATGTCATGGATGTGACTGAAATCAAGGAAGCCAGGCAGCGACTGGAAGAACTCGAAGAGCTGGAAGCATCGATTCTCGATGCCATTCCTCACGCAGTCATCGGGTTTGAAAAACGGCACATCATCTTTGCCAATAATGCCGTCGAGGATGTCTTCGGATGGAAGCCGGAAGAACTGATAGGAAGATTGAGCAGGATTCTTTACCGGAACGATGAGGAATACGAGGAGATCGGTGCCGTCTTCTACAACCTCCGTGAAGAACAGAGGACACAAACCAGGGAATATCCCTGTGTAAAAAAAGACGGTTCGGAAATTACCACCATGATGAGCGCCTCGGTCATCGGGAAGAATATCAAGGACCGCAAAGTAGTCGTGATGTATGAAAACATAACGGAGCGGAAAAGGGCGCGTGAAAAGCTCCACGAATACCACGAAAAACTTCGCTCCCTGGCATCGGAGCTCTCCATGACGGAGGAACGGGAGCGACAGTTTATCGCTACCGCCCTTCACGACGGAATCAGTCAGACCATGGCGGTGGCAAAGATCAAGATGGAATCCCTGCAGCAGGAGGCCGAAACCACCAAACTGTCCGGTCCCTTGAAAGAGATCATCGCTCTTATGAATCAACTTATCTACGATACCAGGTCGCTGACCCTGGATTTAAGTCCCCCGGTTCTCTATATACTGGGAATAGAAGCGGCACTGGAATGGCTTGCCGAACAGTTCCAGGAAAAATATGCGCTGGGTGTGGTACTCGATATGGAAAAAATATCGGTGAATCTCAACAAAGACATATCATTCTTCCTCTTTCGAAGCACCCAGGAGCTTCTGATGAACGTGGTCAAACATGCACGTACGAAAGAGGCGCTGGTGTCTCTCAAAAAGGTAGGCGATGATATCCTGTTGAGTGTTGAAGATGAAGGGGTCGGCTTTGATAAATCGGACCTTGAATTGCCCGATGATTGGTCCAAAGGATTCGGTCTTTTCAGCATCCGCGAACGGGTGGATTATCTGGGCGGACAGTGTTATATTGAATCACAAAAAGGGGTGGGAACCCGTATCACCATGATCGTACCCCCGACACGTGCGGGGAAAAAAGATAAGGGGCATATTTCGTGAATATAAAAATTATTCTGGCAGATGACCATAAAATAGTGCGCGACGGATTACGAACACTGATCGAAAAGGAAACCGGCATGGAGGTTGTTGCCGAGGCGGAGGATGGCAGGTCCGCCGTCAAAATGGCCAAAAAACTGCTGCCCCACATCGTAATAATGGACATTACCATGCCGGATCTGAACGGTATTGACGCCACCAGGGCGATCTTCGAGGAGACCTCCGGAGTCAAGGTAATCGCCCTTTCCATGCACTCTGACCGGAGATTCGTTTCGGGTATGCTCGAGGCAGGGGCGTCTGCCTATCTTTTGAAAGACAGCGCCTTTGAAGAACTCGCCACGGCGATACGTGCCGTTGTTGCCAACCAGATATACCTGAGCCCCAAGATCGCCGATATCGTCGTACGGCGCTTCGTAAGCAAGTCAGCAAGTACCGAGCGCTCCGCCTTTACGGAACTCACAAAGCGTGAACGGGAAGTCCTCCAGCTTCTTGCCGAGGGGGTCAGTACAAAAGAGATTGCCGGGCATCTCAACCTGAGCATCAAGACGGTGGAGACCCACCGGGCCAATATCATGAGCAAACTTGACATCCATACCATATCGGAACTGGTGAAGTATGCCATCAGGGAAGGTCTGACCTCCCTGGAGAACTGATTCCCCATACCCGGGTCATCATTTCCATGTATTGATTTTTCGGTTTTCCCTTAATTTAATTCAGGCATTTCTGTATCTCAAGTAAGAAATCTCCCGATAGTAACAATTTAATTAGTACGTTATCTATATACCGAAATCAGGGAACAGTATGATTCCCAAAAATCGGAGGTAAAGACAATGTTGAGAAACGAAGCATTAGCAAAGGTGAAACATCTTGAAGGTATGCTCAATGTACCCGGAACCATTCTTCAAAACGGAAGAGGCAATGTCCTCGATATCGCCCGGGAACTCGTGGACCTTCTCAAGGAAGAGGATCTGCCCGCGGTCGAACCTCTCGAGGTGATAGCGACCGGAGAGGCACACATGAAAAACATAACGGATCCTGCTGTTGTGGACCCCGCAAAACGAGAGACATTTCTGAAGAAACTCTCCTGCGCATCGCAGGTGTATCGTGGTCTCGAAGCGGCACTGGAGGATCTGACGAAAATATTCGCTGAGGAATACGACATCAAAACGAAATTCAACAGTATAGGGGAGCAAAAGGTTATTGACAGAAAAATCGGGTATCTCCTGTTCCGGTGCACGAAGCTGCTTCTGACGAATGCGGAAATGCGTCCGGGGGTAACCACCCTGACGATCACCCTGGAAAATAGAGGGGAGGATGTTCTCATCAGTATTGAAGACGACGGAGTCGGATTCAATACCAATGACACGAAAGCCCTCATGGAGTATGCGAAAAACGAGAAGGTAACCCGAATCCGTGAGTGGGTACAGTACGTGAAGGGAAGGCTCTACGTTATGTCGCAGAAGGACAGGGGAACCAGGGTGACAACGATCGTGCCTCAGACGATCACCCGGTAACCCGGAAATCGGCTTATTGTTCGTACATGATATAGGATTTTCCCCTATGTCGATTCAGGGTTTTCCCTGTATGAAACAAGAATCCGCCCGATAGTAATCATTACTCTGTTGATCTATCTACGCATAGGGATCAGTGAAAAGGAGGGGTTTTTCGAAACACAACGGAGGTAACAAGAATGTTATACAATCAGGTTACAGGACTTGAAGGAATGCTGAATCCGACACAATGGATTTTCAACAATATCAGCGGTAATGCCTTCAGCAGCGCCATGGTACTTGCCGGTTTTTTCGATGAAGATGATCTCACCGTGATGGAGACCCCTGAGATGGCAACCATCGGAGCATCAGAACTGGTGGCGGGCCTCGAAGGTATGCTGGATGCGACGCAGGAGGGGATTCCCAACAATGGCTTGGGCAGAGAGCTCAGCATCAGCGAGCGGTTTGCCGGTGTGCTCGCTGAAGAGGAACTTCCCGAGATCATGACCCTTGCGGTAGCATAAAAAACCAGAATGTTCCATATATCTTTCATCAATACCATGTGGAATTATCAGGATTTTCGACACCAGGAATCATGAATTCCTCAATAGGAACATATCGCCTGATGTCCCAGGAGTGACGTTCTGCGGGAACGATTGCACCGGGAAGGGGTACGAGAAAATGCTGATCGATAAGGATCTGGAAAAAATCGAGATATTCGATAACGAGCTGTACGAAAAGTACCACGATGATCCGACAGACATCCTGAATTATATGTTTATGAGCCTTGAGGCCTCGCTGGGATGGCTTACGGGGCGGTTGGAAAAACAGTCGGGCATCAAGGCCGATCTGCACAGGAACGGAAAGCTGATACATGTGGATAAACCCATCCGTTCGGTTCTCATTCAGAGTGTCCAGGAGATCTTGATGAACATCCCCACCCATGCAGGAGCCAGAAAGGCCTCTGTATCGCTCAATCAAAAGGGCAAAGATGTTTCGGTGACAATTGAAGACGATGGGTCCGGAATGACCGATTCGAATCTCGGATCTTTAATGCGCCATGTGAGCCCCGGCTTTTTGAGAATCCATGAGAGGATTAGTCATGTAGGGGGAAATCTCTCCGTGGAATCAAAGAGAGACCAGGGGACACGCGTCACCATCACCATACCTTCCCATATACTCAAACATCAGCAATGGTAAGGTCAATCAGGGTAACAATCAGCTTGTCAGATAACCATCAGGTCTTTCAGGACTGTCTTCGACGTTGCCGATGACCCCCATGGCGCCTTGTCAAAGTTTTGTAATACCGTTCCCCACGGTACTTTATTACATGATCATAGTCGTTCCGCAGTTTTCATTGACATAGGGCGGAACAAATATCGTTATCCGTGTTCCCTCACCGGCTTCGGACTCCAGATTCATGCGTCCGCCATGATATTTCAACTCTCCGTTGAGCTTCGTGAGGGCATGTTCATTTGAGTAGGACAGAAGGGAATCGGTGTCCGATACGTCGAATCCTTCTCCATCGTCTTCGACGCTCAGCTTGATGTTTTGGCCCGTTGATTCGATCGACACCAAAACATTTTTTGCGGTCCCGTGTTCGTAGATAGCGTTAAGTAATTCGTACGTGGCGTGAAAGATGAGGAAATTGGTGTCTCTATCCACGTCCACGGGACCTTTTCCGTTTTTAAACTCCATTCTGATCCCGCTCTGCTCCTCGTATTGTTCGGTCAACCATTGGAGCCCCGATTTCACAGTGGGAAAGAAATTGCTGTAAAGCGTTCCGTTGCCGTTCGACCAGTTCTTATCTATGGGCGGCAGGATAGCATTCAGTTTTTCGGCCTTTTTTAATTGCGTATTGTTTGTCATCTGTAGCGACCTCCCTCCGCTAAGTTTTCTTCTACATCCTGATGATACCTACTAAACGATCCGGTCAATCTTCGCCATCGGGGGATACCTGATTTTAAGGGCGGAAAAACCTGAAATGTGCCGTCCTGAAAAACGGGAAGAAAGGAAGACCTAATATCGCGATGAGATTACCGGTTTCCGAAGGTATAGCTTCTGATGTGATAAAAATGATTGAGCATTTCAATACATACGCGAGTCATCACAAACTATCACATATATTGAAACGCTGCTTTCGCGCGACCCTGTCAGGGGTGTTGATCCGTAGTATTCCCGACTTCAGGAATAAAATAGATCGGAATCAGGGAAAGAAAGGGGATGCAGACGATAACCAGGAGTACGCTCTGAATGGAAAAAAGATCACCCAACTTACCGACAATAGGGGAAAAAACGCCGCCGACCCCAAAGGCCAGTCCCATCATCAGACTGGCTACCATGGACCGGGCCCTGGGGGCGATTTTCTGGGCCATTACCACCCCGAGGGGGAGGGAGGCCATGTTGAATCCGCCCGCGAATATCGTCACCGGATAAATCCAGTTTCCCGGAACCAGTAGAAAGAGGAGCAGAAACGGGGCCATGAAACCATGGGTGATCCATAGCAGGCGTTTGTAGCCCATGCGGTCCGAGAGATGACCGCAGATAACACCGGCCACCGTCCCTGAAAGGGTATAAATGGAAAAGAGAATGCCGGCTGAGACGATGGTATGCCCCTTCTGAACCCAGATCACCGGCATAAAGGTTAGCAATGACTGACCCACTAAGGCTCGCATAACCATAACGATCCAGATCAACAGGATCGGCTTCCAGACGTTACCCAGGGTATGCCTGAGGGTCTCCCAGAAACCATACTGGATCATGTCGCTTCCCTCCGGTTTGGGGATGACCCGATAGAAATATATCCAGGCCAGAAGGCCCAGGACCATGATCACCGGCATGGAACCGAGGCCGAATCGCGCGACGTACAACGTGATGAAGATGGGCCCCACCGCGAAGGCCAGGGTGCCGGCCGTATTGTAAATGGACATGGCCAGCCCAAGTTTTGGTCCTGCATAGAGGGGAACCATCCCGGTGACCGGAGGATGAAACAGGGAAGATCCCGTGGACCCGATGGCAATACACAAAAGCAATCCGTAAAAACTGGTCGTCATTCCCGTCAGTGGAATCAAGATGATAGGCATAAGCAACCCGATCAGGAGAATGGCGCGGGTTGGATACCGGTCAGACCAGTAGCCGGACATGGGCTGTACAATAAACATTAAAAATCGGGAAATCCCCGCCAGAAGGCCCACCTGGGTCAGGCTCAACCCTATCTTGTCCACAAACACGGGGAACAACGGATTGATGAAAGAACTGTAGAAATCCCCGGTAAAGTGCACCAGACTCAGGGCGACAATAATTTTCCAGTAGGTTTTAGATTGCGTGTCTTGCATGGGGGTTTTTGGCACTTACTGGGACCAAAGTCAATGGTAAAAATGGCAGAAATTCATCCTGAAATATTTTCCGATGGTCACGTCCCGCCTTAATCTTTGGAGGTTTGATGAAGAAATATTTTTGACGATTGGGTGTATAGAGGGACTCAGTTACATCGAAAACAAACGACTATCCATGCTATGTTAGGATAAGATGGGTCGACCTCCACCTTTGTTTCCCCGGTAGGCAAATCCTCACCATTATCTTACGATAAGAATATGGGATATCGTCTGCAAGGCCGATTTTCAAATTTATTGACAATACATTATGAGGGAGTTATCAACATAAAAATTATGAATTTTTTGTCATTTTTTCCTTTTTGACAGCAGTAACCGAGGAGACGATAGTACAATTACGAAAACCCTGTTTTTCAAATAAAAGACACAGGTATTGCTTTCTTAAAACAGCCGGTAATAAAGCTTTAAAGTTTATCAGATAGCCTCCAAACATGATAAAAACTAATAATAGCTCGACGAGGGAATATGATACGAACAGTAAAAGTGGCAGATGCCAGGGACATATGTAATATCTACAACCACTATGTAACCAAGACGACAATTACCTTTGAAGAAGAGCCCGTTGTTCTTCGGGACATGGAATCCCGAATATCAGAGATATCGGAGAGGTTTCCGTGGATAGTTTTTGAAGAAAATGAACAGATACTCGGTTATTCATATGCAACAAGTTGGAAGAGTAGAGGTGCGTACCGATACTCTGTTGAAAGTACAGTTTACATCTCACCGTTATTTACGAACCGCAAAATCGGGACTCAACTTTATGAACAATTACTTTTCACATTGAACGAGATGAATATTCACAGCGTTATTGGTGGAATAGCATTGCCGAATATTCCGAGTATTAAGCTACACGAAAAACTGGGTTTTGAGAAAATTGCTCGGTTCAAAGAAGTTGGTTGGAAGTTTAACAAATGGATTGATGTGGGCTACTGGCAGCTAAACATGAAAGGCGGCACCGAAACAGCACGTACCAGAGGCAGTTCATCTTAAAAAATATCCAGTTGGTGGGGTACTTGTCTTCACCTACTAACAAATATTTTCGATCAAAGAGGAATATTGAGGATTACCGCTGGAAGTGTAGTATAACGCTCTGGCTAAAAGGTGTTCGGCGTTTTTCTGGGTATCCTTGTTAGGCCCGAAGTTATAGCTACATTGGTATTTTCCAATCTGATCTATATCTCTGGAATTCAGGTGCTTCTGTCTTCGGAGACGCATATCTATTTTTATCAATCGCGAATTTAGATGCCAGTAAATCTCTTACACCACCGAGTCTTTCGGTAGAAACAAGTTCGCCTGCTATATCTTTAAAAAGAGCAGAGAAATTTGTGGATTTGTTTCCAGATATGAAGTTGGGTAATGGGATTTTGAAATCGAATTCAGGAAATTGTGGAACGCCTTTTAGTGCAGCAATCGAGTTAAATACTTTGATTAAAAAACTTCCTTGAATTCCTTGATCAGTCTTCAGACCATACTTTGATCGAAGATCTTTACCTGCCCTTTTAAGTAATTTATCCCATTTCTGTATCGATTTGTTCGCATCAGTTATACCTTGTTCATCAAAAGCCACTCTTATTTCTTTTAAATAGCCACGAACATCCTGGATACTTTGTTCCTTTTTTAGTTCGAGGGCTCCTTGTAAAACACCTCTAACATCGCCTAATTTATTCGCCAGCCATGCAGAAAAAATAGGAATTTCTAATGATGTCGCTGAAGTACGACCATTGTCAATGATGTCCGTTATATCTGTTGATAATTGCTTAGAGAGCGCCCCAATAAGTTTAGATGTAAAATCGTGCCCGAATGCACCTGTTTTCTTAAACCAATGGATTTGGTAAGCATGCCTTATTGGATGTAAAAATGTGTCTGCTTTTAAATAGTTGGCAGCAAGGCTATAATAAATTGATTTATAAGCAAGCCAGTTTAAAGAGGCAATGAACATGTCTAGTGCTCGAGTTGTGCCACCAAGGCCGCGTTTCCCTGCCTCAGCCTCGGCCGCCATTTCTTCCTTTGTATATAAAGTTCCGTCTGAACCGATAAGTTGAACTTCCGTGGACCAGTGACCAATAGTATCACTCGCGTCTGATAATTCGTTAAATATAGCCGCACTTAGTTTGCTGTATTTTTCATATTCTGGAGTATTAGGCTGCCCAAGCATTTTCATTATAAGATAATAGACACTTGAGCGTAAATCCCATGTGCAAATCATGTTAATCTTTAGCAACTCAAGCAGTTCTTTAAAATCTGGATCTGCGAACTCTCCACCCCTAATTTCTGGTCTTATAGAACTTGCTTCTGCTTTTGCCGAGGTTTCGAATTGGTCTAGTTCTAATTCGGTTGGTGATAAAAATCTGATAAATCCGAATTCTTTTATCCGTGACGATTTATGCTCATCCTTGTAATTATCAATGCACACCAAATTGTCATAAAACAAAATAGCTTGCACGATATTTTCAAGAGCCACTAAATCACCATTAACTGTGTCTGGAGTTTTAACAACAATATCGCCCATAACTCTTTGAACCGAGGTCAGGGAAGCATTATCAATAAGTGCGTATGTCATCCTTATTCCTTTTGCTGTAACGTATAAATTAGTGGTGAGCGTAGCGAGTCCGCTAAATTAAAGAACATAGTTAACATCTATATAACAAATTAAGATAATTCCCTTTTAACAAGGCATGCTATTTTCCAAGGACTGCGACAGTACAATTGAAAACATCTCCTGTCTCTCTTTGGTGTGTTTCTGATCCTATATGAAGCAATTTATAACCATGTTTTTCAATGTAATGGTTAACGGCGAAGTCAAAAGTATGAAGATTTTGTTCGCAGCCCTCTTGAAAAAATTCGCATAATCCTATGTTGATAGTGGAAACGTGGATTATGCGCTTGATGTTATCAGGAATCTTTTGTGTTGTTACCATTATTCCTCCTATTTTTAACAATTAATATAATTATGTAGATATTCCCCGAACTTTCGTGTAACCCTACTTTATTTTATGAAAAATGAAAACAGAAAAATCTAATGTAAAATCAAGACCAATAGATGTTTTCGATTCGGTATTTAGTGGTAATAGAGATCAAAAACCAAGGTTTGTAAAACATGGGTAAAATGGCAACAGCTAAGAATGAATACTGTTTGAAATAATGTATTGAAAGATCGAATCAGATAAGCAACAGTACAAGAAGAATGTTTTCTAAAAAAGCCAACAGAGTTGTGGTACGAGCAAAAATCCATGTAGCATTATATGCTCACCTGAATGAATTCCGCATCAATTCATCTCCCCGACGAATCGAGTCGACAGACCGATCTTGTGACCAATAATAGATTCCACTGTATCCGGGAACGGTTTCAAAGGGTTCTTTCATCGTAAGTCATCTGAAAAACAAACCGCCCGGTAAAATATCTTTTCACGGGGCACAAATTTTCCTTGACTAATATGCTTTGGGTAGCATATGTCTAATTAAACATATGCTATATTTAATATTAGCTGTGGCACGTATATCTATCCAAGGAGGCTGTTAGCTGATTTTTCCTGTCGATAAATTTCAGTTAAGACAACGCGCGTGATTACGGTACTATTCCTGCCCATCTCTCTCATTGTTATCGGCTTTTATCTCCTTGACCCGAGCGGTTTTTCCACCCGACAGCCTATGGCAGCCTTATTTCCTTTGGTTGTTCGATTGTATGCATCATCTCAAAACTTCTTGAAATGTTTCTCGCCGGCGTTGCGCGAGTTCCATGTAATTTCATTTGGGCTAAATCAAATAAAGCAATAAAGGAGAAAAGACGTGAAGAGGTTATCTTATCTAATGTTGAGTGTGGTTATTCTATTTATTTCTACCATCTGCTGGGCTGCCGATCCGGCATCATTGTCCTCGGAAGAACAAGCCGCCGTGAAAGCCAAAGAGTTTGAGGTCTATAACCTCGGCGAAGTCGTCGTTTCAGGGGAAAAAGTCAAAGTCAAGGAGGTGGCGATCGTCAATGAAATCACTGCCGAGGATATCAAAGCCACCAACAGTAAAACCGTGGCCGAGGCCTTGTTCAGCGCTCCCGGCGTTCGTGTGACCACCGGATCGAAGAACACGCCCAATGTTTCGATTCACGGTTTCGCACAGCACAGGCTTCTGGTCTTGATCGACGGAGTGCCGTATTATGAGACCAAGTACGGCTCATTGGATCTTAACCAGATCCCGACGGAAAATATCGCCAAGATAGAAATAAGCAAAGGTGCGGCCTCCGTCCTCTACGGTGCCAATGCTCTGGGCGGGGTCATCAATATCATTACCAAAAAACCTTCGGACAAACCTTATACCAGCGCCTCAATGGAATTTGGTGAAAATAATACCCAGCGATACTCAGCCACCCACGGCATGAAGAAAGGGATATTCAATTACTGGTTGAATTACACTTATGCGACATCGGACGGTTATGATCTGTCGGACGATTTTGAACCGAGAGCGACCACGATAACCAAAAAACCGGGCGGTAAATCAACCGAAATCTTGCAGGAGAAGGGCGAGCGGCTTAATTCCGATTACGAGAGCAATAATATCTGGGCCAAATTCGGGATAGAACCGACTGAGGATTCTGAGTACTACGTAAATTTTCATTATCTGGACAGAGACAAGGCGTGGTCCCCTTCAATAGAAAGCCTGAACTACTTTAACAGTAGACCCTATTTCACGCAATTTGCCCGTATCCCTAATTACAGGGATTGGGGATTTGATCTGGATGCCAAGCAAAAGGTGCATGATAAAGTGACGTTGAAGGCCAAGCTGTTCTATCACAATCACAACGATGATCTTGATTCTTACACCAACCAGACCTATACAACGCAGCTTGCCCACAGTACCTATAAGGATTACATACTCGGCGGTTCTTTCTTCGCCGACTATAAACCGATCGAGGAAGACACTCTGAGGTTCGCTGTGCATTTCAAAAAGAATAACCACAAACAGCGTGATGATGAATATCTTCCTTTTGAGGAATCGACGTCCTACACCGGTTCCGTGTCGGTGGAAAACGAGTTCAATCTGATAAAAAACTTGTCGGTTGTGGCTGGTATCAGCTATGACTGGTTTGATGTGTCCAAAGCCGAACAGGTCAGCACCAGCAAGAGTACCGGAGACTTCATCGAAATGGGCGAAAACGACACAACCAGCACCGAGGATTTCAATCCGATGATCGGTCTGACCTATGTTTTTTCCGATGAAACGAAAGTTTTTGCCTC
This sequence comes from Syntrophales bacterium, assembly GCA_036825195.1. Lineage (GTDB taxonomy): Bacteria > Desulfobacterota > Syntrophia > Syntrophales > UBA2210 > UBA2210. Next base: position 44,260 of record DAISYQ010000007.1, read on the forward strand.
CGTGGCTCACAAGAGCCGCTTCCCGACCCTCAACGAGTTGTACGGCAAAGGATCGAATCCGAACCTGGAATCGGAAAAAAGCTGGAATTACACGGTGGGAGTTTCACGCCCCATTTTCACTCTGGCGAAGGCCGGGCTGTCCTTTTTCTATTATGACGTTGACGATATGATTTCGAAGGATGCTCCCGGCTGGCTTGGCACCAATTACAACGTGACTAATGTTCTTCTGTACGGTGTGGAGGCGAATGCCGAATTCTACCCGCTGGACGGGTTGACTCTTCGGGCCGATTACACCTATGAAGAAGCCCGTAATCGGAGTGAAGGAAGGGTGACCGACCATGTGACCAATGTCCCCAAACATAAAGTGGATCTTGGGGCCCAGTATCAGGTTCCTGTGGTCAGGACGCGACTTAATCTCAACATGACGTGTGTCGGAGAAACATACTCGGAGCTACCAACGCCGCAATATCCGACAGATCCCGAATTAATCGCGAGCGAATACACGATATTTGACGCCAAGGTCTCTCAGCCGTTCCTGAAATATTTTGAGGCTTATGTTGCGGCAAAAAATATTTTTGATAAAAACTACGAACCGGAAGTCGGGTATCCTGCCCCCGGACGGAGCTTCTGGGTGGGGATTTCGGCAACGTTTTAAAGGGTACGAACATTTTAGCTGGCAACAGGAGTCAGAACCCGTTGTTCGGTTCTGACTCCTGACGTGATTGAGAGAAAGAATGGAATGGCCTAGAATTGTCGTCGATTATGGGATTATCGGATTTTTGATCTTTTTGAGTGTAATCGCCATTGGGATCGCCATCGAACGATTTTATTTTTTCAGTCATATACAACTGGATGCCTTTCCGGATTTGAAGAGTCTGGAGAGGGAACTAACGAAAAAAATCCACATTATAGCCACTATCGGCAGTAACGCTCCGTATATCGGCCTTCTGGGAACGGTTCTCGGCATCATGCTTACGTTTTATATGATCGGACAGGAAGGTTTTATGGACACGGGCAAGATCATGATAGGACTGGCCCTGGCCTTAAAGGCAACGGCCATAGGCCTTCTGGTGGCCATTCCTTCCGTGTCTTTATACAATTTTCTGTTGAGGAAGGTTAAGGTTCTGCTCATGAGTTGGGAGATCGAGGATGGAAGAAAAAGAATTTGATTACGTCAATGTCATCCCCATGATTGATGTTATGCTGGTACTGCTGGCGATTGTCCTGACGACCTCTTCCTTTATCGCCGGCGGAATGATCCCCCTGAATTTGCCCAAGGCCAAAGCCGGAACGGGTGAGGTCCTCAAGACACAGACGATTGAGATCGATCGTTCCGGGCGTATATATGTGAATGCCGAACCGGTAACGGTGGAAGGATTAAGGACCCATCTGGAGGTTGTGAACAGGCAGGTCCCTGTTTTGATCAGGGCCGATCGGCATACAGTCCTGCAAGATTTCGTCAGTGTCCTTGATGTTGTGAAGGGTCTGAAATTTACCCGCATCAATCTCCAGACCGAGGAGGAACAATGAATTCCCAGATCAAGGCCTTCCAGATATCCTTCTTGCTGCATGGCTTGGTTGTTGCCCTTGCCGTCATGTTCAGCACCTTCACGGTTCCCTATAAAAGGACGTTTGTTGTCGATTTCGACCTGGTCCGACCGGCACCTGATGTGAAGGGCGTCAATCTGTCGGCTCCGGTTCCGATGACTGAAAATCAGCTTCTCGAACCTGAAAATAGGTCTCTGGCCGAAAAAAAAGAACCGTCACGACCGCCGGAAGCAGTATCTCAGATAGTTCCCACTTCTGATGTTGCTCAGGTCAAAAAGCCGATGCCGGTAATGAAGAAAAAGCTTATCGAACCCAAGGCATCACAGCCCGTCATGAAGCAGGAACCGCTTCTGCTGCCGCAAGAAAAACCCCGGATAGTACCTGACCCTGCCCTTGCGCCTGTGTCCGTCGTCCCTCCCGCGGCCGATCTCCCCGATGTGCAGAAACCGGATAGCCCAGCGGTTGAGCCGGCGATGCCCGATCATGTACAGACGATCACAGAAGACCCTGTCGGAGTCGCAAATATTTCAAAGAACATAGCAGAAAAGGGCATCGACGTGTACAAAACCGGAGAAGCGGAAAAGAGAACGGACATGGCAGGCGGTGCGATTGGGGGTAGGGAAGCCGCTGATCGAAGGTATGTCAACGACCACTTTGCCTATATCCGGAATAAGATCCTTAGAAATGTTACCTATCCCGATGCGGCAAGAAGGATGGGGTGGCAGGGAAGGGTGATTCTTTCCTTTATCATCATGGCCGATGGGTCCGTACGAGCGTTGGAGGTTGTGCAAAGCTCTGGCTTTGCCATGCTGGACAGGAATGCCGTCGAGGCCGTCCATGACACGGCGCCCTTTCCCAGACCGCCCTGTGAAGCCCGGCTGGTGATTCCTGTCAGTTATCAACTGAAGTGACCGGCTGTTTGAAACGGACAGAGTCATGCGGAATATAGGGTATGAGCACCATAAATTCCATTCGTGGAAACCATATGTGAGAAAGGTATGAAAGAAGACAATGAATGACGAATTAGATTTTGAAACATGCATCGAGGTGGCAAAGGAGTTTCATGGGAGTCGCTGTGCCGGAACCATCATCGGCACACGGATGGCCATTCTGGGTCTGAAGGAGATCGGCATCGACGATCCAAGGGGTGCCGACAGGAAAAACATCGTCGTCTATGTGGAAATGGACAGGTGTCCGAGTGACGCGATCCTGGCCGTAACCGGTTGTCATCCGGGCAAACGGACCATGAAAATCCTCGATCTCGGCAAGATGGCGGCGACCTTCGTCAACCTGAAGACGGGCAAGGCTGTCCGCGTCTGTGCAAAAAACAGGGACGGCAACCGGGTGCTGACGAGGGAAGAGATCGAGAAGTCGCCCCATACGGAGGAATATGCCATGCTGCCTCTGGAAGACCTTTTCGAGACCAGAGAAGTCCGTGTCGATCTCAAGCCTGAAGATCTGCCGGGGAAGCCGCTCCGCATCGTCACCTGCGAAATCTGCGGCGAACAAGTGATGGATATGCGACATGAGCAAGTTGATGGAAGGATCCTTTGCCGTCCCTGTGCGGCAGGAAGAAACTATTATTCCAATATCGGGGAAGAGAGGCCATGAATTCTGGAGACGACATACGGGAAAATCAACAGGAACGAGAGCGCTGTTTACGGGACGATATCCTTGATGTGAAGGAGATTGACTGGGACCATGTCTGGCGGAGTCGACTTGCAAGATCCAGTTCAACCAGACGGGATGCGCGATTCTGGAACGGACGGGCGTCCTCCTTTGCGAAATCCTCCACGGAAAAGGCTTTTGCCGACCAGTTTCTTGCCATCATGAAACCAGAAACCCACTGGCATGTGCTGGATATGGGGTGCGGGAGCGGCGCCCTGGCCATTCCTATGGCGAAACGGGTCTCTCACGTCACGGCGGTCGATTTTTCCGATGCGATGCTGAACCAGGTTCATAGGCAATGTGCGGATGAAAAGATCCGCAACATAACAACCGTTCTCGGCCGATGGGAAGACGATTGGGAGGAGCTCGGCATCGAAACATGTGATGTGGCCGTAGCCTCCCGCTCTCTGATGATCGATGATTTGCGTACCTGTATTCTGAAGTGCAATGAAATTGCGCGTAAACGTGTTTACATCGTCACGGTTGCCGGAGATGGACCTCATAACCGCCGGATCTTTGATGCCGTCGGCCGGCCTTTTGTTCCCAATCCCGATTACATCTATAACTACAATATGCTCTACCAGATGGGGATTTATGCGAATGTGGCGTTCATTGAAGAAAAACGCGTCAGGACGTACCGTGATGCGGACGATGCCATTGCATCGATGCGCTGGATGTTTGATGAATTAAATGACCGGGAGGAGGCAAAGCTTGCCGCCTTTTTCCAGAAACACTTTGTTTTTCGTGACGGCTCATGGAGGCTCCCCCATGACACCGTAATCCGGTGGGCCGTTATCTGGTGGGAGAAAAAGTAGAATGAAACTGAAAAAGAGCCTGTTCCCGATCTTGTTCGCAATTTTCGTAATCACGGCCGGTTTTTCGTTGACCCTGGGCAAATACCCGGTAAGCATTGCGGATATGGTCAGGTTTTTTCTTTATAGGGCTTTTCACGTGGGTATCATGAACGCCGAGGTCTGCAATCTTTTCGGGAGCATTTTCTTTGATATCCGCCTACCCCGTATTCTGGCGGCGGCCCTCATCGGATCGTCCCTTTCCGTATCGGGTGCCGCCTTTCAAGCGATGTTTGTCAACCCTCTCGTTTCTCCGGGGCTCCTCGGCGTCCTTGCGGGAGCTTCCTTCGGAGCGGCCCTGTCCATGGTATTCTGCACAAGCTGGTTTACCGTTCAGATATGCACGTTTCTTTTTGGCCTTTTTGCCGTCCTGATCGCCGTCGGAATTGCCAAGATGCACAAAGGCAATACCATTCTGCTCCTTGTCCTGGGTGGTGTTATCAGCGGCGCGTTTTTTACTTCCCTGTTGTCAGTCATCAAGTACATCGCCGATCCTTACAACCAGTTACCCGCCATCGTCCAGTGGCTCATGGGAGGATTATCCCTTGTGGATTATCGTACGCTGCTGATCGCTGGCATTCCCCAGGTGGCAAGCATTATTCTCATTACCCTTTTTTCCGGATATCTTAACGCGCTCAGTATGGGGGACGAGGAGGCGCGGGCGCTCGGCATTTCCGTGGAGAGAATACGGATGTTTCTCATATTTCTGGCAACGGTAATGAGTGCCCTCACGGTTGTTCTGGCGGGGATGATCGGTTGGGTAGGCCTCATCATTCCGCATATTGCGCGGATGCTGGTGGGTCCCGACAACAAGATACTCGTGCCCGCCTGTGCCTTCATAGGGGCGGTGTATCTGATCGTTGTGGATGATGTTTCACGGATGCTCTTCAATGTGGAAATTCCCATTGGGATCACCACGTCACTTATCGGCATACCATTCTTTATCATTATTTTACGGCAGGCGAAAAAGGGATGGAATTGAAACCGTTGATCAGAGTTGAAGAGATGTCTTTTGGCTATGCCGAAAAGATGGTACTGCACTATATCAACCTGTCTGTTGAGGCTGGTGAGATCGTTACATTGCTCGGACCAAACGGGTGCGGAAAGAGTACGCTCATCAAACTCATGCTCGGTCTCCTCCGCCCGGCCAGTGGTCGCATTTCTTTTGAAGGCGAGAATATCGCACGGCTGGACACCAAATCCCTCGCCCGGAAGATTGCCTATGTGCCGCAGACACATAAAATATCTTTCCCCTATACGGTCAGAGATGTCGTACTCATGGGGAGAATACCTCACAAAATGTTCTTTTTCCGGTACTCCGGAGATGATAGGAACATTGTCGATGATGCCCTTGAAAGGCTCTCTATCTCTCACCTGGCAAACAGGGCGTACACGGAAATCAGCGGCGGAGAGCGGCAACTCACGCTTATTGCGCGGGCCCTTGCCCAGGGAGCGCGGACGTTCATGATGGACGAACCGGCCAGCGGTCTCGATTACGGCAATCAATTGCGGCTCCTCGATCAGATCATCAAGCTTTCACGGGAGGGATACACCTTCATCAAATCGACCCATTCTCCGGAGCATGCCCTCTGGATAGCGGACCGCGCCGTCATGATAAAGAACGGGACCATCGTAGCGGACGGCAGATGCGATGATGTAATCAGTAGTGAGACTCTCCTTCGTCTCTATAATGCCAGGGTCAATGTGTTACAGTTCAATGGCTCTTTCAGGGTTTGCGTTCCTCAGACGATATGCGGCTGCACGAAGACCGGCTCTTTGCAGGGACAGACGCTTGCCCTCATGGCGGAGGAGGAAAGATACGACGATCAAAAGCGAAGCTGTTGTGTTTGAGTCAGCGGGCGAAAATGATGGCTCGCGGGAATAAAGATATTCTGTAAGGAGATGGTATGGAACTGTTGAACAGTATACTGGAAGGTATCAAGGAAGATGCCCCCGTGGAGGCAGTGAGAATGGGGCTTCACTGGACTGCCGTGGTGAGCAGACGGTGCGGTCTGGCCTCGACCATGGGATCGGGGGGATGCAATCACGGAGAATCGGAAGGGATGGAAGGCTCTTTCACGGACATGACGGCCCTCGGGCTCGTGCGCTACTGCTTCGACGATTTTGCAGCTAACGCATCTCTGGGGCTTGCGACCGTCAACTCCCTTCTCACTATAGACCCGGATAAATATTCCAATGTCGAAGGATTGCAGATTGTCAAAGACATGGGCAAAGGAAAGAACATCTCCGTCATTGGTCACTTCCCTCATCTGGACGCGCTGGCCAGAGAAGCAAAGAATCTCTGGATCATAGAAAAACGTCCCAGACCCGGAGACTATCCGGAAGAAGAGGGGAGTGATCTTATTCCCCGGTCAGACATTGTCGTCATATCCAGCACCACGCTCATGAACGGTACCCTTTCCGGCATTCTCGGGCTGTGCAAGAAGGGGAGCGTCAAGATGTTGCTCGGTCCCACCACACCCCTTTCCGACGTATTCTTCGATTACGGTATCGACATGCTTGCCGGAAGCGTGGTCACCGAAACGGATGTGGTACTGAAATCGGTCGGCGAAGGAGCTTCTTTCATGCAGATCAAGAAAAAGGGCGGTATGCGCTTTGTGACCATTATCAGGGACTATGATGACATTGTCCGCAGGCTTACTGCTTAAGAAGAACGAAAGAAAATGACAACGCGAAAGTTTCACCACAGATGGTCGTATATGGTGGCTGTTCTTGTTCTTGTGATGCTTACGCAGACGGGGCAATTACAGGGCAAGGAGATCACCGACATGTTCGGGCGGAAGTTTACCATTCCGGATCGACCCCAAAGGGTGTACAGCGCCTCGCCGCCGATGACTAATCTCCTCTATGCCATTGATCCCACCATGCTGGCAGGGCTCACGGTCCCGGTGAGGGAGCGGGAAAAAAAATATCTGGATAAACGGATGCTGTCCCTGCCGGTACTTGGCGGCTGGTATGGCCAGGGAAATACGCCCAATATAGAGATGGTCCTGAAGACAAATCCCGAGATCATCATAATCCAGCAGTTCGGCTCCGCTTTCAACGCAAAAACGAACGAGAGGATAATGAAAGCTGTCCCCGCACCGGTTGTCAGTGTCAGTCTCACGACGGTTTCCGACTATCCTGAGGCGATCCTGTATCTTGGTCGGCTTCTGGGAAGAGAAACACGGGCAAAGGAATTGACCGCCTATGCTCAAGGGGCTATTGCCGACATGGAAACATATACCGCGGGCTTGCCGGAGACGACAAGGGTCTCCGTCTATTATGCCGAAGGCGTGGAAGGTCTCAACACGGACTGCGATGCATCCATACACGCCGAACTGATCAACCTGGCGGGAGGGCGCAATGTCCACCGCTGCAAGGACCGGGACATGTTCGGCATGGAGAAGATTTCTCTTGAACAGGTGATGCTGTATGATCCTGACGTAATTCTTGTCTTTGAAGACGCTTTTTACCACACCGTATTCAATGACCCCCGCTGGCAGGGGCTCAGGGCCGTGAAGAATAAACGGGTATATCAAATCCCCAATCAGCCCTTTAACTGGTTTGACCGCCCCCCTTCTTTCATGCGGTTGCTGGGCGTTAAATGGGTTGCAAGTCTCCTGTATCCGAACCGTTTCCGCATTGATATGGTGGGGGAAACTCAACAGTTTTTCAGACTTTTCCTCGGTGTCGACCTGACAGGCGATGAGGCGGAAAGGCTTATCGGTTATGAACGGAAATCGACCGATTGACTCCGGGAGATACCCTATGCAGGACAGCCGTTATGAATGATCCTGTGAGAGGGCAGCGTGCGGGACGAAGGTTCACCGTTTATATTCCAACAGGAATAGATACTATGGGGAATGCCTCGGCCAGGATCTCCATTCACGCGATACAGCGACCGTGATCCATGGGGAGGACACATAATGATGGCGATACACCCACGCATAAAAAAGATCTGTGTCCTTGCGCTGGTAATCTTTTTACTGTTTGCCGCTTCGTGCATATGCAAGGCGGCGCGCTCTGGGGAATATTGCGCCCCCTGGAAGTTTGCCGTAATCAGCGACACCCAGGGAGACAACCGTAAACAAGAGTATAAAACCTGTATTAACGATGCAGTCGTACGCGCCATTGCCGATGATCTTGTCAGGGAAAAGCCTGATCTTGTGCTCGTTGCGGGAGATCTCGTCAACGGATGGTTCCGCAATGGGGGAACCGATTACGATAGGCAATATGCAAACTGGAAAAACGTCATGATACCCGTTTATCGTACCGGCATACGGGTCTATCCCATTCGCGGCAACCATGACAGCGGACCGGAGCGTCTGGCCTTGCCGCCTCTGCCCGCTCACCTTGAGCCGCCCCCCGATACGGTCGTTCGGTTGAAAGAGACTTTCAGAAAACATTTTACGGAAACGTATATTCCGAAAAACGGACCCCTCGGGGAGGAGGGTCTTACCTACAGCTTTACCCATAAGAATGCCTTTTTTGTGGGGCTTGATCAATATACCGATGGTCAGCACAGGGTAAACCAGGACTGGATTGAGGGACAGCTTGCCGGGAATCAGAGTCCCCACGTTTTTGTTTACGGCCATGAACCGGCGTTTGAGACCAATCACAGAGATAATCTCAGCTTCTACCCAAAAGAACGGGATGCCTTCTGGAATGCCATAGGCCGAGCCGGTGGGAGGGTATACTTTTGCGGTCATGACCACTTCTATAACCGCGCCCTCATTCGGGACGATGCGGGTCATTCAATATATCAGATCATTGCAGGCACGGGCGGAGGGGTCCTGCGAAAGTGGTCGGGACGGTATAGGGACGAAAGGGTGCAGGGGGAATATCACAACGGCGATCACCACGGGTATATCCTGGTCACGGTGGATGGGACAAAGGCGACGTTCACATGGAGAGCCTTGACGCGATCGCAAAGGGAGGATGTCTGGCAGTCCCTCGATACCTTTACCTGTGAACGTTTGGATTAGGCCGCACGGCTTGTTATACGGTAGGCACCACAAGCCGGGATCAGGTTGTATCCTATATCTTACAAACGGAAAACATCCTTCAGTGACCAAGAAACAGCAAGGGCACACAGGATATGGCTGCATAACGCGATACCCCACAAACGGGGCACACAGTATCAGAACATTTCCACCTTCTTCAGAAATTCATGAAAGCTGTCCGTCTCGGCCTGAAACGCCTCATCGTGGGTGAGTCCGTTCCTTTTTTCCATCAATTCTTTCATGGTGGACATGATATCCTGATTTACGGCACAGATGTCACAGGCGATCTCTTTCGCCCTGGGCAGCAGTGCCTCGGGAGCCACCACCTCATTGACAAGCCGGAGCCGAAGCGCGTCCTGTGCGGAGATGGGTTTGCCGGTAAAGGAGATCTGTTTCGCCATCCTCAGACCCACGGCCTGCTGGAGGAGTTGCGTCATTCCCCATCCCGGATGAATCCCGATCTTTGCGTGGGAATCGATGAATCGGGCATTCTCCGAGGCGATGAGAAAATCGCAGTTCAGGGCGAGTTCGAACCCGCCGGTAATGGTATTGCCGTTGATCGCCCCGATGATCGGCTTGTTGCAGGGCCGCAGCACGTCCGGAAAATCCTTTCCGTCACCCCGGGGATTGAGCAGATTATCCGTGCCGATCACGCTCAGATCGATGCCGGAACAGAACGACCTGCCCGCTCCCGTAATGATGGCGACCCGGATCTCATCGTTGTCGGCCACCTCGTCGACGTAATTATAGAGATTGATGAGCAGGTCCTGGCAGATGGCATTGTGCCGTTCAGGGCGGTTCAGGGTGATGAGGGCGACTCCGTCTTCCACTTCAAACAGTACGGTTTTTTCCATGAATAACCTCCTTTTTTATGAGCAGCAAACTGTCAATCTCAAATCGTATGTGTTTACCTGTATGATAAAATCGGCCAACCCCGCTGACGGGCAATCGTTTCAAGAAGCGGCGAAGGTTCGACTGCGTGAGGATGGCCCACCAGCTCAAGGAGTGGAAGGTCGGAATGGCTGTCGCCGTAGGCGTACGATTCTTCAAGGTTCAGGCCGTACTCACGGGCGATCTTCAGCGTAAATTCCTTTTTGTGTTCCCTGATGCAGACCGGCCACGTCGGCCTCCCTGTCAGAAGGCCGTCTTTCCCTTCTTCCAGGTCCGTACACAGCAGCACGTCAAATCCCAGATCCTCCATGACGGGTTCGAGGAGATACCTGAGCGAGGCGGATATGAGGACCAGCAGATGTCCTCTCTCTTTATGAAATGCCACCCGAGAGAGTATGGCGGGGGCCAGGTGGGGCTGTAAATACTCCCGGTAAAAATTCTCGGAACCCTTCCGGAAGTCATCAAGCTTCCTTCCTTTGTAGAATGTCAGCATCACCCGTAACATCCGCTCTTCCGAAAGGATGCCCAGTTTATATAAAACATTGGCGATCAGGACTTTGAGCATGAAACCCGGCAGTATCATGCGGTTATCCCGCATCCACTGCATCGCCATTCTTCCGGTTTCCACCTCGACCAGCGTCTGATCAAAATCAAAAAACGCGGCGACCTTTGTGGTATTCATGTATTCCTCGCGAGAATCAGGGCTCCCTTTTCATACGATGTCGGCACGTCTATGCCCCGGGATGTTTTTTGAGTATCTGATTTCCGATAACGGTGAAGACCTTTTCTCCTTTTTGATTATAGCTTGCATACATGAAGCGTACCGTGCCGCGGTCATCATGTTTTTTTGAGGGGATTTTTTCCATGACTTCGCCCACGGCATGGAGCGTATCTCCGGGCCTGACGGGTTTAAGCCACCGGAGTTCTTCAAAACCGGGGGACCCGAGATTGTTTGACAGCACGCCGGTCATGAGAAATAACTTGAATGTCAGGGCGATCGTATGGATGCCACTGGCAACGAGTCCGCCGAAGATCGAATCCTGTGCCTCAACGACATTGGTGTGGAATACCTGCGGATCGAACTGCATGGCGAAATCGATAATCTGACTCTCCGTTATGGTCATCCCCGGTGATTCAAATCTGTCTCCTGCCTGAAAGTCTTCAAAATATAAACCGGCCATACGTCGATCCTCCTGAGGTTTATCCATATGCATGCATTCTGATTGTCAGCTCCGTCATATATCTTTGCGGAGGACTGAGCGATTCATCATCGGTATGTCACCATATCCCGCTCTTTCTGCAGCTCAAGATGGGATATTTCATTGAAGCCCGCCAGGGCGGCTCCGCTGCCGTTATACACAAACCGCGTAACGGACGTATTGGCGATCTGCCAACTGAGCCGGATCGTGTGCTCGTTGGACAGATCGAGGTGTTTCTGTACGGTCGCGGCGATGGGGCCGCCCGATGTGAACAGAAAAACCTTCTTTCCACCGGTATGGCGTGACATGATTTCCGTAATCCCCCGCCATACCTTCGATGAGAAGGTGTCCCACGATTCAACACCCTCCTTCTCAAAATCGCCCGACACCCATCGCAGCATCGCCACCTCGAAGATTCGCTTGAAGGACTGATCATCGGTGTAGATCTTCTCCAGATCGTCTTTCACGGAAGGATTTTCGCTGATCATGTCGTGTATCTGAGATACTACAACGGCATGGGCGTCAAGCTCGTTGAGGGCTTCGCACAGAGCGAGTTCCGGCATGGCGATACCCCGTTCATGAAAGCGGCGGGTGACCTCTTGCGCGGTCGCCAACTGGCGCTGCAGGGTCCAGGAATAGACGGCGTCGGCGCGCAGTCCCGTGTTGATCAGGTGTTCCCCCAATATCCCGGCCTGCCTGAGACCTTTTTCGGAAAGCCTGTCATAATTATGCTCTCCGAAGGATGCCTGACCATGTCGTATCATATAGAGTGTACTCATGGAGAACTCTATATGATACGCAGGCGGACATGTCAATAAGATCTGGAGCGAGCGTTCGCTTTGTGTATTCAATCTATGTCAGGAAAGTTTGGCTTTTCCCTTGCGAGGAAGGCGGATATTCCATGGTAGCATTCCCCCGATGCTATGAGCGTCACGGCGCTTTCCGTCTCCAGTTCGAGGGCCTCCCGAAGGGGAATGCCGCAGGCGGAGCGAATCACTTCCAGGGCGGAGCGAATGGCACGCGGCCCATTGCCGGCAATGGTCTCGGCCAGTTCGAGCGCCTCTTCACAAACTCTTCCCCGCGAGCTGATGCGATTGATTAAACCCAGATCGTATGCTTCCTGGGCCGGAACCTCCCGTGCGGTGAGTATCATATCGGCGGCCTTTGACGGACCGACCAGCCTCGCAAGAGCCGCTCCTCCCCCCCAGTCCGGCATGAGCCCCAGACGGACTTCCGAGAAACTGATCACGGCCTCAGGGTCCATGACCCTCAGATCGCATCGGACCGCAAGCTCCGCTCCTCCGCCGTAGGCCTTGCCGTTGATGGCGGCGATAAGGGGAACGGGCAGAGAAGCCAGTCCGTCCACGGCCATGCGGATATGCCGTATCAGGTTTTCAACGGGGGTTCGATCATGGTTCGCGACCGCTTCGATCAGGTTCGAGATCTGCGGATTGTCCGGATTGACGTCAAAGCCGGCACTGAATGCCGAGTCTCCGGCTCCGGTCACTACAATGACCCGTGGAAGATTTCCCCGCAATTGTGCCACCACCTGCTCGAGTTCAAACCACATTGTCTGATTAAAGGTGTTTAATCGTTTCGGGCGATCGAGGGTGATGACCGCGATGTGATCCCTGCGTTCAAGACGGATACCATATTCGGACATTGTTCGATCCTTTCCGTATGCATCGTTGATAATAAGGGCCGGAAGACAGAGTATCCTGCTTCTCCGATGGAAGCTATTCGCCCGTATATTCGCCCCGCAGCCGCAGACTTTCCAGTTCTTCTTCTTCGAGTTTCTTGTAAGCTACCTTGCCGACGAGGGTGAGCGGAAGTTCTTTGCGGAATTCGATTTCTCTCGGGCAGCTCCATTTGATCAGGGCTTTTCTGCAGTGGACTATCAGCTCCTCCTTCATATCTTCCGTTTCCTTTGATGGATCCTTCATGATAACGAAGGCCTTGACCTTTTCGACCTGCGCCCTGTCGGGTACTCCAATAACGCAGGCGTCGGCGACGTCCGGATGGCTGTAGAGGATCTCTTCCACCTGGGCCGGGTATACATTCATCCCCGATGACTTGATCATCCTCTTGAGCCTCAGCTTAAAGTAGAAGAATCCATCCTCGTCCATGCTGGCGATGTCACCGGTGTGGAGCCAGATCCTTCCGTCGGCATGTTTCTTCAGGGTATTGGCGGTTTCATCCGGCTGGTCGAGGTATCCGAGCATAACCGCCGGCCCGCTGACGCACAGTTCTCCGTCTTCACCCGGCGGCGCCTCGTCGGTGGTATCTTTTATCACCACCTTTGCCAGCATGTCCGGAAACGGTATGCCAACGCTTCCCTCTCGGTACGTATTGATGGGGGTAGCCATGATGGCCGTAACCGCTTCGGTCAGTCCATACCCTTCGAGCAGTTTAACATCGCCTCCGCCCTTGCGGACGGTTTCTTCGAATTTCTCTTTTACCACCCGTGGAAGGGTGTCGGCGCCGCTGAAGGTGGCCTTCAGACAGCTCAGATCGGCGCTCTTGAAATCGGGGTTGCGGCACAGGGCTTCGAAGAGGGTCGGAACGCCCACCATGAACGAGGGTTTCTTGGTCTTGATGAGTTTCGCAACGGTCTCGGGAGTAAAGGTGGGAACGAGGATACTCGTGGCGCCTCCCATGAAGGCGGCGTTCACGCATACCCCCAGACCGAACCCGTGGAATATGGGGAGTATGGCGAGTATAGATGCGCCCCCCTCCACATCTCTCATCTTTCCCCATTCAGCCACCTGCATGCCCTCGCTTATGAAATTCATGTTGGAGAGCATGATCCCTTTCGGGACTCCCGTGGTGCCGCCGCTGTAGAGAATGACGGCGAGATCGTCTGTGTCCACGGTGACTTCCGGTGCCGGTGGGTACCCTGTGCTCATCAGATCGTTCCACCATCGGATCCGTGGATCATCGGGAACCTTCGGAATCTTACGACCCTTGGTGATGTAAAACCCGAACCGTTTCAGCGGGGGGAGGTAATCGCCAATCTTTGTCAGAATGAGGGTCTTGACACCGGTATTGTCGAGAATTGTGTTGAAAACACCGTAGAACGCGTCGAGAGTCAGAGCGACGGTGCTCTTGCTAACATTCAGGTAAAACTCTATTTCACCGGCGGTAGAGAGGGGGTGGATCATGCTCGCCACCGCGCCGAGTTTGTTGGCCGCGTAAAAACAGATGATGCCCTGGGGCGTCGTGGGCATGGAGATGGTAATGCGGTCTCCTTTCCGGAGGCCTGCCGCTGCCAGTGCGTTGGCGAATCGTTCTATCTCTCCGGCAAACTGTCTGTATGTGGAGGTGTTCCCCATAAAATCATAGGCGATGGAATCCGGATATTCTTGGACCGACCGCATAAGGGACTCGTACATGCTGATTCTGGGGTAATCAAGGGTTGTCGGGGTGTCTTCATAGAACGTAAGCCACGGTTTCTTTTCGTACATAAGTTTCCCTCCTTATGATATGGCTGGCCTGTTTTTATCTCCCCCTTTGCATGGGAAAAGTCAACACAAAAAACAGGTGACAGTTGTACCGGAATGTGCTACCAGTTTTCCGCGGGGGGCAAGTCTTTTTCCAAATCCGAAATTCAACCGAAAGGAGCACCTATGGAGCGATTCGATGATTTTCACGAGGCGGCATCGGATACCGAAGCGTACATACGGAATCTGAAGGAAAGCGGTAGGAAGGTGCTGGGGTATATGTGTTCCTACACTCCCGAGGAGATTATATATGCGGCCGGTGCGCACCCGTTGAGACTCTTCGGCGCGGAGACAAACAGCGCCCTGGCCGACGCCCATCTCCAGTCCTATACCTGCTCCCTTGCGAGAGGAGTGCTTGAAGGCGCTCTTTCGGGCAAGCTGAATTACCTCGACGGTATGGTATTTCCCCATACCTGCGATACCGTCCAGAGACTTTCTGATATCTGGCGCCTCAACACGGATTTCGGTTTTTTCACGGATATCGTCCTTCCCGTGAAGCTCGACACCGAAAGCGCGAAAGAATATATGAACAATGTCCTTTGTAAGTTCAGGAGAGACCTGGAGAAGGGCATGGGTGTCACGGTAACCGACGAGACGCTGAAGGAATCAATCGAAACGTACAATACGATACGCGGCTGTCTCAAGGCCATCTACGAGTTACGATCCGAGGAGCCCGGCATCCTGACAGGCGGCGATGTCCATGCAATCGTCAAAGGTTCCATGATCATGGACAGGAAGTATCTGCTGAAGCGGCTCCCCGAAGTCATAGAGACCCTGAGAGGGGCAAAAGCACCGTCAGACACGGAGAAAAAGAGGGTGGCCCTTGTTGGAAGTATCTGTAACCATCCCGATATCTATGCCATCATCGAGCAATCCGGGGGTGTTGTCGTATGGGACGACCTCTGCACCGGTTCGAGATACTTTGAAGGAGAGATCGGAACAGATGGCGATCCCATTGCCGCAATTGCGGACAGATATATCAAACGGCAAATATGTCCCGCAAAATATATGTCCACCACATCCAGGGGGGACAGCCTTGTGGAGATGATCAGGAAACACCGTGTTCAGGGTGTCATATTCCTCCTGCTGAAGTTCTGTGACCCTCACGACTTTGACTATCCTTATATGAAGGGATTTCTGGACAGGGAACGGATACCCAGTATGCTGCTGGAAATCGAGGATCACCTGCCGTCCGAGGGTCAGTTGCTGACAAGATTTGAGACTTTCACCCATATGCTGTGAGAAAGGAGTGAGGATATGACGGATGCCGGAGCGGAGAAGAACAGCAGAAAGATCAAGTCTGTCGGGAAGATGAAAGAGATCATGACCGCCTACTACATAGATGCCAAAACGGCACGCGAGACGGGAAAGAAGGTGGCATGGATCACCAGCGGAGGGCCCGTTGAACCACTCATAGCGATGGATGTGATTCCCGTCTACCCCGAGAATTACGGCGCCATGATCGGAGCCTCAAAGATGGGCGGCGATCTGTGCGAAAGGGCGGAAGAGCTGGGGTACAGCGGTGATCTGTGTTCCTATGCGAGGGCCGATATTGTCTGTTCCATGGTGGACGGAGGACCCATCGGGGGGCTTCCGAAGCCCGATATGCTCATATGCTGCAACAACATATGCGGGACCGTACTCAAGTGGTATGAGATACAGGCCCGGTATTACAACGTTCCCCTCTTTATTTTCGATACGCCCTTCTGCCACACCGGATACGCCGTTGAGGCACGGAAATACGTCCGGACTCAGATCGATGAGTACACACGCTTTTTGGAAAAGGCGTGCAATAAGAGGTTTGATCATGACAGGATGAAAGAGGTGGGTAGGCTCTCCGTCGAGGGACAGCACCTGTGGCAGGAGGTGCTCGACACCGCCATGAACAGACCGTCTCCCATGACCTGTTTTGACGCCTTCTTCCACCTAGCCCTCATCGTCACCCTGCGGGGGACGCAGATAGCGGTGGATTATTATACATCGTTACTGGAAGAGATGAGGCAGCGGGTAGCAGACGGAATCAGCGCCATACCGAATGAACAATACCGCCTGTTGTGGGACAATCTCCCCATCTGGTACCGGGTCAAGTGGCTGTCGGAGAAATTCGCGGCCCATGATGCCTGTCTGGTGGCCGACACCTATACCTCCGCGTGGTGCGGCCAGCTCAAATATATGGATGAAGACAATTTTCTTGACTCCATGGCCGAGGGATACACACGGATATATCTCAATATCGGCGTGGATGAGATGATAAAGATCGTGCTGGAGATGGTGGACAAATATGACGTGGACGGCTTCGTTATGCACTCCAACAGGAGCTGCAAGCCCTATTCACTGGGCCAGTACGACATACAGCGCGCGGTTCAGAACGAGAGAGGAATTCCCTCCGTCATGATAGAGTCTCATATGATAGACGAGCGGAGTTTTTCCGAGAGCCAGGCGGAGACGCGAATAGACGCCTTCATGGAGATGATCAAACAGAAAGGGTGAGTGATGACCGAAATACGGTATGGATTGAAAGATCAGGTTGTGGTTGTGACGGGGGGAAGCAGGGGGATCGGACTGGAGATCGCGCGGAGCCTGCTCGGAGAAGGGGCCAAGGTTGTCATCTGCGGCAGAAAGAATGAGGGGCTCGATGGGGCGGCAAAGATCCTCGGAGGGGGCGACGATCTGATGACCTTCCAGGCCCACATCGCAAAGGAGGCCGATGTCATCGCTCTCTTTGATGCGGTCATCGAACGGTTTTCTCGTCTGGATGTGCTGATAAACAATGTGGGTATGAACATTATGACCCTATCGGTGGCGGATACCGAACCTGCCCTGTGGCAGAAGATCGTGGATACCAATCTGAACGGGACCTTTTTCTGCTCCAGAGCGGCCGCTGCCGTGATGAAGGGGCAGGGCACCGGAGGCAGGATCGTGAACATATCGTCTATCGCCGGCAGGAAGGCATCTCCCGGCATGGGGGTATACGGCATCGCAAAGGCGGCCGTTGAGATGCTTACCAAGGTACTGGCTTCCGAACTTGCACCCTTCAATATCAGGGTCAATGCGGTTGCGCCCGCCATGGTGAGGACGGCCTTCAGCGAACCCTTCTGGTCCAACGAAGACATCCACCGTGAGATTATCAAAGGCATACCTCTGGGAAGAATAGCGGAACCGATGGACATCGTACATCCGACGCTCTTTCTTGCCTCAGAGGCATCCGGGTATATTACCGGACAGACCCTTGTGGTGGACGGCGGAGCTTCGGCCCTATAGCAAAATCCGCAAACCAATCCCCAGGGAAGGAAATAAACAATGATTACTGCCGGAATCGACATCGGTTCCATAACCGCCAAGGCGGTTGTCCTTTCGAACGACACGATACTCGGTTCGAAGGTCATCTTCACCGGGTATAATGCCCGGCAGGCTGGAAAGAACGTATTTGAGGACCTCCTCAAGGATCTGGGTCTGAATGTATCGTCGATAGAGAAGGTCGTGTCCACCGGCTATGGAAGAAACAGCGTACCCTTTGCAGACAAGGCCGTAACAGAGATCATATGTCACGGAGCCGGTGCGCATTATTTGAATCCCGCGGTCAGATCGGTCATAGATGTGGGGGGGCAAGACAGCAAGGTCCTGGTATTGGATTCCGCCGGAAGGGTAAAAGATTTTGCAATGAATGATAAATGCGCGGCAGGCACCGGCCGGTTCCTGGAGGTCATGGCCCGTGCGCTGGAATCGGACCTTGACGATTTCGGCGCCATGTCGCTGCAGTCCGATACTCCGTCGAAGATCAGCAGCATCTGCACGGTATTCGCCGAATCGGAGGTGATTTCACTCATATCAAAAGGGAAAAGCAGAGAGGATATCATCGCGGGAATTCATGAATCGGTGGCATCCCGTATCTCTTCCATGGCCAGGAGGGTGGGAGTGACGGCCCCTGTGATGATGACGGGAGGGGTGGCGAGAAACATAGGGGTGGTGAGGGCCCTTGAGAGGGCGCTCGATATGTCGATTGAGGTTTCGGAATTTGCCCAGGTAAACGGTGCCGTGGGGGCGGCGATCATGGCGAGGAAGGCATAGAGTCCATCCTATTAGAAACTATTTTTCATATGTTAGCGATTTATCTTTGACCTCCGGTCATAAATCTGATAACAAAAATTCTCTTTGACAGTAAACCTGCTGATTTTTCTATTTCTTAAGAAAATATGAGGCATCCGGTATGATGGGGGACATACCTTCTAGACCACTGAACTGTTCGGATCCATTGAAAATATGTCTTTTAACCTACAGAGGCAACCCCACGTGCGGAGGGCAGGGGGTGTATATCGATTATCTCAGCAGGGCCCTGGCAGAGCTGGGACATACGGTTGATATCATATCCGGCCCCCCCTATCCTGAACTGGCTGAGGGCATACAGCTCCACAAGCTGGCCAACCTTGATCTCTATAATCCCGACCATCTGTTCAAACCGGCGAGCTTGAGCGCTCTCTTGACATCACCGATTAACCAGCTGGAACTTCTCAGCATGTCATCGGGCGGTTTCCCGGAACCCTTCACATTTGGCCTGAGAACCTTCAACTACTTCAGAAAAAAGATGCCCCGTTACGATATCGTGCATGACAACCAGTGCCTCGCCTATGGCATCCTGGGTCTTCCGCGCCTTGGTTTTCCCACGGTGGCAACCATCCACCACCCGATCACCGTTGACAGGGACGTGGAGATCAGTTCTGCCGGTTCCCTGCTGAAGAAGCTTAAGGCAAGGAGATGGTATTCCTTCCTCGGCATGCAGAAGTGGGTATCGCGCCGTCTGTCCCATATCATCACGGTCTCGGAATGTTCAAAGAAAGATATCAGTAAGGATTTCAAGACGTCGAGCCGGAGGTTCCGGGTTGTCCCAAACGGAATCAACACGGATTTCTTCTATCCTCTTCCCCATGTCAAACGTTCAGACAATCATATCATCGTGACAAACAGCGCCGATACTCCCCTAAAGGGACTAAGATATCTTCTCGAGGCGGTTGCTGCAATACGGAAGGAGAGAAATGTCACACTGACGGTGGTGGGCACACCGAAAAAGAACGGGGTTATCGAGAATCTTGTCAAGAAACTGGGTATAGGAAGGTGTGTCAGATTCACGGGGCGTATCGAGTATGAAGAGTTTGCGCACTATTATGCCAGAGCCACCATGGCTGTCATTCCATCTCTGTACGAAGGGTTCGGGATGCCGGCCGGCGAGGCCATGGCCTGCGGCGTGCCGGTCATAAGCACCGTGGGAGGCGCCCTGCCGGAGGTGGTAGGAGACGCCGGTATTCTCGTGCCGACGGCGGACAGTAAGGCGCTGAAGGATGCTATCGTATCACTCCTGGATAATCCCGACAAACGCCACCGGCTGGGGGAGGCGGGCCTCGATCGTGTAAAGAGTTCTTTTACCTGGAGACACGCGGCGCAGAAAACCGTTGATGTATATCGGGAAGCTATTGATGCTCACCGCTGATTTTCAGATATTAGACATCCATCCGGGAGATCGCGTCCTCGATGTGGGGTGCGGAACCGGGCGCCACGCCTGTGAGATATTCAGGACGCTGGGTGCGGATGTGGTTGGTGTCGATCTGAACACGGAGGATCTGGGTAAGGCCGCGCTGACCCTGTATCTGATGGACGACATCAACGATGCTTCATGGATGATAGCAAGGGCCGACGCCACGAAACTGCCCTTCAAGGACAATTCTTTTGATGTGGTTATCTGTTCGGAGGTCCTTGAGCATATCCCGGAAAACAGGGCGGCCATTGCCGAACTGGTACGGGTACTGAGAGAAGGAAAAAAACTGGTTGTCAGTGTGCCGAGATTTCTGCCGGAGCGCATATGCTGGGCACTGTCGTCGGCCTATCATAACGAACCGGGAGGTCATATACGCATATATAAAAAGAAGGAACTGCTTTCACTGCTGGAAGATGCGGGCACAACGTGCTGGTCTGTTCGGTATAAACACGCCCTGCATGCTCCGTACTGGTGGTTAAAGTGCCTTGTCGGTCACAAGAACGATACGTCACGTGCTGTAAATCTGTACAAAAGATTTCTTGAGTGGGACATTATTAAGCGTCCAGCCTGGGTCAGAACGATGGATAAGATGTTAAACCCCTTGATAGCGAAGAGCATAGTATTCTACCTCAAAAAAGGATGATTGATATGGAGCTCAATGTTTCGAGAAATATCGTAGAACAACCGATCAATTGTAGGGAACTGGGGGCATTTATCGTCGGATTGCAGAAAGAGAGCGGAGAGATCCCGTGGTCCGAGGGGGGGAAGACGGATCCATGGGATCACGTTGAGAGTGCCATGGGACTCGGCGTTGCCGGATATTTCCAGGAAGCCAGGCGGGCCTATGAATGGATGGCGCAGACGCAGCTTTCAGACGGAAGCTGGCTGGCGGCATATCGCAACGGCATTCCGGAAGATACCACCAGAGACACCAACCTCTCTTCATATATTGCAGTCGGGGTGTTTCATTACTATCTACTGACGAGAGATCTGAGCTTTATCGAAAAGATGTGGCCTACCGTGAGCGCCGGTATCGATTACGCGCTCAGTCTTCAGGCGCCGACCGGTGAGATTTACTGGGCCAAAAATGTCGACGGTGTGATAGACCACATGGCCCTCCTGACCGGTTCCAGCTCGGTATATATGAGTATTAAATGCGCCCTGGCCCTTGCGTGGCGATTGGGAAAACATCGTCCCGACTGGAGGTGTGCGCTTGAAAAGCTGGGCAATGCCCTCCGCAACCTTCCAAACCATTTCAATATGATTAAATCGCGCTATTCCATGGACTGGTACTATCCCGTCCTGTGCGGCGCTATTACCGGGGAGGAAGCCGGGAGGCGAATCGATAAATCGTGGTCGAAGTTTGTGGAACCCGGCTGGGGAGTCCGGTGTGTCTCTGATCGTCCCTGGGCAACCATGGCGGAAACATCCGAGTTGGTGCTGGCCCTCGCGGCCATTGAACGATACGAAGAGGCGCAACTGGTTTTCAGCTACATAACGGACAAACGATACGACGACGGATCATACTGGATGGGTGTCACCTTCCCCGATGCGGTCATATGGCCCGAAGAGAAGACATCATGGACGACCGCCGCCGTACTCCTGGCATATGATGCCCTCAACAGTCTTACACCCGCGAGCTGTCTGTTCAGTCATGACTTCCTGAAAAACATGGAATCAAACGATTATGTAAATTATTCACATCAGAACCGTTATTCCTATCCGGTTCCGCCGGTGAACCGAATCGGAGGATAGTGTCGTTGAAGAGAGATTACCGTCCCTATTTTCTGAAACAGTTCGATATCAAATTCCAGAAGTGGTACGTGAACCACTTTCTGCGTCCTCAGTTCGAACACCTGGGTAAGAGGACCACATTCATGAAGCCATGGCATGTGGAACTGTTCGGAGAGAATATATCGCTCGGTAACTTCGCCAATGTCATTGCGGCGTCCGATAAGAAAGTACGGCTGACGGTATGGTCAAACTTCGGAGAGAGGGGATGTATTACGATTGGAGATTACTGCCTCATATGTCCCGGGGTACGGATCAGCGCCGCCACGGAAATAATCATTGGCGACAGTTGCATGATGGCGCAGGAGGCGTGCATCACCGATTCGGACTGGCACGGATTGTATGACCGGAGTCAGCCGGTGGGCCAGACCGCAGCGGTCAGGATCGGAAACAACGCCTGGATCGGGGACAGCGCGATGGTATGCAAGGGTGTTACAATCGGAGACAACAGCATAATAGGTGCGGGTTCAATCGTTACAAAGGATATTCCTCCCAATGTTATCGCCGCGGGTAATCCCGCGGTTGTCATCAAGAAACTGGACAAAACCAAGCACATCAAAACACGGGCCGATTGGTTTTCCGATCCGGAATACCTGGCGAAGCAGTTTCGCGAGATCGATCGTCATACCCTTGAGAACAACACGCTGTTTGGGTGGCTGCGATCCATACTGTTCCCTTCAAAAGAATAACTGACAAGGGGTCCTGTCCGATCAAATGCCGGGTTGCAGGTGAAATCCGGCGTCCGTTTATATCAAACGAATCAAAGGAGGATTGATGTGATGGAGAAAGTCGTCTATTTAAGCCCCCAGTGGAGAGATGAAGCGGAGAGACGTCTGAAGGCCGATCTCTCTCCGGAGAGAATGAATCATATTACGTCATCCATGTCTAATATGTACCGGAACTGTCCTGACGGGAAAGAAAGGTTTCTGTTCTTTAAATACGTCGATGGGAATCTAACAGAACTTCTGACCGGCGAGGGCGAACCACCGGAGGCGCAATTCAGGATTACCGGCAGTTATGAGGTCTTTGCGAAGATATCACGGGCCGAACTGGGTTCTCAAAAGGCCCTGATGACGGGAAAACTGAAACTCAAAGGGAATATGGTCAAGGCGCTGAAACTTGCGGCCGTTGCGGACCGTCTGAATAAGGTGCTGGCGTCGATACCGACAGAGTATTGAGGGAGGGGCGAGACATGACAGCAAAAGAAGAGAGAAGAGACCCGTACTTCATTGATTTTCCAAAGCGAATAAAAGAGATACAGAAAAAGATGGCGGAAGAAAAGATCGATGTCTACCTGGGATCACGCCTGAGGACCCTGTCATGGACGCTCGATGCCTTCTGCCCCTGGCGCACCTTTGTGGTTATCCCCTCGGACGGGCTTCCTACGGTTTTTACCTTTGTGATTGATGCGGCGAGGGTTGCCGACGATTCGTGGCTTGATGAGGATCATGTCTTGGGATTTGCGCCGATGGGCGGACAGGACCAGATAGAAGCCATCTCGGATTTTATTACAGGTCTCCTGAAGAATGGAAAGGGGCGGGTCGGTATAGAGAGCGGCATGTCGAATTATCTCCCCGAAGGAAACCTGACCCATTACGAATACGAACAGTTTGATGCCGCCATGCCTGGAGCGGAACTGGTCAACGCCTACACCATTATCGATACCGTGTCGATGATTAAGGACGAAGGCACCATAAATCGGTTCAGGGAAGCATCCAGAATCGTTGATGTGGGACACAAGGCGGTGTATGAAGCCCTGATTCATGGTGGGTACAAAGGTATGACGGAAACGGAAATAGCCGGGATTGCCGCCCTTGCGATGCGCCGGGTCGGCAGCGAGTGGGAATGGTCGTTTACCGGCGGCAACGAAATTGCCAGCGGGTACCGGACCGGTCTGGCTGGTGGAGCCTGCACACCGGCGACACGGAAGGAGATTGTGGCCGGTGAACCCCTCATGGTGGATATCCATGCCATGTTCAAGCTGGGACTGGGGGATCACTCCCACAACTATCTCATCGCCCCTGCAACGGACCGCCAGCGGTGGCATGCCGACAATTTTGTGGACATCGTGAAACTGACACTGAAGACGTATAGAGCGGGGATAACACCCTCCATACTTGCCGAGAAGATGATTGCCTTTGCCGATGAACGCGGCTTCGCGGATTATATGGTGCCCGGTTTTGAACACGGCATAGGTATGATGGGAGATGAGTGGCGCATAGGGCTCAATGACGGCCCCTTTTCCTTCTGGACTAATCCTGATCATGTATATCGGGAGAATGAGGTAATCATCTGCGCCATGCAGTACGCCTGTCCCGAAGAGAACATAGGGTTCAGATATGAAAATCCCATACTCATAATGCAGGACAGGTGCGAGGAAATGTCAAAATATCCCCTCGTAATCGAGGAGATTCAATAGTATACTACTTCTCTCTATTTCGCATTATGCAGGGTAATTGCAATGGCAGGTACACAAAGAAAAATGAAAGGAACGTTCGACCTGTTATCATATATCGTGGGAAGTGCCGGGGAGTTTACGTTTGAAGAGACCGTTTTTAATGCCACTGCCCTGGCTGTTTCGCTGGTTGCCGTTGCGCTTGCCGTTACCACTTCCTTCCTGGGGCTGCATCCTCTCCATACCTTCGCCATTTATTTTTTGGGAATTCTCACTCTCCTTCTCTATTGTCTATCCAGATTCCGACATGCATCCTATCCTATACTTTTGATACTACTGTTGTGTATCTTCCTGAGTATTATATGGTTTACCGGAGTCGGTTCTAACGGTTTCGCCGGTTTGTTTTTCATTGCTGGTGTTTCACTTTCCATCACCCTTCTCAAGGGGATGAAACGATATCTGTTTGTATTGGTAAATCTGCTATTCATTATCGTCCTGGTGGGACTTGAGTGGTCTCATCCCGAATGGGTGGAAACATATGGTACGCTGAATGCGAGGTATATCGATTACCTGCTGAATGTCCTACTCCTCCTGATCGGCTTCGGATTTTTTATAAAAATTCTGGTTGATAACCTGAGAGAACGGACCGAACAACTTGAAGAATCCAATGAAAAGCTGAAACAGACTGCCCTCCATGATGAACTGACGGGAATCCCCAACCGCAGATTGCTCTATGCACAGCTGGAAAATACCATTCAGCTCGCTAAACGAAAAGATCATCAATTTACCCTGTTGTATCTCGACCTGGATGATTTTAAAAAGGTTAACGATGAATTGGGCCACGCCGCGGGGGATATGATCCTGCAACGAGTGGCTCAAAGGGTGTCCGGTTGTCTGCGCAAATCGGATGTCATGGCCCGGATGGGGGGAGATGAATTTGCCATTATCCTGCCGGAAGCGAAAGAAGAGAGAGATATTGAGATCGTTACTCGAAAAATATTGCAGGTGATAGAATCGGATTTTTCAATACAGGGCCGCATTGTTTCTGTCGGAATCAGTATCGGAGCCAGTATCTTTCGACCCGATGATGTCGACGCCGAAGAACTTATCAGACAGGCGGACGAGGCTATGTATCTGGCTAAAAGATCGGGGAAGAACAGGTGTGAATTCTACCCGATCAATATGATAAACTGAAGGGAAAATCCGCAGGAGGTGCGCCATGGGAGAGGAGTGTGCCCGGTAGCATGCCGGTCGCATTCCCCGGACACCGCCTCCACGCTCTAGAGATCATACAGTGTGTCATCCACACGGAGCGCCGATTGCCGACCCTTTTTACTCCCCAGGCCCTCCAGAGAAAAGAGATCCTCGCTGTCAAACAGATCACCCATCTCTTCTTCGATCTTTTCTGGATCTTCGCCCTTTTCCATTCTGCTCAGAGCCTCTTCCATCTCCGGCTTCAGCTTGAACCCGGTCGCTTCGGAGAGCTTCCTCATCATTGTCGCTGCCTGCCTCGGGTCATCTCCATCTATCTTTTCGGCTTCCCTTCCCAGCATTTCCATTGCCCGCTCCATCTTCGATTCATCTATGGGGGGCATGGAGTCCTCAGCCTCACCCCTGTCCGAAGAAACCACGGAAAAGACCGACATCCGGCGTTGCAGCTTCCTGGTCTTACAGCGAGGGCAGGAGGGAACCTTTTCAGTATTAACAGATTTTGAAAAGAAGTTATAGACGGTGTTGCACTTGGAACAGTAAAATTCGTATATGGGCATATACAACCTCTCGTGTGTATATATAATGGACGTCAGTCTATTATAACAAGGATTGTAAAATCAACCCTCTTTCCGGCATGCGCCGCCGCGAAAGAAACAGACGATAGATTACATATTCGAAGTCGAGCGCAAGAACATCAGGCAGAATCTGAACGTATAAGCGTCAGTGAGGATATGACCGGGCTGGTTCATGCAACGATCCTATCGTTTTTAACGGCAGGTGTCGACACGCATACCGGAGGATCTGCTCAGATCACCCGGCGAAGGAACCTTCCGGTGATGGATACCTCGTTCTCCGCCACCTCTTCGGGAGTTCCGGAAGCTATGATTCTTCCTCCTCCGTCTCCCCCTTCCGGACCCATGTCGATGATGTAGTCCGCGGATTTGATCACATCGAGGTTGTGCTCGATTACCACGACGGTGTTCCCCATATCCACCAACTGTGCGAGAACGTGCAGGAGCTTTTCGATATCGGCAAAATGGAGGCCGATCGTCGGTTCATCCAGGATATAGAGGGTGCCCGTCGTCATGCGCTTACCCAGTTCCCTTGCCAGTTTTATCCTCTGCGCCTCGCCGCCTGAAAGGGTTGTCGCGGACTGGCCGAGTTTGATATATCCCAGTCCCACATTTGCGAGAAGCTCCAGTTTCGATCGGATCGGGGAAATATTGTCAAAAAAGGCAAGCGCCTGATTAACCGTCATGTCAAGGACTTCTGATATGTTCTTTCCCTTATAACGTATCTCAAGGGTGTCCCTGTTGAACCTCTGACCATGACAGACATCACAGGTAATGTATACGTCAGGGAGAAAATGCATCTCAATTCTCTTCACTCCTTCCCCCTGGCATGACTCGCATCGTCCCCCTTTGACGTTGAAGCTGAAGCGTCCCGGCTTATATCCTCGCATTTTCGATTCCGGAAGCTGGCTGAAGAGATCGCGAACATGGGTGAGTACACCCGTATAGGTGGCGGGATTCGACCGGGGTGTACGCCCTATCGGCTGCTGGTCCATGGTGATAACGCGCTCTATGCCACCAAAGTCCCGTATCTGTTTTATCTTCCCCGATTTGCCCCGGTATCTGTTCAGCCTGCGGCGAAGGGTCTTGTAGAGGGTTTCGATCACCATGGTGCTCTTCCCTGATCCAGATACGCCGGTTACGCAGGTGAAGACATTTGTGGGGATCTGTATGTCAATATCTTTGAGGTTATTTTCCGATGCACCCTCGATAACTATAGACCGACCTGAATGGGCCCGTCGCCGTTCCGGTACGGGAATCGACAATCTCCCCGAAAGATATCCTCCCGTGAGTGAGATATCGGATTTTCGGATCTCTTCGGGGGTACCGTGAAAGATAATCTCGCCGCCGTTCACTCCCGCACCCGGCCCGACATCTATAATGTCGTCCGAACTGTTCATTATCTCTGCATCATGTTCAACCACGAGCACGGTATTCCCCATGTCACGCAGACGTTTGAGTGTTGTAATAAGCCGCATGCTGTCTCTCGGATGCAGTCCTATCGTGGGCTCATCCAGGACATAGAGAACACCGACCAGTCCCGACCCTATCTGTGTGGCGAGCCGGATACGCTGAGACTCTCCGCCCGAAAGAGTGCCTGAAGAACGGGCAAGATTCAGATAATCCATTCCAACATCGATAAGAAACTCCAGTCGTTTCTGTATTTCGTTTCGTATCTTTTCGGAGATGAGTGCCTCATTCCGGGAGAAGGACAAATTATCAAAGAATCTCATGCATTCACGAATCGACAACCGGCATATTTCATCGATATTTTTTCCCCCCACAGTTACAGCGAGACTCTCCTTTTTCAGTCGTGCGCCGCCGCATACCGGACAATCGCTGATATTCATGTATCGGGAAAATTCCATTCCTGAGTCACCGGATTGTTCATCCCTGAAGCGTTGCTCCAGTTGATTGATTACCCCCTTGAAATTCTTCGTGTAAAAGTGTCTTCTCCCTCTTCTGTTGAAATAAAACCCGATTTCTTCGTCCCCCGAACCGTACAGCAGCACATGCTGTACCCGATCCGGCAGTTTGTTGAAGGGGGTGTTGATATCAAATTCGTAGTGGTTTGAGAGTGCCTCGATCATCTGGTGATAATAGATGGAATCCCTCCGCTCCCACGGTGCGATGGCTCCCTCTCGTATGGAAAGCCCGGGGTCCGGCACGACAAGGTTTTCGTCGAAATATATTTTTGTTCCCAACCCGCCACACTCGGGGCAGGCGCCATAGGGACTGTTAAAGGAGAACATCCTCGGCGAAAGTTCCGGTATATTTATTCCGCATTCGGGACAGGCGTAGTTCTCGCTGAAGAGCAGCTCTTCACCATCCACGATCTGGATACCGACAAGTCCCCCCGAGAGTCCTGTAGCGATTTCGAGCGAATCCCTCAAACGCTTTCCGATGCCGCTCTTGACGATCAGTCTGTCGATCACCACGCTGATATCGTGGCGCTTGTTTTTATCCAGCGTAATATCCTCTGCGAGATCCCGTATCGTTCCATCGATCTGCACACGGGCGAAACCCTCTTTCCTCAGTCGCTTCAGCTCCTTCTGAAACTCACCCTTTTTGCCTCTGGCGATGGGCGCCATGATACTGATTTTTGTACCGTCAGGCAGTGCCTGCACCTTCTCCGCCATCATCTCGATGGTTTGGGCATCGATTTGCTTCCCGCAGTTATAGCAGTGAGGTATTCCAACACGGGCGAAAAGCAGGCGCAGATAGTCGTGGATTTCGGTTACCGTTCCGACTGTCGACCGTGGATTACGGCTTGCGGTTCTCTGCTCGATGGCTATGGCGGGTGAGAGGCCTTCGATGGATTCGACCTTGGGTTTATCCATCTGACCGATGAACTGGCGGGCATACGTTGAGAGTGATTCAACGTATCGCCGCTGACCTTCGGCATATATGGTGTCGAATGCGAGAGAGGATTTGCCGGAACCAGATACGCCGGTCACAATGACAAGCTTGTCTCTCGGAATGTCGAGATCGATATTTTTTAAGTTGTGCTGGCATGCACCCCTTATCTTTATATGTTTCATATTGATAACTGTTCGGATCTACTATGAAGGGCAAGGAAGAATATGGCCTTTCTCCCCGGATTCAGTCAAGGGTTATAATTTTATCTCCACGAGAGACTGTTCCCTCAGCTCTTTAAGCCATTCCCGATACTTTTTATTTATTTTTTCATTCTCTATGTTCTGGACGATTTCATCCCGTACCTCTTCGAGAGGCTTTAACCCGGCTCCTCTTTTATCCACCACCCTGATAATATGGAACCCCACGGGGGTTTCTATTACTCCGCTGGTTTCGCCCTTGGTGAGGTTGGAGACAGCCGTGTCAACGGCGGGAAACATCATCCCTTGCTCAACAAATCCCAGATCGCCACCGGATCTGGCGGCAGGGCCCTGGGAATATTCTGTCACCAGCAGATCAAATGATGCACCGTCCTTCAATCTTTGCCATATCATTCCTGCCTTTGTCCGAAGGGTTTCTCTCGTTTTGGCATCACAATTTTTCGGTTTCAGGATCAGAATCTGCCGTATCCTGGTCGCCTCTTTGCCCTCATACTGATCCCTGTGTTTGCTGTAGTATTCTCCGATTTCCTTCTCAGGTATCGTTGTCTTGGACCGTATCTCTTTTTCTACAAGCCGGCCCCTTATAATATTGCTCCTGATTTCATTTTTGTATTCATCCAGCGTGGTTCCCTCTTTGGAGAGTGTGGCCATTAATGTATCAACGGATATGTTTTTGTCACGCAACAAACCTTCCATAGCCTTGTTCACGTCCTCATCGGATACGGTAATACCCAGCTTTGCCGCTTTCTGTTCAAGCAGGATATTGTCGATCAGTTTCTCCAAGGCCATCTCCCTGGCCTGGGCCAGGATTTTTTCCCGTTGCATACCCTCGGGAATCTTATCAATCCGTTTCATATATGCCTGAATGGTGTCATCAAGTTCAGAGAGAGTAATCACCTCGTCGTTCACAATCGCGACGATCCTGTCTTCAAAAGCGGCATTGAGCGAAGACGATAAGAATAGGGCAAAGATACCGACGATACAGCACATTTTAAATTTCATGTACACTCTCCCGCAGTATGTAAAATAAATACCAACGTTTTTTTATAGGAAATTCCCCCGTCGAAGCACGCTGTTCAATAGATCCATGTATATCCTAAACAGGTGTATGATACCTGCTCATGGTTGATGCGGGGAGTGGGTAATGAAAAACCGAATTTCCCAAACCATATCTTTTTATGCTATCAGAATGTTCCCGATTCTTCAATCCATGTTAAGCGAAAACAAATACAATGATCTGTTTCGATAACAGTGTCTGACGAATGACAACGGTTTTATTCTCCATCCAATGCCCTAAGAAGATGCTGTGCCTGTTCAATAATGTCTTTTTCTTTGAGACCCGGCATGGAAACGATCAATTTATAATCGGGGGTGAGTCTCATCCCCGGAAATTTCTTCTGGGAGAGGTTCATTATTCTGACGGGGTCCACAGGGCTGTTTTCGCTGAAATCAATGTACATCTCTCTGCCGTTGTATTCCATCCTTTTTGCCAGTATTCTTTTCAGCATGTTTTTTATCCTGATAATATCCATGAGGTTGCCCACCTGTGGAGGAACAGGGCCATAACAATCTGTAAGCTCTTCCCGCAACCCTGCCAGCTCGTCTTCGGAAGAGGCCATGGATACCCTCTTGTATGTCATCAGTCGTGTGTGCATGTCTGAGATGAAATCATCTGGTATAAAGGCGGGTATGCCGAAGTGTATCTCGGGATCTATCTCTTCTTCGAGATGTTTTTCACCTTTCAGTTCCCTGATGGTTTTTTCCATCAACTCCGTGTAGAGCTCATACCCGATGGCGGAGACGTGACCGGACTGGGACATACCCAAGACGCTCCCGCCGCCCCGTATGGTCAGATCGTGAGTCGCCACTTTGAACCCTGACCCCGGTTCCGAAAACTCCCGTGCTATGCCGAGTCTCTTTCTGGCATCTCGTGAAAGGGCGGATTCTTCGGGAATCAGGAGATACGCGTAGGCGTCCTCATTCCCCCGACCGACCCTTCCCCTGAGCTGGTACAGTTGCGCAAGTCCGAATCTGTCCGCTCGGTTGATGATGATGGTGTTGGTCGATGGTATGTCGATACCGGAACTTATTATTGTGGTGCAGACAAGGACATTGAAGTCTCTGTGGACGAATTGAACCATTATATCTTCAAGTTCCTTCGCCTTCATCTGACCGTGTGCCACGGCGATTTTTGCCTCGGGGACCTGTTTTTCGATGAGACTCGCAATGCTGTAAATGGACCTCACCCTGTCATGGACAAAGAAGACCTGTCCACCTCTCGCAAGTTCACGCTGTATCGCATCCCGTATAATATCCTCATTGAATTCGTTGATGTGAACCTCAACGGGCCGGCGCTGCTGCGGGGCGGTATCAATGACGGACAGGTCCCGTATCCCCACAAGGGACAGTTGCAACGTTCTCGGTATGGGGGTTGCCGTCAGGGTGAGGACATCGACGAGTGCCCGCATCTTTTTGAGCCTCTCCTTGTGGGCCACGCCGAAACGCTGTTCCTCGTCTATAATCACAAGTCCGAGATCCTTGAATTTGACATCCTTCTGGAGGAGTCTGTGTGTCCCGATAGCGATATCCACGAGACCCCTGTTTATGTCCTCCACGATCTTCTTCTGCTGGGCGCTTGTCTTGTACCTGTTCAGGACTTCTATACGAATGGGATATGCATGAAATCTTCCTACAAATGTCTGGTAATGCTGTTCCGCAAGGGTGGTTGTAGGTACCAGGATTGCCGCCTGTTTTCCATCCATGGCAGCCCTGAAGGATGCCCTCATGGCGATTTCCGTCTTCCCGAATCCTGCATCACCGCAGACAAGCCGATCCATCGGTTTCGAGTCGCTCATATCGTAATAGACATCTTCGATGGCCCGTGCCTGATCGGGGGTCTCTTCAAAGGGGAAGGAAGATGCAAACTCCTCGTAATGCCTGTCTGATGGAGAAAAACGGTGCCCGTCCATTACCTCTCTGGCTGCGTAGATGGATACAAGCTCTTCGGCGATCTCGCGCACCGATTTTTTAATCTTCTTTTTGACCGATTCCCAAGAGGTGCCGCCCAGTTTGTCCACATTCGGAATATGGCCGTCGGGGCCGAGATATCTCTGGATCTGGTTCAATCGATCCACCGGTATATAGAGTTTGTCTCCTTCCCGGTACTCAAGCAGCAGGAAATCGTTTTCCACATCACCAAATGTCAACCGCTCGAGCCCCTGGTAGAGACCTATACCATGATCCACATGGACAACGAAGTTTCCCTTTTCCAGCTCCCCGAATGACTTGAGGAAGTATTCCTCCCTGGCGTGTGCCCTTCTCTTTCCCCGTGTCTTCTTCCCAAAGATCTCTTCTTCGCCTGCGATGACCGCTTTCAGCCGGGGATATGAAAATCCCTTCGTTATTTTCCCCTCTCTGAGGACGAGGCGTCCCTGGGGTATCTCTTCGAGATCGGCAAGAAAGGGGACGGATGATCTGTGAACCGGAAGGGCATATTCAATCAGGAGGTGTTCCATCTTCTGCAGATTTCCCTCACTGCAGAGGAACGTCACCAGACAGCCTTCGGTGATCCACGACTTGATCCTGTCCGCGAGAGGTGCGAGGATTCCCTCGCTGCTTGTATGAAATTCCGTGTCGCCCGTTAAATCGGTCTCCTCCACTTCGAAGGGGATGGCATCCGCGGCTTGTAATCTGTCTATGTAAATCCTCTGCAAGGAAGAATAGTTCCGGGTGATGTCACGCCATGACGCCAGAAAGTAGTTGCTGTCGAGATAAAACCGTTCATTCTCTTCGGCTTTTCGGAGAAATCTATCGACGTCATTAACAATCTCTTCAGCGGCCTTTTCCAAAACACCGGGACTTTCAGATACGATCAGGCTGTTTCCGGCAAGATATTCAAAGAGGGTGGCCAATCCCTTCTCTTTATTATCGGCTGAGAAATCTTCAAAAAACAACGGAAGGAGCTGCGGATTCGCCGGAGAGATCAGGTCATTCTCAAACGCATCGACGATCTTTCTCCGTTTTGTGTTTGAGACGTTCGATTCATTCAGCCTGACTCGCATGTTTCTCACCGCCAGGGCCTTTGATTCCTTTGAGAGGATCACTTCTCCCGCCGGAATCAGGACGAAATCCACAATTTCTCTGACCGATCTCTGTGTTATCGGGTCAAATTCTCTGATCGATTCAATCTCATCGCCGGTAAATTCCATTCTGAAGGGGTATGGACAGGCCGGAGGGAAGATGTCGATAATATATCCCCTCAGGCTGAATTCTCCCGCTTCCTCAACCATGGGGACTTTCTGATACCCCCCCTCGATCAACTTTTGTGCCAATCTATCACGGTCCCGTTCGTCCCCGATTGAGATTGTTTCGGTATACCGCTCAAAGATTTCTGCAGGGGCAACCTTTTGCATAAGGGCATTCAGGGGAGCCACCGCCACAAATGGTTTGCCTGACAGAAGCCTCGACAAGACACCTGCCCGTCCGGTGGCATTCTCTCTCTGCCGGGAGAGCGTGTCGTCGGGATTAATAATATCCCAGGGGGGGAACAACAGTACATCGGTTCCTCCGAGAAAGAAGGAAATATCGCGAAAGGCCTCAATCGCTTCCTTTCGTGAGGGAGTTATGAAAAGAAGCGGTCTGTGTGTTTCCCTGAAAAGAATTGAAGCGATGAATGCCTTGGAAGACCCCGGGAGGCTGCAGATATCCGTCTCTTCATCTCCCCGATGGATCTTGCTAACAAGCATACGAAGAGAAGAATCCGAAAATTGGGTCTTTTTATCTATCCTTTTCCTCACGTAAAAATTCAGCTTTATTTCAGTAGATTGTACCGGAATGGTTTGTGCGGGTATCTCATAGGCAGAGAGATATGCCTTACTTCGAAGCCTCCAGCATCCTGCTCAAGGCAAGATTTGCGGGGATCCGTATCTCTTCAGGCACGGCTACCACATGCTTCATTTCCAGCAGCGAGTTGAGGATATCATCGAGGGTCATGCGCTTCATATCCAGGCATATCAGATGATCCGATGCCGGTATGAACATCTTGTCGGGACTCTCCTTCTTCAGCTGATGCATGATCCCCTGTTCGGTTCCGATAATAACCTTCTGTGCATCCGTTTCTCGAGCGAATTTGAGTATCCCCCCCGTGCTCCCGACAAAATCGGCCATTTCGATGACCTCCGGCCGACACTCCGGATGAACGGCAACCGGGGCTCCGGGATGCGCGGTTTGCGCCTTTCTCACCTGGTCCGGTGAAAGATCGTTATGAACATAACAGAATCCGTTCCACGGGATCACCTTTTTTTCGGTGAACTGTGCGGTGTAGCGTGCGAGATTGCCGTCCGGAACCATCAGGACGGTATCCGTGTCGAGACTGTTCACAATACGCACGGCATTGGCTGAGGTGCAGCATATATCGCTGTGGGCCTTGATCTGGGCCGATGAGTTGACGTATGTCACCACCTTGGCGTCAGGATGCTCTGCCATCGCTTGCTGCAGTTCCTCAACGGTAATCTTATCAGCGAGGGGACATCCTACATCGAGTCGGGGAAGGAGTACCGTTTTGTCCGGTGACAGAATGGAAGCGCTCTCCGCCATGAACCGCACCCCCGCAAAGACGATAACATCCGCCGTCGTTTCAGCGGCCTCCATGCTGAGTGCCAGTGAATCACCCAGTATGTCGGCAATATCCTGTATCTCATCACGCTGGTAGTAGTGAGCCAAAAGAATGGCATTGTTATCGGCCAGCAGCCTTCTGATTGTTCCCTGTTTCTCAATGATGCTCATATCGTTTCCTCTCTTCAGGCGCCGTTGATTCCTGCTTCTGTCGATTCCCAAATAAAGAATCTACCTATACCATAGCGTGGTATTTATTCAAGATAGAAATATTGACAAGAATAGGGGTATAATATAGGAATAATATATTGTAGATACATTCGAGTACCATATCTATTTCTCCAAAGGGAGCGGATTTACACCATGATTACTGTCAAAGAGGCGTTAGAGCGCATCCTCAAAACCATAGTTCCTCTCGGTACCGAGAAAACAGACATACTGGGCGCTTTGGGAAGGGTTATCGGAGAAGATATCTATGCCCTGCGCAACATACCACCACAGAACAATTCGGCCATGGACGGTTACGCGCTCAAGTCCGAAGACGTAAGAGATGCCGATGCCGAACATCCTGTTGTCCTGAACATCGTTGAGGACATACCGGCTGGATATGCACCTCAGAAAACAGTGGGTCACGGAGAAGCGGCACGTATCATGACGGGCGCTCCGATACCGGATGGAGCCGACGCCGTTGTGATGGTGGAAGAGACACGGTCTGACGGCGATAGTGTAAGGATATATGGGGGGGCGGAAAAAAGCCAGCATATCAGGTATGCCGGAGAAGATGTGCATGAAGGCGATCTGGTCATACGGGCGGGGACATTGCTGAGACCCGCTGAGGTGGGGATGTTGTCGGCCCTCGGACGCTCCTTTGTACAGGTATATCAGAGGCCGCGTGTAGCGCTCATAGCCACGGGAAACGAACTGGTCGACATAGACGGTGCGTGGCTGCCCGGAAGG
This sequence comes from Syntrophales bacterium, assembly GCA_036825195.1. GTDB lineage: Bacteria > Desulfobacterota > Syntrophia > Syntrophales > UBA2210 > UBA2210. The sequence goes on from DAISYQ010000007.1 coordinate 80,067, forward strand.
ATCGTAAGCAGCAACAATTATTCACTCGCGGCACAGGTGATCGAATGCGGAGGTATCCCGCTTCAGCTTGGTATCGCAAAAGATACCAAATACGATCTGGCAGAAAAATTCAAAGACGCCATACGGGCCGACATCATCGTATCCTCGGCCGGGGTATCGGTTGGGGACTACGATTTCGTAAAAGAGGTAATGAACGATATGAGTATCGGCATAGAATTCTGGCAGGTAGCACAGCGACCCGGTAAACCAATGACATTCGGTACCAGAGAGGGAAAACCTTTTTTCGGACTCCCCGGCAACCCGGTATCGTCGATGGTTGCCTTTGAGCAGTACGTGAGACCGGCAATACTGAGAATGACTGGACACGAACATATCTTCCGAAGAACCATAAAGGCAAAACTTACAGAAGATATACAAAAGAAAAAAGGCCTTCGGTACTTTCTCCGTGCTCGTGTAAAAATTCAAGGGAAAGAATTTGTTGTGGAAACCGCTGGAGATCAGGGCTCCGGCATACTGAAATCCATGGTCCTTGCAAACGGGATAATGGTGCTCCCTGAAGATACTGATTTTATTAAAGCCGGAAGTGATGTTCTGATTCAACTGCTCGATAATTCTTATAATTTTACAAAACACCCCGAATATCTCAACGATTGACAATCAGTATGGAAAGGGATACAAACAGATCTGAAATTCACGCGGAAGTGCCAAGGTCACTGGTGGGCCTCCCGGACTTCAAATCCGGTGTGGGGCGCTAGAACCGTCCCAGGTGGGTTCGATTCCCATGCACTTCCGCCATAACTACCTGAATTTATTAACTTTGACCTATCGGAATCCGTCCCCCAAATGTCCCCCGGAAAGCCTATAATTTTTCGTTCCATCAGTCTGCGTTTTGCTTCGACTTGAACGGCTGCATACTTCAAGACACTGTCTCTTCGGGCGTGATCTGTGATCATTTGCAGCTCGTCAACACTTAACCCTTTTTCATTGATATACTGCGAACAGGTCGAATGTTTAAGCCCTGCATACATGCGTATATCTTCACCCACTTCACGACATGCCTTGTTCCATAGATCTACTAAGTAATCATGCTGATAATGGTTCCCTTTTAACCGACCCTTTGTATTTACGAAAAAGAACGGGCCGAAGGTAATCGGCATTTTCTCCATGATTCTCTTAAATTCAGAATGACAGGGAATAACGTGCTGTTTATGTGTTTTCGTGTAATTGACGTGTTTTTTGCTCGAAAAAGTCCGTTTTATAATAAATGCATCAAGTTCTTTATTGTAATCCTCTTTATACAATGCCATAGCCTCCGATGGTCTGCGTGCGTGATACTTCAACCACCAGAATATTGGTTGATGCTCTTCCGGTATCGCTTCGATGATCTTATTCTGTCTTGCCTCAGGCAACCATGTAATGACAGGATCAACTATTCCGTATTTACTCTTTTCAGGGAAGGGGGGCATTGCCACTATTCGGCCAGACTTCCACGCAAAGTCAAGGCACTTGTGAAGGCAGTACATAACATTCATTTTACCCTTTCCCGCTCTCTTTATGCCTCCTAAGAGCCTACAAAGGACATCGTATCGGATCTCATGCAGTTGTACGGGATTTTTTTCAAACCAAGGAATGAGATGATTGTTTATTGAATTAAGATAATCTTTATAAGTAGCGGGTGCCAAGTGTGGCTTTTCTTCTTCCAACCATTCTTTCAGGTAGGGGATCACGTTTGTAGGAACTTCTTTTGTATATCTCTCAATCCGGAATATTCCCTTTTCGATATCCGATTGCATACAGGCTAAAAGCTTTTCTGCAATTTTCTTATGATAGATAAAATCCCCGTTATACTTATATATTTTGTGACGTTTCCCCTTGTGGAGCCATGCTACATAGTAGTACCCCCGATCTTTTCTATAGTGAATAGATCCTTTCATGCACAATTCGCCCCCTTTGGTTTGAGGGTTATTATGTCTCAGGAGAGGTATCAATTACAAGTACATCCTTTCTGTACTATGAATTCACGAATCTAACTAATATCTATTACTAAAGAATCTAGCCATGTTATGTACTCTCTCTTCCGCACTTATCTTTTCACGATGATACTTTGACCGCTTTTGTTTTAACCTGGATTGAACATTAGGGAGCTTGTCGGAATTTCTCATGAGTTCTTCCACATAAGAAGCAACGCAATCTTTTATACTGGAAGGTTTATTAGAATCGACGATCCCTTCTTCTTGCCTGATAGCATGCAGTGAGATGATCATCCCGTTAGCCTGTTGTATCAAACGTTGTTTGTCAACACGCACAGCTTTTTCTCGAACGAGAGGTTCTGCATCCTGTACACCATCAAAACCGTCCTGAATCTCTTTCCACCATGGAAAGGTTGATCTCTGCGTGTGATGAAGTCCCGGTCGATCCTGAAACTTGAGCCAGTCCTTTGTGCAGTAAGCCCAAGCGTTCACCGATTTTTCAATAAGATCACGTGGTGTATTAAGGCCGAGTTCTTTGAGCACTCTTCTTCTCATCTGAAACTCAACCCGTATAATTTTTTTCCCTTTCGGTACTTCGGAAATCCCCCATATATCAAACATCCATGTTTTTTGAGATTGCTGTGTGATTTCCAAAGGCTTGTCATAAAGCCGAGCGGAGATAGCCTCCTTCCCGATTCTGATGCCGGTCAATCTCTTGTGCTTGTAATAGGGGACATGATCCGTTGCACGGGTAACGGCATAGTCCATCAGTTCAGCAGACCAACGTTTTTCCGGCATCAAAACGTCAGTACACAGATCAACACGGCTTAACTTGGTTTCAACGATACGACCTCTATTTGACTCGATGATACCTAATACTATTCTGATCGCTTCTTCTGTTCCTAAATGCCATAAAGCCTCAGAACGAATTTCGATCATTACACTGGGTCGTGGTCCCGGATCCTGCCAATTTCCTATCTTGAAAGTAAAATCCGATCCTGAGAGAAGCCACGCATAGCCGCCTTTTGTCCCATGTGATCTTATGGAAAAGGGCCACGGGTGAGGGGAGAAGGGATGTTGTAATTCACCCTGATAATCAGCATTACACTCTTTTGCCTTTGCTTTAAGTTGATCAAGATAGGTGAATAAAAGTGGTTCATCCCATACAACATTAAGTGATAAAACAAGGGTATCCACTCCTGAAGCCAGTATTTTTTTGTTATACTTTTTCACCTTTGAGGGGTGCCTGATAGTCATATGGCACCCCCATTACTGGATAAGAGTTCAAGAGCTACCTGTCCGCTGTCATTGCGCCGATTTTCCCGTATTCGTTTACTATTTCTCTTATCCTTGATCGTATCCTTGGCCGTATGCCCGCTCGCCCTCGCGCTCTCTCTGCCGGCGCGCTCCGGCTTGGCTGATCCAGATGCCAAAGAAGCATATAATTCTTTTACTTCATCCTCTGATAATACATGCGAACCGGGAAAGATTTGTAAAATTTTATTGGTGAGTATTTCTTTCTTCTTTTCGATTATATCAGCGTAAGTTCTGAAAGGATTTATCTTGTATATACCTGTATGGTGCTGATCTTCATGGACAGATGGGGAACTAGTTCCCTGAAATTCAAGATTGTGTTTCAGTGCCATAAAAAAACCTCCCTTGATCGTTCCAAAGAAGGTCATTTGACAGACGCATGTATCATGTTATAATACAAATACGTTCTGATAAAGGCTCGTTAGGTGCGATGACTTCTTGGAACGTGGACCCGGGTTATGTTCCAGCATAATCCGGGTTGCTTTTTATTGTATGAACGAATCTATTCTTTTATTTGTAAATCCCCGTCCTCATCGACGGTATATTTTCCTCCGAGCAATCCCCGTTTGAATTTCTGAGAGACCTTATCTCCGAGCATAGCCAGTTTCAGAAATCCTATCTTCTTTAAAATCTTGGCATCCTCAAGACCGGATTCAATAAGGTTAGCCATTAACTGACTTCTGCTCAATTCAACCTCATGAGCCAGTTTGTCGATCTCCTCAACTACACTTGGTTTGAGCATGAGGGTGTACTGTTGTTTCGGTTCTTTTGCTTTGGGTCTTACCATGTTTATTACCTCCAAAGTCACTTAGGTTTTGATGATTAACTAATTACACATTACATTAACCAATGTCAAGCACTTTTTTTTAAAAAGTTTAAAAATATTTTGATAGGTAAATTGAAATCAAATAGAAGGGTAGGGTGCCGTCTCCGACGAGCACTTGGCAGGCCCATTCTCGACGGCACCTTTGAATGTATCCTTAGGATTTTTCTTGACAAGATACTATTATGTAGTTAGTAAGATTATATATTTTCTCTCTTCAACGCATCATATATGTTTTTCGTAGTTTTAACCGTTTTAAAATTATGGTCTGAGTCTCTAATCTGTATTTCTCTAAATGAAATGCAGGGTTTTTTATAGGATACAAATTTACCATAGCTTACGAGGCAATAAAGTCATGCAAAAAAGGGAAATTCATTGGATAAACCTTGGGTCACAGTAGCGATCATTAATTTATCGTCTTTGAGAGAACGTTTATCTATCCCTAGGGAAGATAGTTAAGCGAACCATCAACATCCTAAAATTTACAATATGGGAGTTACATGAAGAATCTCTGGCAATGGCTCTCTGAACCTGGAAATCAAACCACGCTGAAGTTCCTTGGCGCTGGTCTGGTCACGGTGATTGCAGCTATATGGGCGGTCTTTATCTATTTCCACAAACCTAAGCCACCGGCATCTTCGGTGGACAGTTCAACGCATGTTTCTATACACGAGATGCAGGGTGGTTATGTGGCCGGACGTGATCAATATGTCACAAATATTGATGGTATTTCCGAAGACAGATTTCAGTCCCTATCTGAGGAACTGGGAGTCACCAAAGCGGCACTCAAAAGCTTCTTTAAAATCCTGAAGGAAAAACAAGTTCCACCTGAAGAACTTGATAACAAATTGCGTCAGATCGCTAGCCGCTTTAAGGATCTCGAGGCCCAGTTGCAACGTTTTACATCAGAAGATCCAGACGTAGTTGCTTGGAAACATAAGGCCTTAGAGGCTTTGGCTGCTGGTGAATTTGATCACGCAGAGGAATTACTTAACCAAGCCAGAGAAAAAGAGGTCCGGGGAGCCGGGGAATTTCAAGAACTCGCTAATAAACGATTGTTGTCAGCCGCCGCCATTGCGGCACAGATTGCGGAACTCAAAAACACCCAACTTGCTTACTACAATGCCGCCGAATACTATCGCCAAGCTGCGGAACTAGTTCCGCAGAACGAAGAAGTGATTTTGGCTATGTATTTAAGTCAGCAAGGGGCAGCACTGTATAAGGCCGGAAAGTATTTTGAAGCCGAGCCTCTCTACAAGCGTTCGCTGGCTATTTGGGAAAAAGCGCTCGGCCCCGACCATCCCGATGTGGCCATGTGCCTGCACAATTTGGCAGGACTCTATGTAAATCAAGGTAAGTATTTTGAAGCCGAGCCTCTTTTGAAGCGTTCGCTGGCTATTTATGAAAAAACCCTCGGCCCCGATCATCCCAATGTGGCCCATAGCTTGAACAGTCTGGCAGGACTCTACGTAGACCAAGGTAAGTATGCCGAGGTTGAGCCTCTTTACAGGCGTTCGCTGGCAATTTATGAAAAAGCTTTTGGCCCTGACCATCCTTATGTAGCTCATAGCTTGATCATTCTGGCAAAACTCTATGCAGATCAAGGTAAGTATGCCGAAGCCGAGCTTCTCGACAGTCGTTCGTTGGCCATTCATGAAAAAGCTTTTGGCCCCGACCATCCCGATGTAGCCACGTGCCTGCATAATCTGGCAGAACTCTATGGAGCACAAGGTAAGTATACCGAAGCCGAGCCTCTTTCGAGGCGTTCGCTGGCTATTCGTGAAAAAGCGCTTGGCCCCGATCATCCCGATGTGGCCACGAGCTTGAGCAATCTGGCAGGACTCTATATGGATCAAGGTAAGTATGCCGAGGCCGAGCCTCTTTTAAGGCGATCACTGGCCATTCGTGAAAAAGCGCTTGGCCCCGATCATCCCGATGTGGCCTATAGTTTGAACAGTTTGGTGTTACTATTTTATGACCAAGGCAAGTATGCCGAGGCCGAGTCTCTTTCGAGGCATTCGCTGGCTATTTGGGAAAAAGCGCTCGGTCCCGATCATCCCGATGTGGCCATAAGTCTAAACAATTTGGCAGGACTTTATGAAAACCAGGGTAAGTATGCCGAGGCCGAGCCTCTTGTAAGGCGTTCGCTGGCTATTTGGGAAAAAGCGCTTGACCCCGATCATCCTAATGTTTCCGCGGGCCTGAGGAATTTGGCAGGACTTTATGAAAACCAGGGTAAGTATGTCGAGGCTGAGCCTCTTTTAAGGCGTTCACTGGCCATTCGTGAAAAAGCGCTTGGTCCCGACCATCCCGATGTGGCCGATAGTTTAAACAGTCTGGGCGAACTCTATAGAAACCAAGGCAAGTATGCCGAGGCCGAGCCTCTTTACAAGCGTTCGCTGGCTATTTATGAAAAAGTGTTCGGCTCCGATAATCCCAATGTAGCCACGGTCCTTAACAATCTGGCGATACTATTTTGCGCCTTAGATAAGTATACCGAAGCCGAGCCTCTTTTAAGGCGTTCACTGGCTATTTGGGAAAAAGCGCTTGGGCCCGACCATCCCGATGTGGCTATGTGCCTGAGCAATCTAGCAGGATTCTATGCAAACCAAAATAAGTATGCCGAGGCCGAGCCTCTTTTAAGGCGTTCGCTGGCTATTCGTGAAAAAGCGCTTGGCCCCGACCATCCCGATGTGGCCGTGGGCCTGAAGAACATGGCGATATTGCATCGTGCGACAAACAGAGAAAAAAAAGCTCTAGATATAGAAGAAAGGTCTCATCGTATTAGAACAATAAATCGATAATTACATAAAGAAACCTGCTATTCTTTGTTCTCTCTTTGTTCGATTTACTTCAGTAAGCAATCTCTATTTTTCTAATTTTCACTTACAGGATAATCATAAACATCTTTCCTATCACCGACCCTCAAAATAAGGATAATGACAGAATCTCGATCTATTGTGTATATGATCCGGTATGATCCGTAGCGATAACGGTAAAGGCCTTTGAAAATTCCCTTTAGCGGTTTCCCCAATCCTAAGGGGTCTTGTGACAGATAGTCCTTAATTCTTTTGATGATTTTTCTTTGTTTCTGACGATCAATCTTTTTGAGATCTTCTACAGCATCTTCATGCCATTGAATATTATAGGTCAAGGAGCTTCTCCAGGTCTTCTGTTGAGTAATATTTGGCGTTCCTGTTATTGAGGCGATCAAGAGCAAGGTAGGCATCCTCATACTCGGCAAGATGCTGATTGAGGATCTCTTTTATGTAGAAGCTTTTCGAGCGTTTTGTTTTTTCTGCCAGAAAATCAAGACGAGCTGACAGGTCATCTTCGATTCTGACATTTAATATTTTGGACATTGTGTAACCTCACTTACTGATTTATTTGAATTACGTGTATTACACAATAACACATGTCTACACGCGAGGTCAAACCATATTGCAAAAGTTCATTGAGAGAGGATGTAAAAGCGATTGTGTCCCCCAGATGTCCCCCAGATAATTTTTACCCCTCATAACCATTTGTTATCATAGATTATTTTTTATCGGTGTGAGGGTTCGATTCCCATGCACTTCCGCCATACTGTTAGGGTTTAATGAAGACAACATCTCGAATCTCTTGTTTTTCAAGGGTTAGTTATCATTGATAAATTAAAATCCCGCACTATACATTGCTATAATACGCCTTATCTGTAAAAAAATACCCCGTCGCGGGAAACGACGGGGTACAGTAAATTACAACGATCGTTATATGCGCTCAATAAAAATCTGGCAGTGATGCCTCGGTCTTTCCCTCGGGAAGAGGGACAATAATCACCGGTATGTGAACCCGGCGAAGAACTCTTTCCGACACGCTTCCCAATAAAGCATGGGTTAAAAGTCCCCTCCCATGGGTTCCCATGATAATAACGTCACAATTATATTGTTTCACCTTGTTGAGAATCTCATTGACCGGATACCCTTCGACCACTTCTATTGAAGTATTCTCGTTTATCACTTCCGGATGATCGGCAAGTTCCCTTTCCAGAAAGGCTGCTATCTTTTTCTTGGCACGGTCGATAGTTTTTGCAATGATCTTTTTATGCCGCTCCGGGCCTTTCTCAGGGAAATAATCGGCAACCAGGGCCTCACTTGTTGGTGAGAGACCCTCGACAACATGCAAAAAGTGTATTTTTGCATGGTGATTTTTTGCCAGGTCTACCGCATAGCGGAAGGCGTAGGCGGAATTTTGTGAAAGATCCGTTGCGTAAAGGATCTTTTTGATTTCAAGTGGCATAACACTCCTCCTGTACTTCGCCCGTTAAGGCTAATAATATTTCATTTTTTTATTTATGACTTCTAAACGCTATACTATCGCATACCCCTCTTGTTGCTCTGACGTTTTAAGGGGTTTGCACTCCTCTTGTATACATGGAGTATCAACTTCTGACCCATGCATTGTAACCAAATATAATTCATGAAAAGACTTTGTCAAATGATGCGGTATATTAATATATATCCATTCAGAATCGTTATATATTTCTATCATTAAAACACAATACCTCGTCGCAATGAGCGACGAGGTATGTGAAGGTGATTTCGGGAACGGTCTACGTTCTCCGATTGATATCGATGGTTATGTTATAAAAGAACCGGAATTTTTGTATCCCGATGCAAAGATCGGATACTCTCGGGTACCGACCCTTTAAAAATTGGGGAGCGATGCCTCGGTTTCTCCCTCGGGAAGAGGAACGATGATCACCGGTATATGAGCTCGTCGAAGCACCCTTTCCGATACGTTTCCCAGTAGGGTATGGCCCAAGAATCCCCTTCCGTGGGTCCCCATGACAATAATGTCGCAATGGTTGACCCTTGCTTTTGTCAATATTTCATCCATGGGGTATCCCTCGAGCACTTCAACGGTAACATTCTCATTAATAATTTCTGGGTGATCGGCAAGCTCCCTGTCACGGAAAGCTTCGATCTTTTTCTTGGTTCGGTTAATGGATTCAGCCAATATCTTTTCATGGTATCCCGGCTCGCGATAATCCTCTACCAGTGCTTCGGCAAATGGTGACTGCTTCTCGATAACATGTAAAAAGTGTATTTTTGCATGGTGATTCTTTGCCATGTCTATCGCATAACGAAAGGCATAAGCAGAGTTTTGTGAAAGATCCGTTGCGTAAAGAATTTTTTTGATTTCGAGTGGCATAACGGTTCTCCTTTCCTTCGCCAACTCAAGCTAGGAATAATTAAATACTATGGATGTATCTTTACCATATTTTTCTTATATTATATATATTTTTGTTCCTTATTAAGGTATTAGGGAGTTTTTTCGGTTCTTCTTTACTCTTGTAGTATCAAATTCTTTTCCGTAAGCTCGTTATATTCATTCATGATGTTCAATAGGATATTACTATTATTGCCCTTGATAACGACATGGTTTCATACTCCACCTGTTTCCGGAATATTTCTCGCTGTATTATTTGTCAGTACAAAGAAAATACCCCGTCACAGGAAGCGACGGGGCAGATGCAAATGATCTCATGAAAGGCTTTCCAACTATCCGATTGATAACGGGGGCTGTTTGTGAATCCCTTGCAAACGATGCAAGAATCGAAAAATATTTTTAATAAAAATCTGGCAGAGACGCCTCTGTTTCTCCCTCGGGGAGGGGAACGACGATTACCGGCTTACGTGCCCGGTTCAGCACCCTTTCCGCTATTCTTCCCAAAAAGGTGTGATTTACAAGTCCTTTTCCATGGGTTCCCATAACAATGAGGTCGCAATTGTTGTCGGTGGCCTTTGTCAGGATCTCTTCTACGGGATATCCTTCATGCACATCAATGGTAACATGTTCATTAACAATCTCGGGATGATCTGCAAGCTCTCTGTCCCGAAAGGCTGCAATTCGCTTCTTGGTACGTTCGATAGATTCATGCACGATTCTCTCATGATGACCAGAGTCTTTCATTTCAAGGTAATTCTCTACTATGGACTCGGCAAATGGTCCCAATCTTTCAACAACATGCAAGAGGTATATTTCAGCATGGTGGTTCTTCGCCAGGTCTACCGCATAGCGGAAGGCATAGGCAGAATTCTTTGACAGATCCGTTGCGTAAAGAATTTTTTTGATTTCAAGTGGCATAACAATCCTCTCTTTCTTTGCCTATAACGGTGGAAAAGTTGAATGTCCATCTGTGATAACCTTTTACCATATCCTATCACCTTATCCCTCATCAGGTTTTAAGGCTCTTTGTGCTTCTGCTCTGCTTTCGTACATATGTGGTATCACTTTTTTCTCTGCGAGGGCTTCACCAAGCTTCATTCGTGCAAAGGCATTCGTCGAATACCGGGTTGTATTGATATACAAATCTTCCAGAATTTTCTTGGTAACTTCAATGTATTCATCCATGAGATCCGGCAGGATATTAAAGTTGTCGTAATTGACTATAGTATATACTCTTTTACCGACTGGCTCAAGGATCTTCCGAACAGCGCTATTGATTGCTTTGATCTGCTCGCGTGATTTTACCTGATACCCTTCGAAGTTTACAAAGAAGAGATTTTCGTCGGGATAGTAGGTCAACCGCTCTTCCAGGGGCATACTCAGGAGGTCATGGTCTAGGCCCATTGGTTTCGGATTGAATATCCTCTCATCCATCAAGTGGGGTTCCTTGATGATCGGTTTGAAATCCATCAGGGCAAGGATGTCTTTCTCGATATCGATTCCGGGCGCAATCTCGATAAGTTCCAACCCTTCCGTGGTCAACGCAAAGACGCATCGCTCGGTTATGTATCGTACATATTGACCCTGCTCGGCACTGTATTTCCCGCCGAAGGTCATGTGTTCAACCTGATTCACAAACTTTTTGGTTTTACCTTCATTGTCTATATGGAGTTTATCGTCACTCACGGAGATTTTCAACCCTCCCGCGGTAAAGGATCCCATAAATATACATTTCTTTGCGGCCTGGCTGATATTGATAAACCCGCCACAACCGGCGAGCTTTGGACCAAATTTACTGACGTTTACGTTACCGTCTTTATCCGTCTCTGCCATCCCGAGACAGGTGATATCCAGTCCTCCGCCGTCATAGAAATCAAACTGGTTCGGCTGATCAATAAGACAATCGATATTGGTGGCAGCCCCGAAGTTCAGCCCTCCTGCTGGCACCCCACCTATAACGCCGGGCTCGGCGGTAAGCGTAAAATAGTTCAGAATCTTTTCTTCAGTCGCAATATTCGCGACTCCCTCCGGCATCCCGATTCCCAGATTTACCACATCATTGGCTTCCAGTTCACAAGCGGCACGTCTGGCAATAATTTTCCGTGCATCCATTTCCATAATGGGCATCGACTGCAAGGGGATCTTTGTTTCGCAACTGAAGGACGGATTATATGGTTCGGCAAAGGTCTGCCAGTGGTTCTCAGGACGTGCTACGACAACGCAATCAACAATAACCCCCGGAATCTTTACATTTCGTGCATGCAATGTCCCCTTTTCGGCAACCCGCTCGACCTGTGCAATAACATAGCCGCCGGAATTTCTCGCCGCCATTGCAATGGCAAGATTTTCAAGGGTCAATGCCTCTTTCTCCATACTGATATTGCCGTCGGTATCTCCTGTCGTTCCACGAATAATTGCAACGTTTATAGGGAGAAGCTTATAGGCGAGGTATTCTTTCCCGTCAAAGGTGATAAGCTCGACAAGGTCTTCCGTCGTTATCGCATTGATCTTTCCCCCGTCGTTCCGCGGATCCACATAGGTACCCAGGCCAATGGTGGTGATGGTACGCGGCTTGTGAGCCGCAATATCTCTGAACATGTGTGATATTACTCCTTGAGGGAAATTGTAGCCGATAATCTTGTTTTCGATTGCCATCTTTCCCAGTTTTTGCGCCAGACCCCAGTGTCCGCCGATAACGCGCTTAACCAATCCCTCATGAGCAAAGTGATTGAGTCCCTTATCTTTTCCGTCTCCCTGACCGGCGGCGTACATCAGTGTCAGATCTCTGGGATGTCCCATTCTCAGGAAATATTTTTCTATGGTGATCGCTATTTCTTCGGCAAAACCGGCACCGACAAAACCGCCGGTAGCGACGACATCTCCCGATTTGACAAGCTGAACTGCTTCATCTGCCGTCACCACCTTGTTTCGTGCTTTCATGGTGCCGAGGAGAACGGGATGTCCGCTGGCTCTCTTACATACATTTTCATTCATGAGTAGAATCCTCCATTTGAAAGCATGATGCTCGCATGGTATAGTAAACAATGAGGTTATAGCTGGGGTTTCGGTGGGCTTACGATGGCCTCTCCTTCCAACACGATAATCTCGTCTTGATTCATGCAGGTAGTTTTGAGGCGCACTTTGTTTTTCTCAGGCATGATTTCGATCACTTCAGCCTGAGCAGTTATGGTATCACCTATCCTGACCGGAGCCAGAAACTTGAGGCTCTGATCAAGATAGATCGTTCCCGGTCCGGGCAGTTTCGTGCCGATTACCGTTGAAATAAATCCGGCCGAAAGCATGCCATGGGCGATGCGTGCTTTGAAGAAAGTCTTTTTGGCGTGCTCCTCATTGATATGAGCCGGATTAAAATCACCGCTTACTCCCGCATAAAGATAAATATCCGCTTCAGATACTGTTTTGGTGAATTCGGCATTATCACCTATGGCAAGGGTATCTATTGTTCTGCCGCTCATATGGACTCCTTTGAAATTTGATGTATGAAAATTTCTACCACACAGTGATAAAAACAGTTCAAGAAGCGTGCCACAGGGGCACGTATTTATTGGAGGGTAGTTCAAACAGTTGGAAAGCGGCTCTATGCCTTCTTATGTGAGCCAAAACTGTACATGATAGGACGGGTCAAGGTGTAACGATATGGTTGCGAGTGTATCAATATGGCTACGTAGAGGGAGATTTCTCCTGGTTGTAGAGGGGAATGTTATGCTTTCTCATCTTTTTATATAGGTGGGTCCGATGAACTCCAAGCATATCTGCGGCCTTTTTCTTGTTGTTCCTGGTCGTATCGAGCGCGTTAATGATAGCCCGTTTCTCGGCCTCCTCATATACGTTTTTCAGACAGGAAGGATTATTATCATTGAAAGTTTCGTGAGGGTTTTTTATCTCCTGCTGTTTGCGATGCAGGTAGAAGGGCAGATCCTGTATATGTAGGGTATCCCCCTCCAACGAGGAAAGGGTTCGCTCGATCACATTCTGAAGTTCTCTGACATTCCCGGGCCAGTCGCAATTCCTCAGAACGTTTTCGGCATCGGGGTCGATTCGCACATCAGGGAGATTCGCTTCATCGGTAAGCCTTTTCAGCAGGTGTGTTGCCAGGGGAATGATGTCATCCCTCCTCTCGCGGAGGGGGGGAATATGGAGCGGGATAACGTTCAACCGGTAAAAGAGATCCATGCGGAACCTTTTTTCAGGGACCATTTCCTGGAGATTCTGATTTGTAGCCGTGATGAGGCGAAAATCAGACCGGATCACGGAATTCCCGCCGACCCGCGAGAACTCTTTTTCTTCAAGAACTCGGAGTAGTTTCGGTTGCATTTCGAGTGGCATGTCACCGATCTCATCAAGAAAGATGGTGCCATGATTGGCCAGTTCAAATTTTCCGGGCTTACCGCTACGATCGGCTCCCGTAAAAGCGCCCTTGGAATACCCGAACAGTTCCGATTCAATTAACTCTCTGGGGATGGCGGAACAGTTTATGTGCACAAGAGGGTAAATTCTGCGAGTGCTGGCGTGGTGAATCGCCTGGGCAAACAGTTCCTTGCCAGTTCCGCTTTCCCCTGTTATTAATACGGGAAATGAGTTGGCCGCTGCATTCAGAGCCTCTCTTTTCAAAGAGATAATGGCATCGCTTGTACCCACAATGCTGTCAAAGGTATAACGAGTTGAGCGAAGTGAAAGAAGTTCCTCCTCATATTCCTTTACCTTTGATTCTAACAGACAAAGCTTCTTTGCAAGTTTGGCTACATCTTTCACATCCTTAAACATTACTTGCCCATACACCGCGATGACTTTGCCATCCTTCCTAATGGGAATGCGCTGAACCACCATTTCTTGGCCCATTATCATATGAGAATGATTAATCTCTTCTTTACCTGTTTTTGCCACAATGTGCATGCGCGTATTTTGAACAACCTCGGTACAGTGTCTCCCGATCTGATCTCCGGGATTGAGATTCAGGAACTTGCCGTAGGGTTCATTAAAGTACGTAATGTACCCCTCGGAGTCCGTTACTATGACACCGCCGTGTATACTGTTGAAGATCATACGGTATACTTCAAGCTGATCCTTCACATCTTGGAATTCTTTATGGGTGGGATATGTAGACATCGGTTTCCGCCTTTGTAGACAGATTGATACATGTCTTCAGTCTACTACTTACTTCGAACGATATTCTTGTGTCAAGTCTTTTCTTTTTTATTGAGGAAAAGGTGTATGGTCTTGGAATTATCGAAGAATATGAGTTTGTCTTCATCTGTTCCACCCAAGAATGATTTTCTGGTCTGAAAATTGCGTAACCATAATAGAGTATCAAATGGTTTTAAGATGATGCACACTAATTCAATGAGGAGGTAGTTCAAATGACGAGAAAGATTTTTTTGATGGTACTTGTTGTCACACTGGCCTTTAGTTTTGCTTTAGCAATATCGCCAGCTGCTGCCAAAGAAATAAGGTGGAAGATGACGTCCACATGGCCACCCTCAATAGATCTGATCAGGGCGGATTATGCCTTTGTTGAGGCCGCCAATCAGCTTTGCAAGGGTCGTCTTTCAATTAAATTCTTTACCGGTGGCACACTGATGCCCTCGTACGAGGTCTTCGACGCCGTCAGTAAGGGTACCGTTCAGGCTGCCGGTGACTGGCCCAACTACTGGACAGGGAAGGATGCCGTATTTGACACGTTGGGATCGTATCCCATGGGCTTGACCCCAATGGATTATTTTGTATGGATTTTTGGTGGCGAGGGTCACAAGATTTACGAGGAAGCCTATGGCAAATTCGGAATGATGTACCTCGTGACCGGTGTTACCCCCATGGAATGCGGAATCCGCAGCAATAAACCCGTCAAGTCACTTGAAGACATCAAGGGTATGAAAATCAGAATGTCCGGTAAGACACAGGGCAAACTCCTTAAAGATC
Source organism: Syntrophales bacterium (assembly GCA_036825195.1). Taxonomy (GTDB): domain Bacteria; phylum Desulfobacterota; class Syntrophia; order Syntrophales; family UBA2210; genus UBA2210. The sequence goes on from DAISYQ010000007.1 coordinate 95,322, forward strand.
TCGGTGCTGCACAGATAGCCATGTCAGGCCAGGAAATTTATCAGGCTCTGCAGAAGGGCGTCATCGACGCGGCAGAGTTCTGCAGTCCTTCCTGCGACTGGGGTATGGGGTTCGGAGAAGTGACGAAATACTGGGCGGTTCCCGGGTGGCATCAGCCGGCATCCGTCATGGGCTGCATGATCAACAAGAAGGCATGGGATGAGCTGGGTGAAGAGTTGCAAAAGGATCTTAGATTTGCGGCCAAGGCTGCCTGCGTGAAATTTTTCGCCGAACAGTATTATGACACCATCGAATACACTCAGAAATTCATCGACAAGGGCATAGAGATTAACCGGTATGATGATGCGGTTCTGGACAGAATCCAGAAGCTGGTCAACGCACACACCGAGGCGACAGCCAAAGACAATCCTCTCTTCAAGAAATCCATTAAATCTCAGATGAAGTTTAAAAAGGATTTCGCAAAATGGAGATCGATGGAAACTCCCTTCAGCTTTGGATTTAATCCGAAGGAGTACCCCAATCTTGACTAACAGGATGTGAATCTGGACTGAAAACAGGCATGGTGGAGATTCCCGGCACCTGAAGCGGGAGCCTCCACCATAAAATTATAACAAGCAGTTATTTTTACATTTTTTATTCCTGTGGGTTTTAATATAATATCAATATAGTATATCGATGTGACCTTCACAGGAGGAGGACATCTATGAATTTTCCAAAAAAAATATCAATATTCTGCGACACGATTAGCGAGTGGACCGGAAGGATCTTCGGATGGGTTATCGTTCCGCTCGTGTTGCTCACGGTTATGGAAGTGTTACTCCGTAGAGTTTTTGGAGCGCCGACCATATGGAGTTTTGAGGTGCTGAAGCAATTGTACGGTCTCCATTTCATGATCGTTGCGGGGTTCGGATTGTTATACGCTTCACACGTGTCGGTAGATGTGTTCACCATGATTCTCTCGAAGAAGAAAAAGGCGATACTGAATTTGATAAGCTATGTGGTATTCTTTTTCCCTTTCTGTATTGTCTGTATCTGGCAGGGCTACATATTTGCCGCAACATCGTGGGCGATGAAAGAAACTACCTGGAGCGTTTTTGCGCCGCCTGTCTACCCCATAAAGACGGTTATTGTTATATCGTTTATACTTCTTCTCGTACAGGGGATATCGGAATTTATCAAGAATATCTATATAATCAAGGGGGTTGAGTTATGATTGATTTGAGTCCTGAGACACTCACTGTTCTCATGTTTGTCGGCCTTTTGGTCGGTCTCTTCATGGGTCATCCCCTTGCCTTTGTCCTGGGCGGCCTGGCAGTGATATTCGGATTGGTGGGCTGGGGCCCGTCGGTATTTTACGTATTCATGAACAGAATATGGGGGACGATGGACAACTATGTCCTTCTCGCCATTCCATTGTTTATATTTATGGCACAGCTTCTGGATAGATCTGGTGTTGCCGAAGGTCTTTTTGAGGCACTTCGGTATCTGATGGGTCAGATCAGGGGAGGGATCGCATTAGCGGTTATTGCGGTCTCCACGGTCTTCGCGGCATGTACCGGTATTATCGGGGCTTCCGTTGTCACCATGGGGCTTCTCGCCATCCCGATGATGAGAAGATACAAATATAACGAAGAACTGACGTATGGGGCCATCTGCGCAGGAGGAACGCTTGGCATCCTCATCCCCCCCAGCATCATGCTGGTCGTTATGGCTAGTGAAGCGACCCTTTCCGTCGGAAAGTTATTTGCCGGGGCCGTTTTCCCGGGGCTCATACTGGCCTTTCTATATATGGGATACATTGCGATAATGTGCAATCTCAAACCCGAGCTTGGACCGCCCATCAGCAGGGAGGAGCGGGCGCAGGTAACCAATGCCCAGGTTGCCATGATGGTTTTAAAATCCCTTGTTCCCCCCATGATTCTCATATTGGGTGTTCTGGGTTCCATATTCTTTGGGGTTGCAACCCCGACCGAAGCTTCCGGAGTGGGGGCTTTTCTGTCCTTTCTTATGGTGATTGCCTATAGAAAATTCACATGGCGTGGGTTGTATGAGGCCGTTATGCAGACGGCAAAGACGACCACGATGGTAATCATAATTCTGTGCGGCGCTACCTGTTTCACCGGCGTTTTCCTCGGTATCGGCGGGGGCGATGTGGTAACGGATTTTGTCATGAATTTGGGAATGGGTAAATGGGGAACGTTCTGGGTTATGATGGCGATTGTCTTTATCCTGGGCATGTTCATCGACTGGATCGGCATCGTCCTCATCTGTTTCCCTCTCTTTCTGCCGATTGCTAAGCAGTTACAGTTCGATCTAATCTGGTTTGTCATAATGATGGCGGTTAATCTTCAGGCATCGTTTCTGACGCCGCCCTTCGGATATGCCCTTTTCTATATTAAGGGCGTTGATCCGGAAGGGATTGATATTAGGAAGGTATACCGGGGTATTGTTCCGTTCGTTGTCCTCATGTTGATAGGTCTCATCATCTGTGCGTCATTCCCCAGCGCTATTATGTGGCTGCCTAATATGCTGGTCGAATAACGTCATAAGGTCAGTGACCACCGACTATCTCGGTGGTCACTGACGTCCACATATCTGTCTTCTCTTTGTGCTATTTCCACAGGGCTGGTCCCCATACGTCGGGTAGTACCGCCTTCTCTCCCCAACCGGAAGGAATCATCTGATCGGGTGCTTCCCCCAGTTTTTCCTTTTTTGCGGCGAGACCGGGTCTCGCAAATTTCATGTGTCCCTCTTTCAGGGTTCTCCCGTTGATGACCGCTTCGGAGCGAAGTCTGCGGCCGATGGTCTTTTCCATCTTTTGACCGAGCCACAGGACGCGGTCCACATCCATGCCGTGTTCAATGCCCATCTCATCGATCTGGAGGAGCAGATCTTCTAAGCAGATGAGACCGACGTAGCGAGAGTCCTCATAGTAGTATTCACCCGTTCCTCTGATGGGAACATCGTCGAGGAAATTGGCAGGCTGTCCACCCAGGCCGCCGAAGGTTGCTTCAAATCGGGTAAAGCCGGCCTGCAGGGCAGCCAGAATCGACGAAGAGGCAATTCTCTTCGTTTCATGCAGATGGAGCAGGTGCGCTTCGGGGTTGGGCATTGCATCGAGGATCATGGAACAGTAGCGATAAACGTCCGCGGCATTCGCGGAACCGTCATGATCGGCGTGCTCGATATCATTGGCACCTATCTCGAACCAGCGTTTTGTGAATTCTACCGCGTCCTTCAGATCTGTGGCGCCGCCTATGGGACTTCCCCAGATAGTACTCACCGTACCAACCATTTTGATACCCGCGTCCGCCGCCTTCTTGGTGCACCGTTCCGCCTCCACCCAGTATTCGGGCAGTGTGGTTCCCGAATTGGCAAAATGATGTTCCTCTTCCGTGGAAACCATCATGAGGATTCGATCGGGACCGTAACCGGATTTTTTCATTTCAATGGCGGTATCCACGGCAGGTTCACGAATAGTGACACCCGTAAAGGTGATGTCATCCGGATTAATTCCCGCTCTGGCACACCGCTTTTTGAACCGCTCTCCCTGCTTGAAATATTTGAAGACCTCATGTGCATCACGGAACTGTGGCATAGCGGCGGGATTACCGAGGTTGGTAAGCTCGATCTCCCTGCATCCTGCGAGTACCATCTCTTCGGCGTAAAAGATTTTCGCTGTTGTTGAAATAAACTTTTCTTCATGCTGGAACCCGTCCCGGATGGTAATGTCACCGATCGTGACCTTCTTCGGCATCTTGGGGAAAATTTTCCAGTAGTCGTATTCCGTTGCCATAGGACCTCATACCTCCTGTTGTTTTCTATAGTGTCATTTGCCCTTAAACTCCGGTTTTCTCTTCTCGGCGAAGGCGGCAAGGGCCTCCAGTCTGTCTTTAGTTGGGATCGTTACCTCATAGGCCTTCGACTCCAGTGGCAGCGCCACTCCGAGGCTCGCTTCGGATCCATAATTGATGGCAAACTTTGCCTGAGCGACCCCGATGGGCCCGTTCTTGGCAATTTCTCTGGCTACGTCGAGGGCCGCATCCATCAGTTCGTCGGGTTCCACCACGTTGCTTACCAGGCCGATATCCAACGCCGTCCGGGCATCGAATCTCCTGGCCGTGAAGATCAATTCCTTGGCCTTTGCCATACCGACAATTCGAGTGAGCCTTTGAGTCCCTCCGGCGCCGGGGATGATGGCCAGGCTGGTTTCCACGAGCCCCATCACAACGTTGGAAGCGGCTATACGGATATCGCACGCCAGGGCCAGCTCCATGCCGCCGCCGAATGCGAAACCATTGATTGCGGCAATGACGGGCACACGAACCTGTTCAACCGCCGTAAAGGTGTTGCGGATAGTGAAGATGAATCGACGGACCTGATCCTCCGTCAGGGTTCTTCTCTCTTTGAGGTCCGCCCCGGTCGAAAAGGATTGCTTTGTCACATCGCGATCTCCTCGAGCACCGGTAATGATGATGCACCTCAGGTTCATATCAAAGTTTACTTCTCTAATGGTGTCAGACAGTTCGGCCAGAAGATCGAAATTGAAGCAGTTCATCGCCTCCGGACGGTTCAGCGTGATGATCAAGATGCCTTCATCTGTTCGTTCTTTTAATAGGATATCAGCCATATCTTCCCCCTTTCTCACAGTCGTATACCAAAGGATCATACCTTGAGGTTTCCGAAGATGGACGCTTTGACCGGGGCGCGGAGTGCGATCTCAAAGCCCCTGGCCAGCTTGTCCCGTGCCTCACTGAACGCGATAACGCCGTCATGAAAATTCAGACACCCCGTATAGAAGGGATGTCCCTGTTCTTCATACCGGTCTCTCATCATCTGACGGAATTTGATCATCTCTTCTTCATTGACCTCTTCACCCTTCGCCTTGATGCCGGCCCTGCGCACCGTTTCGACGATGAAGCCGGCCGTCTCACCCGACATGACGGTCGTGCGTCCCCTCATATTGGTAAAGGAGAAGGTAGGATTGAATGCCCTTCCGCACATGCCGTAATTACCGGCTCCGTGATCGGGGCCGATAACATATGTGATCTTTGGTGTGCTCAGACAGGAAACGGCCCTGACCATATCGGAACCGTATTTACCGATACCGCCCCACTCTTCTGATTTACCGACCATATATCCGGGAGCGCCCTGGAGAAAGAGAACGGGCAGCTTCGAGGTGCCGCAGCGGATCATCCATTCGGTTGCCTTTCTTGCCGCTTCGATATAGATAATACCGCTGGCGTTTGAAGCAACAACACCTATCGGAATACCCTTCAGCCACATCTTGCCGCAGATAACCGTATTCCCGCGGCCTGAACCGTATGTCGGCTTGTACTCATGAAAATAGCTGTCATCGGTCAGGCATTTCAGCGTGTCATGGATATTGATATAGTGGTAGGTATCACACGGCGAACAGCGCATCATTTCATGGCAATCAAACCTCGGCTCCCGCGTCTCCCTGCGGTCGGTGTAGAGCCGCTGGGAGGGCTCAAATTCCATGATGTCCCGTAGTTTCTGGATTCCTTCTTCCTGGCTTCTGACGAAGTGATCGCACCCGCCGGAATGTTTTGTATGGACATAGGCGCCACCGAGGTCTTCCGCTGCCACGGTTTCACCGATGGCGGACTTGACCATAGGAGGGCCGGCAAGGAAGGCGTAGGCCATCTTTTCGATCATGATCGATTCACAGGCCAGGTACACGATATAGGCACCGCCCGCCGTGTTTCCCCCGGTGGAAAGGGTGTACTGCTTGATCCCTTTGGCAGACATGCGACACATGTTGTAAAACATTCTGCCGAAGTGATTGTGGTCGGCGAAGCTGCCTATCTGCATGGGGAGATATACGCCTCCCGAGTCGGCGATATAGATACAGGGAATCTCGCACATCTCGGCAATTTCCTGGGCCCGCATATGTCTCTTCAGGGTTATGGGAAAGTATGTCCCCGCCGCGTAGCGGTTTTCATTGGCAAAGATCATGCAGTCCTTGCCATGGATCGTACCGATGCCGGTAATTACCCCCCCGCCGGGTATATGTTCACGGTTCTCCTGCTCATACACCTCCCCGCCATAGACCCTCTTCTTGCCGATATCGTATCCGGAATCGAGACCTATTTCAAAGTAGTCGGTCCCCGGATCGATCAGCATCGATATGAGCTCACGCATCGGTTTCTTGCCCTGTTTGGCGAGACGATCTACCTGTTTCTGACCACCAACATTATAAGCCTCATCGCGGTGTTTGAAGAGGGCTGCATCCTCCGCCATCCAGTGTTTCAGATTGTCTTCTCTTTCTCTTTCCAGTCTCTCGGCCCTTGTCGGTTTTTTTTCTGCCATTATAGTGTTCCTTTCACTCTAAATTTAAGGTTTAAAGCTCATGCACTATATCTGTAAGCTATTGTTGAATATGAGATACAACAAAACCTGTTTAATTGTAGCGGAAATCAACTGGTCGATCTGCCTGAAAGGCCGGCCTAAATACAGATTTGGAAAACAGCTCCCCCCGATTACTCAAAAGCGCGCAACATCGTTTTCTTATATGGTTGATCCAGCAACATTGCATACCTTCCATAGCACGGATACAAGGATTTTTAAAACCTGTTTTTCTTTCATGTTAATGAAAATATTCCCCTGATTCTCATAACAGTAGTCCCATGATCCCAAATTTATGTTGACACGTATGATGAATCCGCTTCATATTAAAAAAGATTCCTGATTGCTTTCCATATCGTAAAGAACCGGCAGAGAATAGCCCGTCGCACAGAATCATGGCGGACGATTGGCCCGATGCCTGACCAAGGATGGTAACCGTTGAAAGGCTGCAGGCAGAAACGTAATGATCGAAGTTAATCTATTTGAAGATGTTATAACTCAGATCAGGATGAGCAGGGTGATCGATGGTGTGCCCATATACTGGGTCGCAGCCTACCTCGTGGATGGCCTCCTCATAGATACCGGGTGTGACTATACCGCAAAAGAACTGGTGTCATATCTTGAAGACAGGTGGCCGAACATGGTTGTTAACACCCATTTCCATGAGGATCATATCGGCGGTAATCACCTCATTCAGAAGAGGTTTGATGTCGATATATACGCCCATGTCGACTCCGTTCCCTTGATAGAAAGGAAAGCGTTTCTATATCCCTATCAGGAAACGGTATGGGGCTATCCGGTTCCGACACAGGTTCTACCGATGCCCGAACGGATCAGTACGGAACATTTTGCCTATGAAGTGATAGAAACCCCCGGCCATAGTGCCGGTCATGTGGCCCTTCTGGAAAAGGAGAAGGGGTGGTGTTTTTCCGGTGATATCTTCTCCCGAGAGAACTTGAAGTTCATAAGACCGGAGGAGGATATGCACGAGACCATACGATCGATGAAGCGGCTACTTGCTTGTAACACGGAGAGGTTGGTCCTCTTTACATCAGTAGGAAAGATCATTGAAGACGGCAGGGGCGCGCTCGAAAGGTGCATCGCATACCTGGAAAACCTTTCGATGAAGGCAAAAAACTTACAGGACAAGGGGTACGCCATAGGAGAGATAGTCCGGGACATCTTCGGCGGCGAGCATTCCTTTGCCCAGCTTACGAACGGCCAGTACACGACGGAAAATCTGGTCCGTTCTGTCCTCAGAATGTAATGGTTTTTTTGAAATCTTTTTTCCCAGAAGGTTTGCGACTATTCTAGAGATAACGTTAGGTTTTTTTGTGAGATCATGTGGCAATGTATCGGGCCGACGATTACTATCTCCAGACACCCGCAATCGGTTGATTGCAAAACGAGCAGTTCCCCTCTGTAATATAGTTTTTCGTAACCTGATATCCGAAGCGTTCTATGATCTTCTTCTTGCAGGAAGGGCAGTAGGTGTGATTCGAGTCCGCCTGCGGGATATTCCCTACATAGACGTAATGAATCCCCATCTCCATTGCGGTTCTTCTTGCCTTTTCCAGAAATGATATGGAAGTCGGGGGCAGATGCGTCAGTTTGTACCGGGGGTGGAACCGTGAAAAGTGGAGGGGATAGTCGGGTCCGAGACTGTCCAGTATCCAGCCGCACATCCGTCTTACCTCATCGATCGTGTCGGTGTAGGTCGGAACTATCAGGGCCGTTATCTCAAACCAGACAACCTTCTCTTTTAATACGGTAAGGGTTTTCAGGACGGGTTTTAATGTGCCGGCGTTCAGTTGAGAATAGGTATCCTCGGAGAAACTCTTGATATCGATATTCGCGCCGTCCAGCGTTTTACAGAGTTCAAGCAGGGGAGGGGCGTTGATATACCCGTTGGAAACCCATATGTTTTTGATACCTGCTTCACGCGCCAGCCGGGAGGTGTCGAGCATGTATTCGTAGAATGTCGTCGGCTCCGAATAGGTGTAAGCGATACCACGGCACCCGCTCTTCCGGGCGTTTTCCACGACAGTATGGGGAAACATGTCGGCAAATCTGACATCTTCGGGCCGTGCCTGCGATATCTCCCAGTTCTGACAATTGAGGCAGTTGAAGCTGCAGCCGGTTGTGGCTATGGAGAGAACACCGGACGAAGGAAGGAAATGATAAAGAGGTTTTTTCTCAACGGGATCAACATGTACCGAACAGGGATTGCCGTACACCAGGGTGTAGAGTTTCCCCTCCTTATTGACGTGAGAGCGGCACCTGCTCCGCGCATTCGGCTCCAGGATACACTGGTTCGGGCAGGTCAGGCACTGCACATTCCTACCCAGATTCAGCGTATGATAGACTTCTTTCGACCACTTCCAGAGCTTCTTGGGAGCATCATTGGGGGCGATCTTTTTTTCATTCCTTTCAAGAGATGAAAACCACCCGGAGAAGGCATCTACCGGAGAGGCGGCAAGCGTGCAGGCAATCCCCGCCTTCATCAGTTCCCTTCGCGTCAGATCCATTACCCTTTCTTCCACCTCCGAATCGCGAAGTATATATTGATCGCCCCATGCAAGACAAAGAACGCAATCAGGACATAGATCAAAAAATTGTGTAGGTGGAGATACTCTTCGGCGGTCGCCATTCGGGAGATCCATCCATATCGGCCGGTTATGCCGTATCCGGTCAACAACAGAACGGGTATTACAAAAAGAAGCAACCAGCCGGTCAGGCGGTTTGCCTTGACGAGATATCTTTTCATGGTGAGCTCCTTTTCGAAAACCAAAGCCCCAGAGTGATGAATACCTTGCATAGTATCAAAAGTGAGCAGGTATAGTAAATCCCTACGGCCGGGATAATAAAGAGGCTCACCACAAGCGCTCCGAGGCTTGCCCCCAATAAATCTGCGGCATACAGAGATCCGGCAGTTTCCCAGGGAGTCGAAAAAAGAATCTTTCCGGCGATGGGAAACTCGGCCCCCGTCAGTGCGCCGATAAGAATGGTCAAGAGGGCGAAGGAAAGATTGCCGAGAAGAGCCCGCCCCCAGAAGAGCATCGTCATGAAGAGAATGAGATAGATTGCAATTGCCACTTCAACTATAATGATAGACCTTTTGCCTATCACGCGGTTTGTTGCAATGACTCTGTTTGCCGCGAAGCTTCCCACGGCAAGTCCGGACATGAAAGATGCGATGATGAAACCGACCCCTATATACACGCTCCCGTACACAATCTGGTAACAGAGGAGAATGACAATCTCCATGGATGAAGCCGTAAACCCGGTTGAGAATATGGCCTTTCCGATCATCCCGATACGGAGAAAATACATGACAAAGAAGAATAAAGCCGCAATAAGGACTATCCGATAGTTTTCCTGGAACATGCCGAGCCAGACGTGCATCCTATAGAAGAACGCCGTGGGACGAAAATCGTGATTCGACGGGACACTATCCATAATACTGTTTTTGATGAACGAAAGCCGTTCAGGCGTGACCCGCCCGTCAAGGTAATGCCTGTTTACATAAACGGTCTGAATCTTTCGGGAGGCGATAAGCGAAGCTATATCGGAAGACAGCGGTGAATCGGAGACGATGAAGATATTCCGCTCCCCCGGTATGATCAGGACGTTATTGAAGACCCGTTTCAGTGTGTTGTTGAGGGTTGACAGAAATAATGCCTGGTCCTCACTGATATAATTCTCTGCCCCCGGTACGCCGAAGCAGAGAACACCTCCCGGCAGGAGTACCGATCGCGCCTCTCTGAAAAATTCAAGGGTGTAAAAGCGGTTGAGCTGGAGTGATCCCGGCGGAGGAAGATCTATGATAATGGCGTCATACGTGGTGTCTGTTTTTTTTACAAACCTTCTTCCATCATCGAGATTAATGTGTACCTGTGACGGAAAACGAACGCCAAGGTGCCGCGTTCCGGTGGATATAATGGCGGGATCGAGTTCGACGTAATCAAGATTACCGACATCATACTTCAGGATTTCGTCGACAACACCGGCCATACCGCCCGAAATGAGGAGGACCGAATCGACCTTCCGGAGTTGCGGGAGCGCGTAATGGACGATCTCTTCGTTGGCAAAAGTATTGGGGGTCGAAAAGAGGTGCTCCCCATTCTCAAAAAATGATACCTGATCGTGATCCTTCGTAACCACCAGTCTCCCGTACGGGGATTCCCGGTGATCCGCAATCTTCTGGTGCGGGTAGAGCCATTGCAGGGATATGGTATCGAGGTCGACAAACCAGGCAAGATACAAAAGAAATATCAGTCCGGCAAGACCCAGAGAATGGTATACTGATTTCTTCCCAAGCCCATCAGGGGCCAGTAACAGATACCCCAGAAGACAGAGGAAAAAGGGAAGATAGAGGACAGTCAGATTGTTGCAGAAATGGACGAGAACGAACGTGAAGATAGCTCCCCCCAGGATGTCTCCGATATTATCAAAGAAGTAAACCCTGCCGATGCTTCGATTGTCGAAACCTCCGAAATTCAGGACGCTGCAGGCAAGGGTGAGAAGACCTCCGGAAAGAATACAATATGGAAGCAGGAGAACCGATGCGCCGATGAGGAGAGACCAGATACCGGGAATCTCCCCTCTGATGAACAGATCGTTTCTGAGAAGGCGAATAAGAATAATATGAACAATGGGCAGAAAAGCGACATGATACAATGAGATTTGTAGCAGAACCATCTGTATCCGTTCGGATGTTATGAACTTGCCCAGCCATGCTCCCAACCCTGTCAGTAAAAACCAGAGCGAAAAGAGGATACCCAGTACAATCTCGTTTCCTTCAAAGACAGTGACAAATTCCCGAATGACCGTTATCTGGGTAATGACTGAAGATATGCCGAGGGCAGTAATCGCAAAGAGAACGGAAAAGGCATGGATAGTTCGTGCCATGGATCACCTTTATCTTTTTAGGGGTCCGGGAGGGTGCGTTGTCGCTCTCGTGTGAGCATGGTCACCCCTTCACTCCTTCCACCTCAATCTAACCGGCCTGAACCAGAAGGAAAACAGGACGATTATGAAAAAGACGATTGTCAGATAGCTGATTCTCTCAAGGGTTACCACATCTTCAACGTAGATTATATCCTCGATCCTTTCTATGATAAAGGAACCGGGGTAGACCGCCTCGGATATGTCCCTCGATTTCAGATAGGCTTCAAGGTACGTAAGGGGGCAGATGGTCTTTGTAAGCTGCATAAGGATGGTTATGATCAGAGCCGCCACATGGAGAAGCCTCCACCCGGTCAGGTTGAAATAGAGAAATACCGGAAAACCCAGTATCACAAACAGAATCCACATAAGATGGATTATAATAATAAAATCGGCAGAAACTTTGTAAAACATTCTTCACCGTTTAACGGATTTTGCCTACAATATCCAAGAGATAAAAGATCCTTCTTCCCTGTCTTGAGCCTTTTGCTGCCGTTCCGAACGCTGTTGCATGGCATGCCAAGTCAATAATGACGTTTTTGCTTTCAATATCGGCGATGTTAATGTACCATAACCATCGGTATAAATCAGGTTGAAAAAGCGGCGGTCAATTTCAGTAATAAGTACCGTTCTCAGAAATGGGTGCTCTTCGGCGTTTCTCATATTGAATCGTTTTTTTCCGTAAATCTTTGGATGTTCAACTTTCGGTATTCGGTAAAACGGCAATGGAACTTTTCAATTACAATTTTCAATTACAACATGATTATGTATGGACGTCCGGCAGGTCATTGTGCGATGGGACCTGTTCATCGCACCGGTGCGTGAGCGGGTATCTGTACTATACCCGGT
>DAISYQ010000008.1:0-82650 GCA_036825195.1 Syntrophales bacterium
TCCCTTTACCTTTTTCGGAACCATTACCGGTATAGCCATTATGGTTCTTTGTAGGAATACCCAAGTATAGTACCGTCTTCATATTTCTGCTTGTTGCCGTGCTGATACCCGGTTGTTTCAGTGACATTGTATTGACGTTGTTGTTTGTGGATGATTCAGAAATACTGACAGACACCTAACGCTTTCCAAGGGGAAATCATATCTCATGAGTATCCAATCTCTCGCACATGCAAAAAATCTATCTGAAAAGATCGCCGCAACGTTTCCTGCTCCCCGATTTTACCGTGAAAAGAAACGTGAAGTCGACGAATCGTTTCTCTTGTTTGGAAATGATCCCATGGTCACAGCATGTATGGAGATACTATCCACACGGGCAACCTTCTCCGGTCATGGACTGTCTCATGCGAGAAAGGTTGCGATAGATGCGGGAGCCATAGTTCTCATTGAAAAAAATGATCCGACAGAAGAGGATCACATACAGCGACTCACTCTTCTGGCGCATATCGCCGGCATCCTGCATGACATAAAACGATCATCCAAAGATCACGCCCGACAGGGAGCAGAAGAGGCGAAGAATATTCTCAGAGAATTTGATCTTACGGATAAAGAACAACTGTTCGTGGTGGATGCCATCAGAAATCACGAGGCATTTCGACACAGCATCCCTCTTAACGACCCGGAGGGTCAACTCCTGTCCGACGCCCTCTATGATGCCGATAAGTTCCGCTGGGGTCCTGACAATTTCACTGAAATGATATGGGACATATCGGAAACTCTTAATATCTCTATCGAAATGTTACTAGAACATTTTCCCGCCGGATTACAATCTCTGGAAAGGATCAGAGGCACCTTTCGCACAGCCACCGGCAAGGAGTACGGTCCCGATTTCATCGCCCTCGGTTTGAAGATAGGGGAGACATTATACCAAGAACTTTCCAACGAACCGCTCCGCGATTCTCTCCCCCTCACCCGAGGGGAACCACTTTAAAAATGATACAGCATGGAGAGATAATCGCTCACATTCTCTCCGTCCTCCTCTATTCTTTTGAAATAATCGTAGAGAGATACATCCGTATACAGATAATCCTTGGCCGTCGTCAGTTTTGTTTCCCATGAATAAAACCTGTATACCCTCCGTCCGTCGGGCAAGACCATGATGACTTCATGATCCTGCCAGGCCCGCAAGTGCGATTTCCCCAGTCTTGGCACATTAAAGACCGGTTCATCCGTCCTCACAAGCCCGGGCATGAGCCGAGACTCTTCCTTGTTTTCCTGTAATATTCTTGCTATGGGAACCCTGAAATCAACGGTTTCTCCCTTGCCCTGACAGTTGAAGGTGTAGTAGGGATCGATGCCGCAAACCTTGATCGTCTTGCGCAGAAAGGCCGTTTCAAATTTCCTGCTGTTGTAATACGTAAACACCTGCTGGTTATAGATGTTGATACCCAGCTTTTTTAACCGTTTCACGGCATTCAGGACTTCTGGGCAGAGTTCTGTTGCATGTTCCACATGGGTAACGATGGCGATTTCCCGTTTGCCCCACTCGTGGTATTTCGCAAGGATATCAAGCAGACCGTCATTGATCCTCTGAGGGAGGGTTACCAGTGTTCTGGTTCCGATACGTATCCTATCTACGTGATCTATCGCCGCAACCTCTCCAATAAGCCAGTCAAGATACGCATTGTTCAGAGTAAAAGGATCCCCGCCGGTTATAAGGATTTCTGAGAGATTTCTATCATTCCTGGCCCATTCTATCATGTCCATAACTTTCTGTTTGGGCATCATTGGGTTATCGTCAATATCCTTTATTTCCCAGTTCCTCTGACAATACACACATATCTGGGGACATGAATTGAAAGGTTTCATAATAATGATCTGGGGATACCTGCGCGTGACACCATCAATGGGGCTCGTCGCGTGTTCACCCATAAAATCCATATCTCTTCCTTCCCCCTGATTTGCGAGGACATTGGTACAATACCGGGGACTCTGAATAACCTGCGCGCGAATGGCGCGATCATGAGAGGAACGGCCTTCTTCATTGAAAAGCGACAGATAATGGGGTGTTATTTCAAAAGGAATATGATTCTTCTTCGCCATCCGTAACCCTTCCATTTCATCATCGTCCAATGCAACAAGGGCGAACAGCGTTTCGATATCCTTGATAATATGTTTCATGTGCCAGAGGTAATCATGCCAGTCATCTTCCGACGCACCGAAATAACTCAGGATTTTTTCTTGCAGGTTTTTCCTTTTCTGTACCAGTTTGGGGTCCAGACCCGATTTATATCTCCTGAAATACCTCCTCATCATTGATCCGTAATCATCCAGTTGCGAGGAGCGTTCAATGGCCGCGGCCCTGCCTTCTTTCTGCTCCAGGAGTTCATGGTATCTTGAATGTTTTCCATATCTTCCCCGAATCCCTTCCAAGAGCGCAAGGTACTCCAGCAAAAATCCTTTACTGGCCTTTTCAAGCGCCCCTTTGTCGTCCCTTGCAAGATCGTACAAAAGTGCAAGCGGCGAAGCACCGGTCAGAAATTCATTTTCTGTTCGCATGGTATTGGAAAGCACCCGTATGCATTCCCGCGCATTCCTCTTTTCAACGACATTCAATTTCGCGAAGGGGGTGTCCGCCTTCATGTTGTACAGATCTCGTCTAAAACGATCAAGGTAATCGAAGAACACATAGCGTGCTTCTTCCACATGTTTGGCGTCACGAAGAATGCTTTTGAGTTTTGGCTCCGCTTTCCATATTCTCTCGATAAGCTCCTCTTTTGATAAATAAATCGCTTTCTTCATAAAAAACACCCCCCTAAATGTTTTTTACTTACCAGATTGTTACTATGGGAAGATCACGCATGGTGACCAGCCCGGGCTGCGCCTCACATACACGACGTATTGCGTTGACGACGATGGCCACCGTCGTAATGTCGCCGTTGGTTCCCTTCAGGTTGATTTCCAGATCCGGTTTTCCGGTAATCAGGATCGTATCCCCGTCCTCCTTTTCATCCAGGGCGGCGATAAAGGTTAGGGTCATGAATTCACCTTCAGAGGTATAGCCGCGGGCCACTTGTTTTAGACCCCTTACCTGGCCGGGCTGTACCTCAAAGAAATCGGTCCTAACCGGAGAATCAGCTACTACCGGCTCGACAGCGGATTCATATTTGACCAGATTTCTGCCCACGGTGTTAAAAACCATTCCCATGGATTCCGGAAGTCCGATATGTCCCATACGCCCTGTTTCCATTTTCGCATTAAAGTCTTCCACCGTCATTCCCGAACCGATCTTTGCCTGAAAAGGTCCGCGCCGCAGCGAGGCATTCATGCGTCGCGTCACATCGATGCGGTCCACCCGTTGACAGATAGCAGTAAGGTTGAGGGGCAACGAATCCATAAGGAAACCGGGATTGACACCCGTACCCAAAACCGTTTTACCTGCCTGTCGGGCAGCAGCATCTATCCGGGCGGCTGCATCCGCATGGGCCAGCCACGGGAAGGACATCTCCTCTGCTGTCGAGACAATATTCAGTTTTTCTTTCAGGATCCCTATAATCTGAGATTCAAAGACATCAAAGAAGGAGCCGGTGGTATGAACGACCACATCTGCTTCTGTTCTTTCCAGTACCTGGGACAGTTCCTTCACTACGGGGAAGCCCACAGGGCTTGCAAGACCGATTACCTCGCCGACATCTCTTCCTATTTTTGTCTGGTCAATATCAACCGCTCCGACCAGTTCCATTCCTTTTCTCTCCGTAATATGACGTGCCGTGGCGCTGCCGATCGGACCCAGACCATATTGTACCACACGTACTACTTTGTCAGACATTACTATTCTCCTTAATCTTTTGTATTTTGTTTTTTCTTCTTCCTTGTATGACAATAATGAATATCAAGAAAAACATCCCAACCACATCGGTGTACCCCTCCGGGGTAAACAGACAAAAGGCGGCAATCCCTGTCAGTATCCGTTCCAGGACCGTGGATTCGACCCTGAAATACCCTATGACGGTAGCGCCAAGGGCAACGACACCCAGTATCAATGTTATAAACACCCGTGCAAACCTGAGGTAGTCAAACGAAGCGCTCGGATCGAGAAGCACCGGCAGCCAGAGGATAATAGGGGAATAGACGAAGACAAAGGGGACATAGACCTTTGCCATCGAAAGGCTGAACGAGGTAAATCCTGTTTTGAAAGGATCGCCACCTGATATGCCGGACGCCGCATACGCTGCGAGCGCAACAGGGGGAGTTACATCGGCAAGCACGGCATAAAACAGAACAAACATGTGCGATACCAGAGGATGGATTCCCCACTGTAACAGCGCCGGGGCCGCGATCATGGATGCGATAATATATTGCGCCGTGGTGGGTATTCCCATCCCGAGGATAAAGCAGGATATGGCAGTGAAAACAAGCGTGAAAAAGAGCGTGATTCCATCGAGGGTCATCAGATGCATCACATCTATCGAGCTAACGAGGAATGCCACTCCGTGGGCAAGCTCTATGACGGCGGCGGCAAATTTGAGTCCGAGCCCCGTCAGTGTGGTGGCCCCGACGATAAAACCGACACAGGCACACGCCGCTCCGATAGCAAGCGCATTTTTTGTCCCCGCCTCCAGCGTATGGAGGATATCGGGTATTCTCATCTTACTTTCCTTATAGAAGACCCCTATACCGATTATGGTCATCTGAGCCCAGAATGCGCACAGTGACGGTTCAATCATGAAGTAGAGCAAGACCGAGAGAACCGCCGTTGCCGCGATACCCAGCAGCCAGGAGGTGAGATCTGTTTTTTTAAGCGTATACACGAAACCCGCCACACCGAACCCTCCCCAGAGAATGAGGGTAAGCGCTGAATGATGAAGGGGATTCACCCTGAATAGGATGCAGGGGGCCGACAGAAAAAGAGCCACCAGTAATGGCAGGGTTCTCGTATGTATTTGTCCGATCGCAACAGAGAATATGATTCCCCAGAATGCTGCCAGGAAAGGGCTGCTCCCCGATATGAGGAGATAAATGATGACTACAAGCGGAGCGACATAGAGACCGCGCTCTCTGAGGACAGTGCCGATCTTCGGGAGGGTTTCGCGGGGCAGTCCCTTCAGTCCCTGTTTCAGGGCCTCGAAGTGCACCATGGTCCCCACGGCAAAAAAGTGCAGGAACGAGGGGACAATGGCCGCAGCAGCTATCTTGATATAGGGTATCCCCAAAAACTCGGCCATGATAAAGGCTGCCGCCCCCATAATCGGCGGCATCAGCTGTCCTCCCGTTGATGACGCCGCTTCAACGGCCCCTGCGAACCGGGGGGAATACCCAACCTTTTTCATGAGCGGAATGGTAAAGGCCCCCGTCGTGACCGTATTGGCAATGGAGCTTCCACTGATGGACCCGAGAAAGCCACTGGAAATAACCGATACCTTGGCAGGCCCTCCGACGGTACCGCCTGCAAGGGCCATGGCGAGATCCATAAATAACTGTCCCAGACCGGTTTTGGAAATAAAGATACCGAAGAGCACGAAATGAAACACAAAGGTGGCAACAACACCGAGTGGAATACCGAAGATGCCTTCCGTGCCGAGATACATGTGTTCTATGATGCGCTCGATGGAGTAGCCGCGGTGCGCAAAGAAACTGAGACCCGGGATATCGAGAAAATAAGGCCCCAGATAGGAGTTGATCAGGACAAGCAGGGCAATAATGGGAAGGGGTGGTCCGAGACTCCGCCGCGTCCCTTCGAGGATTAACAGGATGGCAAAGGCTCCTACCACTAAATCCATTTTATAAGGAATCCCCGCGCGCAACACCAGGCTGTTAAATTCCAGGAATATGTAAACGGAAATAAAGGCCGCAATGACTGCAAAGAATACATCGAAGTAGGGAATATGGTCTCGCATATAGCCGAACTTCTTACCTCGAATCATGGAAAACACCGTCCAGACCCACTGGACGGCAAAGAGAAGTACTATGCTGAAGAAGACACCGAAGAGAAAAACACTCCAGAACAAGAGAGAGGCTCCGGAGTTTTCAAATGCCTCTGCTATGTGCATATTCCTCAGAACGAAATTCGCTCCGAAGATCAGTGCTCCTATCATAACTGTGTATATTACAAAGTCTCCATAGACAAAGACCCTATTCGACCAAAACTCTCTGCGCTTGAAATAGACGACAAACAGAAATGCGACCGCGAACAGGGCAAATGTTTCATATCCGGAGAGATCCATAATCTCGCGAAAGAGGGCACTCACCACGGATGCTCCTATAATGCCATAGATGACATCATAGACCACGTGCTTCATATCCCGTATCGCGTTCTTTCGTATCGAATACAGAAAAAATACCAGAGGGAGGACAAAAGCCAGATGGAAGGCACGGTGTCTCCATTCCTGAAACACTCCGAACCCGGCCGTATAAATATGAAATATCGACAACACGAGGGTCATAAAAAATACAAGTTTCAGGGTAACACCGGTGAGTTGGCGAAATCGAAACTCCGGATCATACTTGGCAAGTTCGTCTATGTCTTCAACGATGGCCACTTTTTTCTGCCGTTCCATATAAAGGCCCCTTTATGTAAAAATTTTCGCCCTCACATATATATATTCGAGAAACGTCATCTTTTCTATGAACACCCTCAGGAGCGTGTCTCCCGCCAGGGATGGAAGCTTTAAAAGTTTGCCGTTTCCCAGCGTCAAGGTGTTGTCATATTGTTCATTAACCCACAGATCAAGGTGCGGCACAACCCTGTACATGTTAGTGATACGCAAATGATCTCCTTCAGTGTAGAGCCGTTCATCTCCTGATAGGGTGGTAGGAAGTCCGGTATTGGAGGAGGAAAAGGTTGTTTCATACAGCACGATTTTGAAATTTTTGTCTATCGTGAAAAATTCCCGAACAGGGGAAAGCTCAACCGAATGGATATATTTTGTTGAAAATTGATCGTTTGGCCAGACTATATGGGCGAAAACCGGCCTATTTTTTCTTATTGCCTCTATCCGCAACACATGACAGGGAATAAGAGAACAGAAAAAAAAGATAACAAGAGCCGAAAGAATGACTATTCTTTTCTTATCCATACAGTCCGGGCACCGTAAAAACGGTGCCCGGGTACCTCCTCAATATATCAAGCTATCATATGGTTACTTCAGGCCTTTCTCCCTGTAAAACTTCAAAGCGCCCGGATGGAGGGGAATCGCAACGCCGTCAAGGGCTGTTTTGAGAGTAACATCCTTACCCTTGACGTGGGCCTGGGCCATAATCTCGGCTCCGCTCGGAGCTTCCGCAGCCTTTTCACCAGATTTGCGCAGGACAAAAGTTCCCTTTTCCCACAGTGCCTTCGTAAGATTATACACAACCTCTTCCGAAATGGCGGCATCAACAACCCACTGAGCCATCGTAGTAATGGCCGGAGTATCGACATCGACACCCTTGTATGTACCTGCGGGAATAACGACCTTCGCATAGAAGGGATTCTTTTCGATAATCTTCGCGATGGTTGCATCATCAAGCGGAACAAGCGTAATATCCGATGTGGTGGCCAGCTCCGTTATGGACGCTGTCGGCCATCCCGCCGTAACAAATGTTACATCCGCCTGTCTGTCCTTCAACCGCTGGGCTGCCCCGGCAAAGCTGAGCCAGTCAACATTGCTGAAATCATCATAGGTAAGACCGACACCTGCGAGTACCGCCAGACAATCTACTTCTGTTCCGCTTCCTCTGTCACCGGGAACCAGCTTCTTTCCCTTCAGGTCCGCTATGGTTTTTATACCGGCTCCTTCCCGGGCAACGATCTGGATGGTCTCCGGATAGAGAGAGGCAATCGCTCGAAGGTTTTCGACGGGTTTTCCCTCAAACTGTTTGATCCCGTTATAGGCATAGTAGGCAACATTGTTCTGAACGAAGGCCGACTCGATCTGATGACTCTTTATCAGGTTGCAGTTTGCAACGGATGCGTTACCCGACTGGGCGGTGATAATAAGATCGGGCAGCTTGTTCGACAGAGCCTGAGCCAAAACGCCACCAAGGGGATAGTAGGTGCCCCCCGTGCCGCCCGTGGCAATGGCGAAGAAACTTTTTTTCGCCGCAAACGACGGACTGACAAAAAGCATCGAGCACGTCACAATAAGCGCAATTACAAGTACCAGGTTCCTCTTCTTCAACATAATAGTCTCCTTTCAAGCAATATTATTCTCGATAACCCCTCTTCCCGATTACACAACTTTTCATCGTATTCCAGAGAGATAAATGATTTACCAGCAATTGTCAACTCTTTTCATATTGTCGGTGGAACCGCCAGATTCACGCATTACTGGACATGCCGCACACCATACAGACCTGTGCTCATATCACAACAGACTGCTGCGGGAAGAAAGCATTTGACAATTTCTCCGTTCAGTTTATAACTGCATCAGTTACAAATCAGAACCGGAGTGAGTTTTTAATGAATTTCTTCTTCAACCCCGATGGGGTGGCAATAATCGGTGCCTCGGATAATCCTTTGCGAGGAGGATATCACATACTGAACAACATATCCGGCGGGTATAAAGGCAGGATATACCCTGTCAATCCGAAGCATGATTCCATCCTTGACATGACATGCTATCCCGATATTGCATCCATCCCCGACGACTTTGACCTGGCCATCTATTTCATACCGGCTACATTTCTTCCTTCTGTAATAGAGGAATGCGCGAAGAAACATGTCAGAGGAATCATTATCGAATCGGCTGGATTTGCGGAAGTGGGTGAAGAAGGGAAGAAACTCCAGGAAGAATGTGTAGCCCTCGCAGGCAAGTACAACATACGGTTGTGGGGACCCAATTGCATGGGTCTCCTTGACGGCCACTCAAGACATGTATTCTCCTTTATGTATACCGACCTGTGGAAAACATTGATGGTCCCCGGAAACGTCTCCATGATCGTGCAAAGCGGTCTACTTTCAGCTATCTTCCTCATGATGATACTCGAGCAGGGAGGGATGGGCATCAGCAAGATATGCTCCATCGGTAACAAAAGCGACGTTAATGAAACCGATTTGCTGGAATATCTGATCAATGATCCCTTCACCGAGGTTGTCGGATTATACATTGAATCGATAGTCGATGTGAGGCGTTTCATGAAACTGTGCCAATCCACCTCAAAACCCATCATCGTTCTGAAGGGTGGAAGAAGCCCCTCCGGAGCCCGAGCCGCCGTGAGCCACACAGCCAGCCTGGCAGGTAATTACACCATCATGCAACACGCCTTCACTCAAACGGGTGTGATACCGGCATATGACTTTAACGAACTTACCGACCTTCTCCGGGGTTTTTCCAAAACAGGATACCGTAAGAGCGATGGAGGAACTGCCGTTATCACCTTTTCGGGTGGAGGAGGGATCGTCACCGCCGACTTTCTGCATGATTGTGATCTTCCTCTGGCTACATTAGCGGACGATACCCTGCAATCCATAAAAGAGGTCTTCCCGACCTGGATGGAACCCTCAAATCCCGTTGATATATGGCCTGCCGTCGAAAAGAATGGGGTAGAACCCGTTTACACCAAGGTAATGGACGCCGCCATACACGACGATGGTGTCGACTCTCTCATCGTACAAGTTTTCTCAGGAAGATGTGACAGCAGTATGTTTCGATCCATCAGCAGACTGAAGAAAGAATTAGACAAGCCTGTCATCGTATGGGTGGCGGGAATGAGGGAACCGTTACACACGTTCAAAAGAGGGCTGGAAGAGATGGGCATCCCCGTTTTCGAAGAAATAGGCCGAGGGGTACGGTTTCTCCATGCCGTGAAACAGCATTACAATAAAAAACCATATAATCTCAGCATTTCCTGAATGTAACAAACAAATTATACCTGATCTTGCAAATGAGGTCGCAAGATTCAACGCATTCACATTCGATATTTCTTACGGTACGACTATATCGAACGGAACCCGGTTTTAAGGCTCGACATTCCCGGGATTTTTACAACTTCTTTTCCAGAACCTGAGCCGCTGTATGGATCATATCCCAGGCCCCGCTAAAGGGAGGACTATAGGCGAAATCCAGATAGCCTATCTCGTCAAGCCCCATTCCGGACCACAGACAGGCAGACAGAACGTTGATGCGGCTTACCGCTCCGCTTTGTCCTACCGCCTGTGCTCCCAGCAGTTTTCCCGAACTCCTGTCCGCAATCAGTTTGATTCCCAGTCGTTGGCCCTCAACCATCGAGCGCGCTACCGGACTCCCCCAGACAATAGTACTTACCGGAGAATAGCCGCTTCGCTCCGCCGCCTTCTCATCAAGACCGGTCATGGCGACTTCCAGGCCAAACACCTTAAAGGATTGTGACCCTACAATCCCCGGGAATATCATGGGATATCCGGCGATATTACGGCCGGCTACCCGTCCCTGTTTATTCGCTATATCTCCCAGCGGGACGCTCACCCACTGTCTGCTCACCCGGTTATACGACTCACAGCAATCACCAACGGCAAATATTGCCTCACGCGAGGTGTGTTGAGACGCATCAACCCGGATTGCGCCGGATTTCCCTATCTCGAGACCCGCTTCCTGGGCCAACTGTGCATTGGGCCTCACGCCGAGGGCGAATATGATGATATCGGCATCTATCGTTCTCTTGTCGGTAACCAGTGACAGGTGGGTATCTGAATGCCTTTCAACGGCAACAGGAGAGTGATGGGCAACGAAGGATACGCCGTTCTTCGTGAGCTCTTCCAACACCATTGTCGAGAATTCCGGATCCCATTTCTTGACGGGAAGTTCGCCCCGGTACACGACGCTGGTTTCGAGATCGAGATTTCTCAGGGCTTCGCTCATCTCCATGGCGATAAACCCGGCTCCGACTACCGCCGCTCTTCGGCATTGGTTGTTCTTGATATATTCCTTGATATTGATACCGTCCCGCAGATTCTTCAGGACAAAGACTCCTTCGAGGTCCGTACCCGGGATATCGGGCAGGGTCGCCGTTGCTCCCGTCGCTACGACAAGGGTGTCATAGGGCACCCGTTCCCCGCCATTCAGGAGAACGGCCCCTGTATCGACCTCAATTGCGTCAACACGGGTATTGAGCCGTACGTGTATGCCCGTTTCTTCAAATTTTTCAGGGGTTCTTGCAATCAGCCTTTTCGAATCCTTGATTACATCACCGATGTAATAGGGAATGGGTCAGGCGGCATAGGAAACGAATTCACCCGCTTCCAGTATCACCACATCCAGAGACGGATTTCTCCTTTTTGCCTCAGCGGCTGCGGAAGGTCCTCCCGCGCCTCCTCCAACGATTACGAGCCGTTTGTTCATGCGATTTTCCCCTTTCGTTGTTGAACGAACATCATAACAATACCCAGGATAATCATGGCGAGGCAGAGGATCTGCCCCATGCTGAGCACCCCCGCAACAAACCCCACCTGAGAGTCGGGCTGTCTGACAAATTCAATAAGGAACCGCGCAGCCCCATAACCGACAAGGTACAGACCCAGCAAAGCACCATCGAACCAGCCTTTTTTTCTGACACTCCACAAGATCACGAACAGTACAATGCCTTCAAAAAAAGCTTCGTACAGTTGAGATGGATGACGGAGCTGCAGAAGGGGGTCCAGGGGAAAGTACATCCCCCACCATTTGTCCGTTACCCGTCCGTACAGCTCCCCATTCAGAAAATTCCCGATCCTTCCGAAGGTGTACCCGAGCGGTATGGCAGGGCAGAATAGATCGGCAAACTGCAGGAAATGTATCGAGCGCCTCCGGCAAAACCAGAGAGAAGCGAGAATGATCCCGACAAGCCCCCCATGGTATGACATGCCGCTGATGCCGACAAACCGGAATCCGGCGGAAAGATCAAAGGGGAAGATAATGTACAGTGGGTGTGCTACGTAATATGCAAGATTATAGAAGAGGACATAGCCCAATCGAGCCCCGATGAGGAGCCCCGCTATTGCCCATACGAAATAGTCCTGGATCGTTTCCTTCGAATATTCGAACCGCTCATCCTGTATTCTGTGTATGACGAGCAGATAGATAACGAAAAAGGCAACAAGGTACATAAGCCCGTAATACCGAAGCTGAAAGGATCCTATCTCCAGAAATGCCGGATTGATATGTTCCGGAATATGTTGCCAGAAAGCGACCAGTGAATTCATTACTCCTATCTTTCGTCCTGTAGGTCCGGCGCTACATGTAAACCAATATTGCCCTGGTATAAACCGGCAGACCGCCGGTCTTGATTAACCTCAGGTAGCACAGGATGAGCTTGAACTCGAGCAACCCTGGCAGGACCCTTGCGATCCGGCAGGAACCGATAACATCTTTTTCGCTTTTTTCCCCCCGCATTCGGGGCATGCTATATCCTTGTCATCATCCTGCGCAAAACGGATCATCTCGAATTCCGTGCCACAGAGTGTGCATTTATATTCATAAATCGGCATTCTTTTTCTCCTTACACATATTCCTCAGTATGTCTGGCCTTTCAAATCATCGACATACAGGGAGGCACTGTGTGCCGCTGTCGCCCCATCACCGCAGGCGGTCACCACCTGCCTGAGGGACTTGCTGATGCAATCTCCGCAGGCGAAGATACCATCAGCCGACGTTTTCATATCACTGTCCGTAATAATATATCCACCCGTGTCCAGATTGACAACTCCCTTGGCAACATCCGTATTGGGTACAAGACCGACAAAGATAAATACTCCATCCACAGGGATCTCTTCATGCCGGTCGGGTTCTTTGATATTGCGTATCCTGACACCGCTGACGCCATCCTCACCCAGGATTTCTTCCACAACGGAGTCCCAGGCAAAGGATATCTTCTCGTTGGCAAGGGCCCGTTTCTGCAGCACGGCTGTTGCGCGCAGCCGGTCTCTCCGGTGAATGAGGGTGACCTTCGAGGCGAATTTCGTCAGATAGATCGCTTCCTGGACGGCGGTATCTCCTCCTCCGACCACCGCCACTTCCCTGTTCCGGTAAAAGGGGGCATCGCAGGTGGCACAGTACGATATGCCTCTGCCCACCATTTCTTCCTCCCTCGGCACTCCCAGGCGGCTCCAGGCGGCTCCCGTGGAAACAATAACCGAAAGGGTCCGGTAGGATCCGCTGTCGGTGACAACCTCCCATCCTTCAACATCCCCGGTCTGTTTCCGGTGCATCTCTCTCACCTGTTCCGGTCTGATCTCCAGGCCGAACGAAACTGCCTGTTGTTTGAAGGTGTCGTTCAGTTCGAATCCGCCGATCGAGGGTAGGCCGGGATAGTTTTCTATCACATCCGTCATGGTGATCTGGCTGGCCTGGGCGTTTCCCTCAAGCAGCAATGTCTTCATATCGGCTCTGGAGGCGTAGAGCCCAGCGGTCAGGCCCCCGGGACCGCCTCCAACGATAATAATATCATAGGTATCATTCGGTATCTGTATATCGGGCACGAAGCTTACCCCCCTTTCATAGTAACAAGTATCAATTACAGTTTAGACGCATTTCCTGTTTTGTCAAGAATCAAACAGAATCACACACGTTCCGACAACTACTCAACACAAAGGATTCACAGCCTCCTCTCCCTCCCGACCGTTCTTACCCCTTGATACACCCGACGGCCCTGAGCCGTGCCACCTTTGTGGACAGGCCGGCCTGATGGACCACATTCACCACCCCTTCGATATCCTTATATGCTTCGGGCATCTCTTCGCTTAACGTTTTTTTACCCGCGGCCATTACGACAACCCCCCGATCGGCCATTTCGGCGGCAATCGAGCGGTTTCTGCTCTCTTTCATCGCCCTGCCGCGGCTCATCACACGACCGGCGCCATGGCAGGTACTGCCGAATGTTTCTTCGATAGCCCTATCCGTTCCTACGAGCACGTATGATCCGGTTCCCATGTCGCCCGGTATCAGGACCGGCTGCCCCGTCTCGCGATACAGGTCCGGCAGGGCAGGGTGCCGGGGCGGCAGCGCCCGCGTGGCTCCCTTGCGGTGGACGCATGCCTTCCGCTTTCTGCCCTTTATCGCAAACTCCTCAATCTTTGCGATATTGTGACACACATCGTAGACCAGCCGCATCCCTATGTCGCGCGGAGAACGCTGCAGAGTCTCTTCAAAGGTCTGTGCCGTCCAGTGCATCAGCATCTGCCTGTTGGCCCAGGCATAATTGGCGGCGCAGGCCATGGCCGACAGGTACTCCTTCCCTTCATGAGAATTGAGATACGCGCAGGCCAGCTGCCGGTCGGGGAGGGTGAAGTCCAGCGCCCTGCTGTGTTTAACCATCCGCGCGAGATAGTCGTCGCACACCTGATAGCCGAAACCCCGCGATCCGGTGTGGATAGCCACGGCTACCTGTCCTTCGGCAGTCAATCCGAATACGGAAGCGACGCGCCGGTCGAATATCTCTTCCACGACCTCTATCTCCAGAAAATGATTCCCCGAACCCAGGGTCCCCAGCTGTTTCTTGCCCCGCTCCAGAGCCCGGTCACTCACACAGGCTGGATCGGCATCTCCCATCACCCCGCCGTCCTCGGTCCTGGCAAGATCGTCCTTCGATCCATAGCCACGGTTGACCGCCCACGCCGCTCCCTGGCGGAGCACCTTTTTCTCTTCATCCATCGAAAGCTTCAAAGTGCTTTCCGAACCCACACCGGTAGGGATGTTTCTGAAGAGGGCGATGACAAGCTCTCGCACTTTATTTTTGATATCAGCGAACTGAAGATTGGTCGCCATGAGGCGTACGCCGCAGTTGATGTCGTACCCGACCCCTCCGGGAGAAATGATCCCTTCTTCGAGGTCGAACGCAGCGACACCGCCAATGGGGAACCCATATCCCCAGTGAATATCGGGCATGGCCAGTGAATGGCCGATAATCCCCGGTAGGTGTGCCACATTGGCGACCTGCTTGGGGCTCTCATCCGTGCCCATCGTTTTCATCATCCGCTCATCGGCGTAGATAATTCCGGGAACACGCATGCCTCCCACAGGAGGTATGATCCAGCGAAAGGCATCGAGCCGTTCGATTCTGACATCAGACATCAAGGACAACCCTCCCGGTCCACCCTTCGTCGGTTTTGCGTATCTCCGTCCCATGGTATGTGACCGCCTTTATCTCCATATTCATACCGTGCCTGCCCGGCACAAAAGGTTCGCCCTTCACGGTTCCTTTTACGTGGTTATTGCCTATCTCGGAAATGACACATTCCTTCAGCAACAATCCCTCACCGTTAAATTTGTACAATATCTCCCGGAGGAAATTTACCAGAAGCTCCTCCAGATCGTCCCCTTCGGCATAAACAGCCCATTCATCCTTTGCATGTACAAGACGTGCGTCCGTCAGAATATCAAAGAGGGCACCGGCGGCATTCCTGAAGAGGTCCCCCTCATCTGTCCCGTATATCTCCACACCGAGGTCGGCCGTATGCTCGAATAACCGGTAGGGCGGGCGAGCCATCCGAATGGGTTCCTTACTCATAGCTGATACCTTTCGTTGAATAAGTATAGAACACCTGCCGAAGGAATGGAAGCTCTATAAAGGCTTGCGATTTTCTAATGTGGATTGTTCAGAGATTTTATGAAAAGTGTTCTCTTTAACTCCAATAGGGAAGAAAGAGTTCTTCCGGAAATCGATAAAATCAAAGGGGGTCTAATGAGTATATGTTTATTTTCATAATAAAAACGTTTGACTTCATGGGGAGCGTTAGCGATTAGGTGGAAACCTTTGTTAGACGTATCATCTATAGAAATCATTGCGTCTTCTGTCTTGCATTGGCTTTGAGGTGCAATATCTGATTCTGGCACTGAGAAGTATTTATCAACTCAACTACAAGATCGGTTGACCAGACCCTCGACAATCCTGTGTGTTCCTCGAAAACGACACGCGGTCGTCCAGTTTGACTGCTTATCGCAACCTCACGATATGGCAAGTATTCACCTATTACCCCTATGAAATGACCTGAGTTGGGAGCCGGAAAAACTGGAGCATCGGTCTTAGCGAACCCAACCGGTTGAGGTCGAACAAAAACCGGGCTTCCGCTATTCCCAGGAAATGCTGCACCATCAATGTAGAACGTCTTGTTCGGTAGTATGATCGCCACCGTTCCCGGTCTGTACACTGGTCGCACTTGATCGGTTTTACCGATGCCCGGCTGAAACGACATAAAGAATACATCCATAAGCTCGCTCAACGCATCAATTCCTAGGAGGTACGAATCAGGTATAGAGAGGACATCATCATTCTCCACATCTACGCCGAATGGAAGCAACGCAATGTCAACGTTAACGTCGGGGTGGAAAACCCACTCAATGCTTTGCGATTTTTTGAGATGCGCTATAGCCCTGCGGCCTATTGTTCCGTCTTTCTTATTGAAATACGCCACAAGCGCTTCATCCACCAGCCGCCCCGTGAATTTGCCATCTTTGACTTCTGCAACCACATGTTTCGCTGTCAGTAAATGAAGAATCCCATTTACCTTAAGTAATGCTGCACTTGCGCGGAACTCTGGTTGGCTCAATGTATTGTCCGCTCCGAGAAAGACAATAGTCTTTTTCATAGTCCGAATAGCCTCGACCCAAGACTCTGAGTTATTGCCATAGGCAGCCTGAGATAGTACGAACAGACCGATGAAAACAACTATCAGACTTTTGAAACAGCGTGTCCACCAGTTCATGCAATTACCTCTCGTCACCGCTAACAGCGAGCTAACCAGTAGCGGACTAATAAATACAACCTACTGGTAAGTCATAGAAGATGATGTAAACAGCAATTATCTCCAACTTTCTTCTTAGTTAGCTGTTTGTGTTCAATGACGGTTTATGTTCCCTGCACAATAAGCCGCTACTCCTATTTTGACTACAGAGTGTAATAAGACTGCGCAGAACGCCGATATCACGCCAGCTTCTACTCCCATTACACTCCCAATAGCACTTGATATTACAGTTACCACGTACTTAGTACCCTTCTCATTTGCATCCCGAAGCGAATTTCGAAGCTTTGAATACTTGGGATCTTTTGTACATATAAGGATATAAATTTCTTTTTTCACTTGTTCCCAATATTTCTTTGGGGGTCTTTGTTGAAGCTCTTCCTCCACTATGCGCCGAAAGTGCTCTTTATCGCCAACGGCATTCATTGGCGTTGGGAAGCCTTCTCTATAAAGAAATAGAGCTGCGTCTTCAGGATTTTCGTCCAGAAAAAACAGTACGGGAGCCACAAATTTGAGCTCGTTTATGTCAAGTGAATTAATCCAGTCTAACAACTTGATCTCCTATTGGCACATAATAATATTTATCTGGGTCCAGATAAAACCCTTCATAACAAACAAAAGCCCCCTCTCTCATTTTGAGAAACAGAGCTTTAAATGGTCAAACCATAATCCCCTCCGGTTACAGCTGTTCGTAAGTACATATAATACATACAAGATCGAATTTATGCTAAACTACTAACTCGCTTATGGTATCTTGTCAAGTAATATTAAGGTGATACTCTCAAAGGGTAATGATCGATTTTATCCTTAAATGATTTTATTGCCTCGTAGGTGAACTCATTTTTATTATCTGTAAAATTCTCAGATCCCAAGGATCTTTGTCTTATATATCCTTCAACAACCTGTTCGACGGGGACCGTGCCACTTCATTCCTGAAGGAACGCAATATTTCGGAGAGGGTTTTTCCCTCTTCGGTCTCGGCTACGGGTATCGCATCCGTTCCTCTGTCTTCAAGGGAGTCGATAACGAACTGTATCGTGAGTGTACCGATGTCACGGGCGGGTTGATAGCCCGGTTCCTTGTATTCCTCCGTCTGCGTGTCGGAGATGATCCCGCACGCGGTCAGTTCATAGAGGATCTGGTGCACGAGACGGATCGGTATCTCAAGGCGGTGGGATATCTGCATGGCCGTAAGCGGTTTTTCACCCTCCGCAAAGTTCGACACCAGGAGGTGGGCGATCTGGAGAGAGAGGAGCCGCTTGAAGGAGCCGCTGATCTTGAGGGAATCCGGTTCAAATTCATAGGTGTCGACGTTCTGGTGGGCAAAGGAGAATTCCGCCCCGAAGAGGACGATCAGCCAGCTGAGCTGCAGCCAGATGAGGAACAGGGGCAGGGCGGCAAAGCTACCATAGATGGCATTGTATTTGGCGGCCCCCACCTGAAAGGCGATATAGCCGAACTGGACGATCTGATAGATGGTCCCGGCAATGATCCCTGCCAGGATACCGGACCTGAAGTTCACCTTGGTGTTGGGCATAAAGATATAGAGAAAGGAAAACAGGACCCAGACGATCCCGTAGGGAAGCAGCTTGAGCAGGAACGATATCAAGGGGCTGAATATCCCCAGAAGGGAGATCTTTTCAACGATCAGCGTCACCTGGGTCGTGATGAAAACAGCGGCGCTGCTCGACAGGATCAGGAGGATCGGGCAGAGGAGCATCACGGACAAGTAGTCGCTGAACTTTCTGCCCAGGCTTCTCGCCTCTCGTATGCCCCAGATATCATTGAACGATGCCTCGATATTCCCGAGGACCTTGATGACCGCCCAGAAGAGAAGGACGACACCGACTCCGGCAATGACTCCCCCCTTTGTGTTGGCGAGCAGTGAATGGGCAAAGTCTATGACCCGGGCGATCACCTCTTCCTGCCCCTGAAACTGCTCCAGGAGCTGCCTTTCGAGTCGCTTCTCAAATCCGAATCCCTTCGCGATACCGAAGGCCATGGCCGCAACGGGGACGATGGAGATCAGGGAGTAGAAGGTCAGAGCCGACGCCCTCAACTGGCACTTGTCTTCGTCGAACCCGCGCAGTGAAAGGAGAAAAATCCGCAGTTGCTTAATGAGAAAGGATCGTTTCCGCGGCAGGTCTTTGAGGCGGATTCTCCAGATATCGCCCTTTATAAACTCTATGAAACGCGCAACGGCGCGTATTGTCTTTTGCATCTATTTTTCTTCCTCTAACCGAAGAGATAAGGCGATGTTCCCTCTCCCCAATCAATCCGATAAAAGCAGCAGGTTAACCGCAGCACCCTGTGCACCCCCTCCCTGCAAGCCGAAAAGGTACGCCGCCCCCTCATCATTGTGGGTAGTGTCATATCCGGGGGCACCAACAATGGCATTATTGCCGGATACGGAAATCGTGGTCACCGAATTGTAAAAATAACCGAAATTGTCACCTTCTTCAGAATCGCTGCCTGTAAGCTTTTTCTTGTACGACCAGGTAGTGCCCGCTAAGGTATACACGTAGACGCTGCCGGCAGGGTCGTCCCCTGGCGCCCCTACCAGCAGGGTGGTACCGTCAATGGAAAGGGTACTGCCGAATTTGTCGTAATCCGCCGCATCCGTGGGTGTCATGGTCTCCGAAAGGTTCCATATTCCGCTCCCGTCACGCAGATATACGTACACGGCACCGCGCATTATTCCGCCGCTTGCCACTTGGGGGGCGCCCACCACGGCCCAGTCACCGCAAATGCCAACCGCGTGGCCGAACTGGTCCCCGCTGGTAGCACCGTCCTTGGTTCCGACGGAAGTCCAGGTGGTCACCGTGCCGCCCTGTTCATAGATATAGGCTGAACCTGCGTGACCATTCTGGTTGTAATCGGCACCCACGATGACCCTGACCGGCGATGATGATTCATCGATATCAACAGAGACGCCAAAGGCCGCATACTCGGGGTAACCGGTAAAGGTCTTCACCGTACCCCAGTTGTCGGACCCTCCCTGATCCCGATAGTAGATGAAGGCAGCCCCATTCCATTCGCCATAGGCCCTTTCTCCGACAATCAGGTAATCCCCGCTAATGGCACACGCATATCCATAGTGATTGCTCTCCTGAGCATGACCGTACACCCACTTTTTCACACCCCAGTTGTCCGCCCCACCCTCATTTTGATAATAGATGGCACAGGCGCCGTATTCGGCGCTCCAGTTTTGACTCAAGGCGGTTTCACCCGAGCACATCACGCAGGTATCGCCGTCCATGGCAACCGCATATCCCAGGTGGTCATTTCTTCCATAGGGATCGTACCGGGGGTTGGAGTCGGTCAACTGGGTCAACATGCCCCAGTTGCCTGCGCCTCCCTGATCCCGTTTAAAGATCCATCCCGATCCCCAATCCATGTCGTCAATATCCTCCTCATTGGCAATCTCGTCGGGATCCCAGCTCGGGGCACTGACAATGGCATAATCGCCGGAGATGGCAACCGCGGCTCCGAACTGATCGTCATAATGTGCGTTATTATCAATCTGGTAATAGTTGGTACCCGGCAGGGTCAGTATTTTTTCCCCGGCATACACCAAACACGGATTCAATAGATACAGCGGGAAACACATTAACGCAGCAACCAGCGAACCGGCAAAGATTTTCTTCATGATTTTTCTCCTTTTCACAATAAGGTTCGTCCCAGGAAACAGCCTTATTCCCCAAGAGAAAGAATGACATGACACATATGAGACAGTTGGAAATACTTACTTAACTTTCTACGTTATGACTATAGATAGATTTAATCGGACATGTCAAGCCTATTGTGTCGCGTTAACAGTATAAAGATAATGGGAACTTATCCCCCCATCATATTGGGCAGGACGGTGACAATCTCGGGGAATACGACAATAATCCCCAGACCGATGAGGAGCAAAAGGAAAAAGGGTATGGCCGCGTAGGCCACCCGCAGGATATCGATGCCGGTAAGGCCCTGAATAACAAACAGATTGAAGCCCACCGGTGGGGTGATTTGGGCCATTTCCACGACGATCACGACAAAAATTCCGAACCAGAGCGGATCGATACCCGCCTGTTCGACCATGGGCATGATTACCGAAGTGGTCAGGACTACAACGGATATACCATCAAGAAAACAACCCATAACGATAAAAAAGAAGGTGAGGGCCACAAGGAGCGCATAGGGTGACAACTGCATATTGCTTATCCAGATGGCCAGCATTTTCGGAATACCCGTAAAGGCCATCGCCACTGTCAGGAACGCTGCACCGGCGAGGATAAAGGCGATCATGCAGGAGGTTTTTGTCGCCCCCATGAGTCCTTCAAGAAATGTCTCTTTGGAAAGGGAGCCGGTGAACCAGGAGAGTAAGAGAGCCAGTAGAACCCCGACGGCAGCGGCATCGGTCGGAGAGGCAATACCGGAATAGATCGATCCGATAACACCAACAATCAGCAGCATCACCGGTATCAGTCTCTTTGCCCGGGACAGGCGCTGCTTCAAAGGGAGAGAGGCTTCACCAGCCGGAATAGCCTGCGGATGCAAAAGAGACCATACAACCACATACCCGCTGAAGAGTACAATCAACATACATCCCGGCAGCACTCCGGCTATGAACAGTCTCGCTATCGACTGCTCCGTTGCCACACCATAAACGATAAGAATGATCGACGGGGGAATGAGCAACCCCAGGGTTGCAGATCCAGCCAGGGTCCCCAGCAGCATCTTTTCCGGATAGCCACGTCTGTCCAGTTCCGGGATCGTCATCTTGCCGATGGTCGCCGCCGTTGCTGCAGAGGAACCGGAAACGGCCGCAAATATGCCGCACCCGAGGATATTGACATGGAGTAACCGCCCGGGCAGGCGGGTCAGCCAGGGAGACAATCCCGTAAACATATCTTCGGCGAGTCGTGAGCGGAACAGGATCTCCCCCATCCATATAAACAGCGGCAGAGCGGCGAGAGCCCAGCTATTGCTCGCGCCCCAGATCGTTGTTGCCATTACCTCTCCGAGCGGTGCCTCGGAAAAAAGGACCATCCCGGCCATACCGACGGCCAACAGTGAAAATGCCACCCAGACCCCGCTACCCAACAGGAAAAACAGAAGGACAAGCAATATAAGCGTGAGGTGTATCTCAGACATTGTCTCCTCCCCACGCCTCTGAGGTTGTTTGATCTATGGGATCATCTTTTGTGAGAAGTTTTTCGCCTTTTGCCACATATGAAGGAGTATTCCCGCGAAGTACGGTTATCAAATCATCTATAAAGGCAATAGATAAAACCATAAGACCCACGAGCAGGGCCGTTTGCGGAATCCAAAGAGGCACGGCGATCATACCCGGCGATAGGTCGTTGTAAACAAACGACTCATGGGTCATTTTTGCCGTGTACCATGAAAAATAAAGGGATATGGAAAGGCCAAAGAGATCGCACCAAATTTCGACCGGTCGATGAAATCTTTTCGGAAGGTTACTAACAATAAGATTGACACGGATATGAGCCCCCTCCCGGAGACTGTAGGCAAGCGCCATAAAGGAAGCTGCAGCAAGCAAGAAACCGGTAAAGTCCGCATAAGAGGGGATTGTCAGGCCTATTGCGCTGCCGGTCAGTAAAGTGCTGATCCGGTCAATGAGGTTGAGCATAACCTGGCAGACAACCAGCAAACAGATCGCACCGATACAGCACGCACCAAACCAACAGCTGGCTTTATAGAGAACATCCAAAAACCGACGCATTCATCTTCCTTTGACCCGGCTACCGCACAAAGAGCAGCAGCCGGGTTTATATTTATATGTCTATATGGCTCGAAACGAACGGATAGGGTTATTTCGTCTGGTATGCCTTCAGCAGTTCTTCTCCCTCACTGCCTGCGCCTTCCTTCCATTTTTCGAGCATGGATGCACCGATCTTCTTCAAACCGGCCATAAGCTCCTCGCTGGGAGTCACTACAATGATACCGTTGTCCCTCAGGATCTGGGTTTTGGCGTTCGTTTCTTTCATGCTCATTTCCCATCCCCTGGTCTCAGCCGCCTTCGCGGCGGTGAGAATTGCATCCTGGATCTTCTTATCCAATTTCCTGAACGCTTTTTTGTTCACGACAACGATGTTTTTCGGTACCCAGGCCTGAATATCGGTGTAATGCGTAACAAAATCCCACGCCTTTGAATTGGCCCCCGTGGAAGGAGAGGTGATCATAGCTTCGACGCGGCCGGTGGTAAATGCCTGCGGAATATCGGGAACCTCTACCTGGGTTGGCGCGGCACCGATCAGATTGGCAAAGAGTTCCAAGGTGGCATTGTAAGCCCTGAATTTTATACCTTTAAGGTCATCAACCGTTTTTATCTCTTTTTTCGTATACAATCCCTGCGGCGGCCATGCCACGGAGAAAAGCGGCATCAGTCCCTGTTTGTCGAGAAGTTTCGTAATGACAGGTTTCTGAGCATTCCAGAGCCTTTTGGCATCATCATAGTTGGTGGCAAGAAAGGGCTGTGAATCGGCACCGAAAACCTGTTGCTCGTTGGAGAGGAGAGAAACGAAGAATTCGCCGATGGGTACCTGCCCACCACGGACGGCATTTTTTATCTCGGGATGCTTGAAGAGCGAACCGGCCGAATGTATCTTTATCTCCAATGCTCCCCCGGTTGCCTTTTTCACGTCGTCAGCAAATATGGCGATATTCTGCGTATGGAACGTCTTATCGGGATATGGGGTGGGCATGTCCCACGTGGCACCCATAACACTAACCGTCATTCCCAGCACAACAACCATTCCAGTCAACATAGATAGAACACCTTTGCATACCTTCATTCTGTTACTCCTCCCTCGTAATTGTATTTTAATAGTGCAATTGTGTTGCCAGCACACAAGAATCATAGTATTTCTATCGATTGGATCTTACAGCGGTATGAGAAACAATGATGTTGACTTTTTCCCACAGGCTTGTCATATTGTCGCACAATAACGATGGTTTGTCGATAAAAAATCATATCATCATACATTTATGTCAGATTTTTTCTGATATATTACTACCTTCGAAGAATTAAACTCAAAAACCGGAGACCAACGAATGAAACAGTGGCAGATATGGATTGATCGTGGCGGCACCTTTACCGATATCGTCGCTAAAAAACCGGATGGAAGCCTCATCACCCACAAGCTCCTTTCCGAAAATCCTGAAAAATACAGTGACGCGGCGGTACAGGGCATCCGTGATCTTCTCGGCATCAAACCTTCCGAACCGATTCCCGAAGATGTAATCGGTTCCGTCAAAATGGGAACCACCGTAGCAACCAATGCACTGCTCGAAAGGAAAGGCGACCGGACCCTGCTGGTCACGACCGAAGGATTCGGAGACGCCTTGCGCATCGGATATCAGACCCGGCCGGATTTGTTTGCCCGGCACATTATTCTCCCGGAAATGTTGTATGAAACGGTACTGGAAATACCGGAGCGGGTATCCGCCCGAGGTGAAACTATAATTCCGCTGAATGAGGCAATCGCCAGAAAGGGTTTGCAGAAAGCCTACGATCAGGGCATACGGGGAGTTGCTATTGCCTTCATGCACGGCTACCGATACCCTGAACACGAACAACGCGTGGCAGATATCGCGCGTGAGATCGGTTTTATTCAGATCTCCGCAAGTCATCGGGTTAGCCCTCTGATGAAGCTGGTGTCCCGTGGAGACACCACGGTGGTCGACGCATACCTTTCTCCGATACTCAGGCGGTATGTCGACGAGGTTGCCGATCAACTCGGAGCCACCGGTGAATCGGGTCCCAACCTCATGTTCATGCAGTCAAACGGTGGTCTCACTGACGCCCACCTCTTTCAGGGCAAGGACGCCATCCTTTCAGGACCGGCCGGCGGAGTCGTCGGCATGGTCAAAACCGCCGTTATGGGTGGTTTTAGTCAAATAATCGGCTTTGATATGGGTGGTACCTCCACAGATGTCTCCCACTATGCCGGTGACTATGAGAGAAGCTTTGAAACTATGGTTGCCGGAGTCCGCATGCGAGCCCCCATGATGCACATCCATACCGTTGCCGCCGGCGGAGGATCGATCCTCAACTTCGACGGTACCAGATACCGGGTCGGTCCCCAATCTGCCGGAGCCAATCCCGGCCCCGCCTGCTATCGCAGGGGAGGTCCTCTGACGGTTACCGATTGCAACGTCATGCTGGGCAAAATCCATCCGGAATATTTTCCAAAGGTCTTCGGCCCCGAAGGAAATCAGCCGCTCGATAGTGACGCCGTGACGATGGGTTTTCGCCACCTGGCTGACACCATCGCAGAAGAGACAACTCTGCCCCTCGAATCTCCGGAAAAGGTAGCCGAAGGCTTTTTACGCATTGCCGTGGAAAACATGGCGAACGCCATTAAAAAGATCTCCGTCCAACGCGGCTACGACGTTACCGCTTACACCCTCAACTGTTTCGGGGGCGCGGCCGGCCAGCATGCCTGTCTTGTCGCCGACGCGCTGGGGATGAAGCGAGTTTTTCTCCATCCTTTCGCCGGGGTCCTCTCCGCGTATGGTATGGGTCTCGCAGACATTCGGAGCCTTCGCGAGGTGCATCTCGAGTATCCCTTCGATGACAAAGGACCTAAACGGATTGAGAGTGCCTGCCGGCCTCTCATAGAGGCAACCACCGCCGAAGTCCGCGCCCAGAATATTGCAGACGAAAATATCAGCATAATCCGCAAAGCCCATCTCCGTTACGAGGGGACCGACTCCACGTTACTTGTCGATGTCGGCACCCTTGAGGAGATGAAAACCGATTTCGAAAAGGCACACAAACAGCGATTCGGATTTATTGCCCGAGAAAGGGCTTTGGTCATTGAGGCCCTCTCCGTTGAAGCAGTAGGTAAGACGGAATCGATTGCCGACGCCACGCATGGGACGGCATCCGACTCCGAGACACCGATCCCTCACGACCGTGTGCATATGGTCAGCAATGGAGAATGGACCTCCGCACCCCTCTTTCTCAGAGACGAACTTCTTGCCGGGCATAAGATTACCGGTCCTGCGATCATCGTTGAACAGACCGGTACCGTCGTGGTTGAAGAGGGCTGGTCGGCGGAAACCGATCGACACGGATGCCTTATTCTTGAACGATACAAGGCACGGCCCAAACGCGAAGCTGTAGGGACGACAGCCGATCCGGTCATGCTCGAAGTCTTTAACAACCTTTTCATGTCCATTGCCGAGCAGATGGGGGCCACCCTGGCAAATACCTCGTACTCCGTCAACATAAAGGAACGGCTCGATTTTTCCTGCGCCCTCTTTGATCCCGATGGAAACCTGGTTGCCAACGCTCCTCATATTCCCGTACACCTTGGTTCTATGGGAGAGTCGATCAAGACGGTCATCAGGGAAAATCAAGCAACCATGCGACCGGGTAATGTCTATATGCTGAACGCTCCCTATAACGGGGGCACCCACCTGCCCGATGTCACCGTTATCACTCCGGTATTCTCGGAAGACGGCAAACAAGTACTCTTCTATGTCGGCTCAAGAGGCCATCATGCCGATATCGGTGGCCGGACTCCCGGATCATCTCCCCCTGACAGCAAACACATAGAAGAGGAGGGCGTGTTGATCGACAATTTCCTCCTCGTCGAAGAAGGTGTTCTCCGTTCCGAAGAGACGCGCGCACTGCTTGGATCCGGCCTCTATCCCTGTCGTAATATCGACCAGAACATGGCCGACCTGGCTGCACAGATTGCCGCCAACGAAACCGGCGTCAGGGAACTGAGAAAGATGGTCGATCATTTTGGTCTCGAAGTTGTCCACGCCTACATGCGACATGTCCAGGACAATGCCGAGGAATCGGTGCGTAGGGTTCTCGATGTCCTACAGAACGGCAGCTTCATATATCCCATGGACGGCAACCGCCAGATACAGGTGACCATCTCCGTCGACCGTGAGAAACGACAGGCGACCATCGACTTTACCGGAACATCCCCTCAGAGCGAAGGGAATTACAATGCACCCACAGCAGTGTGCAAGGCTGCCGTGTTGTATGTTTTCAGAACCCTTGTGGCGGACAATATCCCCCTCAATGAAGGGTGCATGAAACCACTCAAACTGATTATACCCCCTCGTTCGATGATCAGTCCGGAATATCCTGCGGCGGTCATATCCGGCAATACGGAAGTCTCACAGGCCATCACAGATACCCTGTACGGGGCCCTCGGCCTGCTTGCATCTTCTCAGGGAACGATGAACAATTTTACCTACGGCAACACAACTCACCAAAATTATGAGACTATTTGTGGAGGTACCGGTGCCGGTCCCAACCATCCGGGGACCAGTGGCGTCCACAGCCACATGACAAATACGAGGATGTCGGACCCCGAAGTCGTCGAGTGGCGTTTCCCCGTCAGAATCGAATCGTTTTCCATCCGTCACGGATCAGGAGGATTGGGAAAATACCCGGGTGGCAACGGCGTAATCAGAAAAGTGCGATTTCTCGAACCGATGACGGCAACCATCCTTTCATCCCACAGAGAAACGGAGCCGTATGGCCTGGCTGGAGGACTGCCCGGTAAAAAAGGGAGAAACGAAGTCCTCCATCCGGACGGCACCGGTACCCCTCTTGCAGGAAACGACGAGATTTCTTTGTCTCCCAATGACATTTTCGTCATTAAGACCCCCGGCGGAGGAGGATATGGAAAACCTGAATAATTGATATGTTACGGCGGCCGATTGTTTATATCGGCACCACCAATGTAACAAACACTGAGCCGTTTTTCTTTGAAAGGGCTTGTCCGTACGATACCCGAAAGAATCTCAGAAATAATGAGCAGAATCTTGACGAATCCTTTTTCCCATTATTAGGACGTTCACACCCGTTTTACAATACAAAGTTACATAAAATATACACTTATCAACTGTAGCCCCATTGATACACTTATAACCATCCTGCTACACTCTGAAGTCATTTATCACTTGCGGTTGTTCATCATATAAGAGGGAACATAACCGTTTTTCAATGATTTTTAGTACCTTCCAATAAACACATACCTTTGTGGCACGCTTCTTGATTTGTTCTCATCACTATATGTTATAGCGATTCAATCTTCAAATAATTAAGGAGCTACTATGAGCGGCGATTCTATATGAACCAGAAATACATACCGATTCATTATATTTCTGTTTTATGTTGTTACAGAAGCACGAATATTGGCATCTATACCTAAGATACCATACTTCAAATGCTCAGATGGTGTGCTTCTACAATATAGCATTTTTACATTAGTGTGAGTTGCTCACATAATGAGATTTTTAGCACCAATTGTGGTGCTATCCTCAGCAAGATCACAAATATATCGTGGAGGAAAAGAATACACTATGGAGGGAACGATACAAAATACACAGAACACCCAAGATAATTTTTTCCCATCATTCTTGGCTCCTCGAGATGCCAAGAAAGGCAAGATCGTATCTATGGAAGAGGCCGTACGTCTTATACACGACGGCGACATAATCGGAACAGCCGGTTTTGTTGGGATCGCTTTCGCTGAAGAGGTCGCCATCAAGATTGAAGAGGCATTTTTACGTAGCGGACATCCTAGAGACCTTACGGTGATTTATTCCGCTGGTATTGGTGATGGCCTTCACAGGGGCTTGAACCATTTAGCGCATGAAGGTCTTGTTAAACAGGTAATCGGCGGACATTGGGGATTGAGTCCCAAACTGGTGAAGCTGGCCACAGAAAACAAAATAATTGCCTACAATCTCCCCCAGGGTGTCCTATCGCATATGTTCAGAGATATCGCGGCACACAGACCGAGAACAATTACCGATGTGGGTCTTTACACTTACGTGGATCCGAGATTCGGAGGAGGCAAGGTCAACGCTATCACTACAGAAGACATGGTCGAACTGATCGAATTTGACGGGAAAGAGTATCTCGCATATAAAACGATTTCCATCAATGTTGCCATAGTCCGCGGGACCACAGCCGACACCAATGGAAATATCTCCATGGAAAAAGAGGCCTTAACCGGTGACGGGCTTTCCCTTGCAATGGCGGCAAAGAATTCCGGTGGTTTTGTCATTGCTCAGGTTGAGAGAGTGACCCAGCACGGAACGTTACCGGCTAAACAGGTAAAAATACCCGGTATCTTTGTCGATTGTGTTGTTCTCTCTCAACCGGAACATCACTGGCAGACCTTTGCTGAGATGTACAATCCCGCTTTTAGCAGCGAAATCATGCAACCAATACAATCCATGCAACCCCTTGCAATGGATGAAAGAAAGATCATGGCTCGAAGGGCTGCCTTTGAATTAAAACCAAACAGCATAATAAATCTCGGAATCGGCGTTCCTGAAGGCATCTCCAACATAGCGATAGAGGAACAGATCCTTGACTACTTGACCCTGACAGCCGAGCCGGGGATTATCGGCGGTCTTCCTATGGGAGGATTAAATTTCGGTGCCGGTGTGAATATAGAAGCTTTAATAGACCAAGGGTATCAATTTGATTTTTATGATGGCGGCGGGCTTGATTGCGCCTTTCTGGGGCTGGCTCAGGCAGACAAGGACGGGAACCTGAATGTCAGTAAATTCGGACCGAAAATGGCCGGTTGCGGAGGTTTCATCAACATCACTCAGAAGGCTAAATCCGTTGTCTTTTTAGGGAGCTTTACAGCAGGCGGCTTAGAGGTTGCCGTAGAAGACGGAAAGCTGAGGGTAGTCCAAGAAGGCAAGGTCCATAAGTTTTTAGATACGGTTGAACAGCTGACTTTCAGTGGGAAATATGCACTCGAGCAAGGACTTCCGGTACTCTACATAACCGAACGATGCGTCTTCTCCCTTACCGAAAAGGGTTTAAAACTGATTGAAATTGCCCCGGGCATCGATATTGAGAAAGATATTCTCCGCAACATGGATTTTGAACCGGTTATCGAGGAACGACCTCGCCTGATGGATGCGAGGATCTTCAAAGAAGGTCCCATGAATCTGAAAACCGATTTATTGTCAGTACCCCTCCGTGATCGATTTCAATACAATCCGGATAAAAATATCTTCTTTGTCAACTTTGAAGGTTTTTTTGTAAAACAATCAGAAGATATTCAGGAAATTGAATCGATGGTGGCATATTTCCTCAAACCCGTTGGGCAGAAGGTTTTCGCGATCATCAATTATGATAATTTTATCATTGCTCACGATCTCGTGGACGAGTATTCCGATATGGTCAAAAGGCTTATGGGGAAATATTATTTAGGAGCCAGTCGATACACAACGAGCACATTTCTGAGAATGAAGCTGGGAGAAGCCCTTGCTGAACGCGATGTGGCGCCTCATATCTATGAAAACAGGGATGAAGCTCGCAGGGCACTGGAAATGTAACGCCGCATTTCTATATCGTGCCATATACACGATGAAAAGAGTTTAATACAGGAAGGTGTAGAAGTGTCTATCGGAGAAACCGACAGATGTGGCTGTCGTTATATATGATATGACACGTATGATACAATAAAAAGATCAAAACAGGTTCAGAACACTATATCTTTTTTTATTCTTCGGAGTGTCAAGGACTGCCCGGAACGTATTTTCTCCCACTAGATTCTTGAAAAACGATCCACCGTCAAGGTGCCGGGCAAATCCCTCCATCTCCGTGATAAGCGATCCCCATACAAGCAACGATATCCTTGACGACCGAAGATAATGTTCTCATTGAGTGGCATTGTTGAAAAAGTAAACTTTGATATTTGATAGGTTCTCTCTCGTGGTTGATTGCCATCCAAGGTCGCCAGTGAACAGATCGGATTTTCTTTTGCAAAATCTATGTAGTCTTGAAGATCCATGGTTCCCACCATGTTGCAAAAGTCCTTACCATCTGGGTTCATACATACGCCATTTCCCCTGCCAGCTTTAAAGACTTATTAAGAGCATTCGACGTTTCATCTTCCTGCCCGGATTCCCAATATAAGACGGCTTGTTTCAATGTGTTTTCCAGCGCATCCGGCAAACGTTTCTGTCCGGGTTCCAACAATATTTTGGTATATTGTATGGCCCTTAGCGGTGTTCCATCCTTTATGGCAATATCTATCAGCGGAAAGATTGCCGTCCATTTAAAACAACCGCTTGCATGGGTAGCCGGCAGTTGATCCCATATTGTCAGAGCCTCTTGGCCTAATTTCTCAGCTTGAGGATATTCGTCATTACGCCAGGACAACCAAGCCAAATTTGCCTTGGCCGTACCGACATATTCTTTCATCTGTGCCTTCTGGGCAACTTCCAAACATTGCTGTACAAGCTCCATGACCTGATCACATTGGTTACCGCGTCTAAACGCTATGGTAAGATAGGTTAGACATCGTGACTGATTTACGATATCGCCGATCTTTTGTGATTGTTCCAATGCTTCTGTTAAAATATCTTGAGCTTCGTGATATTTTTCACACCACAAATGACTAAACCCATACAAAAAATGAGAAAAACAGATTAATCCCGGATGGTTGGATTCGTAACTGGCCTCCAATGCATATCGTGGGTTATTCAGTGATTCTTCGGGAAGTAAGTACCGAAAATATCGATAATCTTTCAGCGTGAGCATATTAAAAAAGGAGGCTCTCTGAGGCGGGGTCCCATACCGTTCAAGGTTAGATCTCGTTCTCGATATCAGGGCTTCCATTTCGGGGATCTGAGCGCTCCAATAATATAAAAAAAGACGAGCGAGCTGAATCTCAATCCATTCAACATGCCATTTTCGATCAGAATTTATGGAACATCCATTCAGAACGGTCTCTGCCATATCGTAGCACTGCACTACCTTTTCGTGAACGCTCTGGACTTCCCATGTTTTGCCTATCTTTCGATGAATGCGGGATTGTCGCATGGCATCATGTGGGTTACTGTAATCCAATGCGTTTTGATAGAACTGTCTGGCTTCTTCATGCATTCCGGTCAATTCCAATACTTCGGCCAAATCCTCCTGCACCTGTGCCATAATTTCCTGCCATTTGTGACGTTCCGCTTTTTCACCATCGAGTAATACGGATACCTGCGTAATTCCTCTTTTGTAAAAATCTATCGCTTCCTCATTGGCAAAAATCACTTTGGCCTGCTCACCTGCCAGCAGCAAGTAATGGATCGCTTTCTCTCTGATCTCTGCATTTTCATAATGATATGCCAGTTCTCCATAGAAGTTTTCTATCCTGTCTGCAAAGAGTTCTTCGATGGCTCGGCTTGTCTTGGCGTGAATTGTTTGTCTCTGTTTGATCAGCAGGCTGTCGTAGGCGACCTCCTGGATAAGGGCATGTTTAAACATGTATTCAGATGCTGCAATCGTCTCCCTTTCATAGATGAAATCCATCCTTTGGAGTGACAAAAGGTGATATCTGAGGTTCTCTTCCATTCCGATGACCTTCATCAGTGTGTCATACGAAAAGGCTCTTCCGATTACAGCGCCGGTTTGTATAATCATTTTAAGTTGGTCGTTCAGCCGGTCGATTCGCGTCGCAATGATACCCTTAATGGTGTCAGGGAGTCGTATCTCATGAATGTTTTTACTCAATACATGGTATTCGTTTTTCTTTTCCACAGCACCCTGCTCAATCAAGCTGTAAGTAATCTCTTCTATGATTAGAGGGTTACCGGCTGATCGTTCGATAATAAAAGTTTCCAATCTTGAATCAATATGTTGGTTTTTCAATATAGCCTGTATTAATGCCAAACTTGATTGTGGTGTTAGAGGATTGATATTAATATGGCTGAAGTCAACCGTGCCCATCGG
Source organism: Syntrophales bacterium (assembly GCA_036825195.1). Classification (GTDB taxonomy): domain Bacteria; phylum Desulfobacterota; class Syntrophia; order Syntrophales; family UBA2210; genus UBA2210. The sequence goes on from DAISYQ010000008.1 coordinate 32,406, forward strand.
CTGAAAGGTGTACTCGGGCCTGTAGATCATCATCATCATAATCTTATGGTTTCCCAAATGATCGATAAGGTGCATAAAAAAATCTTCGGAGGTCCGATCTATCCAGTGGCAGTCTTCTACAGCAAGAACCAGTAATTTTTCACGGCACGCACTGAAAAGCAGATCCTTAATAATGGTAAAGGTCATTTTTCGTCGTTTTTCGGGATCCAACTGTTGGTAGAAGAGGCTGCTTCCCCCCCCTAACAACAGGTCGCTGATAAAATCACCTGACTCCTTCTGATATAATTCGAGATCCCTTGTTTTTCCCTCTATCTTTTTCCGGATAACGGTTTCATTATCATGTTGCTGAATATCGAAATAATTCCTCAGAATATCCAGGACCGGCAAACAGGGCATGGACACTCCATGGTGGACGCATTTACCTTCAAGATATACACATTCACGTACAGGCAGCAGTTTCGTAAACTCATGAAGAACCCTTGACTTGCCTGCACCTGCTTCCCCAAAAAGCAATACAACCTGGCTCGAACCAGTTTGTGCCTTATCAAAAACATTCAACAACCTGCGTATGGTCTTTTCTCTACCCACAAACTTGGTGAAACCTTTGACTCCGGCAACCTCGAATCGGCTCTCATATGCACCGGAACGAATAAGTTGGTAAGCCGCATCGTTCAATCCTGTGACGCTCTTCGCTACGTGCGGGTATGGTTTGAGCTTGAAATAGTCTTTTACCAGTTTATAGGTGTTTGACGATATAATGATGCTGCCCGGCAAAGCCAGATGCTTCAGCCTGTTGGCAATATGAATGGTATTGCCTACGGCTGTGTAGATTCTCTGTTGTTCTCCACCAATGGTTCCGGCGACAACAAGATCCGAGTTGATTCCCATGCGCACTTGTAGGGGGATTCCAAATCGTTTTTCGATCTCGCCTGCCTTTTCTGACAGGGTCTTTGCAATGCTCAAGGCGGCATAACAGGCATGTTTCGCATGATCCTCTTGTGCTACCGGGGCACCGAATAAGGCCATAATCCCATCTTCTACAAACTGGTTGATGATTCCGTTATGGAGCTGAATGTGCTCATCGAGAATATGATAGAGAAAGGATATAAACTGATGGATGTCCTCGGGATCATGACTTTCAGTCAATTGGGTTATATCGAACAGTTCGATACAGAGAACGGTGACTTTTTTTCGCTCACCTGCAATCACGACCGGATCGACAGGAACCTTTGGGATGCGGAATACCTGGGATGGTGGTTGATATTGAGGATATACGGCATCACCGGAACTTTGATTCGGAGTTTTCAGATTATGTCCACAGATGCTACAAAATTGATTTAAAGACGCTTGTTCCGACCCGCATTCCAAGCATTTGACCTGTTGATCTGTTGGTTTGTCGCTGTCATCGGTTTTTGGAGGGGAGAGACTCTTTATATATTCCTGCCAGGCAGATTGCTCCCTCAGATCGCCGAACGAGAGGTGAACATCTTCCAGGTTCAGCGAGACTGAATCGACCGCAAATTTGAAACGCCAGATATTGTTTTCATCATACTGAAAAAGATTGGCCCATGTATCGCACTCTTCGTCCGAGCAGTCATATCTGCTTTTTCCTCCCTTTCCATAGGGTTGAATCATATCCCTATTTTCGATTTTGAAAAAAGCCGCCGTTTCCAGATCCGGGAGTCTCTGCCGCCAGGCCATCTTGATTTTAGCCCACATATTCTCAGTGCTCTGGGATGCGAATTTGCCTGAAATCGAGCTGTCCAACCATCTGAGCATGCCTTCATGTTTACGGATATATATGAATCCAGGATGTTTCTTTTGTTTCATTTCGTGCACGATCAAGGCGATCAGTGAAAAGTAGAATCTTCTGGCGGGGGTATTAAAGGAAACGGTGAGCGGAGGTGTCTTATCCGTATGATATACCGATATAGTATGCGAAGCCAGATCGAGGTCGAGCGTACTGATTTTTTTCATTGTTCCATCACCAGTTGTATAACCGTTGAGGAATTGAAAAAACGGAACCGTTGTAACCGTTCAGCGGTTTCATTCAGTGCTACTGTAGCATACCAAAGAGGATGTGAATTTCAGTTGCGTTCCAACTCGGGATGAAAAGGGAGAGAATCAGGTATCGAAAGAGCTTCTGTATGAGAAAATATCTAAATGAATATAACAAGTTGGTACATGAAAATCAAGAATTATTAATCCTCTGCCACCGTTGTGATGAGAACGAAGCCAGGTATTGTATACAAATTAGCCGATGAGACATTCCCAGGTAACAATGGGATGTAACAAAACCCCAAAACAAGAAAGGAGCACATTATGAAAACCAAACTATCAATTACCGTAGGAGTCGCGATTCTGCTGGCATGTATGCTATCGATGCCTGCTATCGCAGGGGAGAAAGCGGCAACAAAAACATATTTTGCTGGCGTGTGGTGCCGCGATTGGGCGAATAATGTTAGAACGGAATTGCCTTCTGGCAGAGTGGTCGTCACAGATGGTTCGGCCGAATTTCACGTGACCGTTGATGACCCCAGAGTCATGGGAATCTTTTCCAGCTATAACGTGAAATACAATTTAAGTGCTCTCGGTGAGGGGCTCGTCCATGCAGACTTTATGCTGTCCCCTGCGTATCCGATTGAAATCAACGACGAAATCGTGTGGGTAGCGAATCCGGATATAGACGGAGTGTGGGAAGGGAAATGGAAGTGTCTGTACCGGATCGAAGATGACGGTTGTAAGTATTCCACTGTTACAGCGGAAGGTCAGGGTATGGGAGGAGAGCTCGAAGGGTTGAAGATCCGGGTTTATGTTAAAGCTCCAGTCGGAACGGGTGCATTCTGTGGCCTAAATACCTTTTGGCCCTTTGAAGGGTACATCCTCGATCCCAATAATTAGTAAAACATCACGCGGGCAGAGCGGACACCCACCGTGCATACAGTGCCGGTGGGTGTTTACATCTTCAACAATGCCGGATCAATCACTATTTGATGTTCTGAAACGACATCATTAAAAATCGAATGATTCCGATTCCATATCTGGTAATTGCTCATTCAAGGTCGGCTCTTCACGTTCCACCCGGGCCAATCCAACGAGTCTCTCATTATCTTCCAGCTCTATCAGTTTTACGCCCTGGGTACTTCGATGCAGGAGAGATACCTCGTTCACACCGAGTCGTATAATATTACCGGTGCTACTGATCAACATAATGTCCTCATCACCGGTGACCTGTTTGATACGTGTCACAAACCCAACCCTTGATGTAGTCTTCAAATTAATGATGCCTTTGCCTCCACGGGACTGAAGACGGTATTCCGAAATCTCCGTTCTCTTGCCAAATCCGTTTTCTGAAACGGTCAGAATGGAATTACTGTCACTCAGCACCTCCATACCCACCACCTCGTCATCGTCCGCTATTCTGATACCGACCACGCCACGGGACGTCCGCCCTATGGCACGAACATCATGCTCGTTGAATCGTATGGCATTACCCTTCTTGGAACCCAGAAAGATATCCTGGTCTCCATTTGTCTGCTTGACATCAATCAACTCATCTCCCTCATCGAGGGTCAATGCGATAATACCGCCGGCCCTTGGGTTGGAATAGGCAATCAGATCCGTTTTTTTGATAATACCCCGTTTTGTAGCCATGACAACAAATTTACCCTCCGTAAACTCCTTAACCGGAAGAACCGCCGTTATCTTTTCATCTCTTGATATCTCAATGAGATTCACGATCGCTTTTCCCTTTGCAGCCCTTCCGGCCTGAGGGATCTGGTATATCTTCAGCCAGTATACGCGCCCTAAATTCGTGAAAAACATGATATGACTGTGTGTCGAGGCTATAAACATTCTTTCAATAAAATCATCCTCTTTAGTGCCCATACCGACTTTACCACGCCCGCCACGATGCTGACTTCTGTAGAGACTGACCGGATTTCGTTTGATATAGCTCTGGTGTGATATGGTAACCACCATATCCTCTTCCACAATCATATCCTCAATCCCGATATCAGTACTGCTCAAGACTATTTCTGTTCTCCTTGCATCTCCATAGCGTTTCTGAATATCTTCCAACTCTTCAATGATGATACCAAGTATCTTGCGGGAATCGGCAAGTATACCTTCAAGTTTTTTTACAAGAGCCGATATCTCGATATGTTCTTCACGTATCTTGTCTCTTTCCAGGCCGGTCAATCTTTGTAATCTCATTTCCAAGATTGCTTTCGCCTGCTCTTCACTCAAACCAAACTGTGCCATCAACTCGTCTGATGCCGTTTTCGCGTTTTGTGACGCCTTGATAACGGCGATGACTTCATCGATATGGTCAAGAGCTATGACAAGCCCTTCAAGGATGTGGAGTCTCTCTCTGGCCTTTGCTAATTCAAATTCTGTTCTTCGAGTAATGACTTCCTTTCTGAAGTCTATAAATTTACTAAGGATCTCCTTCAGATTCATAACCATGGGTTGTCCCCTGTCAATTGCCAGCATGATTATGCCAAAGGTAGATTCCATCTGAGTATGTTTATAGAGTTGATTGATGATAACTCCCGATATCTCGTCCCGTTTAAGATCTATTACGATTCTCATGCCTTCACGATCCGACTCATCTCTCAGATCGGCAATCCCATTGATCTTCTTTTCCTTGACCAAATCTGATATTTTTTCAATGAGATTCGCTTTGTTCACCAGATACGGAAGTTCTGTAATAACAATACTCTCTCTTTCATTTCTCGCATTTCGTTCAATGATGGCACGTGCCCTGACTTTAATAATTCCGCGTCCTGTTCGATAGGCAGACACGATACCTTCTCTACCATTAATGAATCCTGCCGTCGGAAAATCAGGGCCTTTGACAAACTCCATGAGATCATCTACGGAAAGTTCAGGATTATGAATGAGTTCTATTATGCCATCGACCAGTTCGTTAAGATTATGGGGGGGAATATTGGTCGTCAGACCAACGGCAATTCCCGATGACCCGTTCAGAAGAAGAGTGGGAATCTTGGCCGGAAAGACAACCGGTTCCTCGAGGGAACCATCGTAGTTGGGAATGAAATCAACGGTTTCCTTATCAAGATCGGGGAGCAGTTCGTCGGCGATCTTTTCCATTCTTATTTCGGTATAACGCATGGCCGCAGGCGGATCTCCGTCAACGGATCCGAAATTTCCTTGCCCATCAATGAGCGGATACCTCATAGAAAAATCCTGAGCCATCCTTACAATAGTATCGTATGCCGCCGTATCCCCGTGGGGATGATATTTACCGATGATATCACCAACAATCCTCGCCGATTTTTTATAAGGTCTGTTCCAACGATTGCCAAGTTCGGACATGGCAAAGAGGGCTCTGCGATGAACCGGCTTCAATCCGTCTCGAACATCGGGAATTGCGCGACCGACGATCACGCTCATCGCATATTCCATATAGGATTTTTTCATCTCCGATTCTATCGTGACCGGTATGTTCTTCTGGAATAACTGATCCATAATTATCTTTAAAACCTTTCTTTCTATTTAGGTTTTTAATGGCAGGAAAAGCCTGAATTATCAACGAAACTATATATCGAGATTTGAAACGTTGAGTGCGTTCTCAAATATAAATTCCTTGCGAGGTTCAACCTGATCCCCCATTAAAGTGGTAAAAATTTCATCAGCCGCAACGGCATCTTCAACCTTTACCTGGAGGAGCGTTCTTCGTTCAGGATCCATGGTCGTCTCCCACAACTGTTCCGGGTTCATTTCTCCCAGACCTTTATAACGTTGAATAGACATTCCCCGTTGTCCTGCCTGCATGACATAGTCTATCAACGACCTCATACTCTCAAGCTGTTTATTGTTTTTCGCATCATCGGAACCCTTCTCGACTACTGTGTAAGGAGCTTCACCAATGGGATTCAATTGACTCACCTGAACCTTGGCCTCTGAAAATTTCGGCATATTGAAAATATCCTTATCTATCCACGTCGTATGATCCTTCCCGTTACTTTTTATATTGAAAAATAATTTGTATCCACCGTGCTCAATATCCTCTTCCGTCCAGTAAGAGTTGATTCGCCTTCCAACCGCTAAAGCGATCCTTTTCCCTATTTTCAATAGGATATTGTCATCCATAAAGTCGGTTTTAGAAAACACAGGATCTCCGGCTAGCAGTCTGATGATTTCTCCATCTTTGCCACTTTTCTGAAATTTTTCCAGTATGGTATCAAGTCTGATTCCCTTTTGTATAAAACCCAACAGCTTATTGCCTGTAATAATATCACCCCCACCAGTAACAAGCTGTACCTTCTCCACGCCATTTGTCAGAATGTAGTCGTTCATCTCTTTTTCTGTATTGATGTACCACTCCTTTTTTTTGTCCGTTAATCGAAAAAGGGGTGGTTGTGCTACATATAGGTAACCCCTATCGATCATTTCACGCATATGCCTGAAAAAGAATGTTAACAATAGGGTCCTGATATGCGCTCCATCCACGTCTGCATCTGTCATGATTATAACTTTATGGTAGCGAAGCTTATTGACGTTATATTCTTCTTCTCCGATACCGGCACCGAGGGCAGTAACAATCACCTTGATCTCGTTATTATTGAGCATCTTATCGAGTCGTGCCTTCTCAACGTTAAGCACCTTTCCCCTCAAGGGCAAAATAGCCTGATTTCTTCTGTCCCTTCCCTGTTTAGCGGAACCACCGGCCGAGTCTCCTTCGACGATATACACCTCACTTCGTGCAGGGTCTTTTTCCTGACAATCGGCCAATTTTCCCGGAAGAGATGTGACTTCGAGCGCACTTTTCCTTCGTGTTAACTCACGAGCCCTCCTTGCGGCATCCCGAGCCCGTGCCGCATCGACCGATTTGGATACTATCTGCCGTGCTATTGAAGGATTCTCTTCAAAGTAACTGCCGAGTTTCTCATACACTACGGCCTCTACAAGCCCTTTGACCTCGCTATTACCAAGTTTTGTTTTCGTCTGACCTTCAAATTGAGGTTGTTTGATCTTAACACTGATAACGCACCCTAATCCTTCACGGACATCTTCCCCCTTCAACGATGTTTTTCCGTTTTTGACAAGTCCGCTGTTCACAAGATAGTTATTGATCACCCGCGTCAGAGCCGATCTAAAACCGATGAGATGGGTTCCACCCTCCGTGGTATTAATGCTGTTCGCATACGAAAAAATATTTTCCATATACCCTTCATTATATTGTAACGCCAACTCCACAGAACAATCATCCTTTTCTCCGCTTATATAGACCGGCTTTGCATGGAGTACCTTCTTATTTCTGTTGATATATTCAACGAACGAAACGATCCCTCCCTTATAAAAAAATTCATTATTCTGATCCGTTCTCTCATCGGAAATCACGATCTTTATGCCACTATTTAAAAAAGCAAGTTCTCTCAGCCTATTAGAAAGTACCTCAAAACTAAAATTAATATCCTCAAAGACCTCAGAATCAGGCATAAAGGTTATTTTTGTCCCTCTTCTCTTGGTTTTACCAACCATCTTAAGAGGTTCTACAGGAATGCCTCGCTTATATGACTGTCTGTACACTCCCCCCTCTCTTCTGACCTCCAGTTCAAGATATTCAGAAAGGGCATTGACAACCGACACCCCCACACCGTGCAGTCCTCCTGATATCTTATAGTTATCGTTGTTAAACTTCCCACCCGCATGGAGCTTGGTAAGTACCACCTCTGCTGCAGATACATGTTCAGTTTTGTGCATATCGACGGGGATACCTCTTCCATTATCTTCCACCGTTACACTGTTATCCACCCGTATCTTGACACTAATGGAATCACACTGTCCCGCAGCTGCCTCATCCACGCTATTATCGACGACTTCATACACCAAGTGATGAAGACCGTCTCTGCCGGTGCTCCCTATGTACATGGCAGGCCTTTTCCGAACGGCCTCAAGTCCATCAAGAACTTTTATGCTATCTGCACTGTATGACGTTCCCACTGTCACTCTACTTAATCCTTTCTTAAATTGATAGGCATGACGACACACATATAATCATTGTGATTGGGAGAGGTTATTACCCCGGGCCCATTGTCGCTTCTCATCTCAAAAGATATCGTATCATCGTCAATAGGGTCCATTGCATCTATCAAATACCTAACATTATAACCAACCTCTAATACATCTCCACTGTAGGCTACATCTATCTCATCCTTCGCTTCACCAACATCCGGGTTAGTCGATGTCAAGATCATTCTTTGGTCGGATATATCTATCTTCACGCCACTGAATCTTTCTGTAGACATGACACTCATTCTCCTGAGAGAAGGGAGTATCTTTTTCTTATCGAGTAGTATCTTGACTCCCCCTCCTTGAGGGATCACCCTCTTGTAATCCGGATACTCAGCATCAATAAGACTTAACCTCAACATCGTATCTTTCTTCATGAACACACAAACACCGTTCAATACGCGAACATCGACAGAATCTCCTTCTTCCACCAGTTTTCTAATCTCAGAGACTCCTTTTCTGGGTATGATTATTCCCTTGATAGTGTAATTGTTATCAACATCATGTAATGGCATATCGACAAGAGATAACCGATGGCCATCCGTGGCAACGACAGTAATATTTCCTTCTATTACTTTAAAAAATACCCCATTCAGATTCGGTCTCATCTCATCATGAGAAATCGCAAAGAATGTCTTCTCTATGATATTTTTTAAAAGATCACAGGGTATTTTCAAAGACTCGACATTCTCCACATCTAAAACCTCAGGAAAATCATCGGCCGATATACCCGGTATTTTATAGATAACTTTCTCACATGTCACATTAACCCAATTATTTTCCATCACCATAAAACTGATGGTATCTCCTTGTATTTCCCGTAACATTTCGAATAGTTTTCTGGCAGGAACGGTGATCTTCCCGGGGGTTTTAATCTTTGCATCATAATATAAAATAAGACCGATTTCTCTGTCAGTGGCCACTATCTTGATCTGATCCGATTCGGTTGAGATCAGGATATTATTGAGAATCGGCAGGGTCGTTTTCTTCTCTACCACTCCCAGAGTTTTTTGAATGCCATCAAGAAATTTACTTCTCTCAATTAAGAAATCCATTTTTTCACCTGTTCCTTAAAAAGTGATTAATTAAAAAAATAGCAGTAATAGTAGTACCTGTTAATCTGTTGATGGAACATATATAACTATTTCATTTTTTTAACTATATATATAAAAAATACACTTAATGAAATGTTGAAAATCAGTTTATAAAATTGCCTCTATCTCTTCCACTATTTTTTTTATTTCATGATCCTTTTCAATCATTTTCCTTATCTTGTTATTGGAATAAATGACTGTTGAATGGTCCCTTCCCCCAACCTTTTCCCCGATGTCAGGGAAGGAACTATTCGTCAGTTTTCTGGCAATATACATGACAATCTGCCGTGACATAACAAGATTCTTATTCTTCTTTTTAGATCGGATGTCTCCCACCTTCAGGTTGAATTTTTTTGCAACCGCTTTAATGATTTCATCGATAGTTATTTCTCTTTTGACTGTATGTTTCAGTAAATTCTTTATAACATCTTTGACCGTATCGATAGTAATTTCCTTCCCGGTAAGAGAAGCATATGCCGATATCCTTGTTAATATTCCCTCTAATTCCCTTATGTTAGAGTCAGCAACGGAAGCGATATAATGTATGATATCGTTTGGCACATGAATATTATTTTCCTGTGCCTTCTTTTCTATAATTGCTATCCTCGTTTCAACATCGGGCGGTTGAATATCGGCTATTAATCCCCACTCAAATCTCGATCGTATTCTTCCCTCAAGATTCTCTATTTCTTTTGGAAATTTATCACTCGTAACAACTATTTGTTTTCTTGAGTCATGGAGGGTATTGAATGTGTGAAAGAATTCTTCCTGTGTCCTCTCTTTGCCAGCTATGAATTGAATGTCGTCAATCAAGAGGGAGTCGATTTTTCTATATTTTTCCCGAAAATTGGTCATTTTATCATATCGTATGGAATATATGAGTTCATTCATAAATTCTTCAGCTGAAACATAGAGCACGTTTTTCTGAGGGTACAGCGAGGCCGTATGGATACCGATGGCATTGATCAGGTGAGTCTTACCCAAACCGACGCCACCATAGATAAAGAGAGGATTGTAATTATGTGCTGGTTGTTCTGCCACAGAAAGGGCTGCGGCATGAGCGAACTGATTAGATGATCCTACAACGAATCGTTCAAAACTGTAATTTGGATTGAGAGATGAATGGAGTCGAAGCGGTCCTTTTTTTGCCGTGGTTTTTTCACTTACATCATGAGATATATCAACTTCCTCGGGCTTATTGACGACAAATTGTATCATTACGTTGATCCCCGATACATCGGAAAGGGAGTTTGTAATGATCTCCATATAGTTTTCGATAATCCAATCCTTAAAGAACTTATTTGGCACACCAAGAAGGACGTTACTATCTTCCAGCGAAACAATCTTAATTGGTTTTATCCAGGTTTCAAAGTTTTGCTGACTGATTTTATCTTTAATTATTTTAATACTTTCATTCCAAAATGATTCCAAAATTATCGATCCTTATTAACAATGTTATCAACAGGTGTTGATAGTTTTTTCCATATCAACAATATCTTTTTATGAAAGAAAATTTATTAAGCACCTTCACCATTCATGATAATATCCACTACTCTATCCAGATCATCTATGGAAGAGAACCGAATTTCTATAACACCACCATTTCTCAATTGCCGTATACCTGTCTTAACCATCAATTTTTTAGATATGCGATTCTCAATGTCTGTAATGTACGTTTCCTTCTCCACCCTTTTTTTCTTCTTAATATACAGATCAACAGATTTTGCCAGTTTTTCAGTTTCTCTAACACTTAATTGTTTCTTAATAATTTCCCTTAACACAGAAATCTGTCTATCGAATGAGTCAACCGAAAGGATGGCTCTCGCATGTCCGGCGGAAATAGTTTTATTGATGAGGGCTTCCTTGGCTTCTTCTGGAAGATTGAGCAGTCGAAGTGAGTTGACTACGGTCGAACGATCCTTTCCCACCCGTGCAGAAATTTCATCGTGAGAGAGGTGAAACTTCTGCATTAAGGTCTGATATGCTTCAGATTCTTCTATAGGATTGAGTCTCTCCCGTTGTATATTCTCTACAAGGGATAATTCGGCTACATCCAGATCTTGTGCATCATGTCTGATAATGATCGGAACATCAATCAATCCTGCGGCTTGGGCAGCTCTCCACCTGCGTTCTCCGGCGATAATTTCATAACCCGACTCAATTTTTCGCACAACAATCGGTTGCAATATACCGTTTTTCTTGATGGATGCCACGAGGTTCTTTTGTTCTTTACCGTCGAAGAGTTTTCGGGGCTGGAATCTGTTCGGTGACAACTCTTCGATTCCGCACATTGCAAATTTTGGTTTGTCAGCAGGGTCATCCATCAGATCGGTGAATATGGCACCGAGCCCCTTACCCAAGGCGTTTTTCTTAGACATTATATCCTTCCGTTAGTCATAATCTCTCTTGCCAGTGACATATATGCAACCGCACCGCTCGATTTTATATCATACAGTATAATAGGCAATCCGTGGCTCGGGCTTTCGGAAAGCCTTACGTTTCTTGGTATGATGGTTTTAAATACGTTAGACCCGAAAAAATCTCGAGCCTCATCGGCTACCTGGTGGGAAAGCCGATTTCTCTTATCGAACATGGTAAGTAATATGCCAGCCAACGACAGGGAGGGATTAAGTCGTGCCTGTACAAGCTTGACATTACTAAGAAGATGCCCCAATCCTTCCAGAGCAAAGTATTCACATTGCAGCGGAATAATAAGTAAATCGGATGCTACGAGGGCATTAATAGTCAAAAATCCAAGAGAAGGAGGACAATCAATTATAATAAATTCATAAGAAGTGTCAATTTTTTTTAGAAAGTTCTTCAGTTGCTTTTCTCTACTGTTGAGAGAAACGAATTCAACCTCCACGCCGATCAGATCGCGATTAGAGGGGATAATATCGAGTGTTGCAATAGGGGTCTTGAACATGACTTCTTCGAAAGGAGCATCTTGAACCAGAGCATAGTAGAGGTTATTTTTGTCAATTGTGGATGGATCAATACCGATACCACTTGTTGCGTTTCCCTGAGGATCACAATCTATGAGAAGGGTTTTTTTTTCAGCGGCGGCAAGGGATGCCGACAGATTAATGGCAGTCGTTGTTTTGCCGACGCCGCCCTTCTGGTTTGCTATGCATATTACCTTTCTCATCTGTTTAGGTAAATCTTTCATGATTTTTTGAGATACAAACCGAATATCTTACCGTACCATATAAGGGGAAATTTTAGAAGAGGTAATTTGAGGGAGCCCATGTCGTGTTATGACATATTTCTATGAAAACAAAGGATTATTCTTGTTTCACCCGTGACTGGAAGGGTTATTTCATCATAGTCTTTTAATGTAAGCCCGGTTTTCTTGATGGTGTCTGCTGCCATTGCAAGCTCCTCATCGGCGTGATCCCCCTTCATGGCTATCAGAATGCCACCGGAAGAAAGAAAGGGTTCTCCCATAAGAAGAAGCTGAGATATTTTAAAGGCAGCTTTGGATATTACGACATCAAAACCGCCTGTAAACCTTTTTTCGTGTATCAGTGATTCTGCCCTGTCATGTATCACGGAAATGTCCTTGAGTTTGAGCTTTCTGATGACATATTTGAGAAAAGAAGTCTTCTTACGGGACGAATCGAGGAGGGCAACAAACAATGAGTCCATAGTAACCTTTAATGGGATGCCTGGAAAACCTGCCCCGGTTCCTATGTCCAATAATGTCGAATTATGACTAGGTATAAATTTTAAAACTGTTAGAGAATCAATAACATGTTTTGGTATATCAAGAGATGATTTTATGGAAACAAGAGACATTTTATCGTTCCAGAACAGCAACTCTTCGTAATATGAGGAGAGGAGATCCATTGCACGGGTAGAGAGTGTGATACCGATATCATCAGAGGCTGCTGATACTATCTCTTCAAAAGTTGTCATTTCTAATAGCTTCATGGGGGCCGTCGTGGCAGACTCTGAAAATTTGTGATATAAAATGCCGTTCGGTGAGAATTTAAAATAAGAACCGGCTTTATGCAATAAGAAACAGGACAGGAGACAGAGATTGGAAAGAGCAATAATGGAAAATCTGGCAATAGTGCTTAACCGACCAAAACACCCAGGAAATATAGGGTCTGTTGCACGATGCGCCAAGAATATGGGAATACGCGATGTCATCGTCATCAATCCAATGAATCCGGACCGAGAGAAAATAGAACAGATGGCAACACACTTTGCCTTTGATATAGTAGAGAACATTCAATATTATGATACGCTAAAACAGGCACTTGCGCCATTTCAATATATTGTCGGAACAACAGGCAGATCGGGTGACACAAGCCTGAAACGGTCGATGACCAATCCGGAGAAAATGGCGGAAGAGATCGTCGATATATCTCGAAACAACAAGGTAGCTCTTGTTTTTGGTCCAGAAGATACAGGCCTTACCAATAGTGAACTGCAGTACTGCGATATGTTGGTAAAGATTCATTCGTCTGACGACATGAAATCACTCAATCTCTCGCATGCGGTAATGATTATCTGTTATGAAATCTTTACCGCACGCTTCGGGAACACCTCTGATTTTACGCCGGCACTTGCCTCTTCGGAAGAAATTGAGGCAATGTACGATCATTTGAAAGATATGTTTTTGCGGATCGGTTTTATCAAGTCCCAAAATCCCGATTACTGGATGATCAACGTACGGCGATTTTTTTCCCGGATTAAACTGCATGCCAAAGATATAAAGATAATCAGAGGTATATGCCACCAGGTCGAACTGTATGGGAGGGCAAATCCCAGATAATCTGATACAAACTGCGATAGCAGACAGTTGATCGATGAAAAACATACCTTTGATTTTTCTGGAAATAACCGTATTATAGTAATAAGATAGAATAAAATTGGTTTGATAACGGTAGAAGACACCTTCAATAGAGGTGAAGATTATTCGAATGCACCGATACTTTTGGAGATACAGAAGATCTGTAATGGTACGATAGGAGACGGAAATGATTGTAGTGACGGGAGGCGCTGGTTTTATAGGGAGCGCCGTTGTTTGGAAACTGAATCTGGAGGGTGTTGATGAGATTGTTATTGTCGACAGCCTTGGAACATCTATGAAATGGAAGAACCTGGTTCCCCGTACTTTTGTGGATTATCTGGACAAAGATGATTTTTTGGAAATGGTTCTTGATGATACCGTACCGTTCGATGTTGATGCTATTATCCACATGGGAGCGTGTTCTTCAACAACTGAACGGGATGCAGATTACCTCATGGAGAACAACTACCATTATACAGCCCGTCTTGCAGAGTGGGCCGTGGAAAAAGGCATCCGTTTTATCTATGCGAGCAGTGCCGCAACATATGGTGATGGATCACTGGGATTTTCAGATGATGATCATCTGATCCCACAACTCCGCCCCATAAACATGTATGGTTATTCGAAACAGCTCTTTGATATGTGGGTGCTGAAACGGCAACTTGAACAGAAGGTGGTAGGGATAAAATTCTTCAATGTCTTCGGACCGAATGAGTATCACAAGGGAGACATGAGAAGCGTCATCCATAAATCTTTTGGGCAGATTCGTGAAACGGGAAAGGTGAGGCTCTTTAAGTCTCATAAAACCGGCTTTACCGACGGGGAACAAAAGAGGGATTTTATTTACGTCAAGGATTGTGTGGAAGTGATCTGGTGGTTTCTCAAAAACAGTGACGCTACGGGAATATTCAATCTTGGTACTGGTCATGCCAGAACATGGAATGATCTGACGGAGGCGGTCTTTGTATCGATGGGTATTGAGCCCAAGGTAGAATACATAGACATGCCGGAGTCGATCAGGACACAATATCAGTACTTTACCGAAGCAAAGATGGAGAAACTTCAATCGGTCGGGTGCCCGGTTCGAATGTTACCACTTGAAGAGGCAATCTCGGATTATGTGAAGAATTATCTGGCACAAGACGAGCAATATCTGTAGCTGCTTAAAATCGTGGAGGATATAAAATGAAAATTGTACGATTCCGCTCTCGAAGCGGTGAAGAGTTATATGGTGCCTATAACCCCAATATGCCGCATGAGGCACGGGTAATTGAAGGCGATCTTTTCGGGGATATGGAAATTACACAAAGAAGGGAAGATATAGGGGTATTGCTACCACCCATATCTCCTCCGAATATAATCGCCCTTGGTCTGAATTATGGGGAACATGCCAAAGAGACAGGTATCAAAAACCCTGATATTCCGGTAATGTTCATCAAGGCAACAAACAGTCTCATTGGTCATGGGGCAACAATTATCCTCCCTGCTGCGGGACCCGACGAAGTCGATTATGAAGCGGAACTGGCTGTAATAATTGGTAAGGAAGCAAAGAATGTTTCACCGGATGCGGCGAAGAAATATATACTGGGATATACCTGTGCCAACGATGTAAGTGCCCGTGACTGGCAAATTCATAAACAGAAGAAACAGTGGGCGAGAGGAAAGAGCTTCGACACCTTTTGTCCACTGGGGCCATTTTTAGTGACGAAAGATGAAATAGAAAATCCGGATTGTCTGAAAATACGATCGATACTCAATGGAAAGGTGATGCAGGACTCTAATACTTCGGACATGATCTTTGATGTACCTGCAATCATCAGTAATCTCAGTTCTTCTATAACACTGT
Source organism: Syntrophales bacterium (assembly GCA_036825195.1). Classification (GTDB taxonomy): domain Bacteria; phylum Desulfobacterota; class Syntrophia; order Syntrophales; family UBA2210; genus UBA2210. The sequence goes on from DAISYQ010000008.1 coordinate 48,187, forward strand.
TACCGGGAACGGTAATACTGACGGGGACACCGGAAGGTGTCGGTTTTACAAGACAGCCACCTGTATTCCTCAAAAAAGGAGATGTTATTACAGTTTCGATTGAAGGTATCGGTGAACTTTCCAATCCCGTCACGAGAGAACAATGATCAGCTATTTAGGGATTATTTAATTTCATATTATTGGGGAGAAATTACATGAATTCTCAGAACACAAAACAACAAAAAAGATTTCTGACGATTTTAATGTCACTGCTTGTGACGATTATCATCGTTTCATCAATGACTTTAGAGATTTCTGCATATGACGCCATGGCGGTATCTAAGGCCGAGATCATGAACAGTTCGCTTCCTTCTCTGGCGGATCTGGCTGAAAAGCTCAAACCAGCAGTTGTCAATATCAGCACAACGAAGACAATAGCTACCGGCGGATACCGATCTCCCTTCAGCGATCCCCGATTTGAAAGATTTTTCGGGGGGGATGAATTTTTTAAGCGGTTTTTTGGCGATGAACCTGAGAGAGAATTGAAACAGACGAGTCTTGGATCGGGTTTTATCATCAGCGAAGACGGATATATCTTTACCAATAATCATGTGATTGAAAAAGCAGATAAGATAGTGGTCAAACTCTCGAATGGCAAAGAATACGATGCAAAAGTTCAAGGGAAAGACAAAAATACGGACATAGCCCTCCTGAAAATAGAACCTGACAATGGATTACCGGTAGTCACAATGGGTGATTCGTCTAAATTGCGGGTTGGCGACTGGGTTATCGCCATAGGAAATCCCTTCGGCCTCTCCCAGACAGTCACGGCCGGCATTGTCAGTGCAAAGGGGAGGGTCATAGGCGCCGGCCCCTATGATGATTTTATTCAAACGGACGCTTCCATCAATCCAGGAAATAGCGGAGGTCCGCTCTTTGATATGAACGGAGAAGTCGTTGGAATTAATACGGCAATCGTTGCGCAGGGCCAGGGGATCGGATTTGCTATACCGATCGATATGGCGAAGGATATTCTCAACACGTTGAGGACGAAGGGAAAAGTTACCCGCGGATGGCTGGGCGTTTCCGTTCAGAGTATCACGGAAGATATTGCTAAAAATCTGAATCTGGAATCGGCAGAAGGAGCACTCGTCTCTGACGTATTTAAAGGGGACCCGGCCGAAAAAGCAGGGATAAAGGCCGGAGATGTTATTATCGAGATTGATGGAAGGTTTGTGAAAGATACACATGAACTTGTAAAGATCATAGGAAGTATTTCTGTAGGCAAAGATGTCAATATCAAGATATTGAGGGACGGCAAGAATAAAACCTTTACCGTTACCGTAACGGAACGCCCCGAGGAAAAGGATCTTGCGGAGAAGGAACCCGATAAGAGCGGCCAGTATTTTGGAATGACCGTGCAGGAGATAACACCGGACATTGCTGAACACCTTGGACTTCCTGATGAAACAGGTGTTATTATATCGCAGGTTGAAAGCGGCGGTCCCGCAGATGAGGCAGGCATACAAGCGGGAGATATCATACGGCAGGTAAATAGAACAAGGATATCATCATTAGAGGAATACCGAAGTGTCATGGAACGAGCAGTCTCAGGGGAAAGTGTACTGGTACTAATACAAAGAGGGAAATCGAAATTTTTTGCTGTGATTAGGAAGTAGTATATAAGTATATAAAAGAAGGTCTGTCAGCAATTTTATTTCAAAATTGATCACTGACAGACCTTCCTTTTTGAGATAGCGTATATATTCCTTACAGTCAAATGTCGTATTCGGCACACGATATATCCGATAAGAAATAATGGTTTTCTACGAAGAATAGCGAATGAAGCAATTACATGAAACGCTGTGCGAAATATATACAAAACTTGATGCACATTTCGGCGATCTCAAATGGTGGCCGGGAGAAACACAATTTGAGATCGCCGTTGGGGCAATCCTGACACAGAACACAAACTGGAAAAATGTAGAGATTGCCATAAATGCATTAATGAAAGCAGACCTTCTCGAACCGGAAAAACTGTACCGCGCAGGAGAAAAAGCGGTGGCAGGTCTTATTAGATCATCTGGATATTACAATATCAAAGCAAAAAGACTCAAATCGTTTCTTGATTTTCTCTATGGTGAGTATGATGGCGATCTAGAGGAAATGTTTGATGAGAACCTGGGAATTCTCCGGAGAAAGTTGTTGGGCGTGAAAGGGATCGGAGAAGAAACAGCGGACAGCATCCTCCTATATGCAGGCGGTAAGCCGATCTTTGTCGTCGATGCCTATACGCGAAGAATATTAGAACGACATTCTATTATTAAAAGTGGGAAAAAATATAAAGAAATACAGTCTCTATTTATGGAAAATCTTCCCCATGATACGCGGCTATTTAATCAGTACCATGCCCTGTTCGTAAACACGGGGAAACATTTCTGCAGGAAAAAGCCACTGTGCAGTAGTTGTCCGCTTGAGAATGCAATAGCCCTGAATATAAATAACAATATAGATAATTCATAAAATTCGATCGTAAAAACAAAATATTAAAGTGCTGAAATGACGTTATACGATTATACAGGGGTTATACATTTTCATTCATCTTTTTCTTTCGATGGAAGAACAGCCATAGAAGATATCATTAAAGCGGCACGAGAAAACGGGATCGATTTTCTGATGATCACTGACCATTCCACCCTAGGAGCACGGAAAGAGAGGATGGAGGGATGGAATGACGACGTTCTCCTGATTGTCGGACAGGAAATATCACCGAGATTTAATCACTATATTGCGTTCGGTATTAACGAAGAATTGATTATAAGAGAAAGTGATGGGGCAATTAAGCCGCAGGACTGGATTGATAGAGTAACAATGCTGGGGGGAATCGGATTTATAGCCCATCCGGATCATGAAGGGACGGAATTGTTTCACGTGAAACAGTACCCATGGATCGATTGGTCGGTTACTGGTTATACGGGGATGGGTGTATGGGATTTTATGACCGATTGGCAGTCCACCCTGCAGAGTATCCCGCACGCTCTGATGAGTTATCTCTTGCCTGCATATGTTTTAAAAGGTCCCCGAAATATAACATTGCAGCGATGGGATCATCTGGGGAAGAAGGACAAGGTCGTGGGTATTGGTGAACTGGATAATCACGAGACTCTCCATACGATACGGGGATTAACCATCCGAGTTTTCCCCTTTAAACGGGCATTTCGGTTCGTTCGTACCCATCTGTTGCTCGATACCCCCCTGAGTGGTACGGCGGAAGAAGATATACAATCCCTTTTGAAAGCCCTCGAAAGGGGACGGGCATATGTAACCATGGAATATTTTCATGATGCGAAGGGTTTTTCCTTTTCTCTCTCTGACGAGACGAGAGAGGTTACCATGGGCGACGAACTTCTCCTGGAAGGAGAAGCCATGGCGGAGGTTCATCTTCCTGAAAAGGGAAAAATTCGTATCGTACAAGATGGTAACACAGTGGCGGAAGCGGTTTGTAAGAAGATGATATACCGCATAGCTCACGAAGGTGTATACCGGGCCGAGGCGTATCTGAAGGTTTGGGGGCGATATCGGCCATGGATATTTTCAAATCCAATCTATGTTCGATGAACCGTCTATATCAACGTGATGATAACCTTTCGTGATTGTCTGGGTCCGTCAAATTCACAGAAAAAGATATTTTGCCATGTGCTGAGGAGAAGTTGACCGTTCTCTATAGGAATAACTTCTGACGGTCCTATGATTCCAGCCTTGATATGGGCATCGCCATTTCCGTCGATCCTGTCATGTAGCCACTGACCCTTCGGGACTATCGAACGAAGACAGGTCATCACATCGGTTTGAATGTTCGGATCCCAGTTTTCCTGTATCATGATTGCAGCCGTGGCCCCAAGGGCGTACAGGGCGCACAGTTCGTGGTCTTTGCCATATGTGGATACGACTTCCCGGACCTGTTTGGTGATATCCACAATCTCTTCCCGAGAGCTTGTTCCGAATGTGATGGATGTTTTCATATTCTGCCTGTGCTGAAAATTCTACCGTAAGGTGAATGGTTTATCGCGTGTGTGTACGAAGGATCAAAGGTTTTCGACGTATTCATTCAAATAGCGGTCGGAGTTCAATCCATGTCTTCCGTAGATATGAGTGTTCTTAGGATGTCCTCTTTGCCGATGATGCCGACCAATGTATCATTATCCACCACAGGTAATGTATGCACGTTGTGCTTGAGCATCAGGGAAGCAATCTCTTCCAGACTGGTTTCCGGGTCAACGGTTATCGGATTTGAGGTCATAGCCTCAGCCACCGTGGTTGCAACCATTTTCTCCACTTCTTTTTCAATCTTTTTATAAGAAGTCAGAGGAATAAAGCCGTCGAGAAGGGTAAAGAACGAAGGCAGAGGGACTTTTTTTTGCTGTATAATCAGGTCATCCTGACAGATTATCCCCAACAAGCGACCCGCCGTATCAACTACAGGCAGACCGTTATAGTGGTGCTTGAACATCAGCTTTACGGCCTCGGTTATTTCCGTTTCAGGGAAAACGCTTACAACCTTTTTTGTCATAATAGTGCGTGCTTTCACCATATGATCCTCCTCCTCATAAATATACCTGCAATTCTACCGGTAACTGGGCGTGAAGTCTACCGTATATTTACACCGCATATGATCGTCGAACACAAATGGAAAGGCGTTTCAATATATTATAACCATTCTGATTGTTTATAGCGTAGTACCTTTACCAAGCGCCCGGAGAGTTTGTTCCGATCTTGTGATTTTTTCTATTGTTAACCCCGGTATCATCACTTTATGGTAGCTTCATTGCTATATTATTAATATATCATGACAGATATGGCCTCTTCCGATCTTTTCGTTTCATGAACCTTGACATCACTATAAGTATTTACCTGATATATGCCTTGTAATTATTTTATATTGTTATTTCGAGATTAATATTTCAGATTCCTTCTTTATAAGAGTAGTCAGCTGTTGTATAAACCTTTCAAAGTGGTCTTTTGATCGGCCATCGAAGAGGAAAAGGAGAAGTCATATGAATAAAGCACTCGAAGGTATTAAGGTATTGGATTTGAGCAGATTTTTTACGGGACCTACCTGTACCATGATGATGGCGGAATTGGGCGCCGAGATCATCAAGGTTGAAATTCCCGATGGTGGCGATGCAATGAGGCACCTGTGGCCCCTCACAGAAGGTGGGGAAAGTTATGTCGGTGTAATCCTCAATCGTGGCAAGAAAAGCGTCACCTTAAATCTTAAGAATGAAGAGGGAAGAGAAATACTCAAAAAACTGGTGAAAGAAGTTGACGTCCTTATAGAAAATTTTGCCACCGGCGTTATGGACCGGCTTGGATTGAGTTATGAAGATTTACAAAAAATTAACCCCTCCCTCATTTATACTTCAATCACAGGATTCGGACATACGGGTCCTGACTCAAAACGCGTGGCCTACGACATGCTGGCACAGGCCAGAGGCGGTATCATGAGTGTTACGGGGTTCAAAGATGGCCCCCCGATTAAGCCGGGACCGGCGGTCGCCGATTATCTGGGAGGAGTTCACGCTCTCATTGCTATTCTGGCCGCACTGAGATACAGAGATGCAACGGGAAAAGGACAGGCCATAGATCTCTCACTGCTGGAAGCGATATGGATGCTCACGTCCATGGAGCATTGCGGATACTATTTCCTGTATGGAAAGGCTTACGAGCGACGGGGTAATGAAGCGTTGGCAAACGCACCCTCCGGATGTTACCCGACCAATGATGGCTGGGTCGTAATGAACATCCCCACCGATGCCGAATGGGCTCGATTGTGTCAGGCAATGCATCGAGAAGATTTGATAACCGACCCCATGTATTCAACGATTTCACTGCGGGTCGAGAATCGCGATGAGGTTAATGAACGTGTTTCTGAATGGACCAGAGGGTTATCGATGAAAGAGGTGGAAGATGAGTTGATCAAGGCCAGGGTCGCGTGTTCTCAGGTTCCGACCTTTGATCAGGTACCGAATGATCCACAGCTTCTGAGCAGAGATATGGTTGTTGAGATCGAACAGAAACTTTCCGGTAAAATGAAGGTACCGGGTTCCGTATTTAAGATGTCGGAAACCCCGGGGAACGGATCGATGCCAGCCCCATTCGTGGGTGAACATAACCATGAAATATATTCCAAGCTCTTGGGGTGCAGTGAAAAGGAAGTGGATGAACTGAAGGCGAAGGGAGTCATTTAATCCTTTTCAGTCAACAGGATATCACGATAAAAAATTTTTATCATATAAACCATATAACCCCTCGTATATATACGAGGGGTTATATCAATAGGTGCTCCGGATATAATTGTTGTGGTTTTTACAGAGAGGGAATTTCTATCCGTGATTCTCAATATACAAAAATAAAGATTGTCTTAAGGAATACCGCTGCTTCTGCGCTATCGTAATGCATGTCTGCCGTGGTTATCGTAAGTATCGTTGTCTGATTCGGATGATGAATGGCTGATCCATATTCTCTTGAAAACAGCTTAAGAAGTAACAATAACGACCAAGAGGCGCCATCGCCTAATGATCGAGGTGCACCCTATCTTTTTTACGGCTATATCATAGTAATGGCCTGCTTCTTTTTTCAGGTTATCGGCTGGGGGGTTTACAACAGCTTTGGTGTCTTTTTTAAACCGATGATGGCCGCATTCGACTGGCAGCGGGCCACCATTTCCGGTGCGGTGTCACTCAGTTATTTCATTTATGGGCTTTCAGGTGTCTTTCTCGGCAGACTTAATGATACCCTGGGTCCCCGGCGAATCATGACGGCTTGTGGGCTTATCATCAGTATCGGATATCTATTACTGTCTGGAGTTGATACCGTGTGGCAACTCTATCTGTTCTATGGGGTTTTTGTCGGTGTAGGGATCGGTGGAACGGACGTGGTGTTGTTATCAACAATTGCCCACTGGTTCCTTCGTATGCGGGGGCGCATGAGCGGGGCTATAAAAGTTGGTACGGGAGTCGGCATGATGATATTCCCGTTGATCTGCCACTGGCTTATCGAATCATACACCTGGAAAACGGCCCTCTTCGTTCTAGGTATCGTACACCTGATTCTGTTTCTATCTCTGGCCCAGTTATTGGTTAAGGATCCAGAGTGCCGGGGGCTTTTCCCCGACAATGATAAGAACGCCTCTTCTGTAATGGCAACGACTGCAGCGATAGGACTGACCTTGCGGCAGGCCCTGAGAAATGTGCAGACATGGATGGTATGCGGTTCGTATTTTATTGTGTATGCCTGTGCTATTACGGTCATTATACACATCGTACCCCATGCTATTGATCTGGGCATTACCAGTTCTAATGCAACACGCGTGTTGACCTTAATTGGTGCCACGAGTATAGCCGGTAGGATCATCATGGGCGTGGCATGTGATGTGGTTGGAAGCAAGCGTACCCTCGCAGCCTGTTTCACCTTGGTAATAGGGTCCTTCCTGCTTTTGTTGATTGCTGATAGATTTTGGTTGTTGCTTGTGTTTGCAGCTATTTACGGGTTCGCGCACGGTGGTTTTTTTGCTGTGCTTTCACCGATTGTGGCAGAATTTTTCGGAATGTGTTCTCACGGGGCAATCCTTGGTCTCGTTATATGTATTGCAACTATCGGTGGAGCGATTGGACCGATGATGGCAGGGCATATTTTTGATGTTACCGGAAGTTATCTGATAGTATTTTTGGCTATGCCGATACTGTGTACCATAGGTTTGATGTGCACTTATTTATTGCGAACGCCGCATTGAAAAGGATCAAGAGATCGGTATCGTGCAGCAGTATAAAAAATCCAAGACCAGTGTACGGTATAGTAAGATCGATCCGATGCATGACCATTACAAGCATCGGAGTGCCGTACAGAATGAACGGTTAATATTTCATTGACACATACATGAGCTCTTTCTATACTCATCAGGTTATTATGAAAAATGGATTCATTCTTAATGAATAAAATACGATAAGGGCGAATATCTCATGGACAAACAGATTGTTGATTTACGAAGTGCACTCGAGTTTCTTTCCACCATACCCGGTCAGTTGAAAACAACACGGATACCGGTGGATCCCTTTGCGGAATTGGCTGGCATCTATCGCTATATCGGTGCCGGTACCCCCGTCGTACCCCCCACACAGGAAGGTCCTGCAATGCTCTTTGAAAATGTGAAGGGGTATGATATCCCGGTAGTGACCGGGGTGTTGGCAAGCAGGAAGCGGGTTGCCATGCTTTTGGGAAGTCCGGTGGACAGATTGCCCTATGTGCTGATCAATGCTTTGCAACAACCAATTCCGCCACAGATGTTCACCGGTCAAACAGCACCTTGCCAGGAGGTTGTTCACAGAGAACCTATTAATATATTAAAGATATTACCGGCACCGACCAATACGGAACTGGATGCGGGGCCGTACTTTACCATGGGGCTCATTCGCGCCGAAGACCCCGAAACGGGTGAATCCGATGTGACGATTCATCGTTTGTGCGTCCAGGGCCCTGATCGTTTGACGGTTTATTTTTTACCCGGGCGGCATATCGATCAATTCCGTATCAAGGCGGAAAAGAGGGGAAAACCTCTGCCGATCTCCATCAATATCGGACTGGATCCGGCGGTGTATCTTGCTGCCTGTTTCGAGGAGCCCACGACGCCGCTGGGTTTTGACGAGTTGAGTATTGCCGGGGGTATCCGGGGCCGAGCTGTCGAACTCGCTACCTGTGTGTCGGTCGATGCAAAAGCAATTGCCAATGCAGAGATCGTTCTTGAAGGAGAAATTCTGCCCTTTGAGCGCATGACCGAAGATGCGAATACGAATACCGGTAATGCCATGCCTGAATTCCCCGGCTATATGGGTGAGGCAAAGCCATCACTCCCGGTTGTAAAAGTCAGGGCGATCACTCATCGTAAGAGTCCTATCCTGCAAACCATTGTTGGTCCTGGGATCGAGCACTGCAATCTTGCCGGTATCCCTACCGAAGCAAGTATCATACGATTGGTTGAAGCCAGCATGCCGGGACGGTTGCTCAATGTATATGCCCATCCGTCGGGAGGGGGAAAATATCTGGCCATCATGCAGTTTAAAAAGGCGCTGCTCTCTGACGAGGGCCGTCAAAGACAGGCTGCTTTAGTGGCATTTACCGCGTTCTCTGAGTTGAAGCATGTGATCCTGGTGGATGAGGATGTCGATATCTATGATACGAATGATGTTCTGTGGGCCATGACTACGCGATTCCAGGGAGATGTCAGCACGGTCTGTATCCCCGGCGTTCGCTGTCATCCGCTGGACCCCTCTCAGACGCCGGATTTCAGCCCGTCAATCAACGCAACCGGAATATCATGCAAAACCATATTTGATTGTACGGTTCCCTTTGCACAGAAGGAACGATTCATGCGCGCTCCCTTTAAAGAGGTGGATATAACTCGTTTTCTGCATGAAGATAGTGAGTAGGATATTGTTTCATGTGTCGATGATGTGACAGGATGCGCGATAGGAAAGGATATGCCGGAAAAGATATGTGTCAGCATTGAAAGCGGTCCGTATAGACTTGAGGCAGAGGCAGTGAGAATCGGTACGGATGTTCTGGTATATATTTGGGGAGGAGATCGACCGCATATCGGTTCGATAGCCGCTGCACAACCGAGACCAAGCCTCGAAGATCCATCACGTGTCAGTGCAACCGCCTCTGTACTCACCTATCCGGGACACAAGGAAGATACCCTTGTCAAGGATGCCGCGGAATTGCTTGCCGCGAAACTCGAAACCTGTGTGGTGGTGACAGCCGGTTTACATTGGGATGACGTGGATGAGACCGGAATACGGGAGATAGTGACCCTTTGCCGGGAATTGATACGGAAACTGCTTGAGAAATTAGTACCTTGAAGGAGTGTATCTATGACCTTGCCAATGGTTGTTGGAATAACCGGTGCCAGTGGTGTCATATATGGTGTTGAAGCATTAAGGGCTCTCAGGGAACTCGGCCATGAGACGCACCTTATTCTAAGCCGGGCCGGAGAGCTCAACCTGAAGATAGAGACGGGATACTCCCCTGAGGAGGTCCGGTCTCTGGCCCATGTGGTTCACGAGGTAGAGGACATAGCCGCACCCGTGGCGAGTGGTTCATTCCTTACCCAGGGCATGCTGGTGGCCCCCTGTTCCATCAAGACCCTTTCTGCGATTGCAAATTCATACAGCGATAACCTTTTGATCCGTGTGGCGGATGTTACCTTGAAAGAAAGACGACCCTTGGTGCTTATGGTTCGCGAAACTCCTTTGCACAAGGGACATCTGAATCTTATGTCACGAGCGGCTGATCTTGGAGCGATTATCCTGCCACCGATCCCTGCGTTTTATCATCACCCTGCATCCATCGAAGATTTGATCCGGCAGAGTGTTGGAAAGGCATTGGATTTTTTCAAGATGGATCATCAGTTATATAAGCGCTGGGGACATGCGGAACATCCGGTAATGATGAAAAAGTGTTGAAAAAAGCCAACAATCCGTCAAATATTTTCTGCAGTATGGATACAGATTATTATCCTAGCGGCATCTGCGATTGATATGCTGCGGTCTCCTTGATGTTGGAACCAAACATACTACCATTTGACTTTGACTGGTCGAAATCCGGTGGAAGAAATTTCTTTCCTCGAATCGTTGACCGATAGAGTGCGCTCTGATTTTTGGTAGTTTGTAAAGAGACACAACTTGGCTTTTGAGAGAAGGCCGTAGAAGTGATTTAAAACACTGATCCGCCGAGCCGAAAAACGGTGATTGCGGTGTTCCATAATATCATATATATAGAAAGTAGTTCTCTAACTGTAAAAAGCACAATGCCTGCGGTGCCTTGGACTCAGTCGTGACGATTCGCTTGCGTAGTAAAGCTTATACCTTTTTGAGTGGTTGTTGCTTTCTTGGGAGGACCCATCGCCTTTTTATGAAGCCATATTACCATGGTTGCTCCGATGTAGGCGAAAACGAGGGATTCATCGTTGTTGTTTCCATTCTATCATATATGGGCTCTCCCTATGGTTACGCCAGTAGGCTTGATATTACATCTCGATGTGTATATATTACTTAAAAAGATATGGCCTTGACAGGGTTGGATGTAAATGAATGATGAAGAAAAAAACAAAGAGAAGTTGTTGACGGAAATCATGCAGTTGCGTCAGCATGTCGAAATGCTTGAAGGTGAGATCCTGCAACTTTCCTCGAAGGCTGGTACGGATGCGAATCCGGAAGTGAAAAAGTATCAAGAGATGCTTGAACATATGGATGAGGCATACTTCGAAACCGATCGTGCCGGAAATATAACGTTTTTCAACAGAGCAGCGTTGCAGATGGTGGGGTACACTGCGGAGGAATTCATGGGTATGAACTCTCGTCAATATATTCCTCCGGAAGATTATGAGCGATTATTTAAAATATATAATAGAATATATCAAACTGGGCAACCGGCCTTGATATTTGAATATGCGATTATCAGAAAAGATGGCCGAATAGCCTATCGAGAGACCTCCGCCTCTCTCCTCAAAGATTCATCGAATAGTGAGAGCACCTTCATGAATCTTTCACGCGACATCACTAAACGGAAGTTGTATCAAGCGGCGTTCGTGGAGAAAAAGCGCGAATTAAAAATACAGTCTCATTCTCTTGCTGAGTCCAATACGGCGCTCAAGGTGTTACTGAAACAAAGAGAAGACGATAAGGTAGAACTTGAAAGGAATGTTTTATCAAATGTCAGGGAGATCATAATACCATATGTACAGAAATTGCAAAAAGGCCGGCTGGGTGATGATGAACTGGCTCTTACCCATATCATTGAGGCTAATTTGAACAATATTATTTCACCCTTTTTACGAAATCTCTCGATATCGCAGTGCAACCTCACACCGAAAGAATTGCAGGTCGCTAATCTGGTTAAAGAAGGCAGGACTACCAAAGAAATAGCGGATTTTTTAAACATATCAACGGGAGCGATCGATTTTCATCGAAATAGTATTAGGAAGAAACTTGGTTTAAACAACAAGAAATCCAACCTTAGGTCTTATCTGTTGTCGTTGACATAATCTATCTCAAGCCAACTTTGATCCGAAAAACGAATTTTCTCATGTATAGGTATCTCCCATTTGTGATTTTAAGGGTATCTATCCGGTCAAGTTCTCTGATATGGAATATGGAATGGCATAGATATGAATAGAACTATATGCTGCGAACATGTTCAACTGAACGAGTAAGGGAGTTTTTTATAGGCTGTTTTTACAAAATACGATTTTTCAATGATCTGAATAGAACACACTAGCGGCATATTTCTCGTTCATGCTCGTATATCGGTGAGGTATCCAGATAATGGCCATGAAGGTTTGGCACATGTTTCACCATGGTCTTTTCTGATCGTCTTTAGATCGGATCGGTCATGCTATTATAAGTATTTACCTTATATATGACTGATATTTATTTTGTATTGTGTTTTCAGGGTCAATGCATAAAACTTGCTGTATATCTGTATGAGATGGTTACATAATGACTCTCTAAAGGGGCCATTTTTTTGTCATAACACGCGTGAAAGGAGGTGATTGGAAGGGAAGAGAAAGGTAGTTACTGATACATTTATTGGTATCTATTAGTTAAGAAGGGAAAACATATATTACGGAGGTACTTTGACGTATGAAAAAAAGACGGTTACTTACAATTATTAGAGTGTCTTGCCTAGTATTGGTTATGGTGTGCGCTGTGGCGCTCTCGCCCAATGCAAGTCAAGCTGACGTAATAAAGCTGAAAGCAGCAACCTATTTCTCCCCGGCCCAGCCTCTCGGTAAGGGTTTTACCATGTTCCTTGATAAGGTTATGGAGCGGAGTAATGGACAAGTAAAAATTCAGTCTTTCATGGGCGGTTCGCTGCTTGGACCCAAAGATATATACGACGGGGTAGTGCAGGGAACGGTTGATATCGGTTTGACCATGCCTGGCTACAACTCCGGTAAATTCCCGGAAATGGAAATTGTTGAAGTTCCCCATGGATACGTGAGCTCGTTCGTCAGTTCTCATGTGGCCAACGACTATTTCAATAAGTATGATCCGAAAGGATTTTCCGAAACAAAGATGATGTATTGGTTTGCATCCCCTCCTTCTGTCATCATCCTCAACAAGCCGGCAAAAACCATTGCAGACCTTAAGGGTTTAAAGATACGCGGTACTGCCAGAATCGGTGAAGTTGTATCCTGCCTTGGGGCGATTCCTACCAGCGCACCGGCGGGTGAGGTTTATACCAATATTTCGCGAAACGTTATGGATGGTATCATGTGGCCCATATCCACTCTTGATGAGTGGAAACTTGCCGATCTGAAACCCAAAATTACGAACTGCTGGCAGGTCGGTGGTGTCTTTGCGTTCTATACGGTAATGAACAAGGATACATGGAATAAACTTCCGAGTAACATTCAGAAGATCTTTATGGAAGTCGCCGAAGAGATGATAACGAAACATGCAGCCTTTTACGATGGCGCTGATCTGAAAGGTTACGCCATGGGCCAAAGTGCGGCTGCAGAAGTATTCAATTTATCAAAAGAAGATATCAACAAAGCGATCAAAATGATACAGCCTGTTGCGGATAAATGGGTTAGTGGTATGGTCGAAAAGGGATTCAAGGCAGAGGATCTCAAGGCAAGAGATCAGTTCCTGTGGGATCGAGCGAAGTACTGGGCTGCAAAACAGAAAGAGCTTGGTATCGAAGCAATTCCGGGTCGTCTTTAGTAGGTAATACGTACACGATAGCGGGTACGGAGTAATTTGTGTAGATGAAGTAACAAGTTTGAATATGTGTGTATCTGGCGTTGGTATGAGATTTGTTCATGCCAACGCCAATAGATATGGGTAAGATGTAAGGTTCTTTTATAAAAAGAGATATTCTCTGGGAGAAAGCTGAGAGTTAAAAATTCGTTCTCCCTGCTTTAGAGTAGAAAAGTTGTAATGTCATGGTAGACCGCGGGAAGATTCGTGTAGATCATGCGGATCTTCACGCTGATGGTTTCGTGAATCCCCTCGAAAGAGATGTTTATAAACTGGTTTTGTTCGCTATTCCAAAGAAGTTAGAGTGTTCGATTGTTATTCAAGGTCTGTAAGTTTCAACATTCCCAATAGGGATCACGGTAGAATGTAACATCTTTTGTCTGGTTTTGATAAAGATCGGTTATGGAAGCAGTTGCCGGCCGAATATGAAACATCCCATTGTACTAAAAATCTAAGCGAATCTTTATTGTTACAAAGGCATCAGCGTTGAGTAAGGATTTTCGGCCAGTGATGATGTTCTCGTGTGGTGCGGAGGACAAAGCTGTCTGAAATAAAAAGGAAAGGATGCTTGCAAAGAATGCTGTATATAGAAAAATATGAAAAGTATATAACTAAAATATCTGGTTATGGCACCGCTATCGGGCAGGTTGGTGTTTTTCTGATGATTGTCTTAATCTTTTTTGACGTTGTCGGTGCCAAGCTTTTTCGCATGCCGATCTATGGTGCTGGCGATGTAGTGGGCATCATCCAGTTGTTGGCGATTTCGGTAGCCATTCCAATGGGAATTCTCACGGGAGTGCACCCCCGCGTAACATTTTTCGTGAACCTCCTGGGGTCAGGGGCAAGAAAAATTATTACCGCTTTAACCCCCATACTGAGCACCATTCTTTTCGCATTGCTGACCTGGATGACCTTCAAGCTTGGCCAGCAGTACCAGAGAACAAACGAATTGATCGGGAATATAGAATTTCCTATTTATCCCTTTATCTATATGGCAGCTGTTTTTTTCGCCTTTAGTTGTATCGTATGGCTGTTGATGTGTCTTTTATCGTTGCGCTCTGACGGGAGGAAATTATGAGCCCACTTCTATTAGGTGTTATCGGCATTATTGCCCTTCTGGTATTATTTGTTTTAAGTATCCCCATTCCGTGGTCAATGGCTATTATTGGTGTAGTCGGATGCACCATTATTGTTGGGCCTGAATCGGCTATGAGACTTCTTGCTAACGACTTTGTTTCAACCTTTAACAACGAATCCCTTGCTGTCATTACCATGTTTATTGTTATGGGTACGTTGGCTTTTCACTGTGGTATCAGTGATCGACTGTATCGTACGGCTTATAAATTGGTCGGTCATATGAAGGGCGGATTGGCAATGGCCACGGTGCTTGCCTGTGCCGGTTTTGCCGCAATGTGCGGCTCATCAACAGCCACCGCCGCCTCAATCGGAAAGATCGCTCTGGGAGAGATGGATAAATATAAGTATAACCCGGTTCTCGCTACGGGTTGTGTTGTCTCTGCAGGAACCTTGGGTATTATGATACCTCCCAGCACCATTTTCATCGTCTATGGCTTGCTGACCTGTGAATCTATCGGGCGTCTTTTTGTGGCCGGTATTATACCTGGCTTTATCATTACGGCCGTTTTTGCAATGGTGGTCTCTATTATCTGTAAGATAAATCCGTCATACGGTCCTGCAGGCCCCGCTTCTTCATTCAAAGAAAAAATTGTAGCACTGGGAGGATTCCTGGATGCGGTCATCTTATTTACGCTTCTCATCGGTGGTTTATTGGTTGGCTGGTTTGGTCCGAACGCTGCCGGTGGTATCGGCGCAGCAGGAATCCTTGCTATCGGTATCGTGAGAAAACAGCTTTCCTGGAATGGTTTGAAGCAGGGACTTAAAGAGGGTCTTGTTGCGTCATCGATGGTGTTGTGCATCATTGCAGGAGCAACGGTGTTTGGTAAATTCATAACCTTGACTACGGTTCCGCAAATGCTGGTTACCCTACTCGGTGAAGCTTCGGTTAATCCGACCGTTACTATCCTCTTGATTCTGGCGGGTTATTTTGTCGGTGGATGCTTTATGGATTCACTTCCACTGGTTGTATTGACAGTCCCCATCATTTTTCCGACGATTATCAGCTTGGGTATTGATCCGATCTGGTTCGGTGTTATGATTGTTTTGATAGTGGAGATTGGAGTCATAACGCCTCCTGTGGGAGTAAATGCTTATGTTATTAAAGGACTTGTTCCAGAGGTGCCCTTGTCAGACATTTTTAAAGGTATTACACCGTTTCTTGCCGGGCTTTTATTTGTTGTTTTTATTCTGATGCTGTTTCCGCGCATTGCAACGTGGCTTCCGAGTTACGTAACCTATTAGTGTATCGTGAAAGTATTCAGATTTGAGAAAAACATGGTGTGTTTGAGGCCTTACGCAACATTGTAATCTATGCATAATAAATGAAACTATCCATGGTAAGGAACCGGGATGAAGGTTTCTTTCCTGGTTTTTGCCATGTAGAAATAAGAAGAAAGAAATGGAGTAGAAAATGAGAAGTATTGAGGAACGAAGGCAAATAATATCAGCCTATAAAGATTTTGACGGGTTGAATTATCCTCAGGTGCTGGAAAAAAGAGCGGCTCAGTATCCGGATAAGGAGTTGTTTATTCATGGAAACGATAGAATAACATATAAGGAGTTCAATGACGCTGTCGATCATCTGGCTGCAGCCCTGAAGAAGAAGGGGCTGAAGAGAGGGGATCCCTGTGGCTTATTGCTTCCCAATGGAATAAAGTACCTCAAGTTTCAATTCGCATTACTGCGGCTTGGCGCAATCCTGTTGACATTGGATACTCGTCACCGAGCTCATGAGCTGAATTTCAGACTTGGATTTTCCAAAGCGCCGTGGCTTATTATGGTCGACCATTTTCTGAAGGGTAATTTCGTCGAAATAATATCTGAGATCAAATCAGAACTTCCTAATCTTACGAGTACCTATGTAGATGGCGCCTCTATCCCAGAGGGTATGCTCGATATCAACGAACTGCTTTCCTACAGGGCGAGTAATGAAGAACTGGATGATATACGAAACAATTCCGTGGAAGACTCTGCCGATGCGACCATTCTTTTTACCTCCGGTACCACAGCCGATCCCAAGGGCGTTATAATGTCTCACAGGGCACGGGTTTTCACCGGAATCAGGGTATCGGAGAGAATGTTGATCACCGATGATGATGTTCTCCTTGATCCGCTTCCCTTCTGCCATGAATTCGGTGGTTTTACGATTGTGTCTCATGCGGTTGTAAGTGGTGCTACGATGATCATCATGGATGTATTCAATACCAAAGAGGCTCTCGAGCTTATCGATAGAGAAAAAGTTTCCGTCATTTACGGTGTTCCCACAATGTTCACCTATATGTTGGATTTCCCCCAACTAAGCGAATATGACATTTCTTCGCTCCGGACGGGCTATATGTCGGGAGCCGCCTGTTCGCTGGAATTGGTAACAAGGGTACAGAACGATATGGGATGTAATATCAGCGTGGCATACGGCCTTTCGGAAGCCCCGTCCGAGACCATCAGCGAATATGAGGATGCACCGGAAATCAAATCAAGTACCATCGGTAAACCGATCCGTGATACGAAAGTCAAAATCGTCGATGATAGTCGCAAAGAGGTTCCTTACGGAACAGCGGGAGAGATCGCTATTCGTGGAAAGAATATCCTGAATCGCTATTTCGAACGGCCCGATTTGACCAAGGAGGCTATTGATGAAGATGGATTCCTCTATACCAAGGATCTGGGGAAAATGGATGAGAAGGGCTACATCTCATTTTTCGGCAGAAAGGGTGACATGATTCAGACGGGCGGTTTTAATGTATATCCTATAGAGGTGGAGGAAGTGTTGTGCAGTTTGCCCAGTGTGGCAAACGCTGCCGCGATCGGATTGAATGATCCCATTTATGGAGAATCGGTATGTGCCTGTGTGATCCTTGCCGAAGGACAGACAGCGACGGAAAAGGATATAATCGCCCATTGCGAAAAACAACTGGCCAAATACAAAGTTCCCAAGAAGGTTGTTTTTATGGATGAGTTTCCGTTGACGCCCGGCACAACCAAGATCAGAAAAGGCGAATTGCAGAAGATGGTTGCCAAATAGCATGTGCAACGTTTCTGTGAAGGGAAAAAGATAAATAAATAATGTAATGACGGTTAGATAAGGAGAATCGATATGGCATACACAACAATACTAGTGGAAAAGAACGAGGGATGGGCGAAGGTAACCCTCAATCGTCCGGAGGTCATGAACGCGATCAATACAGACATGCGGCGGGAACTGCGGGAAGCCCTGACCGATGCGGAACAAGACGAAAATATTCGTGTTATTGTTCTGACCGGCAGCAAGAAAGCCTTTGCTCCCGGTGCCGATCTGAAAGAGATGAAGGCCTACGACGGTGATATCTTTACGTATGAACGTGATAATACCCGCGCGTTTCATACCCTTTTCAACTTCATACAGAATTTGAGCAAGCCGGTAATCGCGGTTATTAGCGGTTTTGCCCTTGCAGGTGGTTTGGAGATGGCACTGGCCTGCGATATCATTGTGGCGGCCGAGGATGCCAAGATAGGCGATCAGCATGCCAATTTCGGGATTATCCCCGGTGGTGGAGGGACCCAGCGATTACCGAGAATCGTTGGCCTGCGCAAAGCACTGGAAATCATGCTGACAGGAGACTGGCTCTCTGGAAAAGAAGCAGAAGAGATCGGATTGATCAACAAGTCGGCACCGGCTGATAAGCTGGAAGAGGCGTACATGGTTTACGTCAACAAGCTGAAGACCAAGAGTCCCCTTGCTGCGGCGCGTATCAAACGGCTTGCGTGGGCGACCCAGGATGTTGACCTCAGGAACGGCCTCGAGATGGAGATCACCACCAGCTGCAACCATTTCATGAGTTATGACATGAAAGAGGGCGTCCTTGCCTTCAATGAGAAAAGGGCACCCAACTATAAGGGAAGATAACATATCGCAAAAGGGAGTTGATTGATCGTGTCTGGTATATTGAAGGGAATAAAAGTGCTTGATCTGTCTCGTTATATCGCCGGAGCATATTGCGCTAAAATGCTGGCTGATATGGGGGCTGACGCTATTCGAGTGGATGATCCCGGTGGATCGGTTGATAGAGATCAACCGCCATTCGGGCCCAATGGAGAACCTCTTCAGGTGCTCGCCCTTAACTGCAACAAACGGGGTATCACGTTGAATCTCCGTGCAGAAAAAGGCAAGCCTCTGTTGAGGAAACTGGTGGAATGGGCTGATGTTATCGTTGAAAATTTCAGTCTTCCGGCCAAGAAGATGTTCGGCGTAACCTATGAGGACCTGAAAGCAATCAAGAAAGATGTAATCCTGGTTTCCTTTTCCGGCTATGGATCAACCGGCCCCTATGCCGATGCTCTGGCATTCGATTCAACCGTGCAGGGTGAAACCGGAATCATGCTCATTACGGGGCATCCGGGGACCCCTCCGACCCGGGTCGGAATCTCCATCATAGATCTGTCGGCTGGCATTCATGGAGCGCTGGCTGCAACGCTTGCTTTGTATCATCGAAAAGAAACCGGAGTGGGGCAACTGGTTGAAGTAGCCCTGATGGATGTGGCAACCTCGATGGTAACGGCCTATGGTGTTATTCCGGAATGTGAGGTGAACCATGTCGTGCGTCCCCCCCTTGGCGGGCATGCCTACGGGTGTTATGCCGGCACCTTCCAGACAAAGGACGGGTGGGTTTTTATTTCGGCGCTGAACGATGGTATCTGGAAGAGATTCCTCAAGGTGATTGGTCGGATGGACCTTTTTGACGATCCGTGCATGAAAGATGACTATAGCCGGTACATCAATCGTGAGCACATCGATCCCCACGTGAATGCCTGGACGACTGTCAAAACAAGTCAAGAGGCATTGACGTTGCTCAGGGACGGCAGGGTTCCCTGTGGAGAGATAAAACAGCCGGATACGGTGGCACGTAATCCTCAGGTATTGGCCAGGGATATGATCGTCAACCTGGAAGTTCCTGGGTTGGGTCTGTTTCCCTTCCCCGGAGTTCCGATGAAGTTTACCGAGACCCCCGGAACGGTGAGACTTCGCGCGCCGCAGACGGGAGAGCACAATCAGGAAATATACGGCGATATGCTTCATTATCGTCAGGATGAAATTGATGCATTCAAGGAAGAAGGAATTATTTGAAAAATTCGACTTGAATCTGTCGATGAAGAAGTGTCGGGCACGTTGCTTTTTTTTGCTGAGGCCCGCAGAAATGTAAACCAATTGATAAAAACTAAAACTATTTTGGAGGTTATACGATGATTGATTTAAAGGGAAAAGTTGCCGTGGTGACCGGAGGGTCCAGAGGTATTGGAAAAGGCATTTGCGAAGTTCTGGCTGAACAAGGCGCAAACATAGCCATACTCGACATCCTTGAGCAGGATGGTAATCAGACGGCAGCCGAACTTTCTGCAAAGAACGTGAAGGCGGCCTTCTACAACTGTGATGTGACCAACAAAGAGAAAGTGGATGCGGATGTTGCTCAGATAATCAAGGATTTCGGTCAGATTGATATCCTCGTGAACGATGCCGGTTTCGATAAGATCGAGCTGTTTCTCAAACTGGATCCAAAATGGTGGGATAAGCTCATCGATTTGAACTATAAACATTTCATTTACACCAATCATGCCGTTCTGCCCCATATGGTGGAGCGCAAGACCGGGAGAATCGTCAACATCGGTTCCGACGCCGGTCGCGGCGGCAGCACCGGTGAGGCGGTGTATTCCGGCGCCAAGGGAGCGGTCATTGCCTTTACGAAGACGATTGCACGCGAGTTTGCACGGTTCCAGATCACGTCGAACTGCGTATGCCCCGGTCCGACGGTTACGCCCATGACGATTGCCCAGGCCGATGAAGAGTTTGCCGGCAAGATCAACAGAGCTGTAGAAGGGGCCATTCCTCTCCGCCGCCTCGGTCAGCCGAGAGATATTGCAAATGCCGTGGCGTTTTTCGCTTCCGAGGAAGCGGGCTATATTACCGGCCAGGTACTCAGCGTCAGCGGCGGCTTAACAATGTTCTAGACATTTCATGACATTCACAGAATGATACAGAAGGAGAAGTAAAATGGAATTAAAAGATATACAAGCTATTGATACGATGAATAGGCCCACCTATTTTTCACACGAAATATGCAAAGAGTTATTCAAGTCATTTGAATATCATACAATGGCGCACAGCACCTTCAAATCCGTTTTGCTGCGGATGGGCCTTAAAGACGGTGAAGAATGGCGTACCAATGAAGGACAGCCTTCAATTGAGGCCATGGTCAAGGAGATGGACGAGATCGGTGTACAGTATAGCTTTGTCGACCAGATGCTCTTCTGGTCGTACCGCGACCATCGACCGATATGCAGCCTGTCCGTGGACAAGCTTGCCGAGATGATTGCGCCTGCGAAGGGGCGGGTAATCGGTGGCGCTGGTTATAATCCGTGGCGTATAGAAGAAAGCCTCAGGGATATCGAGCATGCGGTTAAGGATCTCGGCTTCAAGTATGTGTGGGCGCATCCGCTGAGCTTTGGGATGAAACACGATCATGCCAAATTTTATCCGCTCTATCAGAAGTGCGGTGAGTTGGGAGTTCCCTGCTGCATGCAGGTTGGTCATTCCGCCGAACCGCTTCCCAGTGAGTGCGGCCATCCCTATAACTGCGAGGAAATTGCACGTGACTTCCCGGGCACTACGTTTGTGCTGACCCATACCGGTTGGCCGTGGGTTGGTGAGTGGGTTTCCACCGTGTGGCGATATGCGAACGTATACGGCAATATCGGTGCGTACTATCCCAGCGGACTCGATCCGATGGTACCCCAGAGGATCAGAGGTCAGATCAGAGATAAGGTCATGTGGGCAACCAACGGTCTTAATATGACCCGCTGCAAGAAAGAGTTTATGGAGTTGCCTCTGAAAGATGATGCAAAACAAATAATCCTGCGTGATACGGCAATGAAGGTCTTTAACCTTGAACTGTAAATGCGCAATAAATATATAACTGGAGGGAATAGTTATGGAAAAATATCCATGGTGGAATGATGCTCAGAAGAAGCTGGCCGATGAGGCTCAGCAGGTTGTTGATGAGCTTATGCCTTTGGCTCAGGAGGATGCCTGGAATAAACGGTATCCTTGGAGGATAGCGAACGAGATCGCCAAAAAGGGATGGTATGGCGCCATTATACCAAAGAAATATGGCGGTCACCTTGAGGAATGGGGAGTGACAGGGGCCTGCATTCTCTGTGAAGAATTGGGACGCATGCGTGCCATTTCAAACGATTTCATTAACACAATGTGCAACGGTGGTGCTCATCAGCTGACCGATTACGGAACGCATGAGCAAAAGGAGAAATGGCTGGCTCGCATTGCGACAGGAGAATTACATACCAGTGTCGCCATTACGGAGCCCTTCGCCGGTTCCGATGCCGCCTCCGTGGAAACGAGAGCGGTACGCGAAGGCGATTACTACATCCTTAACGGAAAGAAGCGCTTTGTAACCAATACCGGGGCTGCAAGTCTGTATATGGCCTATGCCAGAACCAGCGATGCGCCGGAGGACAGGAAGAAGTACAAACACCTTTCCGCCATTGTTGTTGAGAAGGGTATGCCGGGATTCTCGATCGAGAAGATCAATGAGCTTACCGGATACGATGGTCTGTACAATGCCTATCTCAATTTCGACAATGTCAAAGTTCCCGTGTCGAACCGCATTGCTCAGGAAGGAGACGGCTGGTCGATCATGATGGCCGGGCTCAACGTGGAGCGAACGGTAGCGGCTGCCACCAGTCTTGGTGGTATGCGAGAGGCTCTTGCCTATGCGTCGTTCCATCTGCAGCACCGGATTCAGTTTGGTCAGCCGACGGTAAATCTCCCCACCAACCAGTTCAAGCTGGCGGACATGATCACCACCTATAACATGTCGAGACTGCTCACGTACTATACGGCGCACCTCTTCGATCAGGGTGGTGATTCCGCGCTGTACCCCGCTATGCTGAAACTGAACAACACTGAGCGGTTGATGAAAGATTTTGTTCTGAATGCCATTCAGTGCATGGGCGGCGACGGTGTGACCCGCTTCTATCCGGTGGAGAGGATCATGCGGGATGCCAAGATCAATGAGATTGCGGCCGGGAGCAGTGAAATTATGCGGATGCTTATCTATCGTATGGGTTTGAAGGAGATGGCCGACGATCTGAAGGTTCCCCGTCGGGTTATGAACGCGGATCTGAAGATTCCGATGCCGATCGGCAAGATTGATGAGTTGCCGACATATGCGGCGACGGAAGACGGCGTTCTCGAGGCATTGGCCGAGAACTACCGGGTCAATCCGGGTCTGTATATGACCGTAGGCGAGCTGCAGGAACAGATCACCGCTTCAGACGAGGAGATGGTGAACTACCTCACCTCTCTCGAGGAGAAGGGCCTTTCGCGTCTCTATCGCAATAGCAGAGGTCAGGTGACCCTTGCCCGCGCCTCGTATGACGGTCTGGCAAAGGCCCATCCGTCTGAGTACTACAAATACAGGCCAACATGGGCTGTGGATGAAGTGTTTTAGACGGTCGGTAACACAGGTTAGGTAAAAATCTCCCGGTTGGCAACGCGCACGATACCGTCAACCGGGAGAAATTATTTTCTGCCATGAACACTTGTAACGATGGATTCGATTCTGATACGATAGATTCCCATGGTATACGTTCTCAACATGCGCGGAATGCACTCAATGATCAAGGCTCTTGGTGTATAATTCCTTGGTCTAAAACAACCGGTGAGAATAATACGACTCATTGAAGTACATTGTTAATATAGAGGAGTCATTGTAATGGATATTGTTGAAGCTATACGATCACGGAAGAGCATACGCGGGTATAAACCTGACATGGTGCCCACGGACGTTTTGGAAGAACTGTTGAAGATTTCAGCGCAGGCACCTTCAACACGCAACTTTCAACCGTGGAAGGTAAATATCGTCACCGGAGCAGTACTTGAAAAAATTAAGCGAAGTAATGTCGCTCAGTTATTTGCCGGTGTCGCCCCGCATGCGGAAGTATTAATAGAGAATCAACATGAATCACGAGAACCAGCCTTTAGGCAGCGCCAGATTTCTGTGGCGAAACAATTGTTCAAATCCATGGATATACAGCGAGATGATACGCAAAGACGGACCGAGTGGCTCCTCAGGGGATTCCGATTCTTTGATGCCCCGGTTGCCCTTATCCTGTCTTCCTCGGATGCCCTTACAAAACCGGTCATGGCATTTGATATTGCCCTCTTTTCCCAGACCTTGTGCCTGGCTGCCATGAATTTTGACCTGGGGACATGCATCGCGCAGCAGGGTGTCTCATATCCTGAAGTGATCCGTCATTATACGGAAATGCCGGAGTCGGAACGAATAATTATCGGTATTTCCATCGGATATCCGGACCGGAATTTTGCGGCGAATGATGTGATTACGAATCGTGAGCCTGTAGAGAGGTTTTCAAGATGGTATGGATTCGGAGAAAAGCAGAGTCAATAGAATAGTTTTAAATGTGAAAAGATCCTGAGTGTATTCTCTTGTGATATTGAAAAAGGAAAAAACAGATGACGTATACAACCGTGTTAGTTGATAAGAGTGATCGGATAGCAACGGTGACGTTAAACCGCCCTCAAAAACTGAATGCCATGACAACCATCATGGCAAAAGAACTCATACAGCTCTTTGATGAACTGGAAGCCGATCCGGATGTCAGGGTGATCATCCTGACAGGAGCCGGCAAAGGATTCTGTGCCGGCGGTGACATGCAGGACGTGTTGCTTGCAGGGCGCGAACTGGATGCCGGGAAACTCGATCAGGTGCAGACGGGATTTTGTCTGCTGGCCCAAAGGATGATGCGTGTTGAAAAGCCGATGGTTGCAGCAGTCAATGGTGTGGCTGCCGGCGCCGGTTTCTGTTTTGTCCTGTTTTGTGATCTCCGTGTGGCGTCTGAAAATGCCAAGTTTGGTATCACCTTTGTGCACCGGGGGCTCCCTGCGACGGATATGGGATCTACCTGGCTGTTACCCCGGTTGGTGGGTCTGTCAAAGGCAACGGAAATGTTGTTGCTTGGTGAGATGCTTACCGCACAGGAATTGGGAGATCTTGGTTTGCTCCACCGAGTAGTTCCATCAGAGAACGTCCACGATGAAGCCCAATCTTTGGCACGCAGGTTGGCCGTACTACCGCCTCTGGCGATCAAGATGACCAAGCGGGCGTTGCTTCGCAGTTATCAGACCGATTTTGCCGCTCAGGCCAGTTATGAAACGGCGTTGCAGACTCTTGCATACTCAACACAAGATCTTGAGGAGGGTATTCAGTCCTTTCTTGAAAAACGGGATGCCGTATTTCAGGGAAAGTAATACGTACCATTTACTCAAGAGGAACAACGGTTACAGCATGTGAAGATCTACCCGCAAGTATTTCAATGGATCCGGGTACTGAATATGCTAACCCGCGGCCCGTCAACTATACATTTCTTAAAACTCATCTGTAACTCATCGTATCTTTGTTATAAACGAGATTGCTTCGCTACATATAGACATCCTGAGTCTAAACCACCGCATGATTCTGAATGCAATTCGCTGCGCTCTGTCAGGGTATATATGAGAATTATACTCATATAGTACTTATGATGATTTCATATTGTACTTTCATGATTAATCAATAAACTCGATTTTTAGAGAGGAGGTAGGCAGCTTTTCCCGAAACTGTTGCTGGGGAAAATATCCGCTACGGAATCAGCGTAATTGGTGATAGCTAACTCATTAAAAACAAAATTTAAGCGTAAGAAGAGGTGAGCACGAATGAAACGGAAGATTACTGTAATTACCATAGCTGTTGTAGGCATTTTTTGCCTGTTGATGGGATCCGTTGGCAGCGCCGGTGCTGCAAGCGATCAGAAGGTCATTAAATGGAGAATGCAGGCCATCATGCCTGAGGTACCGACGATCGGACACTGGAAGGGATACATTTTAAATAACCAGGATGATTATGGATGGGCCAAATACATCGGTGAGGTTACACAAGGCCGACTCCAGATCGAGGTAATTCCCCCCAATTCAGCATACCCCAATGCCGAAGCGTTGACAAATATCGGGGCCGGCGTTGTGCAATGTTGTCAGGTTATGCCCGGTTGGTATGCGGGCAAGATCCCAGAGGCCTATATCGCATCCGGTCTCCCCTTTACCTGGAAAACGTCCTATGAGGCAATGGATTGTTACTACAACTTCGGCTTCTACGAGAGAATGCAGAAGATTTACGACAAGTACAATATTATCCATATCCCAATTACGACCCAGGAAGTTGAAGGATTGATAACCACCTTCCCCTGCCCGAGCTACAAAGATGTTAAGGGGAAAAATATCAGAGTTTGGGGTCCCTTCGGGAAATTCATTGAAGCCCTGGGTGGTAATCCTATGACCATCGCCTTTGCCGATCAGTACATGGCAATGAAACTCGGTACCATTGACGGGTGTACGACAGGTGCCGTCGGTCTTGAACAGGCAAAACTGAAAGAAGTGGCCTCCGGTATGGTGGTTGATCCGAACTTTTCCGTGCCGGTTAAAGCCATTCTGATGAACAAAACGGCCTTTAATAAACTGCCGAAGGACATTCAGGAAACAGTCATGCGTGAAAGCAAGCACTACTTTGACACCACCAGTGCTCTGGCCCAGTTGCAGCATCGATATGTTATCGCTGAAACCGCAAAGAACTACAAATTCACCCCCTATACGTGGTCAACGGAAGATGAAGCCGCAGTGCAAAAACTGTGTGAAGAGAAGGTATGGCCCTATTATGCGAGCAAGAGCCCCGAGTGTGCCGAACTGTTAAAGATCGTTCTGAAACATCTCAAGGCTATCGGTCGATACAACGGTGAAATATAACCCTGTAATGTAGCATTATTTACAGCGTCCTCCGCGATATTCAAATCGCGGAGGACGTGGTTTTTCAAGCCTGTCAATTGACCTGCAAGGAGCGTGGCCATGTTAAAAAAAATTGTTTCCGGAATTAATGCCTTGAACAGGTGGACGGGAGAAACAGCCATGTGGCTCTTTATCCCCTTTACGCTGCTCGTGGCAATCGATGTCTTTCAAAGACGTGTTTTACATCATCCCTGGTATTATATCGATATCACCGTTCAGTTAATGAGTGCTCTGGTTGTGCTCGGTGCAGGATACTGTATGCTCTATGATGGCCATATCGGTATGGATATCATAGTTTCGCGGTTTTCAGAAAAAACTCAGAGAATTATCAAGATAATACTTTTTTTCTTTTTCCTCGCTTGCCTCGGGCCACTTCTCTGGGGCGTAACAATCGATACTTGGAATGCAGTGCTGACCAAAGAAGCTCAAACCACTTCCATGGGACTTCCCATTTATCCCCTGAAGATCCTCATATTTCTGGGTGTGCTGCTCTTTCTCTTACAGGGGATTGCTAAATTTATAGAAGACATTCTCTTTTTGATGGGAAAGTCGGGAGGTGAAGAATGAGCCTTGCAATGATAACTCTTACCATATCGGTAATGCTGCTTGGGATCCTGATAACAGGGTTCCCCGTTGCGTTAAGCCTGATGTTTGTTGGTATCGCTGGAATTGTTATGTGGGCAAGTCCCGCTGCTCTGGTCATTCTTCCGTCGACGATCATTATAACGACAACGAAAGATTTCTTCATCGCCCTTCCCATGTTTATATTCATGGCAGGGGTGTTGCAGGTATCGGGTCTCGGGACCGCGCTCTACGATACGTTCTGGAAATGGTTCGCCGGAGTGCGAGGCGGTCTTGCAGCAGCGACCGTGGCTGTTTCCACGTTGCTGGCGGCAACGACGGGATCGGGATCGACGGCAACGGTTACGATGGGGATGATTGCCTATCCTGAAATGAAAAAACGTGGATATTCAAAATATCTCAACTTGGGGAGTATCTGTTCGGGAGGATCTCTTGGCCCGCTTATTCCACCGAGTATCACCATGATTCTGGTTGCCGCCTTTGCCGATCTGTCTATCGGTAAGCTTTTTATAGCCGGAGTTTTACCCGGTTTGCTGACGGCAGGTCTCTTTATCGCCTACATCCTGATTCGGTGCTACCTACGTCCCGAAATGGGACCCGCGATTCCACCCGAGGAACGGGTAAGTTGGAGTGATAAATTTGTATCACTCAGAGGTGCCATCCTTCCCATCTTGCTGATTGTTATCGTGCTCGGATTTATCTATGCCGGAATAACAACGCCGAGTGAAGCCGGTGGTATGGGGGCGTTTGGGGCTCTCTGTTGTGCCGCCATCTACCGGAATCTTACGGTAGCGAATCTCAAGACAGCCATGGCGTCATCGATACGTATTACGGCGATGATCTTCTGGATTATCATCGGCGGAACCGCTTTTTCGTCGCTGCTTGCCATCACCGGTGTGAGTAACTTCATTGCCGAACTGATCGTGGGATCGGAACTGAATCGATGGGTCATCTTTACGATCATGATGATCATCATATTTGTGCTGGGCATGTTTATGGATTCGACACCCATTGTTATCATTACCATGCCAATTTTTATGCCCATAATTCGTGCTCTTGAATTTGATCCGCTCTGGTTCGGGCTGGTGGTTACTATGAACCTCCTTCTTGGTTTCCTCACGCCGCCCTTTGGTTTGAGCATGTTCTATTTTAAGGGGATTGGGCACAAAGATGTCAGTATGATGGACCTGTACAGGGCTTGTCTTCCCTTTGTAACGATCATGGTGATAGCGTTGTTTCTATGCATTGTGTTTCCTGGTTTGGCCACGTGGCTTCCCAACCAGATGATCCAGTAGCGACGCATTGTGTATGGTTTTTGTTTAATTTGGTTTGTAAAGATCTTTTTTATATCGAGAGGAGCCGTCATACGTTTGTGCATATGCGCGGGCTGAATGCCACATTGTTATTGAGAGAGGATTCCATTACTGCTCAGGGTATTCACGTTCATACTCCCGTTCATGTTACTGCTCCTGAAGATCATCGCCTGCCGCAATGGTATCATGTGACGGCTCCTCTCGTATTGGATTAAAAGATTGCACGAAACAATGTCGGATCACGGCCGATGGTTACGTTTGGTGTATTGGTGTGGATTTTGCCGAGATCGATATTCTCGCGCATATGTCACGTGCAAAGCGTATGCGCCTGATCTGGCGTGCTGTCGAAATAGTCTCTTTGATATCCCCTTCCACGATACGTTCAAGGTATGCGTCAATGTGAGGAAACTTGAAACGCCTTTCAATTTCAACTGAAACATCAGAATTATTTATAGGAGTCGGAGGAACCAATTATGGAACAATATCCTTGGTGGAGTGATGCACAGAAAAAACTGGCTGAAGATGCCTGTCAATTTGTTGGAGAGTTTATGCACTGGGCTCAGGAAGATGCCTGGAACAAGCGATTCCCTTGGAAGATCGCGCAAGAAATAGTCAAAAAAGGTTGGTACGGCGCCATTATACCAAAGAAATATGGCGGTCACCTTGAGGAATGGGGGGTGACAGGGGCCTGCATTCTCTGTGAGGAACTGGGGCGCATGGGATCAATCTCAAATAACTTTATCAACACCATGTGCAGTGGCGGTGCCCTCTTAATCAGGGATCAGGGTACCGATGAACAGAAGCAGAAATGGTTGCCGCGCATCGCTTCGGGTGATCTGCATACCAGCGTTGCCATCACGGAACCATTTGCCGGGTCAGATGCCGCATCGGTTGAGTTGCGTGCGGTACGGGAGGGTGATTATTATGTGCTCAACGGTACCAAGCGGTTTATCATGAATGCGCAGGTTTCCGCTCTCTATATGACCTATGCACGAACGAGCGAGAAAGCCGAGGACAAGGCCCGGCATAAACACCTTTCCGTTTTTGCCGTCGAGAAGGGTATGCCGGGCTTCTCGATAGAAAAGATAAATGAACTTGCCGGATATGATGGTCTCTATGACTCATATCTCCGTTATGATAATGTCAAAGTCCCTCTAAGCAATTTGATGGGCCGTGAAGGAGACGGCTGGTCGCTCATGATGGCCGGACTCAATGTGGAGAGGGCGATAGCGGCCGCCATTCACCTCGGCGGTATGCGAGAGGCTCTTGCCTATGCGTCGTTCCATCTGCAGCACCGGATTCAATTCGGGCAACCGACGGTAAATCTCCCCACCAACCAGTTCAAGCTGGCGGACATGATCACCACCTATAACATGTCGAGACTGCTCACGTACTATACGGCGCACCTCTTCGATCAGGGTGGTGATTCCGCGCTGTACCCCGCTATGCTGAAACTGAACAACACTGAGCGGTTGATGAAAGATTTTGTTCTGAATGCCATTCAGTGCATGGGCGGCGAC
Source organism: Syntrophales bacterium (assembly GCA_036825195.1). GTDB lineage: Bacteria > Desulfobacterota > Syntrophia > Syntrophales > UBA2210 > UBA2210. The sequence continues at coordinate 78,416 of DAISYQ010000008.1, forward strand.
GGTGTGACCCGCTTCTATCCGGTGGAGAGGATCATGCGGGATGCCAAGATCAATGAGATTGCGGCCGGGAGCAGTGAAATTATGCGGATGCTTATCTATCGTATGGGTTTGAAGGAGATGGCCGACGATCTGAAGGTTCCCCGTCGGGTTATGAACGCGGATCTGAAGATTCCGATGCCGATCGGCAAGATTGATGAGTTGCCGACATATGCGGCGACGGAAGACGGCGTTCTCGAGGCATTGGCCGAGAACTACCGGGTCAATCCGGGTCTGTATATGACCGTAGGCGAGCTGCAGGAACAGATCACCGCTTCAGACGAGGAGATGGTGAACTACCTCACCTCTCTCGAGGAGAAGGGCCTTTCGCGTCTCTATCGCAATAGCAGAGGTCAGGTGACCCTTGCCCGCGCCTCGTATGACGGTCTGGCAAAGGCCCATCCGTCTGAGTACTACAAATACAGGCCGACATGGGCTGTGGATGAGGTATTTTAGACGGTAGGTAACACGGCTTTTACCTATGGATGTTATAGGAGCAATATATTAGACTATTCCTTATAGAGTACTTGCAATTAATTCGTATTCCATTTGGGAGATTACTATGCGTATAGTACAATATAAGAAATATTCCTATGCTGTTGGTATGACTCCGTTATACTTCGCCTTCATGCTTGCGTACAGGTGATTGAATTTGCCCAAACTCAATGATTCGAGAGGTCTACATCTTACATGGTAGAAAACCCAGCTGATGAGAAGGCTGGCAGTACTTGATAAATGATATATGTTCTCTTGACAAGCAGAGGTATGAGGAAGGTTGTTATCAAAGGTGGTGTCCGGCAATTGTGACTGCAAAACGGAAAGTAATAATATTGACGATACCGGACCCCAGAAGATAGCGAGACGGAAGATAGTTTAACACGAAACTGTTCTTATACTCGGTACGGTCATGAATTGAATCATGTGCCCTTTCAGCCGTGGAGAAAATCGCATGGTACTCTTCAGGTGCTCGAAATGACAAAGGTGCAGGCCTTTTCGTGACTATGATATACCCCGATAGGGGAAAATAATAATGTTCCTAAAGGAGGATCTGTTTTATGGAATTTAAATATGACACAAGAGATTTGCAGTTTATCATCAAAGAATGGCTGCCAACGGAAGAGGTATTTGCCTGTGACAGGTTTAAGGATTACTTCGGCATAGACGATGTTGATATGTATCTGAATGAAGGATACAAGGTGGCTCGAGAGATCGTTAATCCGATCAATGTCGATGGAGACAGGGTTGGCATCAAGTTCGAAAACGGTGTTGCCACGTCCCCTCCGGGATTTAAAGAGACATACAAATTTCTTCAGGAAAACGGCTGGGGTTCCAGCGCCGAGTGCGTAGAGCTGGAAGGCGGGATGCCGTTAATACTCTACAAGATGCTTCATGAGATGAACACGGCGGCATGTCCCGCTGTGACATCCTATATCAAATTAACGAGCGGATCGGCGAACCTGATCATTCGTTTCGGACGGGAGCAGGATAAAGAGCTCTTTGTCCCCCGCATGGTCGGCGGTGAATGGCAGGGAACCATGTGTATTACAGAGCCGAATGCGGGCTCCGACATAGGTGATTCAACAACGCGGGCCATACCAACCGATGATCCGTACATCTGGATGATTAAGGGAACAAAGATCTTTATTACGGCAGGCGATCTGGGTATCTGTGACAATACCATTCATATGGTTGTAGCGCGTCCGGAAGGGGGTGCGCCCGGTTCGGCTGGTCTGGGTCTGTATATCGTTCCCAGGATATGGGTGAACGAGGATGGCAGTCTGGGCGAGGAAAACGATGTCACGACGGTAAGCGTCGAGCATAAGATGGGTCTTAAGGCGCAGGCCACCTGCATGTTAAGCTTTGGTGATAATGATAACTGCAGGGGGATACGGGTAGGTGATCTTCCCGATGCAAAAGGCAGATCGAAGGGTCTTGCCATGATGTTCCACATGATGAACGAGTCGCGTATTGGGACGGGCCATAACGCCAATTGTCAGTCTGCCGCAGCGTACTATTATGCCTCCCAATTTGCTACCGAGCGTATTCAGGGGCGTCCTTTCGGCGATAAACCGGATGCCGATCGAGTTCCCATAGTCAAGCATGAAGATGTGAGAAGAATGCTCTTGGATATGAAGGCCCATGTTGAAGGGGTACGGGCAATGATTTACAAGGGCTTCTATTACCTGGATATCGAAGGAAACTCAAGTGACAAAGAAAAGGCGAAAAAATGTGCTGACATGGCCGCCATTCTTACGCCGCTGGTCAAAGGATATGGGAGTGAAGTGAGCGTGAATCTCGTATCGGAAGCGATACAGGTGTTGGGTGGTGTTGGATATACGCAGGAATACCCGATCGAACAATATCTGCGTGATTCCAAGATACTCAGCATTTGGGAAGGTACGACATTCATTCACGGTATGGATCTCGTCCGCAGAAAAATGAGGATGGAGGGTGGCGCTCCTTTTGCTGCTTGGGTATCACTCATAGCCGATTTCATAAAGGAAAATGAGAATGAACCGGGGCTGGAAAAAGAGATGAGCGTTCTGAAGAAAGGACTCGAATGTATCGAAACCCTGAAGAACCTCTATGATTCTTGGTATGCAAATCTTGATGAAAAGAAGCATCTCATACCCTTGAATGCCATCAACACACTGTTCGTGTGCGCTCAGGTACAGGTTGCCAAGTGTCTGATGGAACAGGCATTGGTTTCGCGAAAGAAACTCGCTGATTTACCGGATGGTCACCATGACAGAACCTTCTATGAGGGCAAGATATCGGCGGCAAAATATTACGCCAATCTGGTATTGCCTAAAGTCTTCATGTTGACCGACCTGATCACGAGCGAAGACACGTCGGTCCTGGATTGTCCGGAGGAGGCGCTTGTTGTTAGGTAATATCTGACGGATGGAATATCATGGAAGAATATCTGTTCACATCGTATTCTGTTTGACAGTGATTGACCGGCACGGAAACTCATGATGGATTCCCGGCCCGGAAACGGGTTGACGTCTTGAGAAAGCCTCCAGAGGAAGTGATAGCAGCAGGGATTGCACCCACTGAGAAAGGATCAGCCAATATTTTTGGTAAACGGCGGCAGGGTCCTTGATCTATCACGTTGAAAATTCGCTTTGAGCGAGGATGGGCGTGTTCTCAGTACAATGCACGTACATGTTTTTTACATATAAATAAATGAAAGGGGTTAGATGATGTCTTTCCAATACACAGAAGAACAAAAAAAACTGAAGATGCGAGTACGGAAGTTTGCCGAAGAGAAGCTTGCGCCCATAGCTCCGGTGGTTGATACGACGCTTGAGATTTCATGGGACGTGGTAAGGTTCTTGGCCGAAGAAGAGTTGTTCCGGTTTGTCGTTCCCGTGGAATACGGAGGAGTCGGTATTCTGCCGTCCAATCTGGCGATCATACGGGAGGAGTTGAGCCGGGTATGTATTCAGGCCGATGATACCTTTATCATGTGCGCCATGGGTGGAATTCCGTTGATTTTATTCGGAACCGAAGGGCAGAGGAAAAAGTATCTTCCCCGGGTCGCCACAGGGGAAATAATCGGTTCGTACAGCCTGACCGAAGAGACCAGCGGTTCCGATGTCGCCAGTATCACGACAACGGCCATGCTGGACGGTGATCACTATGTTCTCAACGGGAAGAAGTGTTATGCCTCCAACGGCGGAGGTGCCGAGATGTGCAGTGTGTTCGCAAAAACCGATCCAACGCTCGGCGGGAAGGGGATCACGGCCTTTGTTATCGATGCGAAAACGCCGCAACCCGGCCTGACCACAAAGATCATGAATCTGGTAGCCTCCCATCCCGGATATGAAATTATTTTTGATAATTATCGCGTTCCCAAGGAAAATGTAGTCGGTGAGCCGGGCAAGGGCATGAGAATAGCGATGACGACCCTGGATGTATGTCGTTGTTCGGTTGGGGCCGCAACCGTTGGTATTGCCCAGGCCGCGTATGAGGAGGCACTGAGGTTTGCACAAGGCCGCCAGGCCTTCGGTCAGCCGATAGCTGGATTCCAGGCGATACAGATGAAATTAGCGGATATGGTTACCAATATTCAGGCTGCCAGACTGCTCGTGAGCCAGTCCGCGGCGATGACCGATATCAATCATCCCGCGAAGACCCTTGGCAGGGCGTCAATGGCAAAGCTCTTCGCCACCGAAATGGCGAGTCGTGTTGTT